>CAZYGG010000001.1:0-10251 GCA_964647585.1 uncultured Desulfobacterales bacterium
CACCCGGTACCAGGATTCAATAAATGTCGGGCGTGTTTCAGTCACCGCCAACCTACCTTATTGCTGTGTCCTATAAGTTTCTTATGTAATGGCGTTGCCGCAACAATGCTTTAAAGTGATGAAAAATCCGAAATCCGGAATGTTCTCAAGGCGAACGCCGCAATTTCGAAGCTCGGAATGTTCTCAAGGCGAACGCCGCAAACAAAAGAGCAAATCATAATGACCGAAAGGAAGAAACAACACCTATTATTACAAATTTGTGGGACACAACACTATAGCCACAGCTTCATCCTGAGCCAATCGGTCACCCGATGGGTCCAGATCCAGACATAGCGTTTTTTGCCCACATCGATCCGGGCCAGACCTTCCATGCCCGGCCGCATCCATTTAGGCCTGTCGAGTAAACGGGCCCGCACCCGAAATGAATTGACCTGGTTGACCACCTCGGCCAGGGGCGTGATGCGCTCCACCACAAACCGAATTTTCCGATCCGGATGGCCGACGGCTGCCAATTCCCCGGCCTGGCCGAGATTCACCAGCGCGATCGATTCTCCCGGCACGTAAAGCTCGGCCCGCAGCAATTCGATGTGGGCAATTTCAAAGAGAACGTCGCCAGCTTCCACCGGGGCCCCCAGCTTCCGCTTGAGATCTTCCGAAACGAGCCACCCGGAAATCGGCGCAACCAGAGTGGCCTGTTCGATATGGCGTTCGATGAGGCGAATTTCGGCCGCCAGCTTTTCGATCTGAGCCGCTGCCATCTGGGCTTCGGACGTCTTCCCGTCGCGCATCGATGCCGCCCGCTGCTTCCGATGCCCCTGCTGCTGAGCCTTGAGCGCGGCCAGTTCGAGGCGCAAATCGGCAGTCTCCAGCTCGCCCAACGCAGTTTGACCAGCTTTTACCGCGTCGCTGGGATCCACGTGAACGCTTTTGATATACGAGTCGAACGGGGCTACAACGGCTTGCTGAATCGAGGCCTCGAAGGTGAACGGGGCATCCACGCGGTATTCCCCGCTGGCGAACACGAGAAACATGGCGATGCAAAAAAGGATGACGGCCCACAGCTTCATTGCCGTGTGCTGCGGTCCGAAGATCGTCCCCGCTTTTTTACGAACCGCGCCGGCCATGCGGGCACCGAACCACCGCGCATTTTCCCGCAGGTCCATGATCCGGGGGGCGCACAGGTCGCAGGCCAGCCGGACGGCCTCGATCTCTTCCAGGTTTGTGAACGGCCGGTCCGCAGATCGCTCCAGGGTGATGACGGCGGACACGCCGCCGTTTCGCCGGACCGGCACGCAGAGCACGGCGGATGGACCCTGCCGCTGGGAAAGTTCCCCGGCGGCGCGGCTGACGTAGGTGGCGTCCTCGGCTGCCGGACGAATGATTTCCAGGTCCTGGTCCAGACACTCCTCCATGGCCGCCTCGATGTCCTGGGTCAGCTTCATCTCCCGGTGAAACGTATCGGTCCGGCTCATGGCGCGGACGCGGACGTAGCGTCCCTCCAGAACGCCGAGGCTGACGCGGTGGCATCTCAATTTTTCGGCAAGCTCGTTGCACAGGGCCATGGCGGTGCTCGTGAAATGGCCGGATTGGTTGCACACCGAAATAACGCCCAGGGCCAGGGCCAGGCGATCGATTGCCTTCCGGTGCTTTTCCAGGGTCAGGTAAACTTCGCAGTAATCGAGTAGAAGCGAGGTGGTTCCCAGCTGCTTTTTTAAAGCCTCCAGCTTCCGGGGGTTTTCCTCCGGGACCAGAAATACCGCCACCGCCCGGACAATTTTCTTTTTTTTAATCGGAATGACAATGATATGGCTGCGGGGCTGGCCGCCTGATCCCGGTTGCGGGGATTCCGGCACAATCGCCGCTTTTCCGCTGGACAGGACTTCCAGGCAGACGTTCAAGACAGAGGCGAGCCATTGGGGCAGGGTGTTCTCGGTATCGGACGGTGGAAAAGCCGCGAGGATGGCCAGGCGATTCTCTTCGGCTTGACGAAGCATTGCGCCACCGGCCGCCTGTACCTGTCGGCACTGCCTGGCTAGCACCCGCGTGAGAACCCTGGTGAAAGGTCCGTCGGTTTGCTGCAGTTCGCTCATCGTCTTCAATTTTGGGAAGTGCCCGCACCCTTGCCGCTTCGAATCTGTGGAAAGCCGACGATCACCCGCTCGCCTGCCGGACGATCGGAAGGATTGCTCACTTCGATACGGACCCGCAGGGTGTCGCTGGCCGCATCGGCGACGGACGAGATGTAGACAATGCGACCATCCGTTGATTTACCGGTTGGTTCACCCGGAAACAGGACCACGGCCTTTTGCCCCACAACCAGCTGCTTTACCTGGGGCAGTGGAACCGGGACATCGAGCCAGAGCGGATCGGCCCGGACCAGTTGAACCACCGGCCCGAGTTTTTCAACGCCTTCGCCGGCCTCCATGGAGACTTTTTCTACGCGCCCCGGAATCGGGGACACGATGCGCATGCGTTCAAGCTGTTGGACGGCCTGGGAATACTGGCGCTGAAACTGCTCCTGTTCGATTTTCGCCGCCTGGAGAGAAAGCTTCGCCATCCGGACGCTCAGCTTCATATGCGCGACTTCCCAGTCGCTGACCGCACCTTTTTGCCTGGCCGCATCGAGCTTTTCCAGGTCCACCATTTTCTGGGCCAGTTCCGCCTTTGCCGACAGGATGCGGGTCTTGTCCGCGGCCTGAATCTTCAACTGCTCGGTTTGAATTCTTTCGGGGCCATCATGCAACGAAGCCAGCAGCGCACCTTTTTCCACGGTGTCGCCTTCTTTGACGAGAATCTCGGCGATTTTTCCGGAAACAACAAAGGAAAGCGTGATGTCCGCGCTGGGAATGGTCACTGCCTGAACTTCCAGCGAATGGGAGACAGCCGGGCTGACGGCCAGGAGCCCGATGACAGTTATCAGAAACAGGTTTGATTTGAATTTGGCAATCATAAGTCAACTTTTATAATATTTCAGGCCATTTGTCCATCAATACCAATTTTGATTTCAAAAGAAGTTCTGATTCCGGATATTTCACAGCGCCTTTACCTTCAGTCTTGATGAACTCGTAAAAAGTCGAATCTTCCCCTATTTTGTCATCCCGGCGAAGGCCGGGATCCAGTGATTTCAGGTACTTCTGGACTCCGGCCTTCGCCGGAGTGACGGGCTTTGGCACTTTTTACGGTTTTATCAGTCTTCAGCCTTCAACCTTTAACCTGATCCGCTTTTCAATCTTTTTCTGCAGCGCGCTCATGTCGCTGACGATTCGCGCTGTGAAAAAGCTGCTCAAGTTCGGAGCTCGGAATCGGCATACTGCATAATTCCCCTTGAAACAGGTCACAGCGCTGCTGCTTC
This sequence comes from uncultured Desulfobacterales bacterium, assembly GCA_964647585.1. Lineage (GTDB taxonomy): Bacteria > Desulfobacterota > Desulfobacteria > Desulfobacterales > CAJINA01 > CAJINA01. Next base: position 3,353 of record CAZYGG010000001.1, read on the forward strand.
AGGAAGTCGAGCTGTTTTTTGTTCCTAACGCCTTCGGCAACGGTCAGCATACCCAAATTTTTTCCCAGATAAATCACTGAGGAAGCGAGGGCCAGGCTGTTGTCTTCCTCGAACAAATCCCGTATAAAAGACTGGTCGATTTTCAGCTCATCCACCGGAAGCCTTCTAAGGTAATTCAACGAAGAAAAACCCACACCAAAATCGTCGACGGCCAGGGCCAAGCCCAGGGATTTGAGTTGTCGCAGGATGTCGATTTTTTCCTCGACAGCGTCCATCATAATACTTTCGGTAAGCTCGAGTGTCAGAAATTGCGGATCGATTCCGGATTTTGCGATGATTTTCTCAACAACCTTCGGCAGCCTTGGATCCAGGAACTGGATGGTGGACAAATTGACCGATATACCGATCGGCATATTTTCTTGCCGATGCCATTTCGCCAATTGCATGCAGGCCTTGTAAAGAATCCACGTTCCAATGGGAATGATGAGTTCGGTTTCCTCGGCCACCGGGATGAACTCAACCGGCGAGACGATGCGGCCATCATCCCTTTTCCAGCGAACCAGCGCCTCAGCGCCGACGATGGCCCCCGTTAAGGTATCCACCCGGGGCTGGTAAAGCAGGAACAATTCGTGCTTTTCGATCGCCTTGCGGAGCCCGGATTCCAAATTCAAGCGTTTGCGATACTGCTGACCAATTTTTCGCGAGGAAAATTCAAACGCATTGCCACCCCGCGCTTTTACATAATTTCTGGCACTTGAGGCCTGCCGCATTAACCCGACAGCGTCCACGTTCTTACCCGGATATGTCGCAATGCCGACACTGGCCGTCAGGTAGACCTCGCGATCTTCTATGACCAGCGGCTTTCTGATTAACTTGAGGATGTGCCGGGCCATCATTGCGGCTGTTTCTGCTTTGGGCAAAGGATGCAGCAGAAGCGAAAAAATACTGCCCTCGAAACGCGAAAGGTAGACATCGGTCTTTTTCTCCAGATCGGAGCGGCCCCGGGGATCCTCTTTACGGACCACCGTCTGAAGGCGTTGAGCGACCTTGCGCAGGACTTCGTCCCCGGCCAGCAACCCGACGGTGTTGCTAATGGTATCGAACTGGTCCAGTTCGATACTCAACACGGCGAGTCGGTTTCCAGCCTGCCGCGCCCATCTCAGGGCCCAATCAAGATGCTCAAAGAAGGTGTGACGGTTGGGCAGACTGGTGTGACGGTCGTAATAGGCCAGTTGATCCAGGTATGCTTTAGCCGCAAGGGTGTTGCGCACTCTCAGCCTGAGCTCACTGGGATCGACCGGTTTGCCCAGGAAATCGGTCGCGCCCAGATCCAGGCAGTTTAGCTTGTCTTCCGTCTTCTCCGATGATGTCAGTATGATCACGGGAAGGTGTTGGAATTTCGAGGACGCCCGCACCGCTTTCAGAATATCGAACCCGGACACCTCGGGCATCATGAGATCCAGCAGCAAAAGATCCGGGCGCTTTTCCCCGAGCATGGTCAATGCCTGAGTCGCGTCGTCAACCAGGGTAAAATTTTGATATCCATCCGCCTGCAGAAAAGAGCGGATCACCGCCATGGTGGTTGGCTCGTCATCAACCATCATAATTTTTGCATCAAGCAGCGACTGCATCGATTCCGACTTGATGTCTTGCGATTTCGATTCCGTCATAGGTTCTCGCGTGTGCCCTGGGTAAAGCCTTCGGTTAGATGATTGATGCCGTCTCCGGGTCGTTTCCGCCGTCGGCATCCGGCGGCAGGGCCGCGTTCTTCAGCCGCTTTACCTGATCCAGCACTCCGCCGGCCTGGTCCGCCTGCTGAGCCCGGGCGAATTTTTCGAGCTCCGCGGCCGGTTTCGTGAACTGATCAAAGCCCACGGTACCCCCTGACCCTTTCAGCCAGTGCGACAGGGATGCCAGCTGTTCCCAATCTTCCTGCGCATAGGCCTGCTCCATTTTTGGCATGTTATCATCGAGCGTTTCGATGAAAAGGTCAATAATCGGTTTAAATTCAGGCAGCTCCGCATACCGTGAAATAAAAGGTTTAACGGCGGCACCCGGAGTGGGGGCAGATAAAGGGGCGTCTTCCGGAGCCGGCGGCGCTACGTCTCCGGTCCCGGTATCCGCAGATGCCGTCAGGTCATTTAGAGAGGCCGCGAGGCGAGCGGCCAGCTTGCGAATAGCGGTCCAGGCTGCGTTCATTTCAGATGCGTTGCCCCCTTCATTTGCCAGCAGTTCCAGCTGTCTGGCCGGCTTGGTAAATTCATCGAAACCCACGGTACCGCCTGCTCCTTTGAGCCAGTGAGCGAAGGCGGCTATTTCGGCAAGGTCACCCCGGATCCGGGCCTTGACCGCGGATTGCAGCCTGTCGCGAAGCTGGGAATCAAAATGGATAATGATTTTCTGAAACTCCGGGTTACTGACCGGCAGACTCGATACAAGGGGACGCTGCGGTGCGCTATTCTTATCCACGGGAGCGGTTTCCGGCAGTGCGGCAGGGCCGGGAGACGCAGCGCCCGTTTCCGGGACCTGCTCGCCGCCCACGAGATCCGCCATCAACTGCATCAACTGATCAATGTCGATGGGCTTGGGCAGGTACCCTGAGTATCCCGCCTCCAGGCAATCCTGCTCAAAGCCTTTTATGACGTTGGCGGTCATGGCGATGATCGCTGACTTTACGCCGTTCTGCCTCATTTTCCCCGCAGCGGTAAAGCCGTCCATAACCGGCATGTTTACATCCATCAAAATGACGTCGTAGGGTTCGGCGGTCGCTTTTTTAACACCCTCCAGCCCATTTTCCGCCTCGTAAAAGTCAACGCCCGCCTCGGTGAGCAACAGCCGAAGGAGTTCCCGGGTTTCAAGGCCGTCTTCCACAACCAGGACGCGCGCACTGTTCAGCCGCCATCGGGCCGGGTTTTCTTTTTCGGCCTCTTCCAGGGTCAACGCCATCTCCTCGGGTTGGAGGAAAGGAATCGATGTCGTGTCTCCGGCAGACAGGAAAACCCTGAACCGGCTGCCCTTTCCCGGCCGACTGGACACCCGGATATCGCCACCCAGCATGCGGGCAAATTTACGGCTGATGGAAAGGCCGAGACCCGTTCCGCCGAAACGGCGGGTGACCGAGGAATCCGCCTGGGTAAAGGGGTCGAAAATGCTCTCGAACTGGTCGCTCGGGATGCCGATGCCGGTGTCAGTGACATCGACAACCAGGCGGGACCCCTGGCGGTTTTCCTCGAAGCGCAGGCCAATCGTCACACCGCCTGTTTCCGTAAACTTGATGGCGTTTCCGACCAGGTTGAAAACAATCTGCCGGAAGCGCGCCGGATCAGTTTCAATTTTTTGCGGCAGCGCACTCTTGGCAATGAAGTGGAGATAAATTCCTTTTTCTTCCGACTGGACTTTCAGGGTCTGAATGACTTCCTGGGCAATCCGGTGGGGTTCGGCCCAGGTTTTTTCCACCTCGACGTGGCCGGACTCGACTTTCGACAGGTCCAGGATGTCATTGATCAGGGCCAGCAGGTTTTTGCCGCTGGAATGAATGGTGTTGAGGTGCTTGCGGGTCTCTTCCTTGCTGTGGGCATAACCGCGTTTGAGAATCTCCGTGAAACCGAGAATGGAATTCATAGGGGTGCGGATTTCGTGGCTCATGCTGGCGAGAAACACACTCTTGGCCTGGTTGGCGGTTTCCGCTTCTTCCTTGGATTTGCGCAGTTCGATCTCTTTTTTCTCGAGCAGCGTCACATCGTCGAAGCTGATGAGCACCCCCGCACATTTATCAGCGGAACCCATCACCGGTGCGCAGTTGACATTGAAGGTCCGCCACTCATCGTCCGAAATCTGCAGCCGCAACATTTTGTTTGTCTGCAGCTCTCCCTGTTCCAGGGCCTGGATCCACGGACGGTTTTCCTTTTCTATTTTATTTCCTTCCGTGTCGATCCAGGGCAATTCTCCGGCCTTGTGGCCGAGAAACTTCTCCGGCGATTTTTCAAACATGTCGGCAAAAGACTTGTTGGCGAGTACGATTTGTTCCTTCGGGTCAACGACCAGCAAACCCTCTGCCATGGTGTCCAGGGCGGCCCGCACCCGTCCGGGGATGGCCTGGGAGGGGTCCAGTTGACGCAGCACTCTGCCCAGATACAGGTAAAAGGCGACAAAACATCCCAGCCCGAGGAACAGCCCGATCTGGACCCATGGAATTTGAAGCATCCCCTTGAAACCTTCTCCTCGCAGGGGCTCGAAGCGCAGCTCCAGCTGCCCCCATTTTTGCCGGCCGTCGGATATGGGGACCCGGATCTGGTTGGCTTTCGTAAATTTTGCTTCCATGGGTTGCCAGAGCCCCTCGTGATCACCGATCGAAATCAGGCTGCGGCCATCCGTCCGTCGCAGGGCCAGGGAATGCAGACCGGGATTTCTTTTTACAATCAGGTCCAGGTCGGCTTCCAGGTGCTGAAAGTCGGACCGCATCACCAGGGCCGCGCAGTGTACCGCAACGGCTTCGGCCAGGGACGCGCGTCCCTCGCGAACCGCGCCGATCCGGTCCGGAATGATGCCGAGATAGAGCGCCAGAAAGATGAGGCTGATCAACAGGCCGACCATTCCTGATACCACGCGGAATTTGACGCTCAACCATCCCATAATTTACGTTTCCTTCACGTCCGCAGAGGCAGACGCATCTTCCGGGTCGTCATCGGCAGACGGCGGCGACGGCTGCTCGATGATGGATTCCAGGGATTCTTCATCGGTCTCATCGAAATCGTCCATCCTGCCGGCCAGCACCGGCAGCGGGTCCAGAATCCGCCAGGCCGGCATGGAAGAGAGCAAAGAACTGAGCAGTACGCCGCTGCGCAGCAGCCAGGCCACATACCCCACGGAGAGACCGGTCGTTACGGCAATGGCGGAGCTTGCCGCGACCTTATTGAGCTCGATCTCGCCTTCTGCTTCTTCTTTCAGCCCGTCCAGCGAGTTTTCCAGGAAATCAAGGGCGCGCACCGCCTGAATACCCAATTCAGTCAGCCGGGTACTAAAGGATTGTGACACCGTCCGGACCTGGGCAACAGACCAGGCCGGTTGTTGGGTCTCGGCCGCACCCGCTCGTTGTTCATTGAGTTCGATATCCTCTCCCTGTTCAAGGTTCATACTCCGGAGGTTCCGTTGCATAAATCCACGCAGCGCGTTCGAGACAATTCTCTGTTGTGAAGCGATGGCTCCAGTGCTGGTGTTTGCCGGTGGCGCCTCCGTTACAGTAGCACCCGAATCCTCTTCATTCAAGGCATCGTCTTCTGGCGAAGCTTCTTCTTCGGGTTCCACGGTAGTTGGCTCTTCCGGCGGTGTTTCCGGCTCTGGTTCGGGCTCAGGCGGAGTTATGGGGTCGGGATCATTGTCATCCACAGGCAGTGTCGGCGGGGGAGCATCATCGACCGCGGTAACGGTGATATCGAGGGTGCTGTTGCTGCCTGTGTTGGTCGTGTAAGTAACCTGGGGCACACTGCCGTTCCAGTCGGCCACCGGGGTAAAGGTGTAGCTGCCGTCAGTGTTTATTACGATGTTGCCGACTCCGGCGATGGTAGCGAGGTTACCGGCCCCGTAAGTGGCGGCATCGCCGTTGACCTGAAAAGAGGCCACGGTCAGGGTGTCGTCCACATCAGAATCGTTGGTCAGCACATTACCGGTAGCATTGTTGTCCTCGTTGACGGGGTTGTTGTCCACCGCAAGCACGGAAGCATCATCGACCGCCGTGCCGGTCATCACCTTGGCGCCGGTAATCGCCGCCGCTATCCCGTCATCGACGCTCGTGGCAATGTTAAAGTTGCTGTTGTAGTCAAGGGCCGGGGTAAAGGTCACACCGGCCAGAAGGGTATTCACATCGGCAATTGCACCCGAGGCCGTCCAGACACCGCCAACGAAAGTCGAGGTCACGGCACCGGATGTATCGGTATTCAAAGAACCCGCCGCCACATCCGACAACGTCAGCGTCACCGTTACAATGGAACTGTCAGCATCACTGACCACGATATCGGTCAGATTCAGCACCGTGTCCTCGGTGTAACTCTCCGGGGCGCTCAGGTTCGTCGCCGTAGGTGCATCGTTGACCGCCGTACCGGTCATCGCCTTGGTGCCGGTGATCGCCGCCGCTATCCCGTCATCGACGCTCGTAGCAATGTTAAAGTTGCTGTTGTAGTCAAGGGCCGGGGTAAAGGTCACACCGGCCAGAAGGGTATTCACATCGGCAATCGCACCCGAGGCTGTCCAGACACCCCCAACGAAGGTCGAGGTCACTGCACCGGATGTACCGGTACTCAAAGAACCCGCCGCCGCATCCGACAACGTCAAGGTAGCGGTGACATTGGCGCTCTCCGCATCCGTAACTACAATATCAGTCAGATCCAGCAGGATGTCTTCCGTATAGTTCTCGGCCGCATTCAGGTTGGTTGCCGTCGGCGTCGTATTGGTCGCATTGACCGTAATTGTAACCGCGTCCGTGTCGCCCAAGGGGCCACCGGTACCCGTGTTGCCCTGATCATTTGTAATGATCTGGAGGCTCGCGCCGCCGGTGTAGGCCGCTGTGGGACCGAAACTCATCCCATCCATCGCTGTGTTAATGCTGGCGACCGTTCCGGTGAAGGTCATGGCGACATCGGCTGTTCCGTCTCCGGTAGTAAAAGTGAGACCACCGATTCCGGCCAGAGTGACGGTGCCGTTGGTGGCCGTCAGGGAGACTTGTACGGTTCCAGCATCCACGTCACTGATCGAAATCAGGTTGCCACTGCCGGTCGAGAACACCAGAGCCGTATTGAGGAGTGTCGTCTGTGCTCCCGGCACTGAGTTGGCGGGTGCATCGTTGACGGCCGTGTAGGTCACGGTCGCCGCCAGGGTGTTGGAGTCGGTATCGCCGTCATTGACCG
>CAZYGG010000001.1:10351-182285 GCA_964647585.1 uncultured Desulfobacterales bacterium
TAATGCCGAAGTTGGCCCCGCCCAGGGTTACGGTCTGGCCTTCGTTGATGGTCAGTGTCGCGGTATCGACCACCGGCGCATCATTGACCCCTGTGTAGGTCACGGTCGCCGCCAGGGTGTTGGAGTCGGTATCGCCGTCATTGACCGTTACGCTGAAGGCCGGACCCGTCTCGTTGCCGTCGTGTACAAACTGCACCACGCCGCCGGTCAGATTCGCACTGGTAAAGGTGGTGATCGGCGTACCGGCCGCACTGCTCAGCTGAAAGTATCCGCCGGAAATACCGCTGACCGTGTAGGTGAAGGTGGTGTCATCCGGATCGGTAATGCCGAAGTTGGCCCCGCCCAGGGTTACGGTCTGGCCTTCGTTGATGGTCAGCGTCGCGGTATCGACCACCGGCGCGTCGTTGACCGGATCTACGTTGATCGTTGTCGTTGCCGCCGCGCTATCATCCGAGCCGTCGTTGACAGTTACGGCAATCTGACGGTTTCCGTCTGTGGGATTATCACCGTCCGCGTGCCGATACTGCGCCGCCTCGATCAGTGTTTCGGTTTCCAGCTCGGTAAACGTGCCGCCGCCCTGTTTGGTGATTGTCACCGTGGCCGTGCCGGCGCCCGTAGTTATCACCACGTGATAATTCCCGCCCGTCGTGTCATGGCCCGTTTCTGCCGTGGCCAATGCAAACGTATCGCCGTCCAGCACCAGCTCTTCCGAGTTGCCGTCAAGTAGTCCGCTTACGGCCAGCATCACGTTGGCAAAGGTAGTTGAATCCACATCTGCCACATCCGTATCACTGTCGGCGATCGCCGTCGCAGCGTCTCCCTCGGTAAACGTGAATTGATAATCGTTTCCGCCCGCGGTCGAGCTGTCATCAACGTCAAGGTTTACCGTCGGCACCTGGTTGGCCATAACATTCTGAGCGAACTCCGAAGTATCTCCGTAAGTGTTGCCGCCGAGGTCAACCGTGGCTGTGGCGGTGATGAACTGTCCCGAGGCAACCGTGGCGGAAAGTACAGCGCTGAACGTGGCATCGCCGCCGGCATCGGTGGTCACGCTGGTGAAGCCGAGATAGGTCTGGCCTTCTCCGTAGCCGCTTGGATCGGCTGCCGCACTGGCGAAAAATTCGACCCGAAAGGTGGTGCTGGCGGTGCTGTTGAGCGTTCCAGTGATGGTAATGTTCGAACCGTCGGTCCCGGCAGACGCCAGCACCGGATAGTTCTGCAGGGAGTCGGCATCATCAATGTCGTTGGCCGTTACGCCATCAACACCCCAGTCGATTCCTAAGTCCGTATTGGCAAAGATAGCGTTGGCAAGCATGGAGGTACTTGTAACACCAGTCCCCACTTCGATCCCACGTTCGCCATTAAAGGCAATCGTATTGCCGGCATTGCCAGCCGTACCCCCGATTAATAAAGAACTCTGCCCATTTTCAATGTCGATGCCGGCCTGTGTGTTTGCAATCCCAGATGTCCCGGTCACATCCGTACCGATCAGATTGCCTTGAATCGTTATATTGGTAACGGTGGAACTTGCTGAACCAACCTGGACACCATCACTCTTGTTACCAGAGATGAGGTTGCCTTCTCCCATTGCATCTCCACCTACAGTGATATCAGATGCATCATCATAGATTACGATGCCGTCGTCCAGGTTGCCCAGATCGACCGTGCCCGACGCGTCCGTCCCGATATAGTTGCCCTGAATCACATTGAACGATGTGCCGGCACCGGCCACAGAGATTCCGTCATCGTTTCCGGAGATGATGTTGCGCACGGCCGCTTTTGATCCGCCGATGGTGTTATTCGACGCTCCGCCCTCCATGCGGATTCCTTTTTCGGTATTGCCAAAGCCAAGAACTGTATCCCCCGCAACGTTGGTGCCGATATAGTTGGTTTCAATTTTGTTGTTGTCTGAAACAATGAGGATCCCGTGGTCGTCGAAGCGGTTGATCACCAGGCCGCGGATCGTGCTGCCGTCACTGCCGGCCGCCAGGGTCAAACCGTTCCCCGCGCCTGCCGCGGCACCATTCAATTCGATGATCGGCGTGCCGGCATAGCCAGTTTGGGTGGTCGCGTCCAGAATTACAGCATCGGTGATGGTCGGGAGAACCGTAGAGAGCGAGATCGTGTGCGGACCGGCACCGGGGATATCGAATACGATGGTGCCTGTCCCACTCGTGCTGTTGGCATTGAGAATCGCCTGCCGCAGGGACCCGGAGCCATTGTCGTTCGTATTGACGACGGTTAGTGAAAGCACTGTCACCTGGGCCGTATCGGTGGCGCTCGAAAAAGCGGTATCGCCACCGCTGCTACTCGTGTCAGCGTAACTGCCGGCGATGCCGGTGGTCTGATCCCAGGCACGGAACGTAAAGGTCGCCGTGCCGGCGTAATCGGCGTTCGGAACGAAGCGCAGCTTCTGCGTAACCGCTCCGCTCAAGGTGCCGTCGAGCAGCAGGGCGTGGCCAACGGCCAGGGAACCGTCGTCAACATTGCTCCACGTCCCGCCGTTGTCGGTCGAATACTGCCAGGTGCCGTTGGTATCGTCCACTGCGGTGATCGCGATCGACTCGATGGCAACCCCGTCAACATCCGTGATCGAACCGTCAATCACAATAGCCGCCACATTGTCGCCCGCCGACGTAAAATCGTCCTCGGCAACTGCCGTCAACACGGGATTATCGTCCGCCAACACCGGCGCGTCGTTAACCGCCGTCACGTTGATTGTATCTGTAACCACGTTGCTCTCACCGCCGTCGCCGTCGGTAAGTGCAAAGCGGAAAGTTCGCGCAACTGTGGACGGGGCTTCCGAAACATTTTCGTAGGTAATGTTCTGCATCACGGCCTGCACTGCCGCGACGCTGGAGCTGGAGTTGAAGGTGATCACCAGCGGCATCGTGCCGCTGCCGCCGGTCAGCGTGCCAATGGCTGTTCCCTCGAAGCTGACGGTGCTTCCCGACACACCGACCTGGCCGAGGCCGGCACCCTGGTTTCGTACCGCCAGGCGATCATTGGTCGAACCGCCCGCTGCTAAATCGACCCGGAGCTGTCCACCCTCCAGATCTGCCGAGTCACCATCGACCAGGCTGGCCGTCCCATCGATGATCATCGCCGGGTCGTTTTCACTATAGTTGACGGCTGCTCCGGGCAGATCGATCGTAGGGTCGATGCTTTGAATACCGAACTCGGCATCAAACGAAAGCGCGTTTACCTGTTCGTCGGCCGTGTCTATATTGATGTCCGCTCCTTCTGCAAACAGCGTTGCGGTCCCCTCTGTGACACCCGAGCCCAACGTCGTCTTGGTCAGGGTCACATAGAAAATATCATTGGCGGTTACCGTGATGTTGTTATCTCCAACGTCGCTATCAGCCCCATCCAGGGTGAGCAAAATCTGGCCGGATTGCAGCGTGGTGCCGCCAGGGCTGACGTCGTCTTCGATCAGGTCGATGCCGCTGAGATAAATCGACGCGGCGCCTACCCCGATATCTTGACCATTGAAGAACAAGACCGGCGCACCGGGATCCACCCCTGCTCCGGCGCCGATAGGCAGAAGGTAGTCAATCTCGTTTTGGGTGGCCGAATTTATCAGAAACGAGCCTGCCGTTAGCGTCGTCCCATCGGCAAAGGAGGTGTTCGCTTCGACCAGGCTCAGTCCCTCGATAGAGGTTGGCGCCACATCGTCCAAAACAATTTCGAAGGTCCCGTCATTCGGACGGAAGCGGATCACGTCCTTTTTGGAGACCAAAATGCCTACCGAGTCGTCTCCGGTGAAGGTGACCGAGTTTTCCGAAATGGCAAACAACACGTCTTCCTTGAGAAGATCGACGGTGTTGCCGCCTGCGCCCACTGTGATGTTCGAACTTACGACATGCATCGCATTGATGCTGACCGCCTTGTCTGCGTAACTATCCAGATCGAACAATGACGAGAGCGTGCCATCGGTGGTACCGGGTTCGAAGGAAACAAGTGGGCCGCCAAAGGCAAGTGCCTCGCTGACCGACCACGCATCCAGCCCGGACACCCCACTGCCCGACACATCTCCTTCCGAGGCTATGTGCAGCACGATTTCAACCGGAGTGATCGTGAGTGAAGCCGTTTCCGAAGCTGTGCTGAAAGGTGTTGCCCCGCCGCTTACCGAGGCATCAACACCGGTCGTACCGCTGGGGTTGCCGTCCGTTCGATCCCATGCGCGGTAGGAGATCAGTGCCGTCCCGTTATAGTTGACACCCGGTACGAAGCGAATCCGGTCGTTGGCCGAATCGTCCAGCACGACAGCCGAGCCGACAGACACGGTACCGAAGGAAGTCCAGGAACTACCCCCGTCTGTCGAGTACTGCCAGGTTCCGTTCGCATTATCGACACTGACCACGGCAATACCTTCTACCGCGCCTGCGTCCGCGTCTACAATCGGGTCTGCGCCCGCACTGGCAATGATATCGGCAACCAGGTCACCTGTATTGTCAAATTCGTTTTCATTGATCGTCGTGAGAGTCGCCGCACCCGAATTATCCAAATCCGGCGCATCGTTGACCGGCGTCACCGTGAAATTGAACGTGCTGTCTGCCGGGGCGCTGGCATCCTCGTTGCCGTCTTCTACATTGACATCGAACGACGCGGTCACGGTCTCGCTGCCGTCATGCACAAAGGCCACCTGGCCGGCCGTCAGCTGGGCGCCGGTAAAGGTCAAAGCATCCACACCGCCCACCTGGATCTTGCCGTTGACCGCGGCACTGGTAGTGAACGTCACTCCGGCATCCACATCATCCGCGTCCGTGTAACCCAGGTCCGCAGCCTGGATTGTGTAGGTGCCGGCCTCGTCTACAGTGGCCGTCAAGTCACCGGTCAGAACCGGCGGATCGTTGACCGGATCAACGTTGATCATTGTCATCGCCGCCGCGCTATCATCCGTGCCGTCGTTGACAGTTACGGCAATCTGACGGTTTCCGTCTGTGGGATTATCGCCGTCCGCGTGTCGATACTGTACCGCCTCAACCAGTGTTTCGGTTTCCAACTCGGTAAACGTGCCGCCGCCCTGTTTGGTGATCGTCACCGTGGCCGTGCCGGCGCCCGTAGTAACCACAACGTGATAATTCCCGCCCGTCGTGTCCTGGCCCGCATCTGCCGTGGCCAATGCAAACGTATCGCCGTCGAACACAAGTTCTTCCGAGTTGCCGTCAAGTATTCCGCTCACGGCCAGGGTCACGTTGGCAAAGGTAGTTGAATCCACATCTGCCACATCCGTATCACTGTCGGCGATCGCCGTTGCACCATCTCCCTCGGTGAAAGTGAACTGGAAATCGTTGCCGCCGGCACCCGAACTGTCATCCCCGTCCAGATTCACCGTCGGCGCAGTATTAGCCGGAGCACCAGTCACCGGGAGCAGTGTCAGTGAGAAGATATTTTCAGCTGCCGTTGTAAGCCCCACATCGCTACCTTCGAGTAGCAAAGTTGAGGTTGCCGCCGATGTCCCGGGCTCTATAGCCGATACCGTGAGGTAGTAGATATCGGTGTCCCCGTCATGGGAAACCAAAATTTGACCTTCTGATAACGCAGTTCCGCCGACTGTGACCGCTTCTTCGATTATCTCCAGTCCATCGAAAGCAGCCAGGCTGGCGTCACCCCCGTCGAAAAGCAACGAGAGAGCCCCCTCGGTGTCGATTGCACCCACTTTGTCCGGTGTATACAAATGAATCTCTTTGCGTGACAAAGCAGCACCTTCAATAAGGATAAAGGAGCCCGCCGGAAGAGTCGTGCCGGCCACATCCGTATCCTTTTCGATCAGGGAAATACCACCCATATCCAGCCATCCGGTTGAATCCAAGTTTTCATCAAGAAGCATATAAAAGGAGCCAGAGCTGTAGTCGCCCGGGGTGTCCGGCCGGAAGACGACCAGGTCGCTGTCTTCGACACCTGTCAACGCGTTTGTACTTGAAAAATCTTCGCCCAGAACCGTTGAGAAGAGAATATCACCCACCAGCAAGTCCATCGTCGTGGTATTGCCAATGGTGATGTCTGTCGTCACATAGTGAATGGCATCGATCTCAGCTGCTCCGTCGGTCGCCAAGCGATCTGCGTTGAACGCCAGCGACATCGTTCCATCTGTTGACTTTATTGCCGGCGGCAATTCTAGATCCAGGTCGGGATCGCCGAACTGAAGCACATCCCCGTCCTCCCAGGAAGCCAACCCCTTCGAAGCGCCGGATGAGGCAACATTGTCTTCGGTCGTCATCCAAAACCCGCTCAGGGGTGATCCGCCGACCTCGTAGGCACCGATATCCGGTGAAGCATCGCGAGTGTATCCGCGCTGATCAACTGACGGCGCACCAGTGGTCGTTCCGGTATCTATTGCAACGCTACCTGTCAGCAGGGCAAGGGTTCTCGTGGTTCCGCCATTGTTTTGTAAGGTGGTGTCAAGGTTGAGATCTGCCGGATCATTGACAATGCTATCTGCGCCATATGTTATGGTGCCTTTCGACCCCAAGTTTCCACCAGTATGATTTGCTATTATGGTGTTTATCAGGGTTGCACTGTCTCCGTTTTGTGAGAGATTGAGACCCTCTGTCGTCAGGTTTCCCGCGATCGTGGAATTAACAATATCAACATGTCCTATTATGTTGAGTCCAGCTCCGGTTGAACCGCTGGTATTGAGAATGATTGTCGCATTTGTAATGGTGAGCGTCCCGGTATTGTTGAACACACCGCCACCCTGATCCGCAGTATTATTACTGATCGTGACGCGATCCAGATCGGCCGTTCCTGCACTCTGGTTATAAAAGCCACCACCGGATCCGCCGATGCTGGTGCTGTTCGTAATCTCGACATCGTTCAGCGTTAGGTTGCCGCTGTTTAAGATGCCACCTCCATTAGCCCAACTAGCAGCTCCATTGGTTATGGTCACTTTGGAAATGGCTACTGTCCCGGAAAGAATATCGAAAACCCGGTCCAGAGCACCACCATCGATTGTAGTTGTAGTTGCGCTGGCCCCGGTTATGGTCAGATCATCGTTGATATCCAAGTCGCCGGTTGCAGGATCGGTATCGTTAAAACCGGCAATTGATAGTGTGTAGGTGCCGGCGGGAAGAATAATTTCGTCAGCGCCGGTCGTGTTGTTGGCGGCAATGATGGCTTCGCGCAGCGATATGAATGTATCTGTGCCTGGATCCAAGATCAGGTCGGCAATCGAAGCTGTGTCACCGTCCACGACATCGTCCGTCGTGTCTACAGTGATAACGGCCATCAGGTTGATCCAATTTTCCTGCAGGTTGCTGCTGAAAACCACAGGTGTGTCGATGTCGCCCGATTTAAACTCCAGATCCCAGTTGCCGCCGAACAGGGCATGGCCGGTGTTGTCCACGCTGGCGGCCACGTCCGCACCGGTCAGGGTACTAAACGCATTGAGAAGTGCCGAACCGGCTTCACCGTCAGCCAGGCTACAGCCATAAAAGAGAAGGTCGGCATTTTCGGACAGGGATGTCTTCCACCCGGCGATGGTGTCGCTGTATGTGCTGATATTGTCGCTACGAAGCCAGAGGTTCCCGAATTTTACCGTGCTGTCGGTGCCATGCGTGACAAAATGCACAGCATCCAGATCCTGCCGGTCGGCCAACAGGTCGCTGATTTGTTCCACGCCGTTGCGTTCCGGGTCCAGAACCATTACCTCGATTTCGCGGCCGTCATCTCGATCGGAGAAGATATCGTCTACCAGCTGTTCGTAATTCGTGATGCTTCCGTCCACCACCACCAGCTCTTGGCGAACGTCGATCGAATCCAGCAGCTGACTGTCGGCATTTGCCAGCATATCAACCGGTTCAAGCGAGGACGTTACCACGGCCAAAGAGTTCACGACGTTCGATGCGGGTGTTGAAAGACTGGGCTGCGGGTCCTGACCGGAGAGGTCCGCTGAAGAGTCCGGCCCGGCCGGGCGGGATTCTTCTCTGATTTCTGTCGTATGCAGGAGATCGGTTGATAGTGTCTGGTTCAGTTGACTGAATTGAAAGTTTTCCGCTTCGATGGCAGCGTGCTCCGACGGCGGGGCGGCCTGGACGGCCGCACCTGCGGCGAGGCCGTCTCCGCTGGCTGAAAGCAGCAGGCGGGGTTCCAGCACCTCGAAATGAATGCCCGCGGAAAACGAAGCCTGCGGCGTACCGGAGTCCGGTGCTTTGTCCGGCGCCGGCCGCGGTCCTCCGCTTGCGCCTGCGCCCAGGCGATCAAACATTGTTCTCAAGGCGGTTTTAAGCCGTTTTCCCATAAAAAATCGTTACCAAAGAAGTTAAAAGAATCCAGATTCTTATAATGCTGCAACTTATTAATATTAAGCAAAGTACATGCCAACAATAAACATACCCGGAATAAGCGCTGAATTCGATTATACTTGCATTATATACCTGATATATCTCTAAAATTTATCATATTCCGGCATGTCCCCGTTTAATTTTACCGATATTGGCGGTTTCAGAACCCTTAAATCAACACATTTTGATGGTTCTGCATGTCGCGGGGCACGATTTATGGTCCCTGGCCCTGAACGCTGCCAGCGGCCTGTTCTAATTTGGGCTTGCCCAAAAACTCGTAAACAGTTGAATCGTTTGCCCAACGAGTTATCTGCTAGGCCAACCTGTTGTTTTAGTCATGAAAAATCGAAGGGGAGGGCGCAATCGATAATTTTTTAGAGAGAATGCATTTAATTTTGCGTATTTAGGCTTTTTGAATTAAAAAGTTTAATAGCCTCTGTTAAAAAATTTAATACCTGGCAACCCACTTTTGAGGATTAACAAGCGGGAAATCCCGCAGCGTGGGGAAACTGTTATCTATTGCGAACTTGACCCATACCCTTTTTTTGATATACGTTGTGTATATCTATATACCTGATCTAACAGATCAACAAACAGCATCTTTTTAAAGGGAAAGTCCATGGCCCCCAAAAAGGAGTCTCGGCCCCAGATCCTGATTGTCGATGATGATGTCATTCTGCGCGAGGTCGCCCGTGTGTCCCTGGAAAAGGCGGGGTTTTCGATGTCGGAGGCCACCAACGGTATCGAAGGTCTGGAGGCGGTCAAGCGGCTGAAGCCGGAGATCGTGTTGCTGGATGTGATGATGCCGGAGATGGACGGCTACGACACCTGCCGGGCGATCCGGGAATTACCGGGCGGCGATCGGATCCCGGTGGTCATGATCACGGCCCTGGAGGATGGCGAATCGATCAACCGGGCCTATGAAGTCGGTGCCACTGACTTTATCACCAAACCGATCGAATGGATCATCCTCGTGCAGCGGGTGCGGTACATGCTCCGGGCGGTCCACCTGGCGAATGAGCAGAGGCAGCTTGAAAAACGGCTCCAGCGAGCCCGAAAATTGGAAGCCGTGGGGACCCTGGCCAGCGGCATCGCCCATGACTTCAAGAATGTGATTCAAGCCATCCTGGGCTCGGCCGAACTGCTCATGCTCGATAAAACCGAGGACGACCCCAACTATGATGAATTGAATACGATCTTCGATGCCTCCCAGAGGGGTGTTGAAATCGTACAGCAGATGCTCTCGTACAGCCGGAAACTGGAGAGCATTAAAAAACGGATCGACCTGAACCAGCAGGTCCGCCAGGTCCACAGTCTCCTGAAAACTGGAATTTCCAGTGAGTTCGAGGTGACCCTGCACCTGGAGGAGGCGCTCCCCCCGGTGGATGCCGACGCCGGCCAGATCGGCCAGGTGCTCATGAACCTGTTCAACAACGCCCGGGATGCCATGCCGGGCGGCGGAAAGCTGGCCATCCAGACCGCCAGTGTCACCCTCACCCCGGAGTACTGTAAGACGCAGCCCAGCATGGTTCCCGGGTCCTATGTTTGCATCGGCGTGGCTGACTCCGGCCAGGGCATGTCCAAAGAGACCCTTGAACAGATCTACGATCCTTTTTTCACCACCAAACGGGCGGACAAGGGTACCGGCCTGGGCCTGGCCATGGTGTACGGCATTCTTCAGAATCATGACGGCTTCATCACCTGTAAAAGCGTCCTGGGAAAAGGAACCCTGTTTAAAATTTTTCTGCCGTCAGCGGCCCAACCCGTGCAGGCGGGAGAGGAAAAAACAGCGGATGTCGTTCAGGCCGGTGGCGAAACCATTCTGCTGGTGGAAGATATGCGGGTCATTCGACGATTTGCGAAACGGCGTCTCGAAATGGCCGGCTACAATATCTTGACGGCGGGCGATGGGGTAGAGGCACTGAAACTGTACCGCGCGGAAAAAGACCGGATCGGAATGATCCTGCTCGATCTGATCATGCCGAAGATGGGGGGCGAAAAATGCCTGCAGGAGCTGCTGAAGTTCGATCCCGGGGTGAAGGTGGTCATCGCCTCGGCCAATAAACCCGAGGAATTGAGCTGGGAACAAATCGAAGCCCAGTCGCGGGGGTACCTTAACAAGCCCTATCTGGGGGATGATCTGCTGAGCACGGTGAGGAGGGTACTGGACGAAGCGTAAAGTGCCTGCCTTAATGGTCAGGCGAAAGCTGTTAGAACCTATCCCAAAAAAGTCTTTTAGCCCAAACTCGGCGTTGGGCGCTCATATCAAATCCTCAAAATACTTGATGTATTCCTCCGCATTCATTCAATACGGTAAAAACTAAAGCGGCAGGGCCCGGACTTACCGGAACCCTGCCGTTTTGCTTTCAAAGCGATAGGTTTATTCGTTCTCCTGGTTGATCGCCTCAACGATCTTTTCGACAAACTGGGCCGGCACTTCTTCGTAATGGGCAAATTCCATGGAATACATGCCGCGACCGCCGGTCATGGACCGCAGGTCCGGTGCGTAGGTCTGGATTTCGGCCATGGGCACCTGGGCGTTGATGACCTGGTTTTTTCCGGCACTGTCCATCCCCAGCACACGACCGCGACGGCTGTTCATATCCCCCATGATATCTCCCATGTATTCATCCGGGGTAATGACCGTCACTTTCATAATGGGTTCCAGCAGAACCGGTTTGGCTTCCATCCCGGCTTTTTTGAAGGCCAGGGAACCGGCAATTTTAAAAGCCATTTCCGATGAATCAACCTGGTGGAAAGACCCGTCATCCAGAGTCGCTTTGAAATCAACGCAGGGGAATCCGGCCAGGACGCCCCGGACGGCACTTTCAACGATCCCTTTTTCAACCGCCGGTATATAGGTTTTGGGAATAGCGCCCCCGACGATGGCATCCACAAATTCAAACCCTTTTCCGCGCGGCATGGGTTCAAACTGAACCCAGCAGTCACCAAACTGGCCGTGTCCGCCGGACTGTTTCTTGTGTTTGCCCTGCACACGGACCTTTTTCTTGATGGTTTCGCGGTAGGGAATCTTGGGCGTATTGAGAATGACTTCGACGTTGAATTTGCGTTTGAGTTTCTCGTTGATGGCTTCGATGTGGACCTGGCCGGCCCCGGAGATCAGGATCTCCTTGGTCTCCGCGTTTCTTTCAAGGATCAGGGAGAGGTCCTCTTCCTGGATTTTAGCCAGCGACTGCCAGATTTTGTCCTCGTCCCCCGAGGCCTTGGATTCCAGAGCAAAGCTGATTAAAGCAGGCATCGGATCGGCAAAGGGGAAGGTGACCTTGTTGGTGTCGTTACAGATGGAATCGCCGGTGGTGGTCTCTTTGAGCTTGGCCACGGCCACAATGGAACCGGGGCAGGCTCCCTCGGCCGGGTTCTGCTCTTTGCCGAAAACGGTCAGCAGTTGATTGAAGCGCTCTTTGGATGATTTGGTCACGTTGTAAAAATTACCGTCCGCCCCCAGGCTCCCGGAGACAATCCGGAACAGGGACAGGCGGCCCGCATAGGGATCCGCGATGGTCTTGAACACGAACCCGGTAAAAGGGGCATCCGCGTCCGGCGCCACCGCGACTTCCTCTTCGGAAGCGTTCACAGCGGTCCAGGCCCCCCGGTCCACCGGTGAGGGCATACAGTCGATAATAAAATCACAGAGCCGGTCAATACCGATGTTACCGGTGGCAGATCCGCACAGTACCGGTGCGAAGGTGCGCGTGGCGATTCCTTTTTTCAAGGCGGCCAGGAATTCAGTGTCGCTGATCTCCTCGCCTTCGAGATATCTTTCCAGAAGTTCATCATCGGCTTCCGCGATGTTTTCAATCAAGGTTTCTTTTTCACTTTCCACCTGTTCCTGCATATCCGCCGGAATATCACCGGCCGTCGCTTTCCCGGACCCGTCATAGGTGTAGGCTTTCATGGCAATCAGGTCGACGATGCCCTTGAAACCGGCCTCCTTACCAATCGGAAGCTGGAGAATAATCGGCTTAATATCTAATATTTCAGTAGCTTCCATTACTATTTTGTTTAAATCCGCCCGTTCCTTGTCCAGCTTGTTGACAAAGACCATGCAGGGCAGGTTGTAATCTTTGGCAAACTCCAGGGCCTGTTCGGTCTGGACCTTGATGCCGTCCACGGCGTCGATGGCCACCAGGGCACTGTCGGCCGCCTGCATGCAGAGTTTCGTATCGGTAAAAAAGTTCTGGTCACCGGGGGTATCGATGAGGCTGATGGTCTTTTTATCCCAGGAAAACTGCGCGAAACCGCTGCTGATGCTGGCCGTTCTCTTCAGCTCTTCAGGCTCGAAGTCCATCACCGTATTGCCTTCTTCAACCTTACCGTGTCGATTGGTTTTACCGGTATTGAACAGCATGACTTCCGCCAGGGAAGTCTTCCCCGCGCCACTGTGTGCGACCAGGGCAATGTTTCTTAAATTAGTTGCATTGTCAGTCATTTAAACTCCTCTCTAAGGTGTAGATTTCCTGATATACCCCCATTGGTGTATGCCCATGTAAAAAGGTTCTTTTACAGGCGATAATGTAAAAAATCAAGATAAAAATCAGGAGTCTTGGACCTAGAGCGTAAAGGTTAAATATCGGTATCGAAATCGCTATCGAAATCGAAATCGCTATCGAAATCGAATTCCAAATGATGTTTCAAGACCCGATTTCGATTTCGAGCGGAACCCGAAAGCTGAGTCAGGTCTTAAGGTGAGCTATAAACTCGAGATTGCCTTTGGGACCCTGAATGGGGGAGGGGATCACAGCCCGGGTTACCAGGCCAGAATTCTTGAAAAAATCGGTGAGCTCGGCCACGACCTGATCATGTTGGGCCGGGTCCCGGACAACCCCGCCTTTGCCGACCTGGCCTTTGCCTACTTCAAACTGCGGCTTTATCAGGGCCAGGATGGCGGCATCCGGCCGCATGAACTTACGTACAGCCGGCACGACGATTTTCAATGAGATGAAAGCGGTATCGATGGTGACCAGATCCACAGCTGTATCCAGGGCTTCCCGGGGCATATGGCGAATATTGGTTCTTTCTATGACCGTCACCCGCGGGTCCTTACGCAGCGACCAGGCCAGCTGACCGTAGCCGACATCGACCGCAAACACCCGGGCGGCACCGTGCTGCAGAAGGCAGTCGGTGAATCCCCCGGTGGAAGCACCCACGTCGAGGCAGATCAGGCCGGATACATCCAGGCCGGTCTCACGCAGACCGGCTTCCAGCTTCAGGCCGCCCCGGCTGACGTACGGCAGGTCATCACCCTTTATTTGAATTGCGGCATCCGGCAGTACCAGCGAGCCGGGCTTGTCCCGGGGAAGGCCGTCAACCCATACGCAGCCGGACAGGATCTTGGCGCGGGCACGCTGCCGGCTGGCAGCCAGGCCTTTTTTAACCAGCAGCTGGTCAAGCCTGGATTTTTTAGGGGGCATGGAGGTCTTATTAATATGTTTTAAGTTTTAGGTTTTAAGTTTTAAGTATCTGTCTTAATAAGTTTTTATTTTCTTTTAACACTTAAAACTTAAGACTGAACCGTAATTCGAATTCTCAAATTCTTCAAACGATCAAGAAAGTATTCATTTCATAACAATGATTTTGTTTTGAGCATTAGAATTTTGGTCATTAGAGTTTGTTTCGTATTTCGTGCTTCTATTTTTGCATCAATTTCTTGCGGCAAAGCCATTAGGTCTAAGACCTGGCCCAGAGGACCAGGTTTTCAAGGCTGAATCAACAGGGGGAAGGGCAAAAAGATTATTCCAACATCTCCAGGGCGGTCCGGGCGATGCCGTCCGCGTCCAGACCGTATTTGGACCGGAGTGTATCGGGAGCCCCATGTTCCACGAATATGTCCGGTATTCCAATTCTTTTGAGGCTGAAACCGGCCACACCCGCGTCATTCAAACACTCCAGCACGGCACTGCCGAACCCCCCCTGGAGCACATTCTCTTCCACCGTGATGATCCGGGTGTGCTGTCCGGCAAGATCGACGAGCAGGGCGGTATCCAGGGGCTTGACGAAACGGCAGTTTATCACCGTAGCTGAAAATCCTTTTTCCTTTAATATATCAGCGGCTTTTATGGACTCGTGGACACAACGGCCAATGGCCAGAAACAACAGGTCGTCCCCTTCGGTGACGATGCGGGCCTGACCGATTTCAAGGGGCCGGATCTCTTTTTCTATTTCGACGCCGGTGCCTCTGCCACGCGGGTAGCGCACGGCAATGGGACCGGAATGATCCACGGCCGTCCGCAGCATGCGCCGCAACTCATTTTCATCCTGCGGCGCCATCACCACCATGTTCGGCAGGCTCCGCAAATAGGCCAGGTCGAAAATGCCGTGATGGGTGGGGCCATCTTCGCCCACCAGGCCGCCCCGGTCGATGGCAAATACCACCGGGAGAGATTCGAGACAGACATCATGGATAATCTGGTCAAAGCCGCGTTGCAGAAAGGTTGAATAAACAGCCACCACCGGTCTTAATCCCTCGGTGGCCAATCCCGCGGCAAAGGTAACCCCGTGCTGTTCGGCAATCCCCACATCAAAAAAGCGCTCCGGGTACTTTTGCGAGAATTCCGCCAGTCCCGTGCCTTCCGGCATGGCCGCGGTCACCGCGATGATGCGCTTGTCCCTGGCGGCCATTTCAATCATGGTTTTTCCGAATACTTCGGTAAAAGAGGGTATTTCACTGTATGTGCAGGTACCGTTGCCGGTCTCGATTTGAAAACTGCCGCAACCATGAAAATAGACCGGATTCTCTTCAGCCGGACGATACCCCTTACCCTTGGTCGTGGTCACATGCAGCAGCACCGGTTCATTAAGATGCTTAATATTTTCTAAAATATCAATCATATGGGTGAGCCGGTGGCCGTCTATAGGTCCGAAATATTCAAAATTGAAGGCCTCGAACAGCATGCCCGGAGTTACAAAAGTTTTAAAGGACTCTTCAGAGCGCTTGGCGATCTGGTAGACATCATCGCCGATTTTGGGCAGCGATTTGAAAAACGCGCCCAGGTCCTTCCTGAGACCCTGAAGCTTGCGGGCGGAAAAGGTCCGGCTCAGGAAAGAGGAGAGGGCGCCCACATTCTGCGATATGGACATGTCATTGTCATTCAGGATGACGATGATGTCCTTGTCCTTGTGGGTATCCCCGGCCTGGTTCAGGCCCTCATAGGCCAGGCCGGCGGTCATGGAGCCATCGCCGATGACCGCAATAACCTTGGAAGATTCATTTTTTATTTTTTTAGCGCAGGCAATGCCCAGGCCGGCTGATATCGAGGTGCTGCTGTGTCCTGTGGAAAAAGCGTCATAAGGGCTTTCGCTTTTACGGGTGAAGCCGGATAGCCCCCCGTGCTGCCTGAGCGTGTCGAACTGGTTCCGGCGACCGGTGAGCAGTTTATGGGCGTAAGACTGGTGCCCCACATCCCAGATCAATTTATCTTCAGGGAGATCAAATACGTAGTGAATGGCAATGGCCAGATCAACCGCACCCAGACTGGACGCCAGGTGCCCCCCGGTCCGGGAAACAACCTGCACAATAACTTTACGTATTTCTTCCGCAATTTCAGGCAGCTGGGAACGATCAAGCTTTTTCAGGTCCCGGGGGCTGTTTATGGTTTCGAGCAGGCTCAAGTGATGTCAATTCCTATATGAATTCTGTTTTTTACGAATCCATCATCTTTTTCGGTCGATAATATAGTTGGCCAGGGCCTTTAAAGGTTCAGACCTGTTACCAAAATTGTCAAGGGCCTGCAAGGTTTTCAATATCAAATCTCCGGCAAATTCCCTGGATTCATCCAATCCCAGCAGGGTTGGGTAGGTGGTTTTGCTTCTCTCCCGGTCAGTCCCGGTGGCCTTGCCCATGAGCTGCGGGTCACCGGTGACATTGAGAATATCATCCATTACCTGAAATGCCAGTCCGATGTGCCCGGCATACTCACGCAGCCGGCGCACCTGTTCACGACTGCCGCCGCCCAGCAGTGCGCCGATTTCAACCGAAGCAACAATCAATGCACCGGTTTTCAGGGCATGCATGTGCTCGAGATCTGCCAGTTCCAGCGTGTTTTTTTCGGCTGCAATATCACGCATCTGGCCTTCTATCATTCCCCGGGGGCCAGCCGCCGTGCTGAGAGCCTGTATCACTTGCAGCCAGGTTTCCGGCGCCTTGCCTGATCCAAGCGCTGTGCCGGCCAGGGTTTCAAAAGCCAGGGTCAAAAGCGCATCTCCGGCCAGTATTGCCGTGGCTTCGTCGAAGGCCACGTGGCAGGTGGGCTGCCCGCGCCGCAGGGCATCATCATCCATGGCCGGCAGATCGTCATGGATCAGTGAATAGGTGTGGACCATCTCAATGCAGCCGGCCGCGCTGATGATCTCGCTATCAGCGGCGGTGCCCACAGCTTCGGCCGCCGCCAGACAGAGGGCCGGGCGCACCCGTTTGCCGCCGGCCTTTAGGGAATAGGCCATGGCCGCATTCAGGCGTGTGTTGGCGCTATTTTCGGGTAACACGCTTTCAAGCTCGCGGTTAACCGCCTGGCGGCTGCGTTCCAGGTAGGCCTGCAGATCAAACATCGAATTCAAACCTCCTCGGAAAAATCGTGCGCTTCAAGTTGCCCCTGACTGTCCGCCAGGAGCAGGGAAACCTTTTTTTCGGTTTCATCCAGACGATCGCCGCAGTATTTTGAAAGCGCCATGCCTTCTTCAAATTTTTGCAGGGCTTTGTCCAGCGGGATATCGCCGGCCTCCAAATCCGCCACGACCTGCTCCAGCTGTTCCATGGCTTTTTCAAATGTTTTCTTTCTGGCCATCAGCTTTTCTCCTTTTCGACCCGGGACTGCAGCCGCCCCCGGGCAACGGTAATATCCAAAAGCTGCCCGTTGTCTACCCGGTTGGGATCCATCACGATCCGGCCATCGTCGGCGGTACGGGTGATACTGTAGCCGCGCTTTAGCGTCGCCCCGGGATCCAGAGCCCTGAGGTGGGCATCCATTTCACGGTGTTGTGATATTTTTTTGTTTAATAGTATTTCTAAAGTTAACTGTAGGTTATGTTTATTTAGTTCAAGTTTTTCTTTATATTGTGATAGCCGCTGCTGTGGATTGAACCGGGTCATGTTATCCTGACGTCGCGCCAGTTTTTCCCGGGAAAGAACCAAACCGGCGTTCACCACACGTATCAGGCGTTCGGTGTATTCGTCCACTCTCAGCCGGGCATCCGCAATGATACGGCCGGGATCTTTCAGGCGTCTGCGCATGTCAAACAAGCGCTGCCTTTTTAAGTCAATAGATTGCCCAACCTGTTTCTGCAAAGTCTGCCGATAGTGGGTCACCAGCTCGGTGAGCTCTCTTTTGACAGGCACCGCCAGTTCCGCGGCGGCCGAGGGGGTCGGGGCCCGGACGTCGGCCACAAAGTCGGCAATGGTGTAATCGGTTTCATGCCCGATTGCCGCGATCACCGGTGTCCGACAGGCGTGTATGGCGCGGGCCACCGGTTCGGTATTGAAAGCCTGCAAGTCCTCGAGGGAGCCGCCGCCACGGGCCAGGATGACGACATCTACGCAGTCTCTTTTTTCAACAATATCTAATGCTTCTACGATTTGCTGCTCTGCCGATTCACCCTGGACCTTTACCGGCAGAATATCGATCAGCAGGTTCGGGAAACGCCGATTAAAAATGGTGAGCATGTCATGCACCACCGCGCCGGTGGGCGAGGTGATCAGGGTGATGCGCCGGGGCAGGAACGGCAGTTCTTTTTTCAGGTCCGCATGGAAAAGGCCTTCTTCTTCAAGTTTGCTTTTCAGCTGCTCGAAGGCTATCTGGAGAGCGCCGACGCCTTCCGGTTCCAGGTACTCGAGAAGTATCTGATACGACCCCCGGGGTTCGTACAGGCTGATACGGCCGAATCCAAGCACCTGCATGCCGTGTTCCGGCAGAAATTTGAGGTTCCGGTTCTGGCCTTTAAACATCACCGCCTGAATCTGGGACTGGTTGTCTTTGAGGGTAAAATAATAGTGCCCGGAAGACGGCACCCGGAAATTTGATATTTCACCGGAAATCCAGACAAAGGGAAACGACTTTTCCAGCAACGACTTGATCCGGGAGGTTAGCTGGGAAATCGTGAGAATTTGCCTGTTCTGGGAAGAAAGGTTCAAGTGTAAAAAGCCCTTGATATTACGGAATGTTACAAAAGATACGGTCCTACCGGAAATACCTGCAACGTCCGATAAGATATATTATGTAAACTTTTATATGGGTCTGTCCCGATCACTTCTGTTCTTTTGCAAGCAAGTCGCGAATAGCCGGAACAACATATTCCTGGTCGTGTTCAAAATCACGGAGACACTCAGCCAGCACTGCTACCTTTTTGCGGATGGGGTTGTGCTTGTTCATCACAAAGATCTGCCTGCCCCGCACCAGGCATAATCCGCTTTTTACCTTGATGCCGGTTGGCCGGAAATTCTGCTCCCTGACTTCTATGTCCAGTTTTTCCGCCAGATTTTTAAGCTCTTCATATACCTGTTGTGGTTTCATGATACGCTGTTTCCGCATTCAAAAAGAGCCAAAACGCTACTCGAAGCTGAAAGATGCCGTTTGTGATGGCAATTGATAATATTTTTCCTCTATTCTGGCAACCTTCTTTTTAGGGTTATTTTAGCGATATCGCTTGAAAAGCCCCGGAGTTGTGTTTATATTACCGGTAATTTTCACCCAACTGAATGAAACGACACACAGGAGGTTTTTCAATGCAGTCCGTACCCTATCCGAGTTCGCAAACTCAAGTACGGGTAAACTCGTTTATCCGCAGCGTATACAACTGGATGGGCATTGCGCTGGCCCTCACCGGTTTTACGGCCTTTTATGTGGCCAACAGTCCGCAAATACTGAATCTTCTTTTCAATGTGGTCGGTAACCGCCTGCAGCCCACCATGCTGTTCTGGGGCTGTCTGATCGGCGAACTGGTCATGGTGTTCTCCCTGAGCGCCCGGGTCCAGAAAATGAAAGCCCAGACCGCCACGGCCCTGTTTATCGGTTATTCAGTGCTCAATGGGGTCACTCTCTCTTCGATTTTTATCGTGTACACCCGCTCTTCCATTACATCGGTCTTCTTCATCTGCGCGGCAACATTCATCACGACCAGTCTTTTCGGGTACTTCACCAAAAAGGACCTCACTTCCATGGGCCAGTTCATGTTCATGGGGCTGATCGGCATCATTATCGCCTCGGTGGCTAACTTTTTCTTTAAAAGCGCGGGCATGCAAATGATTATCAGCTATGTCGGCGTCATTGTCTTTGTGGGCCTGACGGCCTACGACACCCAGAAGCTGAAAGGCATGGCGCTCTCGCAGCCGGCGGATGTGTCCGCCGCCGTGGTCCGTAAAGGCGCCCTGCTGGGAGCCCTGACCCTTTATCTTGATTTTATTAATCTTTTCTTGATGTTACTGCACATACTGGGGAACAGAGAATGATCTGTTTGCCGTAAATCGACAGTGAACAGCGCCCTTCCCTGCCAGCCAGGAGAAGGGCGTTGTATTTTAAATCCAGGCACTTGTAAATGCGAGACCAGAGCGCACATTGAGCTCAAATCGATGAGATTTCACCTGTTCATATGGATCCTGTTATTCAACCTGATGGTTTTTACCGGATGCAGTCCTTTCAAACCGGATGCCCGCCCGTCAGCTCCCGAAGACCTGCCCGAGCGTTTTTCGCTGTACAACGAAAAAAACGGCCCCGGTGAGCAGTGGTGGCTGAATTTCGGGTCCCCCGAACTTAACCGCCTGATTGAAACGGCCCTGGCGGACAACCTCTCTTTGAAAGAGACCTGGGCCCGCCTGGAACAGTCCCGGGCACTGGCGGTCAAAGCCGGGGCCTCCCGGTTTCCGGATCTGGAAGGTACGGCGGGGGCCGGCACCAGCCGCAGTCAGTCCGCCAGCGGGGTTTCCGTCGGCCACGAGGCCTACAGTGTTGGACTGGTCACCAGTTACGAACTGGACCTGTGGGGCCGCCTGCAGGCGAATCGCAAGGCAGCCGAACTGGATGTAGTCGCCACCCGGGAAGATTTGAACACGGCGGCCATATCCATAGCCGCAGAGGTGGCGGTCCGCTGGCTGGGAGTCATTTCCAGCCGTATGCAGAAAGACCTGCTGGAACAGCAGCTGCGTGCCAACCAGACGATCCTGGAATTGGTGGAACTCCGGTTCCGCAACGCCATGGTATCCGCCCTGGATGTCTACCAGCAGAAGCAACTGGTGGAAAACGTAGCCGCCGAAATTCCCCTGGCGGAAGAGAAAGAACGGCTGCTGCTTCACGAATTGGCCGTCCTGTTGGGTAAACCGCCGGGCACGGATCTCGATATTAGCACGAACCGTTTTCCGGACCTGCCCGACCTGCCCCCGGTCGGCCTTCCGGCTGGTCTGCTTTCCGCCCGCCCGGACATCCGGGCTGCCGGTGGCCGCCTCGAAGCCGCCGATTGGCAGATCGCCGCCGCCCGTGCCAACCGTCTGCCCACCATTACCCTGTCTGCCCGCGCCCGCTATGGAGAAAGCGACCTGGACGCCCTTTTCGATACCTGGCTGCTAAACCTGTCTGCCAGCCTGGCGGCACCGCTCATCGACGGGGGGTATCGCAAAGCGGAAGTGGACCGCTCCCGGGCTGTGGCGGACGAACGGCTGGCTGCTTACCGGGATACGGTTCTCACGGCTATCAAAGAGGTGGAAGACGCCCTGGTCAGTGAAGAAAAACAGCAAGCGCACCTCAAGGGGATGCAGCAGGTCCTCGATACTGCCAAAAAAGCCCAGAAAGAGGCCGGCTCCCGCTATCTCAACGGAATCAGCGACTACCTTCCCGTGCTGTCCCAGCTGCTGTCGGTACAATCCCTGGAAAACAAACTGATCCTCCGGCAGGAAAACCGGATGACTACCCGGATTGCGCTGCATCGCGCCCTGGGCGGCGCCTGGCCGGCGGAATTGATGCCGCCCGATGACCCGTCCCCAACGACTGAAAACAGAAGCGGAGTCGAGTATGAATGACCTGAATACCGGCAACTTCGAAAAAGTTGAAGCACCCGTCCCGGTTCCCTGGCAAAAAAGGGCCCTGCGGATCTTGCTGGCCCTGATCATCGTCGCCGCCAGCATTGCGGGCGCGGTCTACCTGATAAAAACGGCCGAAAAACCAAAAAAACGACCCCCTGCCAAATGGATCCCCGTGGTCCGGGTCCTGCCGCTGGAGTACTCGACTTACCAGATCGTCGTGACGGCCACCGGCACCGTCATTCCGGCCCGGCGGATCACGCTGCGTTCCAGGGTATCGGGCCAGGTCGTGGCAATCCACAGGGAGTTTCACGAGGGCGGCAACTTGCCCGAAGGTGCCACTCTGGTCACCCTCGACGATGCCGACTACCGCCTGGCCCTGGCCCAGAAAGAGAGCGACGCGGTCAACAGCCAGTACGCCCTGCAGGTGGAACAGGGCCGCCAGAAGGTTGCCAAAAGAGAATGGCAGCTGCTGGGCAAGGAGGCCCCCGCGGAAGAAACGGGAACGTCCCTGGCCCTGCGGGCGCCCCACCTGAAAAAAGCCCGGGCCGACGTCGAAGTATCCCGGCTCCAGGTTGCAAAGGCGAAACTGGACCTGGAACGCACCCGTATCCAGGCACCTTTCAACGCCATCGTCATTTCCCGTAACGCGGATATCGGTTCCCAGGTATCACCCCAGGACCCGCTGGCCGAACTGGTCGGCACCGACAGCTACCGGGTGCAGGTATCCATACCTGTGGATCGGCTGGACCGGATTACCATTCCCCGGGATAGCCGTGAGTCGGGATCGCCGGCCACAGTGCATTACGCCCGGGGTCAACGCCTGGACGGTCGGGTTATCCGTCTGCTGGGTGATCTCGAAGCGGAGGGCCGCATGGCCCGGGTATTGGTGGAAGTGCGCGATCCGCTGCGCAGAAACACCGTGACGCCTGCCGGGCTGCCCTTGCTCATCGGGGAATACGTACGGGTTGACATACATGGGAAGAGTCTTGCGGATGTCGTCGCAATACCCCGCTCCGCCCTGCGGGACGGGGAGACAGTCTGGCTGCTGAACCCGTCTATGACCCTGGACATCCACCCGGTGATACCGGTGTGGCGGGATAAGGATACGGTCGTCATTAAAAACGCCTTGCGTGACGGGGACCGCCTCATCGTGTCGGACCTCGCCGCCCCGGTGGCGGGCATGCAGCTGCGCCTGGCATCCAAACGCCCGTTGCCGGGCGGTAAGAAGATGAAAAAGAAAATGAGCCAGGTAGAATAAAAATGTCGAATACCGCTCCTTCAGCAAACAATCGGGCCGCCGGCCCCATTTACTGGATGACCCATCACCCGGTCAGCGCCAACCTGCTGATGCTGGTGCTGCTGCTGGGCGGCTTCTTCTATGGAACCCGGATCAAACAGGAGGTCTTTCCGGATTTTGACCTGGACATGGTCACCATATCGGTCCCCTATCCAGGCGCCAGTCCCCAGGAGGTGGAACGGGGGATCCTCATGGCAGTAGAAGAGGCGGTCGGGGACCTGGAAGGCGTTAAAAAGATCACCTCCCGCGCCAGCGAGGGTTCGGGTTCGGTGACCGTGGAGATGCTGGAGGGGGAAGACATCCAGCGGCTGGCCCAGGAAATCAAGACTGAGGTGGACCGCATCACCACCCTGCCGGAGGAGGCCGAAGATCCGCGGGTGACCATCCTGACCCGCAAACGTTACGTGGTTTCCCTGGCCCTCTACGGCAACCAGAGCGAACGGGTGCTGCGGGAATACGCGGAACTTGTGCGCGAGAGCCTGCTCCAGGACCCGGCCATCTCCCAGGCAGAACTGCAATCGGTCCGGGATTACGAAATCAGCGTGGAAATCCCGCAAAATACCCTGAGGACCTACGGGCTTACCCTGGCCGAAGTCGCCGCCCGCATTCGCCGGGCCAGTGTCGATCTGCCGGGTGGTTCCATCAAGACTTCCGCCGGCGATATCATGGTCCGCATGAAGGAACGCCGCGACTACAGCCACGAGTTCGGACAAATTCCCATCATCACTGGTCTGGAAGGCGCCCGGGTCCTGCTCGAAGACATCGCCGCCGTACGCGACACCTTTGTAGAAACCGATTACCAGGCAACCTATAATGGTCAGCCCGCAGTCTTGATAGAGGTCTACCGAATCGGCGACCAGACCCCCATCGCCGTGGCCGGGGCCGTCAAAAAAGTGGTGGCCGACCTGAAACCTTCGCTCCCGCCGGGCCTGTCCGTCGACCTGCGCAACGACAGGTCCGAGATCTATCGCCAGCGCCTCGACCTGATGGTTAGAAACGGCATGCTGGGTCTGGGCCTGGTCTTTCTGCTCCTGGCCCTGTTTCTGGAGCTGCGCCTGGCCTTCTGGGTAAGCCTGGGCATCCCCATTTCGTTTTTGGGGTCGCTGCTCTTTCTACCGCTGGGCGGTGTCAGTATCAACATGATCTCCATGTTTGCCTTCATCGTCACCCTGGGTATCGTCGTGGATGACGCCATCGTGGTAGGTGAAAATATCTACCTCAACCGGCAGCGGGGTGGCCGCTGGATCACGGCCGCTGTGGACGGGGCCCGGGAAATCTCCATACCCGTAGTCTTCAGCGTCCTCACCAACATGATCGCCTTCGTGCCCATGTTTTTCGTGCCCGGTTTCATGGGCAAGATTTTCAGCCAGATACCGGTGGTGGTCATCAGTGTCTTCATGGTTTCACTGGTGGAGAGCCTCTTTATCCTACCGGCCCACCTCGGCCACCAGAAGGAAAAACGACCGCCGTCGGCACTCACGGGGAGACTGGAAAAACTGCAGCAGCGGTTCAGCATCCTGTTCATGCAGGCCATCGACCAGTGGTACCGCCCTGCCCTGCGCCGGATTCTGCACTGGCGGTACCTGACGTTCGGGATCGGCCTGGCCATCCTGATCGTCACCGTCGGCTACGTGCGCAGCGGCCGCATGGGATTCGAGCTGTTCCCCAAGGTAGAGTCCGATTACGCCAAGGTGACGGCCACGCTCCCCATCGGCAGCGCCTTCACGAAAACCCAGCAGGTACAGCAGGTCCTGGTTCAAAAAGCCCAGAAAATAGCCGCCGAGAATGGTGACGGTGCCCTGGTCGAGGGCATTTTTGCCCACATTTTCGGGAATGTAACCGAGATTCGGGTTTACCTCACCCCACCGGACACCCGTCCCATTTCAACCTCGGCCTTTACGGACAAATGGCGGCGACAGGTTGGAACCCTGCCCGGCCTGGAATCTCTGAAATTCGAATCCGACGCCGGCGGTCCGGGACGCGGCGCGGCCATCTCCATTGAACTTGCCCATCAGGACATGGAATCCCTGGAAAAAGCCGGTCGCGAACTGGCCGAGTCCCTCAACTTTTATCCCGGCATCCTGGACGTGGATGACGGGTTTGCTCCCGGTAAAAAGCAGGTTGATTTCCATGTCCGCCCGGAAGCCCGCAGCCTGGGACTGCGCTCCATCGAGATCGCCCGGCAGGTACGCCACGCCTACTACGGCGCCGAAGCCCTGCGTCAGCAGCGTGGGCGCAACGAAGTCAAGGTCATGGTGAAATTGCCGAAACATGAGCGGGTGACGCGGTTTTCCCTGGAGGAGATGATGCTGGCCACACCCGGCGGCGGTGAAATGTTACTGCGGAGTGCCGTGGACATGCAGCCCGGCAGGGCCTACACCGACATAGACCGCCGCAACAGCCGGCGGATTATTACCGTTACCGCCGATGTCCGGCCCCGTAAAAAAGCCGGCCAGATCCTGGGTGATGTCCGGGCCGAAGTGCTCCCGGCCCTCCTGGAAAAGTACCCGGGGCTGTCCTACAGCTTCGAGGGGCGTCAGGCCGACCGGCGCGAGAGCCTGCAGAGCCTGTTCAAGGGCATAGCCGTCGTGCTCATCGTGATCTTCGCCATGCTGGCCATACCGCTTAACAGCTACATTCAGCCAATTATCATCATGATGGCCATTCCCTTCGGCATTGTCGGTGCGGTACTCGGGCACATCGTGATGGGTTACGCGCTCAGTCTCATGAGTATGTTCGGCGTGCTGGCCCTGATCGGCGTGGTCATCAATGACTCTTTGGTGCTCATCGATATGGCCAACCGCAAACGGCGCAGCGGCCTGCAACCCTACGCAGCCATTTTACAAGCAGCCCCCCTCAGGTTTCGGCCTATTCTCCTGACCACCCTGACCACTTTTGGTGGGTTGTCCCCCATGATTTTCGAAACCTCCCGCCAGGCACGGTTTCTTATTCCCATGGCGGTATCCCTTGGTTTCGGTGTCCTGGTAGCCACCTTTATTACCCTGGCTCTGGTCCCGGCATTCTACCTGATAGTTGAAGATTTCAAACGGCTGTTCCGGCCGAATATTGGGAAAGAAGCCTAGCCCTGAGGACCAGACTTTGAATTGCCCCTTGAAGGGCATGCAACCAAAGCACTCCGTCTTGGCGCGACCGGATTCAGGGTTTCAGGTTTGAATAAAGGATAGGGAATAAAAAAGCAGGGCCAGGGCTGGCCCTGCTTGGAAACGATAATTATTTAACGGCTTCTTTCAACGCTTTCCCGGCAACGAACTTTGGCACTTTGCAGGCCGCGATATTGATCTCTTGCCCCGTCTGAGGATTCCTGCCTTTGCGGGCCTTCCGCTCAGTTACCTTGAAGGTGCCGAACCCGACCAAGGATACCGGACCGCCATTCTCTAAAGCCTTGGTAATGCTTGCAAGGACACACTCGACAGCCGCCTGGGCATCCTTTTTGGTGTCTAACACCTTGGCAACTTCATTGACTAATTCTGCTTTATTCATGCTGTTCTCCTTTTGTAATCTGTAACATTTTTGATGTCGTCCTGTAATGGCCGCATTCTGCAAGACCCTTTAATACCACAAAGCTGTTCATGTGCATAGCAAGATATAGAGGTCCCCGGACATTTGTGGGAATGAGCGCAGGGCTCCCTCTGGATATCGATGTTCAACTGCTCTTATGAAAGTTGCATCTATATTGTTAGAAAAATTGAAGATACCTTATATTATAAACTTGACATACTGTATATTGTGGTTTATTAGGTTAATAATACAAGATGTGCTGTTCAGGCCATCATTATTTTCCGGGTTGAAAATATAGGCGGGGTTCCTAATCTTTTAAAAATGAGGGAGGGTTCCATGGCAATTGCAAAGAAAAAGGTCGCCAAGAAGAAGGTAGCCAAGAAAAAGGTTGCCAAGAAGAAAGTCGCCAAGAAGAAAGTAGCTAAGAAAAAGGTCGCTAAGAAAAAGGTGGTTAAGAAGAAAGTAGCTAAGAAAAAGGTGGCTAAGAAGAAGGTCGCCAAGAAGAAGGTCGCCAAGAAGAAAGTAGCTAAGAAAAAGGTGGCTAAGAAGAAGGTCGCCAAGAAGAAAGTAGCTAAGAAGAAAGTGGCCAAGAAGAAGGTAGCTAAGAAAAAGGCGGCCAAGAAGAAGGTGGCCAAGAAGAAGGCTGCCAAGAAGAAGGCTGCCAAGAAAAAATAATCTTTTCTTTAGACCCTCTTATCAACAAGCGGGAAGGCATTTCTGTCTAAATAGACGGCCTTCCTGCTTTTTTGTTGGGAAGGTATTTCAAACTGCAGGCTGTTTGAATTTTGGTCATTAGATTTTGTTTCGTATTTGCGACGTTCGCCTTGAGAACATTCCGTATTTCGTGCTTCTACTTTTGCATCAATTTCTTTCGGCATAGCCAATTATCTCTGACTCCCGCGAACCGGGCCAGGCTTGGTCCTGAGGACCAGGTTTTAAAGGGCAGAATAAACAGGTCCGATCACACCCCGAGGCAAGCCCTTACAACTTCAGCAATCTCCCGGCAGCAGTCAGCCGTCACCATCTGATCCGGTCCTTCCACCATCACCCGGCAAACGGGCTGAGTGCCTGAGTACCTGACCAGAACCCGCCCCCGGTCACCCAAACGGGTCTCGACATCGGCAATGACCTTCCCCACTTCCGGCAGGGTTGCGAGATCAGGCTTGTGATTGACATTTACCGCCAAAAGCTCCTGGGGAAAGACTTCCATGATACCTGCCAGCTCCGACAGGGGGGCCGCCTGGGCCTGCATGACTTCTAATATTTTGAGGGCTGACAAAATGCCGTCACCCGTCGTGTGGCGGTCCCTGAAAATCAAATGACCTGAATTCTCACCACCGACCACGGCACCGGTCGTCACCATTTCTTCCATTACATAGCGATCCCCTACCCCTGCAACCGCATGGGTGATGTCCAGTTTGTCCAGGGCTCGTTTCAGCCCGATATTACTCATGACCGTGGTGACGACGCAGTTGTTTTCAAGCCGGTTTTCTTTTTTGTAGTGGGCCGCGCAGATCGCGATAAGTTGATCGCCCGCAACCACCCTTCCTTTTTCATCAACAGCAATCAAACGGTCGGCATCCCCGTCAAAGGCCAGCCCGATGTGCGCCCCGGCGTCGCGGACCGCCCGGGTCAGGCCATGGGTGTGTTCCGACCCGCAGTCGGCATTGATGTTACGGCCATCCGGTTCGGCATTGAGTACGGTTAGTGCGGCACCCAGTCTTTGAAAAACCACCGGAGCCACGGCAGAAGCCGCCCCATGGGCACAGTCGATTACGACCGTCAATCCATCCAGCAGGTCCGCAGGCACACTTTTACAAAGAAAATCAATATAAGTACCGGCGGCATCCGGCATAGGGCCCACTTGTCCGATCTGACGGCCGCCGGCCTGGCCAGCCTGTTCCGCAGACCGGGCAATCAACGCTTCGATGTCGCTTTCGACAGCTTCGGACAGTTTGCGCCCATCATTTCCAAACACCTTAATCCCGTTGTCATGCCAGGGATTATGTGAGGCGGAGATGACGATTCCCGCGCTGTTTTCACTTTGTCCTACCAGGTAGGCCACGGCCGGAGTCGGCACCACGCCAGCCAGCCGCACGTCGATACCCGCCGCACAGACGCCGGCCGCGATCGCATGCTCCAACATATCACCTGAAATCCGGGTGTCTTTTCCCACAATGATCCGGTCGCAGTGGTGCTGGCTATTGAAATAGCCGGCCACTGCCTGTCCAATTTCCAAAGCGGTCTGCCCGGTCATCGGGGACTGATTGGCCTCACCCCTGATTCCATCCGTTCCAAATAGTTTTTTCATGGATTCTCTATATACTATGTCGGTTGCTGTAAATATGCTCCGCTGCCCTGTCTCTCTGAGTGCAGCGAAGAGTCTCCCGCGGGCGGAGGCCCTGCTTCATAGTGGGGGATTCTTCGTCGTTGCACTCCTCAGAATGACAAGCATTAGATGTAACTGTAATGAACTTACAAACGATCTATACCAGTAGGGCCAGATGACTTAATGCGGCTTCGACTGCCTGGTCTATAATTGACTGCAGCCAATCGGTTCCATCAGTCCGTTGGCTTTCATTTAGGCCTTTAATGACAGAAAGATAATCCTTTCCCTCGGTTTGAATCAGGGCATTGACATTTTCCAGGAAATGGTCCCGGATGCCAACGTCACCGGTAAACGCTCTCCCGTTTTGCAGGGCATCCGCCACATCCGTGTGACGGTCATACAACTCCTGCTGCTGACGGGCCTGGGTCCCCGGGGATTCGTCTTTCACGTTGGCTGTCAATATTTCGATGGACGCGGGCATTTTCAGGCAGAAACCTTTAAAGCGTTTAACACGTTCATCTATCGCCGCCTCAAGGGTATCCCTCAAGCCCCCGGCAAGCGCTTCAGGATACCGTTTGGAAATGAACAGGGACCGGACCTGGTGATACCACTGCCGGAGGGCCAGAAGGTTGGCAATATAGTGTATATTGTGGTGGACAATACGCTTAATCCCCCGGTAAACCCCCGGTGAAAACGGCACCCGACCGGAGCGGGCGGCCCCTTCTATAATCAGTCGGCCCGGTTTCTTTTCATCTTTCCGGCAAAGGGATCCGGCTGCGACCGTAGACCCGAACGCCAGGGAACAGGGACCCACCAGGCCACCCTGCCCGCCCAGGAAAATCGGCGGCTGATTCAACATGACGCCCCGCGGTACATCACCCAGCAGCGAGGCCGTGGCCTTGTCCTGGTTGGGGGTGTAATTGAAATGAATGTAAGAACTGCCCACTTCGCTGTGGTCCCGCGCAGAGGTGCCTCCGGCCATGAAGATATCACAGTAGTTGATCAGGCTTCCCAGGGTGACGTAGGGAAATAAAATGGTCTGTTTCAATCCCACGGTGTGGGCACACCGGGCCTGTTCTTCGAAAATGGTTCCGGCCCGGACATGGGCGCCCGATCCGCACCCGGCGCCCTCCAGGAAAACGGCCCCGTTAAAAAACCCGCCGCTAAGCGATACCCGGGGGCCGACATAGCAGTTGTCGATGGTGGCCGGGGCTTCATATCCAATGCGGGCACCCTCCAGGATAAGGGTATCCGAACCATAAATCCGGCAGCCCGGGTACAGGACAACATCCTCTCCCGCAATCCGGTCCGGATCTACTTCACGGCCGATGTCGATGCTTTCCGGGTTGGGAATCGTGACGCCTTTGTCCAGCAGCATCTTGACTTTTTCGGTATTTGATTGGGTCATATTAAACCTTTAATGTCCTTCCCGCCTTTTTGGAAAAAGGGTTCAAGGATTCGAGGGGCCAAGGGTTCAAGTGTTTATGAATTCGCAAAAAGCCAACTTCATCGGTTTTATGTTTCAAATAATCAAGATTCAGAAAACCCAGACACCTTCTCCTGTCAGGTTTTTAGTCTTTATCCCTTGGACCCTCGAACCCTTGAATCCTGGGACCCTTGTTTTCAGTCCGGTACCAGGTCATAAAAATACAGCATGGTATCTGAACGGGTTATAATGCCCACCACCTGGTCGTTTTGTACCACCGGCAGTCGTCCCACATCATGTTTCACCATGATATTCGCCGCCTGCATCGGACTTTTACCCGGGTCAATGGTTAAAACGTTGGTGCTCATAAAGGCTTTTACCGGGGAATCGAGGCGCGACTCAGTCTTAACCCTTTTGAAATCGCACCGGGACAACATACCCACGATCAATCCGTCATTGTTTGTTACCGGGATGCCGGTACAGCCTTTTTCCCGTAAAACAATGGCGGCCTTGCGCATGGTGGTATCGTCCGGGAGGGTCACTACCGGGAAAGACATCAAATCACTCACCCGGACAGATGACTGCTGCCCGCTATTAATAAACTCTACAATCATCTGTTCAACTGCTTCGGGGTTGGCTTTGTTCAACATGGCCGAACCGGCCCCGGGATGTCCCCCACCGCCCAATCCCCGCATGATCAGGCCCACATCGAGGGCGTCCGAATCGCTGCGCCCGATCACCATGCAGCGTTTGCGCTCCGGGTTGTTAAAAATACCGATAGCGGCATCGACGTTGAGAATCTCCCGGAGCATCCCCATCACAACCGCCAGGCTTTCCACGTGCCCGGAAATCTCCTGACAGATGATACTGACGTTGTGTCCATTTATATCACGCCTTTCAGCATTTTGCAGCATATCAAACAGGAGGTCTTTCTGTTTCACGCCGTAGGCCGGTTTCAAAAAGGTTGACAGGAGGCCGAGGTCAGCCTTGCGCTCAAGCAACCAGCCGGCCGCATGGGCATCCTCAGCGGTCGTTGAAGGGAAGGTCAGGTGCCCGGTGTCTTCATACAGGCCTGCCAGAAAAAGGGTGGCCTGGATCGGGGTCAGAATTTTCTTATCGTCTTTGAGCTTTGCGATCATCAGGGTAATGTTGGCTCCGACCTCTGCCCGGCGGGACCAGGTGCTCTGGATGTTGCCTTCCCCGCGATGATGATCCCATAGATCAATGACCAGATCCGTTTTATCCCGCAGCTGCTTCATGCGGCCCAGCCTTTCCCAGCGGTTGATATCCACCACCACGAGATGTGTGACGGTGTCCAGGTCGATTTCATCGGGGGTTTTAAAGTCAAAAAGATCTTTGTGGATAGACAAAAACGGTTTTAAATTCGGGTTCACCTGCACCGGCAGCACGGGTACACAATCGGGATATATCAAAGTGGCGGCAATGACCGACGCCAATGCGTCGAAATCCGTGTTCTGGTGCGTGGTGGCAATAATCATGTCTGGTTTCCGTCAGTTCTATTTTTTTCCGCAGGGTCTTTTTCGAATTCAACCAGTGGTGGCGAACTGCTGTCCGGGGCGTTTGCCGGCGGCAACAGGATCATCTGCCTGTTTTCCGGGTCCATTTCCAGCTGGAGCCTGAATTTGTCGACTTCCACCTGGCTTTCGATGGTTTTGCGGGCCAGCAGGTAGCGCAGGTAGATAATCCATATGATCAACGCCAGAATCACCACCACTGCGCCCAGAACAACCCATTTATATTTGATAATGGCTTCGACACCGACAGTACCGATTCTCTCCAGCATGTTTGGCAGCATCCAGATTGTCACGGCCGTGAGAAATGTCAGGGTGCCAATTACAAAAATATTGAACTGGCTCACTTTCCGGATCACCTTTTCGAAGCGGGTTTCGGATTCGTCAGGTGCCCTGGCAGGATCCGGACGATTCCCGTCTTCCGGGAAGACCAGCGACAGGTAGGCCCGGACAGCAAAGCCAAAAAGCAGGATGGCCCCCACGGGCACACCGATGGCGGCGGCAAACCACGCCCGGAAAGGAAAAGGTTCGACACTGGTAACCAGCCGGGTTTGATGGTTCTCCAGCGGACCGAAGGTTTTTTCAAAGTAATACTTGTTGAATTCGGTCAACTGCGTGCCGTCCGCCTCGTATATCAGGTTCCCCCGGTTATTGAGTACCTGCAGCCGGGCTTCACGTCCGGATCGCATCACCGCGATGGCAAATATTTCGAGTTCGATCAGGAAAAGGCCCACACCGATCAAAATAAAAACAGTTTTATTCTCCCGGATAAACTGCAGTATGCTGGGATGTTCCGGCATCATATCCTAGTGGAGCCACTGAGCGTGCTTGTTAAAAGAATGTTCCGCCATTAAATGTCTCTAATCTCTGACTGACAAATTATTTAAATAACACAAGCTTATTGTCCGGTTCAAGATAGATTTTAAGATAGCTGCCGGACTTTTTCGACACCGGTGAAAAACACCGGTTGACAGCACCCCGGGTTCTGATACTAGACAAATTCATACAATCCAGCCACCCCATCACAGGAAAAAATAATGAAAAAGGTCGTCATCTCAGTCCTGGGGCAGGACCGGCCCGGGATTATTGCCACGGTATCCGGAATCCTATTTGAAGAGGGCTGCAACATTGAAAATGTGGACCAGACCATCTTGCAGTCGGAATTTTCCGGGATTTTCATTGCCGGCATCCCGGTTGAAATGGAATTCGAGACCCTGCACAAAAAACTCCTGG
The DNA here is from genome assembly GCA_964647585.1 of uncultured Desulfobacterales bacterium. Lineage (GTDB taxonomy): Bacteria > Desulfobacterota > Desulfobacteria > Desulfobacterales > CAJINA01 > CAJINA01. Next base: position 42,994 of record CAZYGG010000001.1, read on the forward strand.
ACGGTATCAAAAGCATGGGGCTGAACATATTTATCAAACCGTTGGATCACAGCCAGCCCCGGCTCGAATTCGGCGAAAGTGAACCCTTTGTATTCACCACACGCGGGCCGGACAGAAAAGGCCTGGTCGCCTCCATCACCAGGGTTATCGCGGATTATGGGGTGAATGTAACCAATTTGCAGGCGGTTTTCAGGGGAACGGACAACCCCAGTGATAATATCATGATCTACGAAGTAGATGTGCCGTCCGATGTGAACCAGAAAGATCTGCATGCCGACCTGCGGCAGACCGCGGACCGGCTCGGGCTGGAAATCAGCATCCAGCACCGCAAGATTTTTGAAGCCTTGAATAGGATTTAAAAAAGGGTTCGAGGAGCCGAGGGTTCAAGGGGTCAAGGGGTGCGTGGAAATGCTTAAAACCATCGAAATCGCTATCGAAAAATGGAGCATAAAGACAACCGGCAGGACGATACCAACGCCGATTTCGATTTTTTTTCATAACACTTAACACATAAAACCTAACACTGGCTTTTTGATTGGAGCCGCCATGTTAAACGAACGGGAAATACTTACCACCCTTGAAATGCTCAAAAACGAGCACCTGGATGTCCGTACGGTCACCATGGGGATCAATCTTTTCGACTGTGCCAGTGATGACCCGCAGCGTTTCCAGGACAATATTCAGCGCAAGATTACGACCCTGGCTGCCAAACTCGTGACCGTCTGTGACGAGGTGGGTGAAAAATACGGCATTCCCGTGGTCAACAAACGTATCAGCGTCAGCCCCGTGGCGGTGGCGGCCGCACCTTTCGGTCCGGATGATATGTTTGCCGTTGCCAAAACCCTCAACGCGGCGGCTACAGCTGTGGGCGTTGATTTCATCGGGGGGTTTTCAGCCCTGGTCCAGAAAGGGATCGCACCGGGTGATCGCGCCCTGATCGAGGCCATTCCCCGGGCGCTGGCAGAAACCGAAAGGGTTTGTGCCTCAGTCAACGTGGCCTCGACACGGGCCGGCATCAATATGGATGCCGTTATGCTGATGGGCCGGAAAATCAAAGAAGCTGCCGCCCTGACCGCCAGCAGCGACGGCCTGGCCTGTGCCAAGCTGTGTGTGTTTGCCAACATCCCCCAGGATATTCCTTTCATGGCCGGTGCATATCTCGGGGTGGGCGAAGCGGACGCGGTGATCAATGTGGGCGTCAGCGGTCCGGGGGTGGTCAAAAAGGCCATTGACCGTGCCGTTATGAACAACCCGGGATTAGACCTTGGCCAATTATCAGAAATTATTAAAAAAACTGCCTATAAGGTCACAAGGGTCGGTGAACTTATCGGTCGTGAGGTGGCCGAGATTCTCAATATCAGGTTCGGCGTAGTGGATCTCAGCCTGGCCCCGACCCCGAATGTGGGCGACAGCGTCGGGGAGATTTTCCAGAGCCTGGGGCTTAAAAATATCGGTGTTCCCGGAACCACCGCGGCCCTGGCCCTGATCAATGATGCTGTCAAAAAAGGCGGTGCCTTTGCCAGTTCCAATGTGGGGGGACTTTCCGGGGCGTTTGTGCCGGTGTCCGAAGATCTCAACATCTCCAAGGCGGTCGAGGACGGCTATCTCTCCCTGGAAAAACTGGAAGCGATCACTTGCGTCTGTTCAGTGGGCCTGGACATGGTGGCTATTCCCGGAGAAACCTCGGCGGAAACCCTGGCGGGCATTATCGCCGACGAGATGGCCATCGGGGTCATCAACAAGAAGACCACCGCCACACGCATTATTCCGGTTCCAGGTAAAAAGGCCGGCGAATACGCTCACTTTGGAGGACTCCTCGGTCAATCGGTCATCATGCCGGTGAACAACGAGAAAGAGGAGAACCTTTTCATCCGACGGGGCGGCCTGATACCCGCCCCGATACACAGTTTGAACAACTAAGATGATTTCTTAAAAATCGAATTCATCTGTTTAGGGTTCGAGGACTCGAGGGGTCGAAGATTCAAGTGATTGGTTTCAATGACCTTTTAGTCTTCGGTTTTTCACCCTCGAACCCTGGACCCCTTGAACCCTTGGCCCCTGCACTCTCATGCTTTTATACAATTTCCTGGACATTTTCTTCCTGGTTTTTCACACCCTGATCATCGTCTTTAACCTGTCGGGCTGGATCTGGAAAAAAACAAGGCTGGCAAATCTGGTCGTACTGACCATTACCGCCTTTTCATGGTTTGTTCTGGGGTTCTGGTACGGATTCGGCTACTGCTTCTGCGTCGACTGGCACTGGACCGTGAAGCATAAGCTGGGTGAGGTTGACCTGCCGTATTCCTATATAAAATATCTTCTGGACCTGATGACCGGCCTTGACTGGAATGCCGCCCTGGTCGACATCCTGACCTTTGCCTGCTTTTTCGGTGCTCTGTTTGCTTCCGTTTTTATGAATGTAAGAGACTGGCGGCGCAGGCAGAAATCTATACACACATCCGCAAAGTAGTCACTAAGTGTAATCGCGGCTCCCGGACCTACCCTCAGCTATATCGATTATTAAAAATACGTTTCGTTATTTTGTCACTCTGAGCAAAGCGAGCCGACTCCGCCATAGTAGCGTAGCTACAACGGCCGGGAGAGTCTCCAACATGCTGAGGTTGTCCTTCATCGCAAGGGATTCTTCGTCGCCTGCCGGGCGTCTTGTGCGGCGTAGCCCATGGGGCGAAGACGTAAGCCTTTGGCGAAGCCTGGTTTCACTCCTCAGAATGACAGGACACTATTATACGGTCAGTACCGGACACCCCGCCTTCAAAATCACGTACTGCGCGCTGGACCCCATCAGGATTTTGCCGACCCGTGAACGCCTCCGGACGCCTATCACAATAAGGTCAACAGCATTTTCTTCAGCAAACACGACAATGCAATCATTTTAAGGCGTCCGGCGCGCGTATTCCCGGCCATATCGCCAAACGGCCTGAAATGGTTGTCGTACTTCGTCGTTTCGTGTATATCCAAGAGCATGTACCTGTACAGTTTTTAACGCCAGGCGGGCAACGCCGCAGACCAGAAACGGAGAGAAGATGTCAGCCAGTAAAGCCGGTGTCGGCAGAAAATTTTTATCATTGATCGGAATCCTTTTCTTTACAGCCCTCGCAGGGTTCATCGTCTATGAATACACCCCCATCTTTAAGGAACCCCAACCGGGCGACGAGGAAATGTCGGGGACCCACAAAATTGACAAAAGTGCCCTCATCGCGACCCTGGAAAAAAAAGTAAGGTCCATCCCGACGGAAGATGTCGCCGCGAACCTGGATGGCTACCGGCGCCTGCTGAACCTGGCCCCCGGCAATATCCGCTATAAGCAGAAAATCGATTACTACCGTGCGCAGCTGAAAAAACCCGCAACCACCCAAAAACCCAAGGCTCCCGTGCCAGGCTACATCAAGGTTGGGTACCCCGCGCCCCGGGTATTGGATCACCCGGAAACCGGCCAGATGCTGGGTCGGGTGGACTCCGGCAGCCTGGTGGAAGTCCTTGATTCAACGGTGCTCGCCGCCGGGTCGCTGCCAACGGTCTGGTATCAGATAAGGTTTGGTAAACAAACCGCCTGGCTCAGCAAACTCGGGACAACCGGGGATATCATCACCCGGCCGGATGTGCCTGCTACCGCTGCCGCAGCTGAAAAAAAACCGACTGGCACGCTGAGCCCCTGGGAAAAGCTGGCGGCCACCATGATTGATGATTACGGCGGCAAGATCCTCTCCATCGACCGCCTGGATATCACGGAAAGCCATTTTTCACTATATACCGGCATGAACCCTGAACAGGTTCGCCAGACGTCTGAAAACATCGGCTACTATATCAGAAACAGTACCGGTGAATCGCCGGTTGTCGTCACCTTTATCGACAACATTCCGGTCGCCAAAGCAGAGCCGGCCGGTACGAAATACCAGGCGAGGCTGATAACGAAATGAGGGCTCAGCTACTGAGATAGATTCAGGAACCACCGGGAGAAAAAATGTTTCAAATGCTTGACAGCGGCATCACCCTTATCCTCGGACTGCAACAGTTAAGCCCGGCGATGGACCCTTTTTTCAAGGCGCTGACGTTTCTGGGCAATGAAACTTTTTTCCTGATATCCCTGCCCTGGGTTTACTGGTGCCTGTGCAAACGGACCGGCGCGCGGTTGAGCCTCCTGTTCCTGGTCTCCGCGTACATCAACATGGTGGCCAAGCTCATGGCGGACATGCCACGGCCCTTTGAATACAGCGATGCCGTCCGGCAAATAGTGGCTGCTTCCGGAGGCGGGTTTCCCAGCGGTCACACCCAGGGGGCCGTCGTTTTCTGGGGCTACCTCGCCTACAAGTTCAGAAACACCCTGTTCAGATCCATTGCCGGTTTTTTGATCCTGGGGATCCCGCTTTCGCGGGTTTACCTGGGGGTTCATTTTCCCATCGATATTGCCGGCGGATACCTGCTCGGATCAATTTTGCTTTACGGTTTCATAAAGTCTGAAAAGTATATTTACGATTTGCATCAGAAGATTGGATTCGCGGGTATGCTGGTCGCCGCCGCCTGTCTGCCGGCAATTCTGGCAGTTCTGGTTTTCGAGGATAAGACCGCCGTCTCGGCAATGGCCGCCCTGGCCGGGATGGGTATCGGATTTTTACTGGAATTCAGGTATCTTGGGTTTACCCCTCCCCAAAACTGGCGTATCAAGGCCGCCGCGTTCACCCTGGGCATGGTTGTCTTCGCCCTGGCCTACGTGGGCCTGAAAATCGGTTTCGCCGGCCTGGAACCGGCGGCGCTCTTTCGTTATATCCGCTACGGGCTGGTTGGTTTGTGGGGCGGCGTGGGAGCCCCCTGGTTATTTTTAAAGTTAAAATGGAGTCTTTATGAAAGCGATCGTTGATGGGTAAAAAAGCACATCCGGTAACGCCGGCCATACGGTCGCTGCGCAAAGCGAAAATTCCGTTTACAGTGCACCTGTACAAATATGAAGATAAAGGCGGAGCCCGGCACGCGGCCGAAAGCCTTTCCCTGGAAGCACGCATGGTCATTAAGACCCTGGTGTTCCAGGATGAAAACAGACACGGCTTTCAGGTACTGATGCACGGAGATCAACAGGTGTCGGGCAAACAGCTGGCCCGGCAATTGGGTTGCAAAAAGGCCGCGCCCTGCGATCCGGATAAGGCCATGAAACTGACCGGCTACCGGGTCGGCGGCATCAGCCCCTTTGGAACCCAAACCGCCTTGCCCGTCTATGTTGAATCGTCTATCTTTGACCTGGAGGTCATCTATATCAATGGTGGCAAGCGGGGAATGCTGGTTGAAATTGAGCCGGCCTGCCTGCAAAAAGAGTTAAAGGCAACACCGGTAACCGTCGCCCTGCCCCTGTAGCCGTAAAGGAGGAGACCATGGCTGTTTACCTTGTGCAGCATGCCGAATGCCTGTCCAAAGACCAGGACCCTGAAAAGGGCCTGTCTGACCTGGGAACTGCAAATGCAACCCGGATTGCTGAAGTTGCGGCCGGATACAACGTGCCGGTCGCCCGGATCCTCCACAGCGGAAAAAAAAGAGCCCGTCAGACCGCTGAAATCTTTTCCAGTTTCCTGACCCCGTCCGAAGGGCTGGCATCAATCACGGGTATCAAACCCCTGGATGATGTCGCCATATTCGGAGACCAACTGGACAGCACTGCCAACTCGATGGTGGTGGGACATCTGCCCTTTATGGAAAAACTGACGGCCTACCTGATCACGGGTTCACCCGACAAACCGGTTTTCCAATTCCAGAATGCCGGCATCGTCTGTCTGGATATCCACCCGAACAGCGGGTCCTGGGTGGTGCGGTGGGCACTTATGCCGAACATATCAAAATGAAATGGAAAATCCCTCTATTTCTAAGCGCGTTAGTATTGGCCGGTATGGCGGTTCTGTACGTCTATCTCCTTTCGTATGACTTTAACCGGCTTAAACCAGATATTATCGCCTCCGTCAAAAAGACAACCGGGCGGAACCTGGTCATTAATGGGGATATCAGGATTGCGATCGGGTTATTCCCCTCCCTGCTCGTTGAAGGGGTTTCCCTGGAAAATGCCGAATGGAGCAGCCGCCCCCGGATGTTGCAGGTCAAACGGTTTGAACTGCAGCTCGCACTGCTGCCCCTGGTCACCGGCACTCTGGAAGTCCGTAAAGCCGCTCTGATTAATTCCGAGATTTTTCTCGAAGTGAATCCAAAAGGAATATTGAACCTGCCGGATTTCGGGGCCAGGTCGGCAACGCCCGAATCGGAGGATGAAAGCGGCCGCTTCTATCTTCCGCAAATAGCCCTTAAAAATGTCAGTATCATTAACAGCCGTCTGTTTTTCAAAGGCCGCCTGGCCACCAGACCCGTTACCCTGCGCATCACGCGGCTGCGTTTAAAATCGTCCGCCCCGGGAGGTGCGGCCCGGCTTGATATGGCTGCCACCTACAATAAACAGCCCCTTACCGCCAAAGGCTCCGTCGGGTCTGTAAACAAACTGCTGGATCCCGAAAAACCCTGGCCACTGGATCTTACCGTAAGCGCGGTCGGCTCCAAACTGGCACTGGCCGGCACCATCCATGATGCCCTCAAGGGAAGCGGTTTCGCCCTGGATTTTAAGTTAACCAGCCGGGATGTGTCCAGAACAACCGGGGTTGCCGGCTTCAAACTGCCGCTTAAAACCGGAGCCCGTGTCACCGGCCACCTTTCCGGTGCCCTGGCAAATGAAATCAAACTCAGTCAATTGAAACTCCAGGCTGGCCGGAATAAACTAGAGGGATTTGTGCTGGCCAAACTAAAAAGCGGCAAACCCTACTTCAACGTCACCCTGACATCCAAACGCCTCGATCTGAGACCGGCAGACAGCCCCAAAGCCGCCGCAAAAGTCAAGCAGGCCTCGCCACCACCTGCCCGAAAACTCTTCCCGGCCCGGGCATTCCCCGCGGGTTTTTTGAGAAAGGCCAACGCCGATGTGGGACTGCGCGTTAAACAATGCCTGTTTGCCAGATCGGCCCTGCAAGACCTCAAGCTCAATCTTTCTCTTAAAAACGGCCGCCTGACATTGAAACCGATCACGGCTGTGGTCGGTTCGGGTAAATTGCGGGCCAGTGCGACCCTGCGGGAAATCCGCAAGAAACTGGTTGTCCGGGCTGCCCTCGACATCGCCAACCTGAACGCGGAACGCATGCTCCGGGAACTGGATATCGCGGATGCCCTGGAAGGCGAATTCGATATCAGCGCCGCCCTCGCCGGACAGGGTGCGTCCGTTGCGGAAATCATGGCCGGCGCAAACGGGCACCTGAGTGTCATCATGGGCAACGGCCGCTTCCATAACCGCCTGCTGGCCGTGGCCGGCGGAGATCTCCAGGCCGGCCTCTTCGACTTGCTGGCCCCCGGCGACCAGTCTCACAAACTGACGGAAATAAATTGTATGGTCACCCGGTTTGATATCACAGATGGCATCGCCAACACGCGGGTACTTGTTATGGATACCCAGGCCCTCCGTGCCATTGGAAAAGGCAGTATCAATCTGAAATCCGAAAAGCTCGATATCTCCCTGAATCCCATTCCCACAACGGGAGTGGGTACCGACGCGGTCGGTAAAATTCATCTGAGCCTCGGGAGCCTGACCAAACCTTTCAAGCTGGGGGGTACCCTGGCCAATCCGTCACTGGCCATCGATGCCAAAAGAGCGGCACTCACCCTCGGCAAAGCCTTCGGCGGCTTTGCACTGTTCGGCCCGTTTGGCCTGGCGACCCTGCTGGTCGACGGAGATGCGTCCAAAAAGGACCTGTGTAAAACCGCGGTAGCCATCGCCCGCCAAAAGCGTCCACCTTCTAAAAAAGTCGCCCCGGCAGACAGCCGTAAAAAGAAAAAGAGGTCCACCGACCCGGGATCCTTCTTGGATGGCTTGAAAAAAATGTTTAAATAGATAAGATTTTATAGTACTTACAACTATAAGCTATTAGAGAGGAGATATGCATGGCAGCCTGTCCCTGTGGTTCAACCGCGCCTTATGACAAGTGCTGCGGCCCTTTGCTGGCCGGAGAAAAAAACGCCGCTACGGCTGAAGCACTGATGCGGTCGCGGTATACCGCCTATACCCGTAAGGAAATAGAGTACCTGCTAAGCACAAACCATCCAGCTAAAAAGGATGCCTATGACCCTGAATCCATGCGCAAGTGGGCGGAAGAAGCGAATTGGGAGGGGCTTGAAATCATCGCCACGGACCAGGGCGGCCAGGCCGATGAGACCGGGCAGGTCGAATTTATCGCCCGGTATACTGAAAATGGAAACAAGAGCGAGCATCATGAGATAGGTGCTTTTAAAAAGCAGGACGGCAAATGGTATTACTACGATGGCAGGACGCCCGGCCCGGAGACCTTTGTCAGAAAAGAGCCCAAGATCGGCCGTAACGCCCCCTGCCCCTGCAATAGCGGTAAAAAGTATAAGAAATGCTGCGGACGTTAAGAGAGGGGAACAGTCTCCTGAACAGCCTTCTTACTATAGAAATCGTTGCTGCCTTTGCATACGTTTATCCCATCAGGGTTCACGGAGCCAAGGATTCAAGGGGCCAAGTGAAAGGCTCAAAAGCTTTAAAGAATTAAACCCTTGGATCCTCGACCCCTCGAATCCTTGAACCCTCTTCTTCAATTTATTTGAAGAAGCGCTTTAAAAGGAGCACCCCATGCCTGACGAAAAGGGAATCTCTACCAGAGTCGTGCGCTACCTCGACACTGAGATCTGGCGCACCAACCTTGATTCTGTACCGAGATACAGGGCCCTGCTTATCAAAGTTCTGCGCATCATCATCCTGTCCATTCAGGGATTCGCCACAGACGGCTGCGCATTAAGGGCTTCGGCGCTCACTTTTTATTCCCTGCTCTCCATGGTACCGGCCGCGGCCATGGCCTTTGGCATTGCCAAAGGATTCGGTTTTGAAAGGCTGCTTGAAAAACGCCTCCTGGAAGAGTTCCAAGCGCATGAGGAAGCGGTCGTGCAGGTGATCGCATTTGCCCAGACTTTCCTTGAAAACACGCGCGGCGGTCTCATCGCCGGTATCGGTGTCGTTGTCCTGTTATGGACCGTCTTGAAAGTGCTTTCACATATCGAACACGCTTTCAATACCATCTGGCAGGTTCACCGTAACCGCACCCTGATACGTAAATTCAGCGATTATCTGTCCATCCTGTTCATTGGGCCGGTGCTCATCATCATGTCAAGCAGTGTCACTGTCTTTATAACGACCCAGGTTACAGAAATTATTCAAAGAATATATATATTGGGATACCTCAGCTACCCAATCTTCACAGCCATGAAGCTGATTCCCTACGCCCTTATCTGGGCGCTTTTCACGCTGGTTTATATGGTCATGCCCAATACACGGGTCAAGTTGACCTCGGGGATGGTAGCCGGGATAGCCGCCGGCACCCTGTACCAGTTAGCCCAGTGGTTCTATATTATTTTTCAGGTCGGCTTTGCCCGGTACAACGCCATATATGGAAGTTTTGCCGCCCTGCCCCTTTTTCTGATATGGCTGCAGATCAGCTGGTTTATCGTGCTTTTCGGCGCTGAAATTTCTTACGCCTGTCAACACGCCGCCGACTATGAACATGAACCCGATTTCTCGAAGATTAGCCAGCACTACAACCGGGCCCTGTCCCTGCTGATAGCACACCGGGCCGTTAAAAATTTTGTCGCCGGCCAGGCGCCGCTTTCCGCCTCACAGCTGTCGCAGAGCCTCAATATTCCCATTCGACTCGTCCGGACGATTCTCAAGGCGCTCGTGGACGCTGCCGTCTTCTCGCGGATACCTGTTGAAAACAATGGCGACGATGCTTATCAGCCGGCCCGGGATGTCAGTTTTTTTTCCATTAAATACGTCATCGACGCGCTCGAGAAAAACGGCGTTAACGCCCTGCCCATCAGCCAGACCCCCGAACTGGAGGCTATTGATCAAAGCCTCATGGCTTTCGATGAGATCCTTAAAGAATCTGAAAGCAACCGGCTTCTGAAAGACATTTGAAATGTTTCTGCCTACAACCCGATCAGAATGCCGCGATCTCGGCTGGCAAAAACCGGATATCATTCTCGTCACCGGCGACAGCTACATCGACAGCCCCTATGCGGGCACGGCCCTGATCGGGAAATATCTGGTGTCCCACGGCTTCAAAGTCGGCATTATCGCCCAGCCCGACCCGGACAGGGCCACAGACATTTCGCGACTGGGTGAACCGGCTCTTTGGTGGGGAGTCTCAGGCGGCTGTGTGGACTCCCTGGTGGCCAACTATACAGCCACTAAAAAATGGCGCAAATCAGATGATTTTACCCCGGGCGGGGTGAACAACCGGCGACCGGACAGGGCCGTCATTGTCTATGCGAACCTGATTCGAAAGCATTTTAAAAACACCCGCCCCATCGTCATCGGCGGTATCGAGGCCAGCCTGCGCCGGATATCCCACTACGACTACTGGTCGAACACGGTCCGCCGGTCGATCCTGTTTGATGCCCGGGCGGACATCCTGATTTACGGCATGGGGGAAACCGCTGCCCTGGCCGTCTCCCGGAAACTGCGGTCCGGACTGTCGGTCCATGACATTCCCGGCATCTGCTATATCTCCAAAACCCGGCCCACAGGGTATCTCGCGCTGCCGTCGCATGGGGAAGTAAAGGCCGACAAGCTGTTGTTCACCCGCATGTTCCACGACTTCTATCAGAACAATGACCCCCTTACCGCCCGGGGCCTGTACCAGCAGCAGGATACCCGCTACCTGGTCCAGAATCCCCCGGCACCGGTCCTTGAACAGGCCGACCTCGACTCCCTGTATGCTTTGGAATTCGAACACGCCCAGCATCCCTACTATGATAAAATGGGTCCGGTGCGGGCTCTGGATACCATCAAATTCTCCATCACGACCCACCGGGGATGCCATGGCGAATGTAACTTCTGTGCCATTGCCGTTCATCAGGGCCAGACTGTCCGGTGGCGCAGCGAGCAATCCATCCTGGATGAGGCCCGCCGACTCTCCGCGAGGCCTGATTTCAAAGGCATCATCCGCGATGTAGGCGGCCCCACAGCCAACATGTATGGATTTGAATGTGCCAAAAAACTGAAAAAAGGCTGTTGCCCGGATAAACGCTGCCTCTATCCGGAAATCTGTCGGCAGATGCCTTTAAACCACAAACCACAGACGTCCCTGCTGAAGAAACTTGCCGGTCTGCCCGGCATAAAGAAAGTCTTTGTAACCTCGGGAATCCGGTACGATCTGATCCTGGCAGACACTGATGAAGGCGACCACTATTTAAAACGGCTTGTGGCTGCCCATGTCTCCGGACAAATGAAGGTGGCGCCCGAGCATATGGACGACAACATATTGAACTTAATGGGTAAACCTTCAAATAAAAAGCTTATCGAATTTAAAGATAAATTTGACCGGCTATCCAGGGCAGCGAAAAAGAAACAATTTCTGACCTATTACTTCATTGCAGCCCACCCGGGCTGTAACCAAGAAGAGATGCGGCAGCTGGCCGGATTTACCCGCAGCCGGCTCAAACTGAACCCGGAGCAGGTCCAGATCTTCACCCCGACGCCGTCCACATTCTCAACGCTCATGTATTATACCGGCCAGGATCCATTTTCGGGCCGGTCGATTTTTGTCGAAAAGGATCTCAGAGGGAAAAACGCCCAGAAAGATCTATTGATGAAAAAGAGCGAACCAGGGCCTAAAAAGGCGGTTCGGCGGTGAATCTCGAATTTGTCATCTCAAGGTTTTAAGAATGTTCAGCATCCGGAACGTAAATTTGGCCTTTGGCGACCCGCCCCTGTTGAAGGATGCAAACCTTCAGATATACACCGGCGACCGAATCTGTCTGGTAGGCCGCAACGGGTCCGGCAAATCCACCCTGCTCAAACTGCTGGCCGGTGAAATAGAACCCGACCGCGGATCAATTGAGGGCCATAAAACGGCAGTGGCGGCTTACCTGCCCCAGGAAGTCCCGCCCGGAGACAGTGAAACCGTCTTTGACATGATCGCCCAGGGCTCCGATGCCGGTGGCTGGGAACGCCAACACCAGGTGGAAAAGATTCTATCAACCCTGTTTTTAAACCCGCAGGATCGATTCACCGACCTTTCGGCAGGTTTGAAACGCCGTGTACTCCTGGCCCGTGCCCTGGTTTGCACACCCGATATCCTGCTTCTGGATGAACCCACCAATCACATGGATATCCCTTCGATCCAGCTTATGGAAAAAATATTGTTGAAGTTTTCCGGCACCCTGGTGTTCGTTTCGCATGACCGGAGGTTTACACGTAAGATCGCCACCCGGATTGTCGCGCTTGACCGGGGTGAACTGAGGGACTGGGCCTGTGGTTATGGTGAGTATTTACGGCGCCGGGAAGCGCTGTTCAATGAGGAGACGGACCGACGGCACAAGTTTGACCGGAAGCTTGCAAAAGAGGAAGCCTGGATCCGACAGGGGCTCAAGGCCCGACGCACCCGCAATGAAGGCCGGGTACGGGCTCTGGAAAAACTCAGGAAACTGCGGGCGTCCCGCCGGGAAAGGATCGGGAAGGTCAATTTCCGTGTTCAGGATGCCGGTTTGTCCGGTAAAATCGTCTTTAAAGTAAGAAATGCAGGCCACCAGTACGACGGGCAGTGGTATATCCGTGATTTTTCTACGACGATCCTGCGCGGGGACAAAGTCGGTATCCTGGGACCCAACGGCTGCGGTAAAACAACCCTGCTGGGGATAATCCTCGGCACCGTCGGTCCTGATGAGGGCTTAGTCAGGGTGGGAACAAAGGTTGAATGCGCCTATTTCGATCAACTCCGGGAGCAGCTTGATCCCGAGAAGACCGTCCAGGAGAATATCGGCGACGGCAACGAAATCCTTATGGTAAACGGCCGACAGCGGCATGTGATCGGCTATCTCAAGGACTTTCTTTTCAGCCCGGAAAGATCCCGGAGCCCGGTGCGCACACTGTCGGGGGGTGAATTGAACCGCCTGCTGCTGGCCAGGCTCTTCACCCGCCCCGCGAATGTTCTGGTTCTGGATGAACCCACCAATGACCTTGATGCGGAAACCCTGGAACTGCTTGAACAGAAATTAATCGAATATCCCGGTACGCTTTTGCTGGTTTCCCACGATCGCGATTTCCTGAACAATGTCGTGACCAGCACCCTGGTGTTTGAAGGCGACGGCCGGATCGGTGAATACGCCGGCGGTTACGACGACTGGTGCATGCAGAGACCGGACCCGCCCGAGGCCGATCGGCCTCTGGCACGGGTCAAAAAAAGGTCCCAAAAGCCCGGCAGCGGAAAGAAAACAAAGAAACTGGGGTTCAACGAACAGCGGGACCTGGATTCTCTGCCGGCCACAATTGAAACCCTGGAAAAAAAGCAGCGCGCGCTGTATGCTGACATGTCAGCTCCGGAATTTTACACCCGGGACGGGGCTGCCATTTCCCGGGCAAAAAAACAGCTGGAAAAGCTTGAAACCCAAATTACCCAGGCTTACCAGAGATGGGAAGCGCTGCAGTCCCGGGCCGATGCCACATGACCTATATTTACCAGGAAAAGAACCGGTTTTTTGCCCAGACCGCCCCCGGTCTCGAAGAGGCTGCCGCGGAAGAATTGGCCGCCCTGGAAGCCACCCATGTCGAAGCGCAGTTCATGGGCGTTGCCTTTAATGCGGATAAAGCGACCCTGTACCGGGCCAACTATGAGAGCCGGCTGGTCAGCCGGATTCTCGCACCACTGATAGATTTCCCTTACCAGACGGAAAACGACCTTTATCATCAGGCCCTGACCCTGAAATGGACCGATTTCCTGAAACCGCATCAAACTTTCGCGGTGTATGCCACCCGGTCAAAAAACAGCCAGAGCAGGCACACCGGTTACGGGGCGCTTAAGATCAAGGACGCAGTGGCTGATTTCTTTCTGCGAAAATTCAAGCGCCGGCCAAATGTGGATAAGCGCACACCGGATGTCTGGATCAATGTTCATCTTGACCGGCTAAGGGCCACAATCAGTATCGATACCTCCGGCGGTTCCCTGCACAAACGGGGATACCGCCAAAAATCGGTTGAAGCCCCCATGCAGGAAACCGTAGCCGCCGCCATTTTGCATTTTAGTCAGTGGGACGGTTCCCGGCCGATTTACGATCCCATGTGCGGTTCCGGGACCCTCCTGACGGAAGCCCTGATGATAAATTCAAGGATTCCATCAGGTTTTCTCAGGAAAAAATTTGGATTTGAACATCTGCCCGATTTCGATCGACCCGTATGGCAACGTCTGAAAACAACGTGCGATCGGCAGATCCAGCCGCTGCCCGTTGGTCTTATCAACGGCAGCGACCGGTCGGATACGGCCATTGCGGCCACCCGGACCAACAGCCGGATGCTGCCTTTCGGCAATCGTATTACGCTGGAAAGAAAATTGTTCCAGAAAATCAGGGGCCTGCCAGGTAACCTGATTGTCTGCAACCCGCCTTACGGGATACGACTTGAAAATAGAGCAGACGCGGCCAGGCTGTATGGTGAATTCGGTGATTTCCTGAAACAGAGATGTCGGGGGGCCACGGCCTATGTATATTTCGGCGAGCACCACATGGTAAAACACCTCGGCCTTAAACCCGCATGGAAAAAACCAATTAAAAACGGAGGCCTTGACGGGAGGCTGGTTCGGTATGATGTTTATTGAAATGAATTCGTGAAGAACCGAATTCATCTGTTTTAGGTTTTATGTGTTAAGTGTTATGACAAAGCAAAATCTTAAAACATAGCTTTCGGACTGCATGTGAAATTCGCTGAATATGAATCCTGACCTGAAAACCCTTGAAAAGATCGACATCGGTGTTATTTCCGATACCCATGGCAGTTTGAGCGCCAAAGCCCTGTCTGCCCTGAGCCGTGCGGATGTAATCGTGCATGCCGGGGATTTTGACACGCCGGAAGTTCTGTCTGCGCTTGAAAAACTGTGTCCGGTTATCGCTGTCCGCGGCAACATGGACTATGGCAACTGGACCGTGAATCTGCCGGCGGCCGACATGGTGGAACTGGGCGGGATCTATCTATACATCCTGCACAACTTGAACGCCCTGGACCTCGACCCGCACACGGCCGACGTGAAGGTTGTCATCAGCGGGCATACCCATCAGGCCGCGGCCGTACGATCCAATGGGGTTCTCTTTCTGAATCCGGGCAGCCCCACGTCTCCCCGGTATGGAACCGATGCTTCCGTGGCCATGCTGCAAGTGGATCAGGGCCGGGTTCGATATCGCTTTATTGAGGTTGAGTAGTCCATCATGGCCCGTTCTGACGGAAAAATAAACCTGATAATTGTAGCCGGCATCTGCTGCAGCATTCTCTTTTTCGGGCTGCTCGCGACCCGGCTCGGCCTGTTTCAGGAAAACAGGCCACGGCCGCTGCCCATTACCAAAAAAACCGCGGCTTCGCATACCTGGCATGAGATCTACCAGGAAAAGGACAAGATCGGGTATTCCCACCGGCGGGTTACACCGCGCAACGACGGCTACCGGCTTTCGGAAACAACCTTCATGCGCATCAACACCATGGGCCTGGTTCAGGACATCAACCTGATGACCACCGGCATCATGGCCCAAGATATGAGCCTGTCTGAATTCACGTTCGAATTGAAATCAAGCCGGTTCAACTTCAAAGCCAGCGGAAAGGTGGCCCAAAACGAAATTCATCTGGTTATCAACGGTGAGCCGTCCGCACTGCCGGTAAAAACACCGCTCTACCTGACAGCCGGTATTTTTGATGCGGTTTCCGCAGTTGATATCAAGATCGGTGAGACCCGCACATTTAATATTTTTGATCCTGCATCCATGAGCCAGCGCCCGATCCGGGTCACTTTTACCGGTATGGATACATTGAAAATCATGGACCAGGAGATAAACGCCCGTAGGCTGGAAACCGATTTCATGGGAGCCAAACACACCGCCTGGGTCACCCTCACCGGCGAAATCGTACAGGAAACCGGGCCGCTGGGTATTACGTTGAGAAAATCAGATGCCGCCAACGCTCTGGCTAATATTTCCGGTCATACCCGTGATCTCACCCGCCTGGTTGCGGTAGATCCCGGGGTTTCTCTGGAAGATACTAAAAACATTATCAAAATAGTTTATAAAATTGAAGGCATACCAGTGATGCCGGGCCTGGATGGGGACCGCCAGTCCCTAACAGGCAACACCTTGACGGTTGCACTGGAAGGGCCCCCGTCCCCGAATCTCTCACCGGATTCGGAAACGGCCCCTTATCTCAAACCCTCGCTTTTTGTGCAATCAGATCATCCTGACATCCTGGATCTGGCCGGTACCCTGGTATCAAAGACCATGGCCAGCCGGGATAAAGTGGTCCGCATAAAGGACTGGTTATTCGCCGAAATAGAAAAACGTCCGGTTTTATCGGTCCCCAATGCCCTTGAAACCCTGAAAAACAAGATGGGAGACTGCAATGAGCACGCGGTTCTCTTTGCTGCTCTGGCCCGGGCGGCCGGCGTGCCTGCCCGGATTGAAGCCGGACTGGTTTACCTGAACGGCCGCTTCTATTACCATGCCTGGAATTCCGTTTTTCTGGATCGGTGGGTTACCGTGGATGCCCTCATGAACCAGTTCCCGACAGATGTCACCCATATACGCTTTACCCGGGGAGGGCCTGAAAACCAATTGGACCTGATGGGGGTCATCGGAAATATCAAATTGGAGATTTTAGAAATTAATTATGATTGAACTTGTAAATTTAACCAAGCGCTATGGCAAGAATAACGCCGTTGAGAAACTCAACCTGGCCGTTCCGGACGGAGAACTGTTCGGGTTCATCGGCCCCAACGGCGCCGGCAAAACCACGACCATCCGCATGATCGGCGGCCTGCTCTCCCCCACCGCAGGTCAGGTCATTATTGATGGGGTCGACATTGCCACCGACCCGGTGGGGGTGAAACGCAAAATCGGACTGATTCCCGATCGGCCTTTTCTATATGAAAAACTGACCGGTATCGAGTTCTTACAGTTTACCGCCGATATTTTTGAGCTTAATCAGCCTGATTTTGAAAGCAAATCCAGGGAATGGTTAAATCTGTTCGGCCTCTGGGACCGCGCCAACGAACTCATCGAAGCCTATTCCCATGGCATGAAGCAGCGGCTCATCATGTCCGCCGCCTTGCTGCATGACCCCCGACTGCTGATTGTCGATGAACCCATGGTGGGCCTTGACCCACGGGGTATCAAGATGGTCAGAGGCCTTTTTCGCCGTCTGGCCGAAACCGGTGTTACGGTGTTTATGTCCACCCACACCCTGTCACTTGCCGAAGAAATCTGCGACCGGATCGGCATTATCAACAACGGCAGGCTGATTGCCACCGGAACCATTGCGGAATTGCAGAATGCCGCCCAATTGGGACAGGCCAACCTGGAACAGGCGTTTCTCGAACTGACCCAGGAACAGGCAATGGAATGAAAAAACTATTTGCATTGATAAAACCGAGGCTGCTCTCTTTCAGAAATGGCGGCGACCCAAACGGCAAACGGGGCCGGCTCGTCCTGTTCGGAGCCATCGGTTCGGTTTTCTGGATAGGCATCTTTGCCCTCACCTACCGTGTGCTGAGCTACTTTCAAGGCGTCCAGGGTTTCGGTGATATTCTGGCCTACAAGCTTTTGTCCATGGTCATTCTGACCTTCTTTTCCCTCCTGGTATTCAGTGCCATTTTGACCGTTCTTTCCAAGCTTTACCTCAGCAAGGACCTCATGCTGGTCCACAGCCTGCCGGTTTCAGCAGAGATCATTTTTATGGCCCGGTGGATTGAAAGTACCGCCGACAGCGCCTGGATGGTCATTATTTATACCATTCCGGTCTTTCTAAGTTATGGCATCGTGTACGAGGCCGGTTTTCTTTTTTATGGCAATATCATCCTGACCCTGATCCCGCTATGCATCAGTGCCGCATCGATCAGCGCCCTGCTGGTCATGCTGGCCGTGATGATATTACCGGCCAGCCGCGTGCGCAGTATTTTTGTTTTCCTGGGTATCGTCGTACTGATCGTGCTTTACATCACTTTCAGGATGCTCAGACCCGAAAGGCTGGTCGATCCGGATGCGTTCACCTCCGTCATGACCTATCTGCAGTCTCTCAGTACCCCGGCATCCCCCCTGCTCCCAACCACCTGGGCGTTTGACAGCTTAAAAGCTTCCCTGGCCGGTCAGACAGGCACCGTTTTTTTTCACAATTCACTGGCCTGGAGTTTTGCCGGTTTTATTCTCTTTGTGCAACTGATGTTGGCCCGGGTTGTTTATTACAATGGCTTTTCAAAAACACAGGCGGCCCTGATCCGGCTGTATGAAACCCAGGGGCAGCTTATTTATCGGGTTTTTTCATTCCTGAAGGGCCCCTCCCGGGCATTTGTCATCAAGGAACTCAAGACCTTCTGGCGCGACCAAACTCAGTGGTCGCAGCTTTTTCTCATAGCCGCACTGATCATCATCTACGTTTATAATTTTTCCGCCTTGCCGCTTGATAAATCGCCGGTCAAAACCGTCTATCTCCAGAACATCTTCTCTTTTCTCAATATGGCCCTGGCTGCCTTTGTACTCACAGCCATCACCGCCCGGTTCGCCTTTCCATCAGTGAGTATTGAAGGCAGCTCTTTCTGGATTGTCCGGTCCAGCCCCATCAAAATCAGGACCCTGCTCTGGATCAAGTTTTTTATCTACCTGGCACCGCTGATCTTGCTGTCAGAAATTTTGATTGTCGCCACCAACATCCTGCTGAACGTAACGCCGTTTATGATGGTGCTGTCAGTAATAACCCTGTTTTGCATGACTCCCGGCATCATTTCGCTGGGGATCGGGCTCGGCGCCGCATACCCCAACTTTACGTCCGAGAATCCCGCCCAGACCGTCACCGGTTTTGGGGGCCTGATGTTCATGATCTATTCCGCCGGTTTCATCGGCCTGGTCACTATTCTGCAAGCCGGCCCGGTCTATTCGATTTTTATGGCCGGCATCCGCAACCATCCGATTTCATCGCTCCAGTGGTTATGGATCACGGGCTCCTTTACGCTCGTGGCCCTGGTCTGCTGGCTGGCCCTGATACTCCCCATGCGATTCGGCACTTCGCGTTTGACAGCCCTGGCAGCGGGAAAAATGTAGCCCGGATTGTTTTGTTGACGAGAGCCACCCAAATGTGCTTTGGTGTCACGGCATGACAGATTGTGGCACATAGATTATCTATTAATATTTAATAACAGGATGTTATAGATGACACCCCAAGATTCTCAAGCGTACGGCTGGAGCAGCGACAATGCCCTGTCACTGCATGACAAAGTCAGGGCCGACCTCAAAACGGCGATGTTCGGCAAAGATGACTCCGCCCGGGATACCCTCAGGCAGATACTTTCGGAATTTCCCAACCTCACTGTTCCGATTGTACTGGAAAGCGGCAAAAAAACGACCCGGGTGAAAAAACCGGATGAAATAAACGATGAGGATATCCTGGATATCATCCGCAAACTGGTAAAATCTGAAAAAACCGTTCTGGAGTTCAAAAACGAGGTGAGTTCGCCCTATCTCACTTTGCTGGAAAAGTACCTGCCCCGCATGGCCTCGGAAGATGAAATCAAGGAGTGGATGGCTGCCAACCTGGATTTTGCGACGTTTAAAAACTCAATGCAGGCCATGGGCCCCATAATGAAACATTTTGGCAAACTGGCGGACGGCAATCTTGTCAAAAAAATACTCCAGTCGCATTAGAATATTTTAAGATATCGGTTGTCAGATGATACAAAATTCTTATATAATGCAAAATACACTTTGCTGCTCGCTTCCCGGATTGAACAGGGCATCTAGTTGAGAACCGCTACCAATGGAACCAATGTGGAAACCGTTGACATAGAATACAAGTTTAGGCTCGATGGTATCCCATTAGAATCTTTCGAAGTTCAACTGGATACCCAGACGGGTAAAATTGTCATCCCCTTGTCTAACAACCTGCCGGGATGGACCCTGCTCGAGTTTGAAAAATGCCCGAACTGCCCCCTTGACCCTGAAGATACGGAGCGTTGTCCGGCGGCAGTCAGCATCGTAGACCTGGTACGCTGCTTCGACGGGCTCTCTTCATTCGATCAGATCGAAGTGGAAGTCAACACCAGTGAACGGCGGTTGATCCAACAAACCGCGGTCCAAAGTGGCATCAGTTCCCTGATGGGGTTGCTGATAGCCGCCAGCGGGTGCCCGCGCAGCGCCTTTTTCAGACCCATGGCCCGTTTCCACCTGCCCCTTTCCGAACCGATAGAAACCATATACCGGGTGACCACCATGTACCTGCTGGCCCAATATTTTCGCGAAAAAGAAAAAATGAGCCGTGACCAGGCGCTGGAGGGACTTAGCGAGATCTACCGGAATATGCAGATCATGAACAATGCCCTGGCCGAGCGGATACGGATGGCCAGCGAGACCGATTCCTCTGTAAACGCCCTGGTTATGCTGGACATGCACGCAAAATCAGCATATTACGTTATAGACGACTTCCTGGATGAACTCAGGCCCATGTTTTCAGCCTATTTTTAATTGGCTGCTGTGGAAGGGTCGTATAGCCTGAAATCTGCATGAAACCGGTGCAATGAAAAAACAGGTCGACACCCTCAAAGCCTGTACAATTTGTCCCCGGAAATGCGGTGTCAACCGCCTTGAGAATGAGATTGGCCATTGCAAAACCGGCCGACAGGCAGTTGTCAGCAGTTATCACCCGCATTTTGGCGAAGAGCCGGAACTCGTCGGAAACCATGGCTCAGGTACCATCTTCTTCTCCCACTGCAATCTACTGTGCAATTTTTGTCAGAATTTCGACATCAGTCACCTGGGAGACGGCCGTAGCGTTACCGATGAAGAACTGGCCGGAATCATGCTGGAACTCCAGCGCCTGGGGTGCCATAATATCAATCTGGTAACACCCACCCACGTGGTTCCCCAGATTTTCACGGCGTTGGATATTGCCCGAAAAAAGGGTCTTACTATACCCATTGTTTACAATTCCAGCGGGTATGACCGGGTCGGCACCCTGAAACGCCTGGAAGGGCTGGTCGACATCTACATGCCGGATTTTAAATTCTGGTCCGTTGCGGTTGCCGACCTGACCTGCAACGCACCTGACTACCCGGACGTGGCCCGCAAAGCGATAACCGAAATGCACCGGCAGGTTGGCCCTTTACGGACAAATCGGGCCGGCATAGCCCGCAAAGGGCTTTTAATACGGCACCTCGTACTACCGGAAAACCTCGCAGGTACCCGGGAAATATCTGAATTCATTGTAAATCATATTTCCCCGGATACTTACGTAAATATAATGCCCCAATATCGGCCATGCGGCCTGGCCCATCAAACCGAGGGTCTAAACCGCAGATTGACGGCGAAAGAGTACCTGACAGCCATAAAAATCGCCCGGAATCAGGGGCTCACCCGACTAAACAGGCTGTAACTCCAATGAGTGATAGAAAGCTCTCCGATCTGGTAGATACCTCCCGACCGGATGCGGTGCTTGATGAGATCCTGGCCATCATTCACCTGATCGCACCCGACTTTAAAGATGTCGCGACCATCCGCCTCGCCTTCCTTGAAACCGTGCGCCTGTACAAGGGCGACTTCCCCGGCTACAGGGCGTGCAACACTGAGTATCATGACCTGCGCCACACCACGGATACCGCTCTGGCAATGACCCGTCTGATCCATGGAGCCATTATTGATGGCCGGATGATTGATCAGCGCCAGGTTCTCCTGGCCGTGATTGCCGCCCTGTTTCATGACGCCGGCTATATTCAAAATGAAGATGACCTGGAAGGCACCGGTGCTAAATATACGATGACCCATGTCGCGCGCAGCATGGATTTTCTGGCGGACATAGCACCCGACCTCGGTTTGAATGAAGCGGAAATCCATGAGGGCCGGGCCATGATCCTGTTCACCAATCTTTCCGTGACACCCGCGCAGATCTCTTTTGAGACCCCCAACGGAAAAGTTCTGGGTCGGATGCTCGGTGCAGCGGACCTGCTCGCGCAACTGTCGGATCGCACCTATCTTGAAAAACTGCTTTTTCTTTACCGGGAATTCAAAGAAGCCGGCGTCGGGGAGTATTCAGGCGAACGCCACCTGCTTGAAAAAACCGTCGAATTTTACGACTCGGTTTCTCAAAGGCTGGAGGCCACATTCAACAAGGCGTATGAGTACATGCAAAACCACCTTTCCACCCGCTGGAATGTCAACACAAACCTTTACCGGAAAGCCATTGAAAATCAAAAATTTTACCTGAAACAGATACTTGAAGATCCAGATACAAATCACCGTAATCACTTCAAAAGGGATGGTATTGTAGATATTGTTCGCTTAAAGTACGGTGATCCGCATTAGTCCGACAACAAACTTGTGGCAATCGGGTTGATGCCATTTTGGGATCCCCTGCCCTGAATGATGAACCCTGCCTTTTCCATTACTCTGTTGACAGCATCCCCCTTTTCAGCTATCAGCGGCTACCAACCGGGTTGCTGGAAACCCGGTTTTTTGTTGTTCCACGGAACAAACCCGGTTTTTTGTTGTTCCACGAGACAACCATGGGTAGCCAGCGGTTCCTTGCATGTAAAGAATCCTGGCCCAGAAGGCCACTGAGGACCAGGTTTTTAAAAGCAGAATAAACAACACAGATAAGCGCAATGACTGCACACAATCAGAAAGAAATCGACAAGCGCCGGACTTTTGGCATAATCAGCCACCCGGATGCCGGCAAAACAACCCTCACTGAAAAACTGCTGCTGTATGGCGGTGCCATCCAGCTCGCCGGGGCTGTCAAGGCCCGCAAAGCGGCCCGACATGCCACCAGCGACTGGATGGCCGTTGAAAAGGAACGCGGTATATCCGTAACCACGTCGGTGATGAAATTCAATTATCTGGGTTATGAAGTGAATTTGCTGGATACACCCGGACACCAGGATTTCTCCGAAGATACCTACCGGGTCCTCACGGCGGTTGACAGCGCCCTGATGGTGATCGACAGTGCCAAGGGGGTGGAGCCCCAGACTGAAAAACTGATGGAAATCTGCCGGATGCGCAATACCCCTATCATCACCTTTATCAACAAGCTGGACCGGGACGGAATGCCGCCGCTGGACCTGCTGACCGACATAGAGGACCGACTCCAGATCGAATGTGCGCCCCTTTCCTGGCCCATCGGGGCCGGTAAGCTTTTCAAGGGTGTGTACAGCCTGTATGATAAAAAGCTCAAGCTGTTTAAACCGGGACAGGAGAGACGACACGATGATGACATCCTGATTGAGGATCTGGCGGATCACCAGTTCGAACAGCTTGTCGGCGACCAGGCGGATGACTTCCGGGAAGAGATTGACCTGCTCGAAGGTGCGGCCAACCCTTTTAATCTGACCGAATATCTGAATGCCAGCCAGACACCCGTCTTTTTCGGAAGTGCCGTAAACAACTTCGGCGTCAGGGAACTGCTGGAGGCCTTTGTCGAGATTGCACCGGCGCCCGGCAAACGCCCGAGCACCAGTCGGGAGGTATCCCCGTATGAAGAGCCATTTTCCGGTTTTGTATTTAAAATTCAAGCCAATATGGACCCTGCCCACCGGGATCGAATTGCCTTTTTGAGAGTCTGCTCGGGAAAGTTTACCCGGGGGATGAAAGTCGCCCATCACCGGATCGGCAAAACGGTCAGTTTATCCAAGGCCACCGTTTTCCTGGCCCAGGACCGCGCCCATGTGGAAGAAGCCTTTCCGGGGGACATTATCGGGCTGCACAATCATGGCACCATAAAAATCGGGGACACCTTTACGGAAAAAGAGCCGTTGAAGTTCACCGGTATCCCCAATTTTGCACCGGAACACTTCCGGCGGGTAATTCTTAATAACCCCATGAAAACAAAACAGTTACAGAAAGGTTTGACCCAGCTTGCCGAAGAAGGCGCCATCCAGGTTTTTCGACCCCGTACCAGTAATGCCTATATCCTGGGAGCGGTAGGGGTCTTACAGTTTGACATTACCATGGCGCGGTTACAGGATGAATACGGGGTAGATGCCGGCTGTGAGGGGGTTGACCTGACCGTGGCACGCTGGATAAAATGCGAGGACCCCAAACAGTTGGCTGCGTTTGAGAAAGCGTGTGCGTCAAACCTGGCAACA
The DNA here is from genome assembly GCA_964647585.1 of uncultured Desulfobacterales bacterium. Lineage (GTDB taxonomy): Bacteria > Desulfobacterota > Desulfobacteria > Desulfobacterales > CAJINA01 > CAJINA01. Next base: position 67,179 of record CAZYGG010000001.1, read on the forward strand.
GACGCCCAAGGATACCTCTCTTTTCTGGCGCGCAGTGAATGGAACCTTGAATACGAAATGAAACAATGGCCCGAGATTGAGTTTGAAAAATCAAAGGAACATAATTGATGAATTCGTAAAGGGCCGAATTCATCGGTTTTAGGTTTAATGTGTTAAGTGTTAAGACAACCATGACCCTCTAAATAATACTTAAAACTTAAGATCTAAAACATAAAACTATAGAAAACGACACTTTTTATCCCTTTTCCAATCCACAACTTACATTCTGCGAGGCGATGTGGAAAAAATACATTCCCATGATTTTGTTGAAAGTTACAGCGGTCTGGTGGGTTTCGGAGCTGATCGTGAAACCGATGAAAACACACTGATCTATTATCTGCAGAAATTCTCGGACGACACCCTGATCAGCGCACTGGTCAAGCGGATGAGCGATCAGGAACTGGAAGAGATTTTCAACCTGGTCACCCGGGTCATGAAACACCATCTGAGCGAACCGGAATATCACCGCCTGTTTCTGAAAGATGACGGCCACAGCCACTGATAGACACACTATCTTTGTGCCCTGCAGCTATTGTAAAGACTGAAAAGCGCTATTCGTCAGGGGCGCCATAGACCGCCTGGAATAATCAAAGGGGTTGATTGAATATGTTCACAAAAAAACAGATTGAACGCTATGCCGACGTCTTGCTGTGGGGCCTTAAAATATCCCGCAAGGGCCGCATCCGAAAAAATGACACCGTCCTGATTCGCTATCACCTGCCCGCCCTGGTTCTGGCCGAGGCGCTCTATGACCGTCTCCTGGACATGGGCCTGAATCCCCTGCAGCGGGTGGATCCCACGCCCGGTATGGAAAAGAGTTTTTTCAAACGCGCCAACCCCAAACAGCTGATTTTCGAACCCCCCGGAGATCGGGAGCTCTACGAAAATCTGAACGGCAGCATTTTTCTGCACGCCCCGGAATCCATTACCCACCTGAGCGATATCGATCCGGGAAAAATTGGAAAATTCGCCGTGTCCCGCAAGTACCTGCGGGATATCCTGACCCGGCGTGAAGAAAAGGGGCAGTTCAGCTGGACCCTGTGCACCTATCCCACCAAAGCATTGGCCGGGCATGCCAGGCTTACCCAGAAAGCGTATGGCCAGCAGATTATAACTGCCTGTTTTCTTAATAAAACAAATCCAGTATCCCAATGGAACCAGATATTCAAGAATGCCGGCCGAATCAAACGCTGGCTCAGCCGCATGGACGTCAAACACTACCACATCCTGTCCGCCCATACGGATCTCGAGATCACGCCCGGAGATAAACGCCGCTGGATAGGCGTTTCCGGCCACAATATCCCCAGCTTTGAGCTTTTCGTCTCGCCGGACTGGCGCGGAACGCGCGGTATATACTATGCCGACCAGCCCTCCTTTAGAAACGGCAACTATGTAAAAGGCGTGCGGTTGAAGTTCAAAAAGGGGAAAGTAACCGGAATTTCAGCTGAAAAGGGAGCTGCTTTTGTGAAGAAACAACTGGCCATGGACAAAGGCGCCAGCCGACTGGGAGAGTTTTCACTTACCGATAAACGCTTTTCCAAAATTAATCGATTTATGGCCAACACCCTGTTTGATGAAAACTTCGGCGGTTCCCAGGGCAATTGCCACGTTGCCCTGGGGGCATCCTATTCTGACACCTATGCCGGAGAATCGGCCCGCCTGACAAAAAAATTGAAAGATAAGCTCGGTTTCAATGACTCTGCACTGCATTGGGATCTGGTAAATACAGAAAAAAAACAGGTTGTTGCACATTTAAAGAATGGGAAACGGGTAACGGTCTACGAAAACGGGAAGTTTAATTATTGATGAAATTGATAAATCAATTTCATCAGTTTTAAGTGTTAAGTTTTAGGTGTTAGGATAAAACCATACACTTCTGAATAGCGTCTTAAAACTTAAGACTTAAAACAAGCTTTTTTAGACTTTATACTTGCCGAAATCATCGGGTGACAGGTTTTTGAGGTAGTCCGCCCACTTGCGCCCCTCTTCACTCTCATCACCGAGTTCCGCATCCGGAGCAGTATCCTGAGATTTGGTTATCACTTTATCATCAACGAACACCGGGGCCTCATAGCGCAGGGCAATGGCGATGGCATCACTGGGCCGGGCATCCATCTTAAAAGCGCCTTCCGGAGAATCAAAATGAATAATTGCGTAATAGGTATTGTCTTTAATATCCGAAACTTCAATCCGGGTTACCTTGATCTCCATGCGGTCGGCAAAGTTTTTAAACAGATCATGGGTCATGGGACGATCAAACTTTATATTTTTCATGGCGGAAGCTATGGAAGTCGCTTCTAAAAGTCCTATCCATATGGGTACAACCTGGTCGTGTTCCTCAGATTTAAGCAATATGATCGGTGTGTTGGAAGCCGGGTCCATGGCAATCCCTGCAATGCTCATTTTATGCAGCATGGAAGCTTTCTCCTTTCAATCCGCTAACAGTTCGGGAACCTGTGTCAGCCGGCAATCCCCACAATGAATGGGCAAACGCCTTCTTTATCGTAACCTGGATCAAAGATCCTTTTTTAACCGCTCCGGCCCGTCCGGCGGTGGCACCATCGGCAGGCATATGCACAATTTTATTGGCGGATGTACGGCCGGTCCATTGCCCGGTGCTGGCGGTAGTGGCCGCGTCACCATCCAGGGGGCTGTCCCCGGCCGGCATCCCCGGATTCAACCGATGGGATTCGATCAACACCTCCACGGTCTGTTCCACCAGAGCCCGGTTGCGGACTATCGTAATTTTTTCCTGTAATCCAAGTACCTTCTGAAGCCTCTTATTCTGATCAGCTTCTTTCACCTTGTGGGCAAACCGGGTTGCCGGTGCATTGGGCCGGTCTGAATATTTAAACGCGAACAACCCGTCAAACTCAACGGCTTCGATCAGGTCTGCCGTGGCGGCAAAATCGTCCTCGGTCTCCCCGGGAAAGCCCACGATAAAATCTGAAGTAATGGCAATGTCCGGACAGGCCTTGCGCAGTCTGTTTATATTATCAAGATACTGGTCGCGTGTATAGTTCCGGTTCATTTTTTTCAATATCCGGTCGGATCCCGATTGAACCGGCAGATGGATGTGATGACACAATTTTTCCAGGCGGCCAAAGGCGTCGATCAGCTCATCCGACAGGTCTTTCGGATGAGAAGTTGTGAATCGAATTCTTTCCAACCCATTTATGTTATTTACTTTTTCCAGAAGCTGGGTAAAATTAAGCAACCCCTCTTTCTTTCCGTAGCTATTGACGTTCTGCCCCAGGAGGGTTACCTCCCGGACACCGTTCTCGACCAGGCCCTCAATTTCCGCGATTATTTTATCCGGCTGACGACTGCTCTCCCGGCCGCGGACATAAGGCACTACACAATACGTGCAGAAATTATCACACCCCTGCATGATGGTCACGAATCGGGATACCTCGGATTCGGCCTGATCGGCAACACTCTCTTCCCGTTCTTCAATGCAGGTGCCCATTTCGATATCGACCAGCCGATTGCGTCTCCTCTCAATCTTATCAATTAACAGCGGCAGGCGCCCGATGGCATGGGTGCCGAATACCAGGTCAACATACGGCGCTCTTTTCAGAATCTTTTGCCCCTCCTGCTGGGCAACACACCCGCCGACTGCAATAATCAGGTCGGGTCGCGCCTGCTTGAGACCAGCAACCCGTCCCAGGTAACTGAAGACCTTTTGAACGGCCTTTTCCCTTATTGCACAGGTGTTGACGATAATCATATCCGCCTGGTCGGGCGAATCCGTCAATCGGTAACCCAGATGGTGGACATAGTTGGCGATTCTTTCGGAGTCATACACATTCATCTGGCATCCGATGGTATTGATATGAAGCTTTTTCAATAGTGTTTCCTGTATACTTAATGTCCTTTTAAAAGACTTTATTTATCTGTTATATTTATATTTTTTAATATATTCCGCATCTAATGGTTCAATCTGTTCACTCGCTTGCGCGTAACGCGGCACATTGCGCTGCTACACCATTGCCGCGTTCTCCTGTTCCATGTAAATATCACCTGCCAGGTCTGCCAGTAAAGTATCGACTTCCGCCCCGCATCCCGGTGGAACCAGCAGAACCACCCGCCCTTCCGCCGGATCGATCGTCGTCAGCGCCGCGATGCCCTCATAGGCTTCCAGTATAAACCTGAGCAGCCCGATTTGCTTCCGGTCCATCCTGAAATATCGTTTTTGAGATTCCATAGTTAGTGTGCGTATTATAATCATATCGGGTTGCTTTTCAACCGATATCTCAGCATTTTAATCAAAGACTGTTTTCCATTGTAAGAGCCGGACCGATGGGGTATATGCCGTGCATGGACCGCACCCTAGAGATCCCGACTCTCGACCGCAGCCGCATTGCCAAACTCAACGCAGCCCTTAAATGCCACCCGGTATTGAGCACCCTGCTCATTAACCGGGATATCACCGATAGTCAAACGGCAATCGATTTTCTGCAGCCTTCCCTTAAAAACCTGCGACCGCCCCATGATCTTTGCGATATCGCCAGTGCTGTACAAAGAATCGCGGCCGCCATTGAAAAGGGTCAAAAAATACTGGTTTTCGGGGATTATGATGTGGACGGCGTCACCGCCACCTGCCTGCTGATTGAGTTTTTGGAAATGGTCGGCGCCCGGGTCACTTATTATATTCCCCACCGGGTCCGCGAAGGCTACAGCCTGAATACAACCCACATTCACAATGGCACGGTTCCGGCGGACACCGGATTGGTCATCACCGTAGACTGCGGTGTATCCAGTCGGGATGCGGTCGCTGCTGCTGCGAAAACGGGCATTGACGTCATCATAACGGATCATCACACCATCACCAAACCCCTGCCGGAAGCCATCGCGGTTATCAATCCCAATAGAGCGGACTGTTGTTCCGGCCTGGGGATGCTTTCCGGTGTGGGCGTGGTTTTTTACCTGGTGATCGCCCTGAGAAAAGAATTACGCACCAATGGGCATTTTAAAAACATCCCCGAACCGAACTTGAAAAAACTGTGCGACCTGGTGGCCCTTGGCACCGTTGCCGATATGGTGCCCCTTTTATTGGAAAACCGGATATTGACCGCCGTCGGGCTTGATGTCATCAACAACGGCACGCGCCCCGGCCTGAAACAGCTTATTGAAGCCAGCCGTATCCGCAACGGCAAGGTTTACAGCGAGGATATCGCGTTCCGACTGGCGCCCCGCCTGAATGCGGCCGGACGACTCAATCATGCATCGGAAGCAGTTGAACTCCTCAGGGCCATTGAAGACGATCCCGCCGCACAGATGGCCACAGCCCTGGATGACCTGAACAGCGAACGACGGAAAATCGAACGCACCACCTCCAAAGACATCGAAAAACTGCTCGCCCGGTCTCCCGCCTATTTAAACCGCCCGGCCATTGTTCTGTCCAGCCCCGCGTGGCATCCGGGTATCACCGGCATTGTGGCCGCGCGCCTGGCCAGGCAGTATCATCGTCCCGTGCTTCTGGTCAGCATGCCGGCCGACATCGGCAAAGGCTCCGGACGCAGCATTCCCGGAATCGATATCATCAGCTGTCTGAAGGAATGTGCGCCGCTTCTGGAGAGATATGGCGGTCATCCGGCTGCTGCCGGTATAACGGTAACCAACCGTAATTTCGAAGCATTCCGAGAACTTTTTGAAGAATCAGTTCAAAAGAGAGTGGCCCGGGGCATCCCCCCCGAACGCATCCGGGTTGATTGCGAGCTTAACTTCGCAGAGATTCAGGCCGACCTTATGGATGCCCTTACACTTCTAGAACCTTTCGGGCAGGGAAATCCCGAGCCCCTGTTTGTGACGCACCGTGTAGATGTACTTTCTGCAAAAACCGTCGGCCAGGACCACACCCGTCTCACGCTTTCCCAGGATGTGAGCAGGATGAAAAAGAGACTGGCAGCTATCTTTTTCAACTCCGGAACGGTTCCGGAAAAAGCCGACCGGGTGGTCTATGCCCTGCGGTGGAATCACTGGAACGGCCGAAAAAGCATTCAGGCAATTATCAAGTATATGAAATAGAAAGGATTCAAGGGGCCAAGGGTTCGAGGGTTTTAACCTTGACACTTAAAACCCTTGTCAAAGTTGTTTTTTGACTTTTTGCAAGTTCATCAGCCTTTAACGGCGAACCGTCCATATCGCAATCGGAATCGAAATCGATATCGATATCGGGACCCGATGACGATACCGATAGCGAATCATGGATTCGGGCGGTTACCAATTTCTACACACCTGGCCCCTCGACCCCTTGAATCCTTTTCTCTTTACAACACCTTGGAAACATGAACGAATTTAACGTTGGGGTTTAACTTGCGGTGGTTAAAGAGCTGAATGGCAGCGGCGGTTTCCGGAAATGGATGGCCGATGGCCAGGGCCCGGCCGGTTTTGAGAGCCACCCGCTGCAATTTATCAAGCTGGGCCAGAATGGCGGGCACGGTGAGGCAGTTATCGAGGAAAATATTTCTACGGGCCGTGGTAATACCGAGCCGGTTGGCGGTGGGATAGCCTTTGGAGCGGTGGGTGGTCATGCTGTCCACGAAAAACAGCCCTTTTGATTTTAACACCCCCAGCACCTGCCGCATCTTCTCCGAATCGGCCGTAAATTTTGATCCCATATGGTTATTCACACCGGTAACATAATGTATTTCCTCTATATTTTTCTCAATGGCCGCCACAATCGCCTGTTGCCGGTCAGTGGTATAGAGGGCCCCGGGACCGGGATTATATTTGCTGTTAACCGGTTCCATGGGCTGGTGCAGCATGATCTCGTGACCGGCGGTGTGCAAAATTTCGGCAAGTTCCCGCGTAAAGGGTACCCGCGGCAGGATTGAGAAAGTGAGCGGGATGTCCAGCGCCAGGAATTGTAGGGCCCGTGAACGACTGAACCCGATATCATCCACGATGATGGCAATTTCAGCCTGCCTGCGCTGTTCGACCGACATACCGGCTGCCCGGGACACAAGGGGACAGGCACCGGCCGCCGCCAGCGTCGCGGCCAGGGAGGTCGTTGCCCGGAGTAAAAATTGTCGTCTATTCATAAGCGACTGCCGGCAAATCAGCAAGAAGATTGGGGTTTGTCGATAAATACAATATATAGTATCCGCTGGTCAAGAAAATACAACATGCAGTTGTATTTTTTATCCCCCGAAGAAACATTTTGCTTGCAATATGGTGCACTTGCTTTTATTATAGCGCCCATGTAATTCACTCGTTGCCGTTTTCACCGAGAGGGACACCACCATGGCAAAAGTATTCAGACCAAGTTCAAGAGAATCGAAGATACTGTCAAAAATAGAATCACAGAAAGAGTATGCCCGCCGGAAAGCACTGGGGGGTATTCGCGATTGTCTGGAACCGCTGGCCAACAATATTTCATCAAAACTTGTGGAGAGTAAGCTGGTCGAAACTACCAGTAAAAATGACCTTGAAGAGCAGATTACCAAGTGTCTAGAAACCCTCAGCCACTCTGATGATTTTGATATTGACTATAAAAACGCGCCCTTCCGGGCCATTGTGCCCAATCCCAATGTCATCACCCTCTATTTGACCGCCTTTGTAATCGAAACCTTGATCAACCATAAGGCTGTTGTCGATATTTTCGGATCTGACGAGGAAATTTATCTCTGTATCCATCAACAGGTTGCCAGACACCTGCCCACCTGAAATCTTTGGGCCCCTATCACCTCTGTACCCCGCATACTGCACACGTCCTTGCCGGCCGGTTGACAGGCATCGCAGAGCCTCTGGAGGCCTTTTTCAATCAACGGATACTATCGTCGCAAACAGTACTATGGGCTGTTTCTAAATCCAATTAAAGGAATAAGTTGAATGTCCCGGGAACACGTTGCAGTTATAGCTGAACAATTGCACCTCGGCAAAAACCAGGTAAAAGCCGTCACTGACCTGCTTGAGGCGGGGGCCACCATACCCTTTATCTCCAGGTACCGAAAGGAAGTCACCGGCAGCCTTGATGAAGTTGCGGTAACCGCCATTCGTGATCAAGTAAAATTGCTGGCAGATCTCACGGCAAGGAAAAAAGCCGTTATCAAATCACTGGATCAAAACGGGCATCTCACCGCTGAACGCGAGCAGCAGGTTTTCGCCGCTGAAACCATGTCCCAGGTGGAAGACATCTATCTGCCCTACCGGCCGAAAAGACGCACCCGGGCCAGCCAGGCACGGGAAAAGGGCCTCGAGCCACTGGCAAGAGACCTGCTGGCGCAGCAGGGCGTAGACCCTCAAAAAGCGGCCGCCGATTTCATTAATCCGGAAAAAGGCGTTGATTCTATCGATACGGCCCTGGACGGAGCCCGGGATATTATCGCTGAAATCATCAATGAAGATGCCCGGGCCAGGGACGGGCTCAGGTCTCTGTTCGCTACCCTGAGTGAGTATATCTGTTCCGTGGCCAAGGGCATGGAGACCGAGGGCAGCAAATACCGGGACTACTTTGCGTACCGGGAGCCGGCGGCACAGGCGCCATCCCACCGTATCCTGGCCATGCGCCGGGGCGAAAAGGAAGGCTTTTTAAACATCACGGTCGCCCCGCCCGAATCAGAAGCGATTGCAATGTTGGAGAATCTTTTCGTTGAAGGCCCCGGGGCTGATTCCGAACAGGTGAAACTGGCGGTTTATGACAGCTACCGCCGCCTGCTGTCCAGATCGATGGAGACGGAAATGCGTTTGGCCACCAAAGAACGGGCGGACAGTGAGGCAATCAGGGTTTTTGCGGATAATCTCCGCCAGCTTCTGCTCGCCCCTCCACTGGGTGCCAGGCGTGTCCTGGGACTAGACCCGGGTTTTCGAACCGGCTGCAAGCTGGTCTGCCTGGACAGGCAGGGCAAATTGAGGCACCATGACACCATTTTTCCCCATACGGGAACAAAAAAAGCCACCGAAGCCGGACGGACGGTCAAGAACCTGTGCCGGCAATTTAAAATTGAAGCCATTGCCGTGGGCAACGGCACCGCGGGCAAGGAGACGGAGTCATTTCTAAGATCCCTCAAATTGGATGCTGCCCTGCCAATCGTGATGGTAAATGAAAGCGGTGCCTCCATCTACTCGGCCTCGGCTGCTGCCCGCGAGGAATTTGCCGAACTTGACCTCACGGTGCGGGGCGCGATTTCCATCGCCCGCCGCCTCATGGATCCCCTGGCGGAACTTGTCAAGATCGACGCCAAAGCCATCGGCGTCGGACAGTATCAGCATGATGTCGACCAGGGCGCACTGAAGCAATCCCTCGATGACACGGTCGCCAGCTGTGTCAATGCCGTGGGTGTAGACGTAAACCAGGCCAGTGTTCAACTGCTGACGTATGTTTCCGGTATCGGTCCTCAAATAGCCCGCAATATAGTCTCTTTTCGAAATGAAAACGGACCTTTCCGGAAAAGGACAGCCTTAAAAAGCGTCCCCCGGCTGGGGCCTAAAGCCTTTCAGCAGGCCACCGGTTTTTTACGGATCCTGAACGGGGACAATCCTTTGGACGCCAGCGCCGTCCATCCGGAAAGCTACCCCATCGTGGACACGATGGCGCAGAACCTGAATTGCACGGTAGACCGCTTGCTGAATGATCCGCAACTGCGCAAAACAATCGATATAAAACAGTATATTACCGATGAAATCGGCCTGCCGACGCTCCGGGATATCCTGCATGAACTGGACAAACCCGGCCGCGACCCCCGCAAATCATTTGAACTGTTTGCATTTGCCGAGGGAATTGATACACTTGACGATCTCGAGCCGGGAATGCGGCTCCCCGGTGTGGTCACCAATGTCACCGCTTTTGGCGCTTTTGTCGATATCGGGGTTCACCAGGACGGCCTGGTGCACATCAGCCAGATGTCGGATCGGTTTGTCAAGGATCCGGCCGACATCGTCAAGGTTCAACAGCCGGTCAAAGTGACGGTCCTGGAGGTGGACAGGGCCCGCTCCCGGATATCGCTATCCCTGAAGGCCTCACCGGCGGCCCCGGTTAAAAAGAAACACCAGAACCAGGCCCGGGCAACCCAAAAACAGTCCGGCGGTAAGATTAAGCCTAAACAGTCCAAACCATTCAACAATGCCTTTGCCGGGCTGGACGCTCTAAAAAAGTAAAAAGGCCTGGTCCTGGGAACCAAGTTTTTAAAGACAGAATAAAGCGTAGGATCTTAAAGGGAGGAACCCTTTGAAAGCGGTCATTCAACGGGTAAACCGCGGCTCTGTGTCCGTGTCCGGCGAGGTCATCGGCAGCATCCGGCAGGGGCTGGTTGTTCTCCTGGGTGTTGCCCGGGATGATACCCGGGAAGATGCAGATTATCTATCTGAAAAAATAATCAATCTCCGTATTTTTGAAGATCCGGAAAAAAAGATGAATCTCTCCATCCGCGATGTCGGCGGCAGCCTGCTGGTGGTCTCCCAATTCACCCTGCTGGCCGACTGTCGCAAAGGCCGCCGGCCCTCGTATGTAAAAGCGGCCCGGCCTGAAACCGCAAACGAACTCTACACCTATTTTGTTGATCGGATACGGGCCGCAGCGATACCGGTCGCCACCGGCCAATTTGGAGCCGACATGGCGGTGTCTCTGGTAAATGACGGGCCGGTCACGATCGTCATCGACAGCCGGGAGAAGTAAGGGCTGAAAAGCAAATGTCCAATATCCAATACCCAATATCCAATGTCCAAGGGAGGTATCCTGCCAATTTGACTGGTTTAAAACCAGCAGCGCAAAGCGCTTCCTTACTTGGACATTGGACATTCCTTGTTGGTTATTGGATATTCGTTCTTCGGTCTTTTTGTACACCAAATAAAAGACGGCTGCCCGCCCTAACCCGAGCTTTCCTGGCAGGTCTCCTTGCCCTCCTTATACTGCCTTCAGACCTGCCGGCAACCGGTGAAGAAAAGATATTGCAAATGATCGGTCCGACGGATGCGCTGATCCTGGCCGGTCCGGACAATCGGATTCTCCTGGAAAAAAATCCCCACACCCTCCTCATTCCCGCCTCGACCCTCAAGCTGCTCAACGCCCTGGCGGTGATGGACACCCTGGGCAGGAATCATCGGTTTGAAACCCATTTTTATGCCGAAACGGACGGGGCTATCCGTATCAAGGGGTTTGGTGACCCCCTGCTTATTTCCGAGATAGTGGCGGAAATGGCCAGGCAGGTTTTAAAGGCGGCCGGCCCTCGCAGCAGGCCAATCCGCAGCCTCCTGGTGGATGATACCTATTTCGCCACGCCGATCAAAATTCCGGGAGTGACGCCATCCAGTGAGCCCTACGACGCGCCGGTCGGCGCCTTTTGTGTGAATTTCAATACGGTGAACTACCGGGTTGAAAACAATACGGTGCTCAGCGCGGAACCGCAAACCCCCCTGCTCCCTTTTGCCGAAAGCCTGGTCAGGCAAAAAGGCATCCGCGGCGGCGGTCGCATTGTCCTGTCCCATGACAACCATGCCATTGCCCTCTATGGTGCCCACCTGCTGGCCTATTTTCTGGCTGAAAAGGGTGCCAGCAGTATTGAACAGGTCGGTATGGCATCCACAGACACCCCCCCGGGTTCACGGCTACTGGTCTATCGCTCCCCGTTCGGGCTGGCAGAGCTGGTTAAAAAAATGATGGCGTTTTCAAATAATTTCGTGGCGAATCAACTGGTCATTGCCGCCGGTGCGCAAAAATTCGGTCCCCCCGGTACCCTGGCAAAAGGGGTCCGCCTGCTTGAATCTTACTGCCGGGAAAAATTGAAGCTCAAGGAATTCACCCTGGTGGAAGGCTCTGGGATTTCGCGCCAAAACCGGTTCACGGCTCTGGCGCTGTTAAAAATTGTTGCGGAATTTGAACCTTATCACAGCCTGCTGCGCTACCGGGACGGTGAATATTTCAAGACCGGCACCTTAAAAGGGGTCCGTTCCCGGGTCGGTTATATCCGGCGGCCGGCCGGCGGCTTTTATCGTTTTGTGATAGTAGTCAACACGCCGGGCAGATCAGCAACCGGCATCAAGAGAGCGCTCACCGGCTATCTCATTCAGAATGATTACCCTTAGCATTCGTGATGTGGGCGTAAGCGCTGTGGTTGTGGATCGATTCAAAATTTTCGGCGCTGACGGAAAACCAGGTGATGTTATCGTCATGGTTCAGCTTTTCGGCAATGTCGCGCACCACATCTTCAACAAATTTAGGGTTGGCGTACCCTCTTTCGGTCACACATTTCTCATCCACCCGCTTGAGTACTGAAAAAACCTCGCAGGATGCGGTCGATTCGACCAGGTCAATCATATCCTCCATCCAGATGAACTTCTTGAAACGGGTACTCAACCGCACTTCGCCCCTTTGATTATGGGCCCCGCAATCGCTGATTTCTTTGGAACAGGGGCAGACCGATGATATGGGCACCACCACCTCGGAAACCAGGTCAACCTTATTATCAGGCGCGCAGGATCCGAATATCCGGCAGGTATAATCCATCAGACCGGGGGCCTTGGACATGGGCGCCGTTTTCTCGATAAAATAGGGAAAGGAAACTTCGATGTGCGCCGAGGCCGCATGAAGGTGTTTTTTCATCTGGCCGAGGACATCGGAAATACCCTGCAGGGATATTTCCGGACGCAGCAGATGCAGTATCTCGACAAACCGGCTCATGTGCGTCCCCTTGTATTCATGGGGCAGATCGACATACATGTTGATGGTGGCGACGGTGTTTTGAACGGTGTTTTTCCGGTCAAGAACCGTAATGGGATAGCGGAGATTCTTGATGCCAACCTTGTCAATGGGAATGTTTCGAAAATCTCTCTGGTTCTGTATATCTTTCATGGGAATACGGTGTTGCCCCTGTCCGTTAAAGAAGGTAGTCCAGTTTCACATGGTGCATGGCCCGGAATATATTGCCCTTGATTTTTCGGTTGCTGCGGTAGAGTTCCGTGAGCATCTTTTTGATGACCTGCCGCTTTGACCGCCGTGCGGATGGGCAGGGATTCACGAATACCGGGAACTCCATTAACTCAGAAAATTTTCGGATGATATCCTCATCCAGAAAGGCCAGCGGCCTGATAATGGTCATGGCCCCCTTGAAAAACTCCTGCCGGGGAGACATGGTGCTTATCTCACCTGCATAAAACATGTTCAGGAAAAGCGTTTCAATTATGTCATCCTTGTGGTGTCCCAGGGCGATTTTTTTCGCACCGATACCCTCCGCGATTTCAAAAAGCCGCTTTCGCCTGAGCCGTGAACATAAAAAACAGGGGTTTTCCCTGTTTTCGGTACTATGCGCAACCAGGCCGTTATCTGTGTGCTCGACAATCAGTTCGATGTCGAGTTTTTCACAGTGCCCGGCCAGTTCCCCGGCAAATCCATTTTCGAAACCGGGGTCTATGTAAATAGCCGTCAGTTCGTAGTCCACCGGAATATGCTTAATCCGGTTTTTGAGAATCCAGCTGAGGGCCAGGCTGTCTTTACCGCCGGAAAGCCCGACGGCGAGTTTATCCCCATCGGCGATCATATCGTAGGTGTGTATGGCTTTGCCAACCCCACTGTTAACCGCCTTATAGGCATGCGCTCTATTCCGTCTCTGGATGGCCTTCATCCTCAGGAATCTGAACGGTCACTTTGCCGGCCGCAATCTCCCGCAGCGATACGACAATGTCCTCGTTCTTCGGGGAGTTTACCAGGTAATCCGACCCTTCCCGGATCTGCCGCACTCGTTTCGAAACCATATTGACCAGCATAAACCGATTGGGTATTCTTTTCAGGCAATCTTCAACTGTTACGCGCGCCATGGGCGTTCTCCTTATCTTAAACAGGTTCAGGGTTCCCCGTTCCCGGTTCAAGGTTAAGACCTGAAAACCTTTGAACCTTTGAAGCCTGAACTTAATTAGTTTATTTTTTAAAGTATTTCAACCAGTTCGTAACATCTTTTTCCACCGGGGGCCTGTACCGTAATTTCGTCTCCCTCCTTTTTACCGACCATGGCCCTGCCCAGCGGAGATGTTACGGATATCATTCCCTTTTCAATATCCGATTCGTCCGGGCCGACTATCTGATACTCAACACTCTCCTCGGTGTCAACATTTTCCAGTATCACCCGACTGGCAAACACAACCGTATCGCTGGTGAGGGTATCCGGATCGATGACATCGGCACTGGCAATTTTATACGTCAGTTCGTTGATTCGCCCTTCTAAAAACCCCTGACGGTCCTTGGCGGCTTCAAATTCCGCATTTTCCGACAGGTCACCGTGGGCACGGGCTTCTTCAATGGCTTTTATGTTTTCAGGACGTTCAACCGTCTTTAAACGAACCAGTTCCATTTTTAGGTTTTCGTACCCCTGTTTGGTTATCGGCGTCCTTTCCACTGCGTTCATTCTCCTTCAATACTGTATTCTGTAAAAACAGCAACGGAGCGGCTTGTTATCACCTGCTCCGGTAATGAATCTCTTTTTTTAGACCTTCCCGGCCATCGGGCTACTCCAGGATCCCGAGGACGGTTGTACCCGCACTTACCTTCTGCCCGTGTTCCACCTGGATTCTGGTCCGTTCGGGGAGGAAGACATCCACTCTTGATCCGAAACAGATCATGCCGAACCGGGCGCCTTTCATGACCCGGTCGCCAGGTGTGAGATCATAGATAATTCGCCGGGCAATCAGCCCCGCAATCTGTACAAAACAGATCCGCTTCCCCCGGTCAGTGGTCAGTGTCACGGCATTGTACTCGTTTTCCAAAGAGGCCTTGTCCAGGTTCGCGGAAAAAAATTTTCCGGGATTGTAACGTAGCCTGGAGATGGTGCCGTCAAAAGGTATCCGGTTCACATGCACATTGAAAACCGACATGAATATACTGACTTTATGACATCTTTCCGGGTAGTGCGGTGAATTTTCTATTTGCTCGACCTTTATGATCTTGCCATCGGCCGGGGCCAGTACCGCCCCTTTGACATCGGGCGCGGTCCTCTGGGGGTCTCTGAAAAACCACCCTGTGAATACGGTGGCCACCAGCCCCAACAAGGCAAGCAGCCCCAGACCGGCCACTGCAAACGCGACCGTTAGAATAACCGTAACGACCAGAAACAGAATTCCCGGCTTCGCAATTTTTAATGCCTTCCGGCCAGAAGGATTTCCCATGAAAGTATCCTCGGTAACCGCATCAATTTCTTTTTATCCGTCCGTTTGGACGGTTTGTTTAAATAGTTAAAACTACTCGCGATGTCAACACCTACCGCAGTTTTTTATACTCTGCATCGGATCTACGAATATAATTGGGGACCAGATTGGGATCCTTCCTGACCTCCGGGATCTGCAACTGCCGCAAACCCAGACGGGCTACTGTCGACGCCCTTAAATGATTGGCATCGCCTCTCACGTACCGGGCCGCATCACCGGCAATCTCTGAAATAACATTCCGGTAGGCCACGGCACCGCTGCCAATATAAAGGCAGGGCCCGGGGTTTGCCGCGACGGCCAGTTGCGGCGCAAGCACCTCTTCCGCTGACAGTTTCTCAACCGCACGATCCCCGGCTGCATACCGGGCCGTGTAGACTTCGCCCCGCCGAGCATCCAGCATACAGCAGACACGCCGGGAGGAAAACCCAGCCTGATCGGCAAGCACATCCAGACTGGAAACGCCCACGGCCGGTTTCCCGGTCGCATCCGCCAGGCCTTTGATCGTCGCCAACCCGATGCGCAGACCGGTAAACGTCCCCGGGCCGGCATCAACGGCGAACGCATCCACGTCTTCTATCCGGACAGCCGCCATATCCAGCAGGGCCGCCACCATGGTTGCCAGGTGCTTTGAATGCGTCTGACCATGAAAATAATTCAACTCGGCAATGGTACCGCCTTCATCAGTCAAGGCCACGCTGCAGGCACGGGTCGCCGTATCCACCGCCAGAATTCTAAACGCGTCAGCGCTTTTTCTTTCTTTTGACTGGTCTGCCACGCTTTTTTCCCTTTTCCAATGCCAGGGGAACGACCTCGTCCATGCTATTAACGGTGATAAACCGAAGTTTTCGTTTCACATTGGCCGGAATTTTTACAAGATCCCGCTTGTTTTTTTCAGGTAATATAATGGTGCGTATGCCGGCCCGCAGCGCGCCCAGTGTTTTTTCCTTAAGGCCGCCAATGGGTAGGATGCGACCCCGCAGGGTGATCTCGCCGGTCATGGCCACATCTTTATTGACCGGCTTATTCGTAAGCACCGAAATAAGCGCAGTGGCGATGGCAGTCCCGGCTGAGGGCCCGTCCTTGGGAGTCGCTCCGGCCGGCACATGAATGTGTATATCGACGTTTTCAAGCAGGTTTTCATCAATTTTATATTTTTTAAGATTGGCCCGGGTATAACTCAGCGCCGCCCGGGCAGACTCCTGCATCACGTCTCCGAGCTGCCCGGTGACGATCAACTCACCCTTTCCGCCAATCAGGGCGGCTTCGATATAGAGGGTCTCCCCGCCGAAAGGGGTCCAGGCCAGACCGGTGGCCAGGCCCACCTGGCTGGCTTCTTTATCCAGTTCCGGTATGAAAACAGGCGGCCCCAGGTATTTATGCAGGTTCTGGCGCGTAATGGTAAATTTGCCTTTTTCGCCCTCGGCAATTTTCCGGGCCACTTTGCGGCAGGTCTTTCCGATGGTTCTTTCAAGATTCCGGAGCCCGGCTTCAAGCGTGTATTCGTCTATAATAGTGCGCAGGGCACCGTTGCTGATGGAGAACTTTTTAGGCTTCAGGCCGTTTTCCTTTATCTGACGTGGAATGAGAAAAGCGGAGGCGATCTTGCCTTTTTCTTCCTGCGTATACCCTGAAAGGGAAATAACCTCCATACGATCCAGCAGGGCCGAGGGTATCGTGTCGGTCATATTGGCCGTAAGGATGAAAATTACTTCCGAAAGATCAAAAGGCAGATTCAGATAGTGATCACTGAATTCTGAATTCTGTTCGGGATCAAGGGCCTCGAGCAGCGCGGATGACGGATCTCCCCGAAAATCAGCGCCAAGCTTATCAATCTCGTCCATCATGAAAATTGGATTGTTGGTGCCGCTCTGTTTCAGTCCCTGTATGATTCGGCCGGGCAAAGCCCCGATATAGGTCCGCCGGTGACCGCGGATTTCAGCTTCATCTTTAATACCCCCGAGCGAGATCCGGACGTATTTCCGTTTCATGGCCCGCGCGATGGCCTGGCCCAGCGATGTTTTACCCACTCCGGGGGGGCCGACGAAGCAGAGAATCGGGCCTTTCATTTTCGGGTTGAGTTTTTTAACACTCAGGTACTCCAGAATGCGATTTTTTATTTTCTCCAGCCCGTAGTGGTCCCGATCCAGGACCTCTTTGGCCCGGGAAATATCAATGCCGCCTTTGGACGATTTGCTCCAGGGCAGCTCGACCAGCCAGTCCAGGTAGGTTCGGACCACCGATGATTCGGCGGATTCAGGGTGCATCTGTTCAAGCCGTTTCAGCTGCTTACCCGCCTCGTCCCTTACCTTCACAGGCATGCGGGCTTTTTTAATCTTGGCTTTATATTCCTTTACTTCCTGCGCTCTTTCATCACTTTCGCCCAGTTCGCGATGAATGGCGCGGACCTGTTCTCGCAGGAAATAATCCCGCTGACTTTTAGAGATTTCATCGCGCACGTCGGACTGTATCTTGGCCTGCATGGAGGAGAGCTCAACCTCCTTGGAGAGGATATCGTTAATTTTCCTCAAGCGTTGCAGCGGATCCAGGGTCTCCAGCAGGGTCTGGGCATCTTCGATGCGCATTTTCAGATTCGAAGCCACCAGGTCAGCCAGTTTGCCGGGATCTTCGATGCTCTCTAGAATCGTACCGATTTCATTGGTCAGTTCACCCCGGAGAGCGAGGATCTTTTCCGACTGCTCCCGCACATTGCGCATCAAAGCCTCGGTCTTGACGCTTATGGACGGCGGCGGTTCTTCAACAATGAGCTCCACATCGACTTTATAGAGCGGCCGCTTGCGGACGTATTTTTTGATTTTGGCCTTGGCAACGCCCTGGACAAGCGCTTTCACCCTGCCATCCGGAAGTTTCAGCATCCTTAAAATGCGCCCAACGGTACCAACCGCATAGATGTCATCCTCTGTCGGATTTTCGATGCCGGGGTCTTTCTGGGTGCAAAGCATCATGATGCTGTCTTTTTCCACCGCAGATTCCACGGCATTGATCGACTTATCCCGGCCGACAAAAAGAGGCATCAGCATATCGGTAAAAATCACCACATCCCTGACCGGCATCAACGGCATGGATGTGGGCAGGTCTTCATCAAACTCTTCATCGTCAATGATACTAATCAGATCGTCTTTATCAGTTTCGCCCATCGTATCTCCAACTCATCTTAAGGGGACCTGCCCCGGGATGGTACCCGGCCCGGCCTGTCTTTAAGCTACTACCGGGAATACCCCGATCCTGTTTTCTCAAATTATAACGGTCCTATTACAAACGTTTAAGATAATACCGGTTTCCTTTTTTACAACATCTATATTGATTTATTTCTTTAAAACCACTATTTTAACCTGGAAAATGAACATACTCCAACGGGGCAGAAAGTGCGATGTTATTAAATACCTTTGACGTTTTTATGTTTCTGGCCGGATTGTGCATCGGCAGTTTTCTCAACGTGTGCATCTACCGGTTGCCCCACCCCGATCAATCCATTGTGTTTCCAGGTTCAAAATGTCCGGCCTGTGACACTCCGATACGGTTCTATGACAATATACCCGTGTTCAGTTTTCTGCTGCTGGCCGGCAAATGCCGTAACTGTAAAACATCCATTTCGATACGTTATCCGCTGGTGGAGCTGATCTCCGGATTGGCCGCCCTGGCCGTTGTCTTGAAATTCGGATACACCCTGGATGCTCTGATCGCCTACCTGTTTATTGCCACCCTGCTGGTGGTCACATTCATCGATATCGACCACCATAAAATACTGGATATTATCACCCTGCCCGGCATCGTCCTTTGCTTTTTATGTGCCTTCGTTGTCGATTGGGTAACCTGGCAGCAGTCTGCCATCGGCATCCTGGCCGGTGGTGGCAGCCTCTACCTGGTAGCCCAAAGTTATCAACTGCTGACCGGTAAGATGGGCATGGGTGGCGGAGATATCAAACTCCTCGCCATGATCGGCGGCCTCATCGGATGGCGGGGGGTCCTTTTTACGATCTTTGCCGGTTCCGCCACCGGCACGGTTGCCGGGATAATCTTGATCGGTGCCGGGCGTTTTACCAACTTTCGGCTGAAAATCCCCTTCGGTCCCTTCCTGGCCTTTGGTGCCGTTACCTATCTTTTTTACGGTAAACCAATATTTTACTGGTATATCAGCCTTTTTCATTGATCTCACTATATAGATATGATATGAGAATTACTGAATATTTGGACAAATCCAAAAGTTCCGCGTATCATCGGGTCGTGTCTTACTTGGAAGAGTGACGCTAAAACCGTCTACCCTCCCCAGTGACCACCCTGATTGACAGCAAGCAGTGATGTATTTTATTAATCATCAGGGGGAAACTCGTTCAGGGAAATGGTGCTCAATTAGTTGAACCAGCGTTGGTGCCCTTGAAAGCCACGTGCGCGAATCAGATAGCCCCGGCCCGTTTTTCTTCCCCGTTATTCAATGCGAAAGGTGAAAATCGTTGGACTACACCGTAGATCTAGACAAAAAACAGTTCGAGAGTATTGAAGCAATCCTGTCCGAAGAGCTTATAGAACTTGGCGTCAGGTGCGTCTTGCTCATTGACCTTGCCGGCAATATTATCGTCAATCTGGATGATGGTGATCTGGAGCACGATATTTATTCCCTGGCTGCTCTGGCTGCAGGTAACTTCGGTGCTGTCAGCGCCATGGCAAAAATAGTGGGCGAAGAGGATTTTTCCCTCCTGTTCCATAAAGGAGAGACCGAAAGTATCCATTTCAGTAAAATTGATGATGAGCTACTGCTCGTTACGATTTTTGGAAAAGATGTGTCGCTCGGATTTCTCCGCCTGAAAGTAACCGAGGCAACCACCAAAATTAAAGAGATCCTGTAGCAATACCTTCTGAATGCATGAACGGATACTGATAAGGATGAGGTACGACCATTGGCACTGATTAATCCCAAAAAAAAAGAAGTCCAGGTTAAACTTGTATATTACGGCCCCGGACGGGGCGGCAAAACCACAAATCTGGAATATATTTTCGATAAATTCCGCAAAAGAATAAAGGGCAATCTCACCACTGTTAAAACATATGGTGATCGCACCCTCTTTTTTGATTTTATGCCCATGGAGATAGGGGTCATAAAAGGATACAATATAAAAATGCAGTTTTATACCGTCCCGGGACAGGTAAAATACAGTGCCACCCGGCGCCTGGTCCTGCGGGGTGTTGACGGCATTGTTTTCGTGGCTGATTCCATGGCACTGCGCCAGAAGATGAACATCATTTCCCTGAAAGATCTGCAGGACAACCTGGCCACTTTTGACAAAAGTATATTTAAAATTCCCCTGGTCATCCAGTATAACAAACGCGATCTCGCCGATGAAGGCATTCCAATCCTGCCGGTGGAAACCCTTGATAAAGATCTCAACAGGAAATTGAAGGCCCCCAGTATTGCCGCCAGCGCAATCACCGGTGAAAATGTTGTTGAAACAATGAAAAAGGCTATCTCACTGACCGTTGCGTCTCTTGAGAAACGGCTTGAAATAGGGGGGTAATGAATTGAATACAGACAAGGGCAAATTAACTTCCGAACTCAACGACCGCCTTGACGACCTTTTCAGTGAAACGGACGAGCCCCATGATAAAGAGCCGGATGCACCCCACAAGACGCCCGCCGCCGCAGGCGGTGAAACAGCAGCAAAGTCAGTAATAACAGCACCTCCCAGTCAAAAAGAATCTCCGCTGGTGGAACTCGATGCGATTGTACTTTCCCTCGACTGGGAAATAACCAATGAAAACCTGGACAAACTGCTCAATGAAATCGAGCGGCTGAAGACCCTTTATAAAAAATCCCGTCTGCCCTACATGTTTCTGCAACTGCAAGGTTCGGTGGGTAAATATATAGCCGGCAAAAAAGTTGATGCACACCCGGATTCAATAAAGTTGCTGCACTCCGTTCATGCGGGGCTTGAAAAAATTCTTTTAAACCCGGATATGGACGAATCCGAGAAGAAAAAAATTCTTTCCGAGGAAGTCAAAAAATTCAAAGGCCTCAAACATGAAATCATGCTCTCTAAAAGCATGGACGCAGAAGAGGCTGAAGCCGCCCCGGCCAAGAAAACCCTGGCGCCCGCAACCCCGGCCCGACCACAGTCACCGGCACCCCATCCGGCCGGTGTGTCCGACGGCAATTACCAGGAATTCATTGACGAAATCAAAGATATAATTCAAGCTGAATTCAAGAAACTGAAAAAGGAAATCATGTCCTGGAAAAACGAACAGTAATCCGGGAGAACATCAGGCAAAAAATTTCAATACATGGTAGAATGGGCTGTATAGGCAGAAAATCGAGGCAGACCACCGAACATCCTGGAGGAGAATAGATGGTTGATTTATCCGGTGACATATCCGCTATGGTTTTAAAGGGGTCCATAAAAGGCGATCTCGGAGAGTTCTCTCTAGACAGCGACATGTTGCAAGTGCTCATGCAGTTGGACGGCAAAAAGAATCTAGGCACCGTGGCAAGCTTTCTGGGGATTGAGCTTTCCACCATGAAAATGGTTATTGCCAAACTGGCGGAACTGGGCCTCATAGAAAAACCAGGTGCCACCGTACCCGGAATCAGTAAAGAGTTTATTGACGATATGATCACCCAACTGGCCAACGCCATGGGACCGATTGCCGAAGTGATCTTTGAGGATGAAATCGAAGAATTCGGGGGTGACCCCACCCGGATTCCTAAAAATCGTGCGGCTGAACTGATTACGCGGCTTGCCAAAGAAATCCCGCGTGAAGAGAAACGGCTTGAATTCCAACAGGCTATGGTAGCCAGGCTTAAAACCATTTAGTCCGGCTACCAGGGGTTTTACAATGGACACAAACCGTCAAAACCTTTACCGGGAAACATACCGATATGATCTGCTCAAAGGCGAGTCGTTTGGAATCAATGCGATCAATTGAATTAAGGAGACACCCATGACTGTTTCAGTTATCTGTGAAGAGTGCGGAAGGGTCTACCATGTTCCAATTGCAAAACTGGACCAGGTGAAAGGTGATGTTGTCAGAACCAAGTGTAAGGACTGCGGCCACATCATTGAAATACAAAAAGAAGAAAAGGTGTACGAAAAAACCCAGGAATACGACAGCCTGGAAGCTGCCGCCGAAGAAGAACTCAATGACGCCGACTTCGATACAGATGACATCGCTGATGAGGATTTTGAAGATCTTGAAAGAGCATTCCAGGAGGCCGCCCAGGATACCAGCGCTGCACCGGAAGAAACCAAAGCTCCTGCTCCAAAAAAGAAGACCGGTGGGAAACGAAAGCTGGGTATCGGGCTGCGGGTAAAAATGATCGGCCTTTTTATGATTACGCCGCTGGTGCTCATGGCCATATCCGGATTTATGTCCCAGCAGCAGTTGAATTCTTTGAAGAATGACATCACTTTGGCCAGCACCGATATTGTCAAAAGTATGGCGCAAACAAGTATTTCAGAAAAGGGCCAGGCCGTAGCGCTGCAATGTAAATTATACCTGGATAACAACCCCAACCTCAATCCGGATGACCTTGCCCTCGACCCGCTTTTCAGCAAAATGGCCGTTCAGAAGGTGGGCAAAACCGGCTTCACTGCGCTGGCTTCCGTAGGCCCTTTCACCGCCTGGGTCCATCCGAATCCAAAACTTAATGGCGTCGTGTTTAACAAGGGGATAAGAAAGCTTCTGGGCCAGGATTACCCACGCTTTGCAAGAATCATTGCCGCCGCAGAAAAAGGCAAGAACATTAAGAGCAGCGGCTATTATATCTGGAAAGACCCGAAGGGCAAAAAGCGTGAAATGTACATGACGCTTTCACCGGTGGAGGGCACTGAATTCACCATCATGTCCACAAACTATACCAGCAAGTTTATCGGTCCCCTAGAGAAAATGCAGCAACACTTTGAAAGCGTCGCAGTTGCCTCGCGTAACCTTAATCTCATGACCATTGTGGGAACCCTGGTTGTTATCGGCCTGATTGTCACGTTTTACGGGCATAACCTTGTCAGTAAAATTCGCCATCTTACCGACGTTGCCGACCGCATCAGTGTCGGCGAACTCGATGCTGAGATTCAAATCAAGTCCAAAGACGAGATCGGAAACCTGGCGGACGCCATTACCAGGATGCAGGACAGTCTCCGTCTTTCCATTGAAAGGCTGAGAAAAAGACGTTAGTTAACGGATAACCGCTGACCACCTGGAAAGCGTCCACTATTGCAGGAGTACGTATGATAGTCATTCCCAAGAATATGCCTGTTATTGAAGGCCTTAACAGTTTTTACCTCAACGTCGGACGCTTCATTGAACATTACAGCGGAGAGGTGGACACCGGCGGAATCCATTTTCTTTCCGGAAAAGCGGAAGGGGTTGTCTTCATCGATGACAACGCCATTCTCAGTGGCATTTTCGAGGATAAATCCGAAAAACTGGAAGGTGCCGAGGCCGTTGAGCACATCATTAAGCACGGTGGGGAAAATACTTTTTCAGTTGCCGTTTACGAAATCGAGCCCGAATATGTCCATTTCTGGTCCAACTTGCCGCATGCTGAAGTGATCCACAGCAATCTCTCCACCGAGTTTACCGACCTGAAAAAATTGATTATTAAAATGCAGTCTGAAAAGCTGACCGGCTACGTGGAGGTTAGCGTTAACGGCATCGCGGAACAGGGAACGGTCTTTCTCAATATGGGCAATATCTCTGGTTCGCTGTTTCCCTGGAACCGGGAGAAGTTGATCAACTCGCGCCAGGATTTGGATAAACTGATCGCGAGCAGCGAAAAATCGGGCGGCGAATTTAATGTGTATCAAGTAAAGCTGGTACAAGACGATTTATCTGATACCCTGGATACCTCCCAGGAAACGGTACCGGCGGAAACCGACGCATCCGACATGAGCATTGCGATCATAGAAGAACTACTCACCATTTTTGAAAAGACATTTATGAGCAGTAAAAAGGGCAAAGCCGATTTCAGGACCCTGTTGAGGCGTAAGTTTGTCGAAAAAGCCGACGCCTATGATTTCCTGGATCCATTTGCCGCCGAATTTCAATACGCTGATGGAAAGATAGAGTACAGCGGTGAAGCCGGCACAGATATACTCGCCAGTGGAATTGTTGACTGTATTAAAGAAATCGCCGAAGAAAACGATATTTATTATCCCCTGCTTAAAGCGATTGTCCCCTGGACCGAAAAATACGCTGCTGAAATTGAAAAAGCAGAAGTGGAATTTTAACCGATGACTCAAAAAGTTCTCATTGTAGACGATGATCACATCTGGCTGCGCCTGATCAAGAAAAAATTCGAGAATTACGGCGATACGTTTACCACCCTCACCGCGCCTGATGGAAAGGCGGCCGTGTCCAGCCTGAAAGATAACATGGTCTCTCTCGTGGTGACCGATATGCAGATGCCGGAGATGGACGGCCTCGCCCTGCTGGCCCACCTTTCTGAAAACTACCCGGATATCCCGGTCATTATCATGACTGCTTACAGTACGCCCAGTTCAAAGAAAACTGTACTGGACGGCGGGGCGGCCGGCTATATAGAAAAACCGTTCGTGGTGGAAGACCTGGCCTCAAAAATCATCAAAAAATTGCAAAAAGAGACCGAAGGCGGCACCCTGCAGACTGTTCCCCTGGATATGTTTATTCAATTGATTGAAATGGAGCAGAAAACCTGCACGATAAGAGTTTTCAACAAGGTGACCGGAAACAGAGGCGTCCTGTTTTTTTATAAGGGTGACCTGATGGATGCCCGGAGTAACAAGCGGCAGGGTAATACCGCCGCCTACGAAATATTTGCATGGGACAGTGTTACCCTTTCCATTCAAGACGAATGCGCCATTACTACGAAAAAAATTAAAGGTGAACTACAGGCCATCCTTTTTGATTCCATGCGGATGAAGGATGAAGCCGGCGGGGCCCCGGAAGATTTTGAAGAAAAGCCGCCCGAACCTAAAAAAGCGCCCCCCCCAAAAGCCCCCGCCAAACAAGCCGCCCCAAAAAAGCCGGCGCAACTTTCATATCCGGATATGCTCAGGGAGAAATTTAAAACTGCGGCTGGGTCGACCGACAGCCTTGATGATATTTATGTTGACGGATCCTGGTATGAACTTCTGGAACATGCCAAGCTCATCGCCCCTCTTTTCTCGGCGGGATCATTGAAATTGTGTTTTATCAACAGGGACGAGAGATTGAATCTGATCGTTATGCCCGGGGATGAACCCACCGTGATTGCAGTGACCGGTGATTGCCCCCGTGACCAGGTCCTGGAGGCGCTAAGAAAATAATGAAAGAGATCTTCAATGATATTCTGGGCATCAGTGATGTAAACGGTGTAATTTTTATAGACGAAAATAATGAAATTCAAATCGAAGGCTATACCGCCGTACCTGAACCAAACTTAAGTCCGCTTGACCTGGCAGCCTTCATGAACACAGTTGGCGCCCATAGCGAAACCGAAATATATTTTGATAACGTGAGGCTCTATATCCGCAAAATCGAATCCGGTCACATCCTGGTTATCACCGGTTTCAACGTACAGATGGCCATGGTCCGCCTTAATTGTGATGTCCTGGAACCCTTGATCAAGTCCAAATTTCAAAAGCCCACCGGTATCGGCCGATTTTTCAAGAAGTAGTCATACCGGTCCCCGTTTACCCCTGCAGAGCAGTCGTTACTACTTTTTTTGTAAAGCATCCTGGCCCAGAGGACCAGGCTCTGGATTACCCTGTCGCAGATCCCGGCACACCACGGGGGAAAGGGATATTTTACGGTTGAACGGGTTAAATCCGAAATTCAAATATCTAAAATAAAACATTTGAATTATTATACAAATCCCTATATAATGCGCTCAACCTGAAGCGCTCCAGGGTAAATTATCCCCCTGAAATGGGTCACTTTGGCCGGTTGAGACATACGTGACCAGAGGTACGGTCGTACCATTTTATAAATTCTTTCATTCTCCGGAGTCTGAGGTCATAAATAGAAAAGGATTTACATGATAAAAAATGCCCTCATAGTCGATGACGACAGAATATTGAGGCACCTGATCAAAAGGAAATTCCAGGCCCACGCAGCTGTGTTCGGAACCCTCCTGGCTGAGGATGGCGTTGAAGCGGTCCAGATCCTGAAGAACAATGCCATTTCCATTGTGGTGACAGACCTGCACATGCCGAATATGGATGGTTTTACTCTACTGGCCCTCATGTCGGCCAAGTACCCGGATATCCCGGTGATTGTTCTGACAGCCTACAGTACGCCGAAATCGAAAGAGAGAGTCCTGGCTACCGGCGCAGCCGCCTTTATTGAAAAGCCGTTTGTGGTTGAAGATCTCGCGGCCAGTATTATTGTCAGCCTTGAAAAAGAGTCAGAGGGCGGTACGCTGCAGACCGTCTCAATTGAGATGTTCCTGCAACTGATTGAAATGGAACAAAAAACATGCACAATTCGGGTTATAAACAAAGAAACCGAAAAAAATGGGGTCCTCTTTTTCAAAGACGGTGAACTGCTGGATGCCAGAATCCGGGATATGCATGGAGAAGAAGCCGCCTATGAAATTTTTTCATGGGACAGTCCCTCTCTCTCCATTCAGGACACCTGCGTCCTGAATAAAAAGGTCATACAGGCAGATCTCCAGGCAGTGTTATTCGACGCAATGCGCCTGAAAGACGAAGCCGGCGAAGATGAATCCGCCTTCCGGGAATCACCGGCGGAAGAGCCTCCACCTGCGAAGAAAGCAGCCGCTGAAAACCCGGCCCAGGAAAAGAAACCGCCGCAACAGACAGGTGCTGAACCGGCTGTTCAGGACGCCCAGCCAAGAGGCATCGCCAGTAGGGATAAAGACGCGGCCTGGGATCCCCTGATGACCGTTGGCGGCAAACTCGGCAGTGCCATTCAGGCCGGGGATTTCAAGGCTTGCTATGTTGATCGGGGTAAAAAAAACGGGCTGGTCCTGTTGCCCGGGGACGTGACCACCGCAGTCACACTCAACAAAGACTGCCCCGGTGACGTGATCCGCAAACTATTGTATGAATAATGGCCAATTCATGATTCATGATGAAATGAAAACAATTTTCAAAGACCTGCTCAGCCTCGAAGACGTCCAGGGTATCATTTTTCTCTCTCACCGGGGCGGGCAGCTGTTTAGTGAATACGAGGGCGAAACCGACACCGACCTGAAAAATTTCGACTGGGCGTCCTTCAGCAGTGCCTTTAGGTGTGTACGCGAAGCTGAACTCGTATTCGGTAATAACCGGATATTTTACCGGCGCGCCGAGCTGGGCCAGATCATTATCATCATGGGGTGGTTCGCCACCATCGCGATGATCCGACTCAAATGCAGCAACCTGCTCCCTGCCATTGATCCTGACGATCCTGACTGTGGATAAAAGCGCATAGGAAATGATGTATGAATATTAAGCAAAAAATAGCAGAAGCAGAAGCCTACCAAAAACATGGCCTCTATTCCGAAGCGCTGGGCCTGTTTGAAGATCTGTTGAAAAGCAAGTCCGGCCTGAACGCGGCCGCCCAGAACAAACTCAAAAATAATATCCTCACCATCAAGGGTGAGCTTGAAAGTCTTGATAAGGACGACACCGCCATTACCGCTGAAGATGCCTCTCTGCTGCGGGAGACCTGGGATGACGGCTGCGAAAATATCCATGAAATAATCAGCAGTGCCAATGCCTTTAAAGAACTTGGTCTGCACAAAGAGGCCGTCATAGAGTACTCCAAGCTGTTTACCCATGAGGATTTCTCTAAAGAAATCCTCCCTGATATGGCCGAGTGCATGTTTCAGGCCCACTCCCCTTCACGGGTGATCGACCAGATAGAAAAAATGATCTCCGACAACGAGCTGGATACGAAAACCACTGCGGAGATCAAATTTGTCTTCGGGCAACAGATGAAAGAAAAAGGGCACGACGACCTGGCCCTGGAATACTTCGAATCTGTCAAGGAAATTGATCCCGAGTTCGCGGAAATCGATACATACGTCACGGATGCCCTTTCATCGGCTACCTATGAATCCAGGTACGACTATCTGATAAGGTACAAGATCGTAACAACGACCCAGCTGCAAAACGCTTTGGTCATAGCCAAGAAATCCAAACACAGCGTTGAATTCGTACTCTCCGACAATTTCCATATTGACCTGCAAGAAGTCGGTAAATCTCTCAGCCTCTATTACCAGGCTCCCTTCCGGGCCTTTGATCCTGACATGCCGGTCCCTTACGAGCTCACGCGCAACCTCAAGCGATCCTTCCTTACCCAGAACACCTGGGTTCCCCTGGCCTGGGAACTCGGCGGTGTGGATGTTCTTATCGATGACCCCACCGACCTGCTGAAGACCGACCCCATACCCGGGCTGTTGAATGCCAAAAAAGTCAACTACATCGTCAGCATCAAGGAGGAAATCGATAAAGTTATCAAGCATTTCTACGAGGAGAGAACCGACGAAGGCGCCGATATGGATTCCGAACAAGGCGACGACTTCGACCTGATGCCGGACATCGACTTCGAGGAGGAGGAAGAAGATCTCGAAGACGATGCCTACGAAGATGTCAATGAGTCCTCCGGACAGATTGTACGGATGGTGGACCAGATTCTCATTTCCGCTTATCGAAAGGGCTCTTCCGATATACACATCGAACCATCCGCCATCACTAAAAAAACGAATATCCGTTTCCGGATTGACGGCGTCTGCCAGGAAGTACTGCAGGTCCCCAACACCAATTCCCGGGCCATCATGTCCCGGTTGAAAATCATGAGCGGCCTGGATATCGCCGAAAGGCGGCTGCCCCAGGACGGTAAGATCAAGTTTAAGAGAAAAGGCATTAAACCGTTTGAACTGCGTCTGGCTACCTTGCCGACCGCCGGTGGGTTCGAAGATGCCGTGTTGCGTATCCTGGCCGAATCCGGCGCCATGAAACTTACCGACATGGGCATGAACGAACGCAATCACGCGATCATGGAAAAAATTATCATTCAACCTTACGGATTGGTGCTGGTCGTGGGACCAACCGGTTCCGGTAAAACCACCACCCTGCACGCCGCCCTGGGCCACATCAACAAACCGGGCATTAAAATCTGGACGGCTGAAGATCCGGTGGAAATTTCCCAGGCCGGCCTGCGCCAGGTGGAGTGCAAACCGAAAATCGGACTGGATTTCGCCCGGGTCATGCGGGCCTTTCTCCGGGCAGACCCGGACGTCATCATGATTGGTGAAATGCGGGACCACGAAACCGCTTCCATCGGCGTCGAGGCGTCCCTCACCGGCCACCTGGTCTTTTCCACCCTCCACACCAACAGCGCGCCCGAAACGGTAACCCGGCTGCTTGACATGGGACTCAATCCTCTCAACTTTTCAGATGCCTTCCTCGGCGTACTCGCCCAGCGCCTGATCCGTCGGCTCTGTAAAAGCTGTAAGAAAAAATACAAGCCGAGTGAGGAGGAATTCCAGGATATTGTCAAATATTATGGCAAGAAGGACTTTCCCGCACTGGGCATTGAGTATGATAATGACCGGGAGCTGTATAAGACGGTTGGTTGCGAGGAGTGCAACGACACCGGCTACAGAGGCCGGGCCGGTGTGCATGAAATGATGGAGGGCACCAAGGCTATTAAAAGAATGATCAAGAACGAGGCCACCTCCGAGCAACTTTTCATCCAGTCAGCTAAGGAAGGCATGGCCACCATCAAGCAGGACGGTGTCGCGAAAGTGTTTCAGGGAATGACGGATATTAAAGAGATTCAGAGGGTTTGTGTGGAATAATGCGTTTGCGTTGGGTGGCTCAGGAAGTTGCTGGTGACCCCAACAACGGGGAATCTGCCAATATGGTTGGAGCAGCAAACAAGCAAACGCATGTGTGTGAACCCTGTTTGGGAGAATGATACTTATACTATAGTTTGTCACTCTGAGCGTAGCGAAGAGTCCCTATCCCCCACAAAATAGTTCTTTCTTGCAGGGGATTCTTCGTCGCTTCACTCCTCAGAATGACGATTGAGGCAAAAGTTATGGCCTATACCGTACTTATTGTTGACGATCAGGAGGAGATCCGGGACCTTCTCGAGGACGCGCTGATACGGGAGCACTACACCGTGGTAAGCGCTGAATCGGCCGAGCAGGCCCTGGCGGTGCTCGAATCTCACCGGGTGGATGTGGTGATGTCCGACGAGGTCATGCCGGGAATGGCCGGATCGGATTTCCTGGCCATTGTCCGTAAAAAATATCCGGAAACCATCCGGATGATCCTCACCGGACGCGCTCACCTCGATTCCGCCGTAAAAGCAATCAACGAAGGTGAAGTCTACCGATTTTTTACCAAACCCTGCAGTGTGGTCGACCTGACAGTTTCTATCAAGCAGGGCCTTAACCAGAAAGCATTGGAAAAGGAAAACCGAAATCTTCTGCGTATGTTAAAGGAGAAAGATGCCTGCGAGGCATCCTTAAAAGAGGAACACCCGGAGATCTTTCAGGTAAAAAGAGACGCCAGTGGTGCCGTGATCATTGATGAGGATTGATATGAATTCGAAAAAGCCCCGAATTCATATATAAACGGAGGCGTCTACCAGAATCAATGATCTGACCCCATTTTATCAAGGTTCCCATCCGATTTTAGTTTCCCACGCAGTTTCTTAAACAGTAAATTTAGTTTTCCACTTCTTTTCAAAGCGCTGCCAATCTTTTTTATTGCAGTTTCCACTGTCACGAAAATACCGAATTCGTTGATAAAGCGGAAATTTACTGATATATTATTGGGAACTATCAAGAATCGGTTGAAACCGTGTAGAGCATCCTGGCCCAGAGGGCCAGGCTTTGGGTTGCCCCTTAAAGGGGCTTACAACCCAAAACTGATGAGTGTGAAGTGACTAAAGTTAATGCGTCGCTACGCTTCACTGATTTTATCAAACTGGCAGGATTCCTTAACTTTAGTTCACTTCAAACTTTAGTTCACTTTAGGCACTCGCCTCAAATTTTCACGGCGTAGCCAATTGTCTCTGACCTGGCCCTGAGGACCAGGTTTTTAAGGGCTGAATAAATTGTGCAGGGTTCTCGGATGAAAGAGCAAGGCGTCTCACTGGTGGAAATGATTTCGGTCCTGCTTATCATGGCAATTGTTGCCGGCGTGATCATCAGCCGTGTCGCCGGCCTGGACGACTTGGAATTGGCCGCAAAAGTGAATTCAATTCGAAATCATATCCGCTATACCCAGATAATGGCCATGAAACGCAACGATATGACCTGGGGTATAAGGTGTGACGGAACGCACTACTGGGTATTTAAAACAAATCCTCCCGCACCTCCAACAACAACTTGGGATGATGTATCGAAAGACACGAACAACATGGTCTACCTGCCAGGCAACCAGGATAAGCAAATATCCATAACCGAAATGGACGCATTCGCTCTCTATTTCGACCGATTCGGTATACCGTATATCTATAATGGCACTGACCTCGAGTCGCATCCTGCCACCGGTATTCCACCTATTAATATCGGGTCCAAACACCTAACCGTAACAGAGGAAACAGGTTTTGTAGAATGAGACCCAGAACACAGATACTCTCTGCGGACAATGGTTTTACGCTCATAGAGATCATTGTGACCATTATTCTCGGGTCCATTTTAGCGGCTGTCATGTTTCAATTTATGGGCACCGCTTTGACGGGCAGTTCCGGCCCCGTGGAAATAGTACGGGATAGTTCGGATATGGAAGTACTGATGGAGGAGATCATCTCAGCATATGTAAAAGAGATAAATGATACCACGGCCGATCCAACAGACGCTTTGGACACGATCGTAACCAATTATGGGACCAACAGCAATGTAAACCTTTCATATATCAGGTTTGACGCGAGTAGTGGCGCTGAAGAGAACCTGGGGCTGGGAACGGAAACGAATACATTAAAGGTAACGGTGCAATCAGCCGGGCACAAACTTGTTACCATTCTAACGAACAGCCGGGTCGAGCCTGATGACCCGGTGAGCAAATTTTAGGAAAAGATGAAACAGGAAACCGGTTTTACACTTATTGAGGTCGTCGCGTCGCTTGTCATTGTCGGCATCCTTGCCGTCTTTTCAAGCCTATTTCTGTTGGTCGGCCTGGAAGGTTATGAATTTACCCGGAAAGCAGCCGCTGCGGCTATGGATGCGGAAGTCGCCCTAAACCGTCTCAGCCTCGAGTTGAAAACAATCAGCACCATACCATCCGCACCCGACACGAATTCCCTATCGTATACCAGTTCGGATGAAACCCTGGCCAGCACCGCCAGGATGATCAAGTTCGCTTCGGACAATCTCTATCTCAATGTAGATGGCAGCGATTACGTACTGATTAAAGACGTGTCCAACCCCGTGCTCTCCGTAGAAGACGACCTCGATCTTGATGGTGACGGCAAGAACGAAGTGGCCTATATAACCGTTGGGTTCACGCTTGGCAATATGCCGCCTTTCCAGACGCGGGTTTACCCTCGCAATATGGTTGATGCGTCATATTTACCCTAAAATTTTATCTTTTATATGTGGAACCTATATAAAAATATTTTTTCGGCCCCCACCGAATGCGGCGTTCCTACCGCGGACTCGAATCAGTCCGGCAGCATCCTGATCTATATCGTGGTAGTCATGCTGATTTTCGGTTTCCTGGGCGCGGGTATGGTATCCATGTTCACCTCCTCCACCATGATGAGTTCCGGGGTTGCCAACTATTCCCGGAACGCCGCCTACCTGGCCGAGGCGGCGATGCGGTACGCCACCAGTGAACTGAGAAACGAGGGTTATAATACCAGTACCATTGAGGCTTTGAACGGCGCAACAAACGACAAAACGTTTACACTGGGTGACGATGGCAACTTCCAGGTCAACGTTTTTGGCAAATGGTTTAAAGCTACTGGTCTGGATTACGATGAAACTCTGGGCGGCACCATTTCTTTGACCGTTCCTGAAGGAAAAATTCCAGAGGGTTTCTCTATTCCAGCCGGCGCCTATTTAGTCAACTTGGAATCATATCGGGATTCTGTTTTATTCGGTGGCTCACCAGACACAAAATATTGGGCCCAGATCTCAACCTCACCAGATTTAAACGAAGGCGACACTGACTTTACACTCGACCTGAATGACGATTTTCAAGCAGATGTATCCCAGGGGCACAAGCTGCTAATATCTGTAAAACCAACCGCAACTGTCACGATAGGCCCCGGGGATGCCGAATTAACAGTAGGAGATGAGGCCTGGAATTTCTATCCCCCCGACAAAGGTTCAATCTACCTGGTCAGCACGGATACAGGCACAATTCACGAGTATTACTACGAAGATATGGTGCAAGGTTCAACCAAGCTGAACTTGGTAAACCTGCCCGGGGCTATAGAATTCAAGAACACGGATTTTGTAATATTATCTAATCATAACCATTCTATTAGCACCACGGGTAACAGCGGCACTTCAATTTCCGGCGGCATGCGGGAAATTGCCATGAACTTTGCACAGAACGTTGAAAACCCCCAGATTATAGCGCCCCCGGCCGAAGATATTGCGGCTGATGTGGATCCTGAGGCCGTCCTGGAGGGCATGGGGACAGTTGGCGAATCCGATACCGGCGCTGTTGACGTGAATACCGGCACCGGTGAAATCACGCTTGGCGGCGGGGTGCCAAGCGCGAGCGGCGCCGTATTCTTCGGCGGGGATGTCTCCCTTGGGGGATCTTCGGTCTGCTCGGGCGGCAAGTGCCTGTTTGGCGCAGGCGTGCGCGCTTCTTTCGTGCTGACATACAACGGCACCGCCGACGGGTTTACCTTTGCCGTCATCAACGGCGCTGACAACGTACTGGGGACCGCCGGTGATGAGGGCGGGCAGATGGGTTACGCGGGATCCGGGATAGGTGGGGGCCTCCAGCCGCCTAAAATGGCGCTTGAGTTCGACACCTGGGTCAATGCCGGCCACGATGACCCGGATTTAGGCACGTCCCACCGGGATGTCCTGCAGTATGTCTTCTGGGGGGATGGACAGGCCGACCTGGATGATGACAATACCCATGATACGGGTGGTGCTGGTCGAAAATGGCGCTATAAAGATGCCAGCTACGCGGACGAGGTGAAAACGAAACCGGCTTTGAACAGCGACGAAACCGCCCTGTATTTTAGCAGTAAAAACGGTTATGTGCACGAGCTCGACCCGGAAACAGGTGTTCCCCCGGCTGTCACCGGATTCCCTCTCTGGCTTTATGGCGATACCGAGTCATCACCGGCATGGGATTCAGACGGATATATTTTTATTGGCGGTGATGATAACTATTTTAATGCGATCACACCGACCGGCGGTTTTGATTGGTATGCGAATACGTCCGCGGCTATCAAATCTTCACCGGTGATTGATGACGACAATCAGGTTGTCTATTTCGGTAATGACGACGGATATTTCTACGCTTACAACAACAGCGGTCCCCCCATCGAATGGACTCATAATTTAGCGGATGACGGCTTGGCCTGGGCGAATATCAGGGGCACACCCGCCTTGAGTCCGGACAAATTAACTGTCTATTTTGCAACCGAGGATACCTACAATAACAGGAGCAGCGATTATTTATTCGCGCTCAAAACATCGGATGGATCGTTGCGATGGAAACTGGCCCTGGACGGGGACTGTTTTTCTTCGCCAACGGTAGCAGATGACGGAACTATCTATATCGGGGGTGACGGTGGCTCATTTGAAGGGCTTCTGTTTGCTGTAAACCCGGACGGCAGCGAGAAATGGCGTTACACTTTTTCTCCCAATAACGCTCGATCCAAGCCGGCCATAGACCCGGAGGACGGCACGATCTACATCGGAAATGATGACGATCACCTTTACGCCATCACGGATAACGAGTCTGAAGGCATCCTCAAGTGGCGTTTTCATACTTTAGATGATGATGGATCCCCGCTTGGAGAAAATGTCAGAGGCGGACCCACCGTCCACGCTGACGGCACCATCTGGTTCGGTTCGAATAACAATCGGCTCTATGTGGTTGACGGCGACGGACTTCTGATTGACAAGTTTGATCTCTCCGGCGATGTCCTCTCCTCCCCCACCCAGGGAACCGATGGCACGGTCTATGTGGGTTCCCGGGATCACTATCTTTACGCGTACAAAGCGACCTGCAATCCCGGCAATATCAAAACCCGGGTTTTCTCGTACGATGACCTTTTGCCAGGTGATGCGGCCCCGGACGTGGATCCTGCTGACGGAAATCCGGATGTGGTCTCTGCCGACAACTGGCTCAACAGCGGTCCCTGGGCCGTGCGCATTGAAATTGACCGCAGTGAAACCGTCAATGACCGGGACCGGTACGAATATACCCTGAGCACGTGGATTCGCCAGTGCCAGAATGCGAACTGCAGCGACATTACCCCTACTTATTTCGCCGACACACGCATTGATTATAATGCCAGGGAACCGCACCTTGTGCAGACCGTTGAACTCTGTGCCGCCGATCACGCCGATTTCAACAGGTTCCTCTACGGGTTTACCCAGGGCACCGGCGGCGAAACCCAGACGGTGGTAATCGACAACCTCAATCTTGGTTTTATCCGTCCGGGTGACGCCGTCATCACCAGTGACCCGAACTGGCAATAGGCTGGCATGCGTAAAATTATAAATGTTTGCAGACAGCCTCCCATAAGCGCACCGCCGATTGCATGCCGTTATTTTTTTACCATGGCCGCCCTGCTGGTGGCCCTTCTGATCATCTACTGGCCTGGTTTCTCAGGTGACTGGTACCTGGACGATTTTGGCAATATTCATGAAAATCCGAATGTCCACCTGACATCGCTGAACCCGGGTGAGATTGCCAAAAGTTTTTACGGCATGGACCGGACCCACAGCCGGTTCAACCGCCCCCTTTCCTATTTATCACTGGCCCTGAATTACTATTGCGGGGGTACGCATCCGTTCGGCTACCATGCCGTCAATTTTCTAGTTCACTACACCACGGCCGTTTTTCTTTTTCTCCTCACCCTGAATATATTGAAGCTACCGGTCTTCAATGGGAAATATGACAAGGCGGCCTACGCCATCGCCCTGCTCTCTTCTTTTCTATGGGCGACCCATCCAATTCAGGTGAACGCGGTCACCTATATCGTCCAACGCATGGCTTCCCTGGCAGGCATGTTTACGGTCCTTTCGCTTTATTGCTATGTAAAAGCCCGGACAACCCGGCAACCGGTGGATCGCGGTCCCTTTCCTTATGGCTGGTATGCAGCCTGCCTTATCGCCGGGGCCGGTGCCATAGCCAGCAAACAAAACGCGGCCATGCTCCCTTTCAGCATTCTCCTTCTGGAGATCCTGCTGATTCGAACAGACCCGCATTCCCGGCAGACGCATCAGGTGCTCAAGATCCTGATACCACCGGCGGTGATTTTTCTTCTCTTAGTCGTCTTTCTCGGCGGTCTGACAGCCTTTCAATCCGGTTACGATTCGCGGCCATTTACCATGGCTGAAAGGCTCTTGACCCAACCGCGGGTTATCTTGTTTTACATTGGTCAGCTGCTGTATCCATCCGGAGCGACTTTTGCACTCCTGCATGATATCCGGGTTTCAACATCCGCCTTCTCACCCTGGACGACGCTCCCGGCTATCCTGCTAATAGTCGTAATCATCGGTACGGGCCTGCGGTTACATCGTAAATGGCCTCTTTTCGCATTCTGCACCCTTTTTTTCTTTTTAAACCACGCCATAGAAGGCTCATTCATCCCTCTCGAACTCATCTTTGAACATCGCAATTATCTGCCGTCGCTTTTCTTTTTCCTTCTGCCCGCAATTGGCTTCCTCAAAATAATCGACTATTTTTCATATTCTCTCTTTTTACGAAACCTGGCTGCTTTCGGCGCCATTGTGTGGATCATCGGCCAGGTGCATACGACCTACCGGCAGAATTTACTTTACACGCATCCAGTGGCCTTCTGGATGAACAATGTCAGCCTTTACCCGAACCTGCATCGACCCCGGCATAACCTGGCCAGGACATTGTTTATCTACGGACAGGAAGATGAAGCTGAAAAACAGATGTATCAATCCCTGGATGGCAAAAGCAGCGCCCGCATCCACCAGAAATATATGACGAACTACAACCTGGCCGTATACTACCTGTATCAACAGCAATATCGACAGGCTCTGGAACAGTTTGCTTCCATTTTAGAAGCAAATCCCCATGACGCCCGGACACTTCAAAAGGTAGCCGAGCTACACCTGGAAACAGATCATGAAGAAAAAGCCCTGCTTATCATTAATAAGGCTTTAGACCATCATCCGCTTTCTTCTTCGCTGCACATCGTAAGAGGCTTTGTCATGCTTTCACTGGGCAACATTGATGCCGCGTTTAAAGAAGCCGCCCGGGCGGAAAATCTGAAGCATAATAAATTGGCGGTAGCCTACCTTCGCGGTGAAGGCCATCGGTTGCAAGGTGACCTTGATAACGCTGTAGAATATTTTGAAAAAATAAGGTCGTCGGGTACTGACCATTACGCGGCCCTGCTTGCCCTGGTAGAACTATATTACCTGCGAGGGAATTCTGCCCGCGTGGATCAAACCCTGTCTGAACTGGGTAAAGTTACTGCCGGAAGGAATTTTGGTGATATTCTGGCAACTTATAATCTGCGCTGGAATTATGTTGGTAAAAAACGTATGGAAAATATTGTGGCTGCGGTGCAAAGATAAAATAAATTTACAGTTTTTTTGTACTTTGCACACAAAAAAAGAGGGGTGCTCGCCAGAAGCACCCCTTCTAAAGATTAATTATCGTATCGGGGCAAATCAATTCTTTGATTCGTGTAAACTACGTTTGGAGTGATCTTCGTGTAGGTAATATCCATTTCGAGATAACCTCCCGTTTTCGAAATATCAACAGCATCCCAATTGGATACGGTAAAATCATCCCCTAAATTAGTACCAATATCCCCATTCGCTGTCGCCCAGTTCATACCAGCCCAGGTGGTACCTGATAAGAGTTGTTCAGCAAAATATTGGTTAACCCGCACCTTCATTTCAGACATGGCCGTGTAGACAGCCTTTTCCCTGGCTTTCGTTTGCAGATCGAAAAACTTCGGCACAGCAACAGCTGCCAGGATACCCATGATCACCAGAACTGCGATAATTTCGATCAGGGTGAAACCACCCTCATCCTTTAAAAGATATTTCTTCCTCATTTTTCTATCCTCCATTCCTGGATAATGATGAATACTGGCCGACTTAGTCATTTTAGTTGAGGAATCTTTGGCAATTCCAGTAAATTAAACAGGGTGATTAATAATTTTACATGTTACGAGTTATGAAAGCAATATACATGCCGACATTGCCAAGAGAGCCCCCGGATCAGGCAAAAGTTTTGCTTTTATAGCCTATATTTCGCGATTCTACAAGAATTGTTCAAAATTTGGCGTACTGACCTTTTAATCCTTGTATTTATTGAACATTGTTCTATGACCAGAAAAACGCCGTCTCTACATTATTTGTAGGGTTTTCTCCACTAATTGCTGTTTTTTATCTGTTTTACATCTATAGCGTACTTTTTGACACGGTGCCACAGGCTTCTCTGGTTTATACCCAGCATCTCAGCTGCCTTAATCTGGACACCATTACTCTTTTTTAACGCCTCAATGATGATACCCTTCTCAATCTCCTTGATCTGGTCGTCTATGGAGGCACTGCTCCCGCCTTCTTCCCTAGTTTCTATGATGCCACCTGAAAAACCCATTGTGACACTGTCCGGCAGATGCTGGGTTTCGATTTCACCGCTTTCGGTCATGACCGCAGCTCTTTCAATCGTGTTCTGTAATTCACGTATGTTACCGGGCCAGGCATATCCAATTAAAAGCTGTAAGGTCGCTGAATTGACGACCAGATTGGTGGGCGCGTCCTGAAGAAAACGCTCCACGATCAAAGGGATATCCTCTTTTCTTTCCTTCAGGGGCGGTAGAAATATTGTAAAGACATTCAGCCGGAAGTATAGATCCTCCCGGAAACGCCCCTCTTTGACCATGTTTTTCAGGTTTTTATTGGTGGCGGCGATAAAGCGGACGTCCACTCTAATCGGTTTGGTACCGCCCACCCGGTCAAACTCGCGCTCCTGCAGCACCCTGAGTATCTTGGCCTGCAAGTTCAATGGCATGTCACCTATTTCGTCCAAAAAAATGGTCCCCTTATGGGCCACTTCGAACTTGCCGGATTTCCGGGAAACAGCACCGGTAAACGCACCCTTTTCATGCCCGAACAGTTCGCTTTCCAGCAGGTCCCCGGGCATGGCTGCGCAATTTATTTTAACGAACGGTTTATCGGACCGTTTACTGTGTTCGAAAATACTGGTGGCAATCAACTCCTTGCCGGTACCGCTATCACCCAGGATCAAAGCCGTGGAATCGGTCGGGGCCACCTTTATGATCTGTTTTAAAACCCCCCGCATGGCCACACTTTCCCCAACAATCCTGGGGAATAGCTGCCGGGCATCAACCTTGTTCAGTACGTCGGTAATCTTTTTAAAAACAGTGGCATAGTGCACCAATTCATCGCCCTGCCCAACCCCTATCTCTTCATTATCTTGCACGTGGGCTGACAATGCGGGCAGTTTTTCAGCTTCTTTCAAAAACTTTTTCATCGGACTTAATAGCATATAGACAATTGCAATTCCGCACATATAAGACAGGCCCGCGATTGCAAAAATCCAGATATTTATCGGCGTACTGAGCCCCAGATCATGTTTGATGATGTATTCAGTGAGGCGAAAAGAGACCAGGGCCGAGATAATACTGAGTCCGGCTACAATCACAGGGATGATGATGTAAAGACTGATGTAAAACCTAGATTTGGTAAGTGCCATAGAGATTTATCCAATCTTATCAAATTGTCAGGTAACTAGCCGCGCTTACAACCCGGTTCACGATGTTTTACAGGATTACCGTTCAGGGTCTCGGTTCCAGGTCAAGCCTTTGAATCCCTGGTTCCTCTCCTATTTAGTGTCTGTCCATAAATGGTAGATTTTGGTTCAGAGCAAGGCTTGAGCGATTTTGAAACCACAGGCATAGCGCGCTATTCCGAGGATTTCAAAAGAGCAAAAACGCAGCTCTGGGCCGATAGATGCCGTTTATGGCTGGCACTATTTGACTATCCCAATCAGGTCCCACATGGGCAAAAAGATAGCCAGGGCAAAAAAACCGACAACCACCGCCAGCCCGACCGTGAGAAGGGGACCGATGGCGTCGGAGAGCTTCTTGGTCGCATACTCAACTTCCATATCGTAATGCTCGGATATCTCCATGAGCATTTCGTCAAGTTTTCCCGACTCCTCCCCGATAGATACCATGTTCACCACAATCGGGGTAAAAAAGGCGGCCTTTTCAAGCGGCGCCGCGATGCCCCGGCCCTCTTCTAGCTGTTCACCAATCTGCTGAAACTCCTTCGAGATGGCCGTATTGCCTACAGTGATCGCCAGAATACGCATGGCTTCGAGCACTGAAACCCCACTCGATTGCAAGATAGAAAAAATACTGGCAAAACGCGACATGGCCGCTTTGACGAACAGGTCTCCTAATATGGGCAGTCGCAGCAGGGTCTGGTCTCTCACATAGCGGCCTGTCTCTGTCCTTAAATAAAAATAGAGGCCGGTGCCGGCGACAAAGACAGCGCCTATCAGTAGATGCCAGTAATTGGCCAGAAACTGATAAAGAAAAAGACATATCTTCGTCGGTAGCGGCAGGTTCAATCCCGCGGACGTAAAAATAGTGACGAACTTGGGAATTACAAAAGTGAGCAGAACAACAAAAGCGATCGCGAGAAACACAACCACGATAATCGGGTATTGCAGGGCCGCCTTTATATCCGCCTTGATTTTGTGCTCATGATCGATAATGTATGTCAATCGGTCGAGGACCGTTGGCAGGGCACCGCTCGCCTCGCCGGCCTGAACCATTCCACAATAGAGTGGCGAAAAAACACCCGGGTGTTTCTTGAAGGCGTCATACAGGCTGCTGCCCCCGCTGATGTCGTCCACCATCGTCCGCGTAACTCTTTTTATTTTCAGGTTCTCCGCCTGCTTTTCCAGAATCTGCAACATCTTCACCATGGGTACCCCGGCCCTGAGCATGGTTTTGAACTGCTTGGTAAAGATGATGAGTTCGGGCGCTTTGACCGGGGTGATGATCTCCTTAAACCGATTCAGGCTGAACCCGCCGACATCCCCGCCGCCCTTTTCATTTACCTGGGTAGGCAGGTAGCCCCGGGCTTCAAGGATAGAGGTAGCCATTTCCCGAGAATCCGCATCAATTTCCCCCGACACGGTGGCGCCGGTTTCATTGATCGATTTGTATGCGTAGGTGACCATAATTAAAAAAGGGTTCAAGGATTCGAGGGTTCAAGGGTTCAAGTTTTTTTCTCCAAGCTTTTAATTAGCGCCTTAAGCATTTCTTTAAAAGATTCCAGCATTCACTTGAGCCCTCGGCCCCTTGACCCCTTGAATCCTGCTTTTAAATCATTATCGCCGAGGCAGCTTCTTCAAAGGAAGTTTCGCCCCGATAAATTTTCTTGGCCGCATCTTCCCTCAGGGTTGTCAGCTTGCCCTTTGCAACCATGGCGCGCGTAATCTCCTGGGCCGTCCTTTTTTCGAGAACCATGTTCTGGACATCTTCATCAATCATCAGAATTTCATAGAGCCCGGTACGCCCCTTATAACCTTTGTCCATGCAGTAGAAACAACCGGTCCCCATGGAAAAATCCGCGGCGGCGTCATCTTGCAGCTGCCAGAATTCCAGGGCCGCCTCAGGTGGCTTGTGTGGCTTTTTACAATAGGGGCAAACCTTCCTGACCAGTCGCTGGGCGATGGAGGCCAGCATAACCGAGGAAACCAGGAAGGATTCAATGCCCATGTCCAGGAACCGGGTAATGGCACCGGCCGCGTCATTGGTATGCACCGTGCTGAGCACCCGGTGTCCGGTCAAGGCCGCCTGGACGCCGATGGTGGCGGTTTCACCGTCACGTATCTCACCGACCATAATGACGTCCGGGTCCTGCCGCAGCACAGCCCGCAGGCCGCTTGCGAAGGTCATGCCCGCTTTGCGATTAAATTGAATCTGCCTTACCTTCTCCATCCGGTATTCAACCGGATCTTCAAAAGTGATGATATTGATATCCGGCTTGTTGATGATCTTCAAAAGCGAATAGATGGTGGTGCTTTTCCCGCTACCGGTTGGTCCGGTGCTCAGCACCATCCCATACGGTTTGACGATCACCTCTTCAATTTTCTGCCGGTCCCTGGCGGCCATCCCCAGCTGCTCCAGGGAGTAGACGCCGCTGCTCGTATCCAGCAGACGGATAACCATGTTTTCACCATAAATGGTCGGCATTGTCGAGGTACGGATATTGATTTCCCGATTGTCCATTTTAATGGTGAATCTGCCGTCCTGGGGTATCTTGGAAAGCGCAATGTCCATGTTGGACAGGATTTTCAAGCGTGAAATGATCAGCAGGATCATCGATTTGGGCGGCGCCGGCACTTCGTGCAGCCGGCCGTCCACCCGGAAGCGAACCTGGACGTAATCCTTCTCGGGGCTGATGTGCACGTCACTGGCACCTTCCCGGACCGCCTGGGAGAGAATGGAGTTCACCAGCCTGACGACCGGGGCTTCCTGGACCATATCCTGCAGGGAGCCGACTTCAACCTCATCGGAAAAGTCGGTTCTTTCAGGTTCATCATCCTTTTCAATCTCCATTTCCTCGATAACACCACCGATACCTGAATAAGTCCCGTAAAGGCTGCCCACAAGGTGGTTAAGCTGTTGATCGGTACAGATCACCGCCTCAATTTCGGTATTCGTATACACCTCCAGGGCATCCAGGGCGGCTATATCCATGGGATCCACCATGGCAACCGTCAGCAAAAAACGGCTGCGCACCAGGGGGGCCACCTGGTATTTTGTGGCCACGTCCACTGGAATTGTTTTGGACAGTTCCATATCAATCGGATACTTATCCGGGCGGTACTTTTCGATATGCAGCTGCACGGAAACCAGATCCGCGATCTGGTTGCCGCTCACATAGCCTTCCCGGACCAGGTATTGCCCCATTTTAAGCTTGGTTTTTTTATGCCCTTCTATGACTTCTTCAAGCTGGGCCGCGGTTAACAGGCCGCCCTCAACCAGCATTGCACCAAGTCGTTTTTTATCTCTCGCCATATATCTGTCCAGTCTTCAACTGATACCCGGGCACGGGTTAGCGTAAAACACCGCGTCCTTTTCCCATCCCGGAATAATATCACTTTTCAGCCGCACCTCCTCAGGCAGTTTGGCCAGGTACCGGGCGGCTTCGTCCTTTGACGAAAAGTACGTCCAAAATATGATATCAAAGCGCAACCCCTGAGCCGGATGCCAGTAAGGGATCATCCGCAGGGGCGCCGCCCTGGTCGAATGCCGGCGGATCATGTCGAGTGCCTCCGAAACAGTTTCCACGCTGCCAACCCGGATCCATTCAAGATAATCCGGCACGTGCAGCCCTGCATGCGCCTGGGCCGGGAAGGCTATGGCCTGCCCCTTAAAAATATTGTTCAGGTCTTCCAGACCTGGGTTGCCGGCCACTATCGCCCGGCGTCCCCGGTGCGTGTATTCACCATAGACCTTGATCATCACCCAGGAAAGGGTCTCATCAGCCTGCATCCTGATCATTCCCAGGGTTTGCGGCCGGGTCCGGACAGCCATGACCACCGGTTCAGCCGCTGCGACAACATCTACCGGCGGCAACTCAGCTGCGGGAACTTCCTTATTTACCGGGTCACGGGCGACCGCCGGCTCGCCTTCCGTCAACTTTGCAGCGGTTTCGATACCCGGCGGCGATCCTTCCGGTTTCTCACCCGGGGCACTGGCCGGGGTCGGTGCAAGGGGCGGCGCATGCGCTGCTACCGGGTAAGGCGCGGGGTTGTCCCCCACGCTTTTATTTTTTGCCGGCAACACCTCTTTGATTACCGGGTCACGCGTGACCTTTGCTTTCTCCGGCATGAAACCGGTATAGGCGATCCCGGCCACACCGGCTACAACCATCAGGGCCCCGAAGGCTTTTTGCCATCCGCCGGACCGCTTGGCAGAGCCCCTGTTGACACATGAACTTACCAGACGCCAGCCTGCTCTTTTCCTGTTTTTAACAATCATTGCCAGCATAATCCGGTGGCAAAGATTCACTATTTTACGGGGATATCCCTGCGTCGCCCGATAGATGGCTGCCACCGCCGGGAAACTCAGCAGGCTGCCCAGACTGCCTTCCGCCCCCGCTTTTTGAAGGCGGTAATCAATCATAAGCCTGGTATCCCGGAATCCAAGGGGGCCCAACACGTGGAGCAGGTTTATTCTATCCGCGAAATTCGCGTGCTTTTCAAGGATCTGTTCAAACTCGCGCTGCGCAAAAA
This sequence comes from uncultured Desulfobacterales bacterium, assembly GCA_964647585.1. Classification (GTDB taxonomy): domain Bacteria; phylum Desulfobacterota; class Desulfobacteria; order Desulfobacterales; family CAJINA01; genus CAJINA01. The sequence continues at coordinate 111,761 of CAZYGG010000001.1, forward strand.
TAACAATCTGCAGCAGCTTGAATTCGTTGGTTTCATAGTTGAGCAATTCCCGCAGTATTTCCAGGATCGGGGCCGGAATTTTCTGGCCTTCATCGATAATCAGGACCACAACCCGGTTTTCTTCTACCCCCCTTTTATACAGGTACTGCTTGATGAACTCCTTGTAGTCGGCCCAGTCTCCGGTGGGAACTTTCGGCTCGCGCTCGAACATCCCGGCCACAACCTTTAAAAAAGCCGCCGGATCGGTCATGTGGGGGTCCAGGATCAGGTGGGTCTCAAACTCCTCATCCCGGCTGAATTTCTTGATCATCTGCCGGCACAACGTTGTCTTACCGGTGCCCACCTCCCCGATGACGACGTTCAGTCCCCGGCGCAGGCGCAAAGACAGTTCAAGTTTCTGCAGGCACTCCTTGTGCTGCCTTGATTTAAAAAAATAATCAGGATCCGGTGAATTGGAAAACGGTTCCCTTTCTAAGTTCAGAAGTTTGAAGTATTCCATTTCTCTACAAAGCCCTACCCGCGACGGCTGGGTCTACTCACCGGTTTTGGTATCGCTGTTACCTAATCTTTGCTTGAGGATATGCGGTGTGATAAAAATCAGAAGATCTTCCGCCTCCCGGCTCTTACCTTCTCCCCTGAAGAAAACACCCAATAAGGGGATATCTTGCAAGCCGGGGACGCCGCGATCCAGGCGTTCATCTTCAGATGTATTCAGTCCCCCGATTACCGTGGTTTGCCCATCAAAGAGGATCACGTTTGTTTCAGCTTCTTTCTTGATAATAGGGGGTTCTCCGCCGCTAATAATGGCTGCGCCGACTGAATTCTTTTTGACTTTTATATCCATCTTAATGGCTTCACCGTCAATCACGTGGGGGGTCACATTCAGTTCCAGAACAGCCTCTTTGAAACTGGTATTGGCGGTACCGGTATCAATGGCCGTGTAGGGAACCTCCTGGCCACTTTTGAATATGGCCGGCGTATTATCTGTTGTCGTAATTGAAGGGCTCGACAATATCTTAATTTTATTCTCAGTCTGCAAGGCGTAAAGCTGCGCGTTGAGCTGATTTCCGCCGCCTTCTAACAGAAAACCAAGTGCCATACCACCGGCAGCCGCTATCGGGAAATCAAAGGCCGGGTTGGCACCGCCTGCAGATGTTTCTCCGATCGTAACGGTACTGCCGTCGTTAATCGTGGTCTGGTATTTCCCCCCCCATTCAATTCCAAGTTGCCGGGCAGTCGAACTGGTGGCTTCCACAATATGGGCCTCAATAAGGATCTGGGGTGTAGGCTGGTCAAGCTCTTTGATCAGAGGCAGCATGTTTGTTATATCACTATTCAGGGCCTGTACGATGAGCGAGTTGGTATGGGTGTCAACCATAATGGAGCCGAGTGATTTACCGTCATTTCGCTTCGTTATAAACGCCTCCAGAGTCTTTTTAAGATCCTCGGCCCGGGTGTAGTCGATCCGGATAATACGGGTTGACAGCGGTTCCAGTTCGCGCATATCTTTTTTCTGGGCCGCCTTCTGCATCTCCTGCTCCACGTCCGCCGCGGTCATGATCCGGATAATATTGCCTTCCCACCGGTAGGAAAGCCCGTGGGTTTTCAACACGCCCAGGAAAACCTGGTCCCAAGGCGCCCGCTGAATGTTGATGTTCGCCCGCCCGCCGACCTTTTCATTGATCATGATGTTCTGCCCGGCCGCCCGGGCCAGGTACCGCAGCAATACGGCCACGTTGACATCGCTCATGTTTAATGAGACCGGAGAATCAGGCAGTGGTTTTTCTGTTTTTTCCTCAGGGGCTGCCTCCGGCTCCCCAGCAACCGGGGCTGCGGACTCTCCACCACCCAGATGCCTTACTCTCCGTTTCATACTGGGAGAATATCCCTTGGAATTCTCAGCTTTTACCTTCCATTTATCGTACGATTCGTCGATTTTGTTTTTGTCGTCGCCGGTACAGCCCGCAACGATCAAAATGGCAAACAGACACGCGGCAAGCACCGAACATTGTTGAAATAAGGTGTGCTTCTTCATTTTAATAGATCTCTTTTTCTGAATTGTCTGTAAGATGCAACCCCTCAATTTCCCTGAGAATTCTGAGTGAAATCCCTTTAGCATGCGCCCTTTTACCTATAGTTCCCAGGCGTTTAGGCCCGGCCCTCTTGAACCCTCGAACCCTTCATGGTCACTACTTGGCCGTTTCATCAATGGGAACCACGATGACACTCTTATTCGCGTCCACGTAGATGTGGACCTCCCCCGCCGATATCTTCTTCAGGGCTGCTGTGCCTTGAGTGTCAAGCTGGTCCCCCTCCTGGTATTCCATACCGTTGATAATCGCCAGCTTGCTTTTTCCCATTTCCATATAACCCGAATAGTTAAAAGACCCGGTCAAATCTCCGCGGGCAATAATCTCCGGCTCTTTTTCGGTCTCCGCGTCAGCTGCCCCGGATTTCTTGACGACCAGAAATGGGTCTTTCTTCCATTGAGCCGAAGATTTTTCCAGGATTTCCCTATCTTTCGCTGTGGTGTCAGCCCCCTGAATGCGCTTGATCAAACCGGCCACGAATTCGTTTACCTCAACCGACGGCTTTCCGGAAGACTTATTTTTACCGCCCGTAGAGCCTGAAAAAAGAAAAGTGTAGCCCCCGTACAATATGGCCGCAACCATCAGACCGACGATTATTTTTTCCCGATTAGACATTTAGCCTTTAACCCTTGAATCCTTGACCCCTCGGCCCCTTGAATCCTTCATTTTAGTGCCACCCAGACACGCATTCGAAATTCCCGCCCATCCGGTATGGCCATAATCCTTACTCTTTCAATGAACTCAACGTGGGGTACCGCAATAAGCTGATTTAAAAACGAACGGTAATCGGCCAGATTGCCCCGCAACACCATATCAACCTGCATTAACCGGACTTCATTAACCATGGCATTGAGATCCAGGTTGATACCGGCCATTTGCATCCGGCTTCCGGTCGCGAGATGGGTCAACGCGTCCGCAACGCCACTGGCATCGTCGCGTGCCAGGGCAGTCCGCACCGTCAGGGCGGCAGTCGACTCGTTCAACTCTCTGCGTTTTTTTACCAACTGCCCAAAAACCGGTGCGAGCAGACGCTGTGCTTTGACCTGGGTTTCAATTTTCACCCGTCGGGCCTCGGCTTTGCCGATAGCCAAATAGCTGGGTACAACCAGCACCCCGATGACGATTAGCAGGACGCTTGTGTAAATCGCGAGATTTCGCAAAGACCTTTTGGGTATGCTGGATATCATAAATACCGTTTCCTGGGTTAAATAGTGTCCATCCATGAGTGTATATCATGGATGAAGGTGTTAGCTTTTAGCAATTAGGTATTAAAAAATACAGGTTAAATACAGCGCATTGCCTAACTGCTAACCGCCTATGGCCAATAGCTCCATCCTGAAATCTTTGATTTATGGATGGTCACTAAATAATCGACATACTTAAAACAAACCGCAAGGCTTCGCCCTCTTCGGTCTCAAGGATTATCTTTTCTTTAACCTTGGGTTGCTTGAAAAGCGAAGATTTCTTTAGTCTGACAAGATACTCCGTAACATTTTTTTCGAAAAAACGACTGTTGCCGGAAATCAGGCCCTCCAGGTTCAGCACCTTTCCGGACCTTTCTATTGTCTGCGACGCGACCGATCCCAGGATCGCCTGGATGCGGGTCAGTTTCACATTATCGGGTGTAACGGCAATGAGCTCGGCAATAAGCGCCGCGGGCATATGATAGCTGGCGGCGGCGGCATAAGCTTTCATTTTCAGAACGGTCTGACCGGTGACACTCGCCATAAGGTTACGATCCAGTCTCGGACTGTAGGCCTCAAGTTCCATTTCCAGGGGATTTGTTTTGGCCCTGATCGCACTTACCTTTTCAGTTTGATAGTAAAAAATACCCATAGCCATACAGAGCAGCCCGATAAACACGACATTGGCAACCAGGTTGAATCTTTTGGCAAAAACCTTTCTGGCTTTATGCACGTAAGTGAAAATGAAGTTGGGGGTGGTCTCATTTTCAGACAGGGCCATACCGGCCGCCGGAACGAAAATGTCTCCGGTCAACGCAGATTCACCGGTTGCATCAATGGCGCTTGATTCCGGCAGGTTGGCGAATGGGTCCATGGACTCAACCTGCAGCCCCAATTGTTTGCCGATATAGCTGATAATACTTTTTTTGGAGCTCAATTCCCCGGAAATATAGACATTATCGATAGGATTGTCGTCAAAATTAAGGCCAAAATGCTCAAGGGTCATCTCCACTTGCCGGATCACTCGATCCAGGGCCGGCTTGACCATTCCGAATACCAGTCTCTCTCTTTTCAGGTCAGGCAACGCACCCTCGACGGGCGGCCTTGTTTCAAGAAACGCTGCAAACAGTTTTTCCGCTCTTTTCAGATTGGGGCTGTTCTCAACCGTTTCCAGCAGAATCTCTGGTTCAGGTACGTCCAGGGTCAGGGTATCCTCGGACGAGTTGCTTTTGTTATCAAGGGTTTCCAGGATTGCCTGAACCATGCTCCGGGCTCCGGCCTTTATATCCCTCGACAGAATGAGCACATTTTTTGAAAATATGGCGATGCGCGACCAGTCCCGGCCAATAAAAAGCATGCACACGTTTTTCCCGGCGCTTTCGATCCATCCGGCCCTGAGCAGGTTTTGAATAGCGAACGGAACTATCGAAATCCCCTTGAGGGGCCAGCCGGCCTTGCTGAAAAGCTCCTCGGCTGCATTGATTTCACTCTTGGGGGCGGTATAGGCGACCACATTCGTCTTCTGCTCGCCGTCCGCATAGGCGGTGTCAATTACCTGGAAGTCGAAGATCTGTGAATCGTCAATGGAGGTTTCTTTCTGGTAGGCCCATCTGACCGCATTGGGTATCTGCCTGACCGGCACTTTGGGTATCTGCAGAAATCTTGTTTCGACATCCGCGGAAGGGATGGTCGCCCACAGGGAGGGGGCCTTATATTTCCCGGTCAGTTCTTTTACCGACCTTTTAAGCAGTTTGACAAACTCGACACTGCCCTTTTGCATGCCCGCTTCTAGGCCGATGCGCCTGATCTCAAGAAGTTTCTGTTCTTTTTCAGACAACCGGTTCACGACCGCCAGGGTAATGTCGCTTTCGTTGATGTCTACGCCGACTTTTATGACCTTCTTTGAACGGCGCATAGCCGTTGTTTTGGCTTTGCGCTTGAACAGTTTCTTGCGGGCCGGTTGCCCCCCGTCTTTCCCTTTTGAGCCGGCACCCTTGTTTCTGATCAATTCGAGAAGTTTTTCAGTAGAGGTTATATCGTCTTTTTTAGCCAATTCTGCTCTCCAGAGGGCTCTGGTGCCGGTTGTTGACACCGGATGAGCGAATCCCTATAATTTGGTATAATTTTATATAATTTACTATATTCACCACAGTAATCAACTTTTGTCAAGGAATATCAACCGTTATACCCCCGGATCCGACTTGTTATGCGGGTTGTAAAACCCCCTGCAATGCAGGTGCAAAACAGAACTTAAACAATGGTACGGGCGTGCCTCTTTTGGCTTCCCGGCTGTATCGAAATCCCAAAACCACCCTTTTCGCGAGTGGTAGTTTACGCTTGCATGAGACATTGTTTCAATGTATTATTTAAGGCTATTGCCCGCTGAACTCGAAAACTGAAATCAGCGTTGTGCACAATATAGTGTAAATCCGTTCAATTATATACGACTCTATTCACCGGGCAAGTGTTTCCTATAAGGGGGGGCCCTGATGGGTGAGAATAAAAAAGTCCGTGTCTACCTGACCGATCACATGGTCGTACTCGGTTTCGTACTGACGATTGTCTACTGGGTATTGGACTCGATCCTCTACGTATTCTTAAGTTATGATGTCGATTTTTTCTATCATATCACCGGTTTGAATTTAAACGAGATTTGGACCCGCGTAATCGTCTGCTGCCTTTTTATAATCTTCGGCTCGCATTCGCAGTACACGATCAACAAACGGAAGGTCATTGAAAGGCAACTGCAGAAAAGCGAGGAGAAGCACCGGACAATTCTGGAAAATATAGACGACGGCTACTTTGAGATAAACAAAAACGGACGGATCACCTTTTTCAACAACGCCCTGTGCAATATCCTGGGATACATTTCCTCTGAAATCCAGGATATTGACCAGGCGGCCATCTTCGATAAAGACAGCGCCGCCCGGGCCTACGATAAGATTAACGATGTATGGGCCACCGGCAAGCCCGCCAACATCTTCGATCTGCTGATAACCCGCAAAGACGGGACCCCGGTATACACGGAAGCATCCATTTCGTTAATCCGTAACCGGGCCAATGAACCGATCGGCTTCAGAGGCGTGCTGCGGGATGTGACCGAAAGAAGAAAAACAGAAGCTCTGGAACAGGAAAAAAGCGCGGCCGAATACGCCAACAAGGCCAAAAGCGATTTTTTGGCCAACATGAACCACGAAATCCGCACCCCGCTCAACGCCATCATCGGCCTGACTGAACTGCTCGTCGAGACGGATCTGTCGGACAGACAGAAAGAGGACCTCAATGTTGTCCTGTCAGCCGCCCACTCCCTGCTGAACGTCATTAATGATATCCTTGATTTTTCAAAAATCGAAGCCGGCAAACTGGAACTCGAAACAACCAATTTCAACCTCCGCAGCCTGGTGGAGGACTCGATCAAAATTGTGGCAACCAAGGCACATGAAAAAGGACTGGCCCTTGAATCCTGGATCGATCCCGAAGTTCCGGTGATGGTTGCCGGCGATCCGTTTCGCCTACGCCAGATTCTACTCAACCTGGTTGGCAATGCCATCAAGTTTACCGACAGTGGATCCATCACAACCAGGGTGACCTGCCGGGAGCAAAAAGACCGGTCGGCTGAATTTTTTATCACGGTTGCAGACACGGGCATCGGTATAGCTGCGGAAAACGTTGATGGCGTTTTCGGTGCATTTGAACAGGCGGATGGCAGCACCACACGAAAATATGGCGGCACCGGTCTCGGCCTGGCCGTCTCCAAACAACTGGTTGAAATGATGGCGGGAACTATTTCAGTTGAAAGCCAGGTCGGCCAGGGCAGCACCTTTGCTTTCACCGCCGGTTTCGGACTGGAAGAAGACACAAGGCTGCAAGACACATGGCCGGATAGCGACTTTTCCGACGAAAAACTCATGTTGATCGCTGGCAACGACACCACCCGGCAAATTCTTTCAGATACCCTTGACGCAATTATCAGCGCCGGGCACTTCACAACCCCCGACCTGACTGCTGCCCAAAAAGAGATCACGGCAGCGATCGGCACCGGGGAACCCTACACCCTCGTCCTGGTTGATAATGACTATTCTGAAACCGACCTGCTGGACTTCTACAGTTTTCTGGGAAGCCTTGAGCCGGTGCCCGGGGTCATCTGTATGTTGCCGCTGGCGGGTAAAAGAATCGTTCCGGACCCTGCGGTGCTGACCGGTTTTACCACTATTGCCAAACCGGTTTTTCCCATAGAACTGATTGACACACTGATTGCGGCCACTGACGCTGAAGCCGATGATTTTGACGACACCACGGCACGGACGCAACCGGCGGAACAAATTTTGCCGTCATCCGAACTGAAAATTCTCGTGGCGGAGGATACCCCCTTTAACCAGAAGTTCGTTGCCCGGCTGTTCGAACGCTGGAATCTGAATTCGGTTATCGTGGAAAACGGCCGGATAGCGGTCGATAAACTGGCTGAGCAACCGTTTGATATGGTGTTGATGGATGTCCAGATGCCCGAAATGGACGGCTTCGAAGCCACCCGGTTAATAAGGGAAAAGGAAGCTGAGAACGATCAGCCGCCTATCCCCATTATCGCCATGACCGCCTATGCCATGAAAGGCGACATGGAACGCTGTCTCGAATCCGGAATGGACGGCTATGTCTCCAAACCGATATCCGCGGAACTGCTGAAAGAGGAAATTATCAAATTCTCCCCGACCGACCTTGTCCGGGAAGCCGCGGTGGCCCCTGCCCCGGCTGAGTCCCCTCTGAAGGATTATATCGACAATGAAAAACTCCTGCAGGCATTTGATGATGACATGGAATTTCTCGAAGAAGCGGTCGGTATGTTTTGCGAAGATTATCCGCCCATGATAGCAGCCATTGACAAGGCACTCTCGGCCGGGGACCATGCTGAACTGGGCCGTACGGCCCATGGACTCAAGGGAATGCTCGGCAATTTTCAGGCCGATGAGGCTGTCGGACATGCATTTTCGCTTGAAAACATGGGAAAAAACAAAGAGTGTAACGGCGGCCGGGAGATCTTCAAAACCCTGGTCCAGGAAGTCAACAACCTTGAAAAGGCCTTGACCCGACTCATACAGGAATAACAGGGAATGAATGTCCTGGTTGCCGAAGACGATACCATCACCCGTAAACGACTGCAGCATTTTATAGAAAAGTGGGGTTACCGGGTTATTACCGCCAAAAACGGCCTGGAGGCCCTCGAGGTGTCCCTCTCCAGCCAAACGGACATCCTGGTAACCGACTGGATGATGCCCGAGATGGATGGTATCGAATTGATACGCAACATCCGCAATGGGCCCAAATCCGCCTACATCTATATCATCCTGGTAACGTCCAAATCCGACAAGCAGGATATCCTCGAGGGGCTGTCGACCGAAAAGGTCGACGACTATGTCATCAAGCCTTTTGACCCTGATTTACTGCGGGCCCGCATCAGTATCGGCGCCCGCACGGTGACCCTCGAAAGAACGCTGCGTAAATATAACGAGGGGTTGGAAAAACTGGTCCAGCACCAGACATCCGTCATCAAGAAGACCAAAGAGGAGACCATCCTCCGCCTGCTTACAGCCTTGGAATCGCGGGATAAAGAGACCGCCGGGCATGTCCGTCGCATAGCGCTTTTCAGCAGCCTGACGGCTGAAGCCGCCGGCTGGGTCCCTGACAGTGTCGAAGATATCCGCCTGGCAGCCCCCATGCATGATATCGGTAAAATCGGTATCCCCGACGCTATCCTGGGGAAAAAGGGTGAACTGAGCGAAGAAGAATTTGCTGTCATGAAAAACCACCCCACCATCGGCGCCCAGATTCTGGAGGGGTCGGAATACCCCATGCTGCAGATGGCCCACGGCATTGCCCTGGGGCATCACGAATGGTGGAACGGAAAAGGTTATCCGGACGGACGGACCGGCGAAGAAATCCCGGAAGCGGCCCGTATTGTGGCTCTGGCCGATGTTTATGACGCCCTCAGCAATGACCGGGTTTATGCCAAGGCGCTCCCCGCCGAAGAGGTCATGGCGTATATGTCAAAAAAACGAGGAACCCAGTTTGATCCCTACTTTTATGATGTTTTCGTGGACCTTATCCCTGAATTTGTTAAAATATCCGCTGAGAATCCGTAGGTGAGTAATCAGGTGTTCAGGTCGAAGGCTGAAGACTGAAGGAAAACCTCACGTGCCCTACCAAGGGCCTGTGAAACTTTTGTAAAAAATCCCGGGCAAGAGGGTGGCGTAAACCTATGGTACCCCGATTCAAGACGCAAAGCCTTACCGCTTTTAAGCTTTTACTTCAGACTTCAGTCTTCAACCTTAACCCCTTGATACGTACTTTCAGACATAACTTAATTCCGCTAATATAGCCCTATTCCCAGGGAGATAAAGGAGGACACTTAAATGCCCGACGGATTGGATGTCATAATCGTTGATGATGATCCCGATGTCTGTGAAGTTTTAACCGAAATAGTCAAACGGTTTTATACCTGGGGAGAGGTTGTCCCCTTTTCAAATGCGGACAAGGCCATCGAATATTGCCTTGCCAGAGAGACCGGGCTGGCAATCTTTATCGTCGATATCTTCATGGCGGGAAAGAGCGGCTTTCTCTTTCTGGATATGATCAGTGAGAAATTTCCGACAGCCCATGCGGACACGGTCCTCATCACCGGTAATGCCAATGATGATGTTGTCGATATGTGTGTCGCCTCAGAGGTCAACCACCTGCTGGAAAAACCGGTTCGTCCCTACGCCCTGCAGCTGGCAGTCCGTTCAATCGCTTCCAAATACCTCAAGTTCGCAAAAAAACTGCTCCAGGACCCCTCTTTCGCGGAAAATGTGGCGGGTTTCAAGTAGGCGTTAGTTTCGAGCTAAACCCCTGCCTTAGGTGGAGGACCTGGCGAGGTTCTCGACCAATCCTGGGAAAAAAGACCAGAAGATCAAATATCCAACAAGGAATGTCCAATGTCCAAGTAAGGAAGCGCTGCGCGCTACTGGTTTTGAACTTTTCAAAACAGCAGGATACCTTACTTGAAAATTGGACATTGGGCATTGGAAATTGGATATTCGCTTTTAACTACGGACCGGTACTCAGCTTCCAGGTGCTTTCATAGAACGCTGCGCCGGATTGAGAGGGCCCTTTCTCCTCGGCAGCCGTAACAGAGATTCCCCGAGTACGGATACCCAGGGATTCCTGGGTCCCCCCGAAAGCGCCCAGACCGGCCCCCGCCGAATTCATGGCCACATTCCCCAACGGCACCTCACTGGCGTATACCACGATCCGGTCTTCCCCGAACGGCGGGGTAACCTTTAAATCAAAACGGTCGCCCTCCCCCGGTATCTGGTATATGCGGCCCGCTTCGAACCGGTCCTGCTGCCGGTAGTCATTCGGCAGGAGCTGAATGATATCGCCGTTGGACGTAATATCGACAATCCGGGCGTAAAAATCCCGATTGCCCTGCATGTAAACCACAATGTGCTCGCCCTCACGGTACGCCTTTTGGGTCGTCCAGACCCGCACCGTTAGAGGGGCCCGGGGATCAAGGTGAGTGGCTGACAATTTATCCGACTGGCTCCCGGTGTCAGGCATATCCGCCGGTTTGATGCCATACTCGACTTCGGCCTTTATCCACACGTGATACCGGGTATTGTCCACAACCCCCAGATCCTTCATCTCGAGAACGGTCACAGTCCCATGGCTTGTGCCCTTTATCCGGTCCTGGGTGACTTCGAAATTTTCAACAGTCGTGTTGGATTCAATATAGGTTTTTGCTCTTTCAACTGCCTGCCGCTTGGCCGTGGCAATGGCCGCGTTCCTGACCTGCTCCAGTGTCATTGTCTCCGAAAGATACGCGTATCCATCAACTTCATGGATACTGGACCGTTTTTCTTCATCCGGAACAACGGAAACACCGCGAAACTGCTGGGCATGGACATTGACCGCCAGCACCAGAAACAATATAATGGTTATGGCCAACCAACGTCTTTTTTCCCGTTTCTGTAATACGGACCATTTTTCCTTCATGGTACCCTCCGATTAAAAAATTTTAGTCAGCCTTTAAAACCTGGACTTCAAATTCAGTTCAGAGAAAATTGGCTATGACGTGAAAATTGGCGACCAGTGCCTAAAGTGAACTAAAGTTTGAAGTGAACTAAAGTTAAGGAATCCTGCCAGTTTGATTCAATCAGTGGAGCGCAGCGACGCATTAACTTTAGTCACTTTAGATCACTTTAGTCACTTCACTCTCATCGGTTATGAGTTGTAAGCCCTTCCAGGGACAACTCAAAGCCTGGCCCTCTATGCCTGATTCTTTACTTCTTTATCAATACCATACTTCTTTGCTCATTCAAAACCGGCAGCCGGTAGGTCACCATACGGATAGTATCCCTTCCGAAAAAACCGTCACCTTTTTCAGCCAGCCGGCGGCACTCCTGCTCGGCCCGGGCAACACGCCCCTTAAGCGCCACAACCGTCCCGCCAGCTTTGAGCAGGGGAAACGCCAGTTCAATGATCTGATCAATCCCGGTCAGCGCCCGGCATATGATCCGATCAAAAAACTCGCCATAACCCGCCTGTTCTTTCAGTTCCTGGGCGCGGATATGCCTGGCAGCCACGTTATTAAGCCCCATCAATCGCAGGGCATGCTGTAAAAAACTTATCTTTTTGCCGACACTGTCAATCATCAGCATGCTTTTCGGTTGCGCGGCGACCGCGACCGGGACTCCCGGGAATCCTCCGCCGGTGCCTATATCCAGGATGTCCGCACCGGCGGGCAGGTAAGGTACGCAAGCCAGGGAATCCACATAGTGCTTGATGGCCATCTCAACCGGATCACTTATCCGGGTAAGGTTTATCTTTTTATTCCACTTTATAAGCTCGTTCGCATGGGAGGCCAGGTTTTCAAGCTGGGAACCGGTTATTTCAATTCCCAATTCCCCGGCACCCCTGGCAATCAATTGCCCCCATTGCCCCGCCCCCTGAACGTTATGATGAGCAGCCACCTATAAAAGCCTTTTTGTCGGGCGTCTTGTCCGGCGAAGCTTTCGTAGCGAAGACGGAAGCTCAAAAAGCGAAAACTGATCGGCCCGACTGCTGCGTTGGGCGCTCAATCCAAATCCACCAGTGTTGCGTCTCATAAAGCTCCTTACTCATTTGAATTTTGAATTTGTTTCGAACTTCGTGCTTTGTATTTTGGATTTAGTTGTCCCCCTGAACCCCTGATAGAACTTTGAATATTTGTTTACTTTATTTGCGAGACACGACACTAGGCAGCGCCGGGGTTGTCCTTTCCCGAAGTTTCAGCGGCCATGTCGACGGCATCGTTAAAGTCCATATGGATGGTCATGTCGCCGCCGCCGCCAGTGACTGTTTTCGCATGCGGGTAGCGTTTTTTAAAAACCCTGATCATGGCGGCATTCTCACTGAGCACTGTGGCCGTAAATCCCGTGTAGTCATTTTCCTTGGCAATTTTTTCCAATTTCTGCAGCAGGTATGATCCAATGCGCATCCCCTGGAGGTCTTCCCGCACCACGAAAGCGACTTCCGCGCGGTGGGTCTCTTCCTCCGCGTAGGTACCTATGGCCACGATCTCCTTGTGCCCCTCTGACTGGATCAACCCGATAATGGACATGTTCTTGCGGTAATCCACACTGGCCCACTGCTCCTGCACCACGGAATGGGTAAAATTCCGCATCTTGTAGAAAAACCGATAGTAAATGGTCCGCTCCTGTAATGAATAAAAGAAGTTGCGGTAGGAAAATTCGTCAGACGGCAACAACGGCCTGAATTCAATGGATTTACCGGTCGGTAGCGCCAGGGTGCTCTTGTATCCTTCAATGAAGAGGAGGTCATCCTGGGAGGGGGGCAGTTGATCTGAAAAAATATAATGCTTCTCCCGGGCGACATCGATCAACTCCTCCCGGAATTTCGGGTGGGCGATCTGGGCCAGTTCCATCACCCGCTGATAGATTCCCTTGCCCTGGAGTTCGGCAATACCGTATTCGGTGATGACAAAGTTGACATCCCCCCGGGTAGTCGCCACCCCGGCGCCCTCACTCAGGTGGGGTACAATCCTTGATATCTTTCCGTTCTGCGCCGTCGACGGCATGGCCACAACTGAAAAGCCGCCCTCACTCATGGAACTGCCCCTGAGAAAATCCACCTGGTCGCCAATACCGCTGTAAAACAGGTACCCCATGGAGTCGGTGCACACCTGGCCGGTGAGGTCAACTTCCAGCGCGCTGCTCAGGGAGACAAAATTGTCGTTACGGGCCACCACCACCGGGTCACTCACAAACTCGGAGGATCTGAAATAAAACATCGGGTTGTTATCGACAAAATCATAGATTTTTGCAGAGCCCATACACAAAGAAGCCACAACCCTGCCCGGAAGCATGGTTTTTCTGCGATTCGTGATGACCCCTTTCTCGATCAGCGGAATGATTCCATCGGAAATCACCTGGGTGTGAATACCGAGGTCCTTTTTATCATCCAGATGCTGCAAAATGGTATAGGGCAGGTGTCCGAATCCGATCTGCAGCGTCGCGCCATCCTCAATCAACTGGCTTACATAAAAACTGATCCGTTTAACGACTTCCGGATCTTTTTTGCCCGGCACGGACTCCACCAGGGGTTCATCGTAGGGCACCAGGTAGTCCAGGTCGTCAATATGTACAAAGCTGTCTCCCAGCGTCCGGGGCATTTTACGGTTCACCTGCGCGATCACCAGACCGGCATTTTCTATTCCACTGCGGGTGATATCCACACTGACCCCCAGACTGCAGTATCCAAAACGGTCAGGCGGACTGACCTGGACCAGAGCGACATCGAGTCCGATGCGGCGGGTGGCGAACAGCCGGGGAATCTGGGAAAGGTAGGTGGGCAGGTAATCAATTTTGCCATCGAAAGCCGCTTGCCGCAAAGAAGCGCTGATGAAAAAGAGCTTCAGGGAAAACCGCTCCATAAAATCAGGATCATCCACATACTGGGAAAAGGTGGAAGAAAGCATCTGGTAAACCATCAGGTCCTGGATGGAGACATCCTTAACCATGGCGTGGATCAGGTGCTGGGGTTCGCCGCAGCCGGTGCCGATAAAAACCCGACTGCCGCGTGAAATTTTGGTAACTGCCTCCGCTGCGGATACCACCTTTTGCGGATAGGCAGACTTCAGATCCATTCAAAACCTCCTGGCTCAAGTTTATGCAATTGTCAGACATTTCACACTAACCCGGCTTATTAGTCAAGATTAAGATGGGAGCCATAATGACACTTCCCGACATCGATCCACATAAAAAAATGCGCCCTTTGCATTTTTTTATTGACACACAAAATTTTATCTATATATTTATTTGTTTCTAACATCTGACCTATATGAGCTGATCCCCCATGCGGTTTCACCCAAATGCGGGATTTTTTATTTCTTGCTGATCCCGCAGGTATCTCAACGGTTAAGCACACAACTATTTACCAGAACTTTTTTATTATCAGGAATTTGTAGGATATCAGGAAAAGGATTATGAAACAGGAAATCGAAAAAGTCAGGAACATTGGAATCAGTGCCCATATCGATTCCGGGAAAACCACCCTTACCGAAAGGATCCTTTACTATACAGACCGGATCCATGCCATTCACGATGTCAAAGGCAAAGACGGTGTCGGCGCCACCATGGATTCCATGGAGCTTGAAAAGGAAAGAGGGATCACCATTGCCTCGGCGGCGACTTTCTGTGAATGGAACAACCATGAAATCAATATCATCGACACACCCGGCCATGTCGATTTTACCATCGAGGTTGAACGGTCCCTGCGGGTGCTTGACGGGGCTATTCTGGTGCTCTGTTCCGTCGGCGGCGTCCAGTCCCAGTCCATTACGGTTGACCAGCAGATGAAAAGATACAAGGTTCCCTGCATCGCCTTCATTAACAAGTGCGACCGCAGCGGTGCCGATCCTTTCCGAGTCACCCGGCAGCTCAAAGAGAAATTGGGACACAATGCCGTACCCATGCAAATTCCCATTGGACTCGAAGCCGACCTGGAAGGCGTGGTGGATCTGGTCACCATGCAGGCCATCTATTTCGACGGCGATAATGGTGAAGCCATAAGGGTTGAAAGTATTCCTGCCAACCTGGTCGAACAGGCCGAACAGCATCGCGAAACCCTGATTGACGCCGCCTCCCTCTTTTCAGATGACCTTACCGAGGCGATCCTGGAAGAGCAGGATATTCCCGAAGAATTGGTTTATGAAGCCGTTCGCAAGGGTGTTCTCACCCGGGAAATCACCCCGGTATTCCTGGGTTCCGCCTATAAAAACAAAGGGGTTCAGCCGCTTCTGGATGCAGTCACCCGGCTGCTGCCCTGCCCGGCAGATATCGAAAATGAGGCGCTCGACACGGAACATGACGAAAAATCGGTCGTCCTCAACAGTGACCCGGAAGCGCCGGTTGTAGCGCTGGCTTTCAAACTGGAGGACGGACAATACGGACAGCTGACCTATATCCGGGTCTACCAGGGCGCCCTGAAAAAAGGTGACACGGTTTACAATGTCCGCACCGGCAAGAAAGTAAAAATTGGACGTCTGGTCAGGATGCACTCCGCTGAAATGGAAGATATTGATATAATTCCGGCAGGTTACATAGGCGCACTCTTTGGAGTCGACTGCTCCTCCGGTGATACCTTTGCCGCTGCCGGCCAGAGCCTCTCCATGACCTCCATGTTCGTGCCGGAACCGGTCATCTCCCTCTCCATTGTACCGGCGGATAACAAAGCCCAGGTCAACATGTCCAAAGCGCTGAACCGGTTTACCAAAGAAGACCCGACCTTCCGGACATTTGTCAGTGATGAAACCGGCGAAACCATCATCGAAGGGATGGGCGAACTGCATCTGGAAGTCTATGTTGAAAGGATGCTGCGCGAATACCAGGCCCAGGTGGAAACCGGCAAACCCCGGGTCGCTTACCGGGAAACCATCACCCAGCGGGCGGAATTCGACTATATCCACAAAAAACAGACTGGTGGATCGGGCCAGTACGGCCGGATTACGGGCTACATGGAACCGGTGGCCGATGAGGAATTTGTTTTTGAAAACAAGATCACCGGCGGCTCCATACCGACCCAGTACATCTCAGCCTGTGAAAAGGGTTTCAGGGGCTGCCTAGCCAAGGGGCCCAAAATGGAATTCCCGGTAACCGGCGTAAAGGTTGAGATCAATGATGGCGCCTCGCACGCGGTGGACAGTTCCGAAATGGCCTTTCAGGCCGCTGCCCGGGGTGCCTTCCGCGAGGGCTACGCCAAGGCCAGACCGGTTATCCATGAACCGATCATGAAAGTCGTGGTTGAAACCCCCACAGAGTTTCAGGGGGCGGTCATGGGGTTATTGAACCAGCGTCGCGGCATTATCGTCGGGTCACAGGACGAGGGGCCCATGTGCGTTGTGGAATCCCAGGTCCCCCTGGCCGAAATGTTCGGGTTCTCAACCGTACTCAGGTCTTCGACCCAGGGTAAAGCCCAGTTCACCATGGAGTTTATGACCTACAAACAGGTCCCGAAATCCGTATCTGAAGAGCTCGTTAAAAAAGCGGCCGATGCCAAAAAGAAAGTTGCCTGATACAAATTATCGACAGGCGTCACTTTTGTTGGAAAAAACCACTTTTTACGTCAGGCCCGTAGTTTTCGAAACTGTTGAGACGATAATTTGTATGAAAGTGGGATAAAGGGAACGGTATCGGCAACCCGACGATACCGATTGATTCCAAAAGCCTTTAGCATGACGGGCAAACAAACTATCCTCTCCGGCTAAGCCGGAGATAATTGAATATTGAATGATTCATACGCTAAAGCTAAAAAACAGGCTTCCTGAAAAGTTCCGTCATGCAGGGCCCGCAAGCATCATCTATTTAAAAGAAAGGAACTTGAAAATGCTGACCAACGACCTGATTCAACGCAATCCGCTCAGGCTCATGGGACGGGATGCCGAAGAGATCCTGTCCCCCGGCGAATTCGGGGCCATTTTGGCACGGGCGGGCGTGGGCAAAACAGCCCTGCTTGTGCAGATAGCCCTCAATACCCTTTTAAGCGGCAAAAATGTGCTGCATGTCAGCCTCAATGATCCCGTCGACAAGGTCACCCTGTGGTACCGGGAGGTGTTCGGGAACCTGTCCAAAACCTACGATGGCAGACAGATTGAACAACTCTGGGAATCGCTCCTGCCCCATCGCCTGATCATGACTTTCAAGGTCGCGGGGTTCAGTGTCCCCAAGTTGGAAGAACGGCTTAAAGATCTTTCCGAACAGGGGATTTTCACACCTGACATGGTCATTATTGACGGCCTGCCGTTCGATGAATCCATTCCCGAATCCCTGGATGACTTGAAAACATTTTCAAGTGCGCAGGGTATCCAGGCGTGGTTTACCGTCCGCACGCATCGCCATGAAACCTCCGGATCCGACGGCATTCCGCCCAACATTGCTCCGGCCCAGGACCTTTTCAGTGTCATCCTGCAGCTGGAACCCACCGGCAAGGAGATTCATGTACGCGCCCTGAAAGGCGAGAGCGGCGCCGGGCACAAACTCCCGGTAAAACTGGACCCGGCCACCATGCTTTTACAGGATTCGACATCTTGATGTGAATGCCCGGCGGCCGGTGTCCGTGGATATACATTGCCCTTGACAGCTTGGCCAGCGATTCATATTATTACATTATTCTCAACTACTTCTGATACTTGTTAATGGAGGCAGCCGTGGGAAAAATAGAAAAGGAAGTCGCCGACAAGGGGGGCCGTCGCCTGGGAATCGACCGTCGCCAGGTGGAGATCGAGGATGCCGTGGAAGAGGATAAGCGTGCAAACGGGGAACGCCGCCACCGCGGCGACCGGCGCGACGGCTATTCCTATAAACAAGATGAGTCCGAACGCAGGGAATCTTTCCGGATAAAATAACAGACGCAGCACGCGGGAACGATCCATTGGAATAAAAAAAGCCCAGGCTTGAACAGCCCGGGCTTATTTTTTGTGGTGCCGAAGAGAGGACTCGAACCTCCACCTGTATACACAGACTAGACCCTGAACCTAGCGCGTCTACCAGTTCCGCCACTTCGGCAGGTGAGATCTTTTAAAAATCCCCCCTTTTGCCCTGTTTCTGCGTTGGTCTCAAATTTTAATCCTCGAAATACTCAATGTATTCCTCCGGTTAAAATTTTCGTCCGCCTTGAAATAAAACAAAATTGGGCATTTTTAAAAGATCTCTATCTGACTAAAAGCCTTGATTTAGTTCAGAAGATGCTTTAAATATATTTTTTTGTTTGGACTGTCAAGCCAATATTTAAGAAGTTGGGAATATATGCAGATTATTAACGACTTGAACGCGATCGCAAAACCTTTTAAAAATGCCGTGGTGACCACCGGCAACTTTGACGGGGTGCATATCGGGCACCAGGCCCTTTTTCACGAGGTCATCGAACAGGCCGATGCCATCAAAGGGACCTCGGTGGCGATCACCTTTGATCCGCACCCCATCCGGGTCCTGAAACAAAACGGCCATCCGCCGCTGATCACCCTGCTGAACCAGAAAACCGAACTCATTGAAAGCACCGGTGTGGATGTGCTGATTGTCATCCCCTTTTCCACTGAATTCGCTGCCCTCTCCGCCCGTGAATTCGTCGCAGACATACTGGTTCGGAAAATCGGAATGCAAACCATAGTGGTTGGTTCCGACTACTCCTTCGGCCGCAACCGCGAGGGCAACCTGGACCTGCTCAAGGAAATGGCCCGGGAAATCGGTTTTAAGGTTATTTTAACGGATTGGATCCAGGGCCCCAATGCCAACACTCGCCGCATCAGCAGCACACGGGTTCGCGAACTGGTCATGGCCGGTGACATGGACCGCACCCGGAAACATCTGGGCCGATACTACCAGATCCGGGGCAAAGTCGCCACCGGTCGCAATCGGGGGGGGCGGCTGCTGGGCTTTCCCACCGCCAACATCAATCTCCACGACGAACTCAGTCCCAAATCCGGGGTATATGCGGTCATGGTTGAGTGCGAGGGAAAACAATTCAAAGGCGTTGCCAACATCGGCTATAGCCCTACATTCGATGACCACATCTTTACCGTTGAAGTTCACATACTCGATTTTGAAAAAGACATCTACGGAGAGGATATCCGGGTAAACTTCATCCAGCGCTTGCGGGCTGAAGAAAAGTTCTCGGGGATCGACGCGCTTTCCGAACAGATCAACAAAGATATCCTGCACGCCCGAAAAATATTGAATAATATTTGAAGTGCCGAAAGTGGTTGAAGCCATCTCAAAACGGATTTTGACTCAAGGTCAATTTCACTTCAAACTTTAATTCACTTTAGATTATAATTTCAGGCCTTTTCGGTATAGCCAAGATTCACAGACCTATCATACAAGTAGGCCGTAAAGTTTGAATATGAATAGAAAAACAACTGCATCCCTGGTGCTGAGCGTGGTGATATCCGCCCTGGCGCTCTACCTGGCCTTTCGCAACGTGCCCATTGGCGAACTGGTGACTTACCTGGCTTCCATCCATACCCTCTGGATGGTACCAGCGGTTCTGGTGGTATTGATCAGTTTCGCCCTGCGCGCCCTGCGCTGGAAGATCATCCTCGCCTCCACGCAGAAAATAGCCTTCTGGCCCACCTATCACCCCATGATGATCGGTTTTATGATCAACTGTATCCTGCCCGGCCGGATCGGTGAAATTGCCCGCCCGGTCATATTGAAAAAAAAGGAAGGGGTTCCTTTTACCGCGGGGCTGGCAACGGTGGCCACCGAAAGGGTATTTGACGCAGGGCTCTTAATCGCCTTTTTTGCCGTTGTGCTGGCATTTGTCGACATCGATCCGCAGGTCAGCATCCCCTTTGGCCAGTATACCCTCAACCGCGAAACCCTCATGGCAATCGGTACCGGCCTGTTTCGTTTATGCCTGGTGGGCATCGCCGGCATTATCGTCATCTCCGTTGACGCAAGCCGCAACCTGCTGATTCGTTTTATCGAACATTTTCCAACGTTCCTGGTTTTTCTGAAACAGAAACACCGCGACCTGATCGCGGATAAACTCTGCCGATTTATCGTTAGAATTATCAATAACTTTGCGGATGGTTTTTCCATGGTCAAGTCGCCTTTCAAACTGGCGGCCTGCACCGGGCTTTCCCTGATTATCTGGATTCTGGGTGCTGTTTCTTACTACCTCATGGCCCTGGGCTGCCCGGGACTATACATTTCCTTTATTGAACTGTCGGCAGTCATGATTATTGTATGTTTTTTCATTGCCCTTCCCTCTGTGCCCGGTTTCTGGGGCATCTGGGAAGCCGGCGGTGTGTTTGCCATGGCGCTTTTCGGTGTACCGGCCAGGGAAGCGGCCGGGTTTACCCTGGCGAACCATGCGGTCCAGATGTTTCCCATCATTATCGCCGGTCTCTATTCGGCTGTTCTCACGGGGGTAAAGATCAGGCAGTTTGCCGGCACAAAGACGGAGATAACCAATGACGCTACTTGATATCCTCACCTATCCCGACAAGCGGCTGCGCAACAAAGCGGCACCGGTTGAAATCGTCGATGACGACATTCAAAACATCATTGCCGACATGGCTGAGACCATGTACGCCGCGCCCGGTATGGGCCTGGCTGCCACTCAGGTAGGCATAGATAAAAGAATAATTATTTTCGATGTTTCCGGACCGGAAGATCAACCTGCACTTGAAGTTTTATTGAACCCGTTTATCGTGGAATCCGAAGGGACCCAGCTCTCGGAAGGCGAAGGCTGCCTCAGCGTGCCGGATTTCAGAAGTGACGTCAAAAGATTCGAACGGGTCAAGGTGGATGCCCTTGACAGAAACGGCCAACCGGTTCACATAGAAACAGACGGACTCTACGCGATTGTCCTGCAGCATGAAATCGACCATCTGGACGGGGTTCTTTTCATTGACAAAATCAGCGCGCTGAAACGGGAGATGTATAAGCGTAAGGTGAAAAAACAGATGAAGAATAAAGGATAATTAGGACTCGTAAATATCAATAATTATAGTTACACTGCCTCATTAGGATTCAAGGGTTCAAGGGTTCGAGGGTTCGAGGGGCCAAGTGAAATGCTGAAAGGCTTTTAAAAGCATATCTCAAAGGGATGCGCATGGCCGACAATAAAACCTAATAATAATTAAAGCTTGTCCCCTTGACTACCCAGCATGGCCTCTGGCGAAAACAAGACCCTTCGAATTCTGGAACCCTTTCCTTTTGAAAGGCAAAAATGAATACCCCCCTTAAAGTCATCTTCATGGGAACACCGGACTTTGCCGTTCCCACCCTGCAGGCCCTGCACCGGGCCGGACATGCGATTCCCATGGTGGTCACCCAGCCGGACCGCCCCAAAGGTCGGGGCCGTAAGACCACACCGACACCGGTGAAAGCAGCCGCCCTCAACCTGGAACTGACCGTTGAACAGCCGATCACCGTTCGTTCGGCAGACTTCGTCACAAAGCTGAAAAGACTGGAACCGGATCTTTTCGTGGTTGTGGCCATGGGGCAGATATTAAGCCAGGAACTCCTGGACATTCCCCGGATGGGCGCCATCAACGTACACGCGTCCCTGCTGCCGAAATATCGCGGGGCTGCCCCGATCCAGTGGGCCCTGATCAACGGCGAACAGGAGACCGGGATTACCACGATGCTCATGGACGCCGGCCTTGACACTGGGAACATGCTCCTGTCCGCACGCACGGACATCACATCTGAGGACACGGCCCAAACGCTGCATGACCGGTTGCGCACCCTGGGGGCCGACCTGCTTATTGAAACCCTTAACGGTATGATTTCAAATACAATTACACCTGTTCAGCAGGATCACGAGCGGGCTTCCCAGGCACCGCTGTTAAAAAAGGGAGATGGGCGCATCGATTGGCAAAAACCGGCTGTGGCCATTGACACTTTTATCCGGGGTATGACCCCCTGGCCCGGCGCTTTCAGCTTTATGGGCGATAAACGCCTCAAGATCTTCGCCGCCAGACCGGTGCCCCTGACATCACCCGCCCCTCCGGGCACCGTTATACGGGGATTTGCCGATGAACTGCGGGTGGCCACCGGCAACCAGGCCCTGACCATCCTTGAACTCCAGGCTGCCTCCGGCAAACGTCTGCCTGTCCGGGACTACCTGATCGGCAATCCCGTGGCAGAAGGCACTGTACTAAGCTGATGGCCTCTGACGTCAGAAAAGAGGCCCTGGCCATTCTTTCTGAGCTGGAAAAAGAGCGCCCTCTCACCCTTGACCGCATGCTGGATACCTATCGCACTGCCGACCCGGGTCAGCTCCGCCGTGACAAAGCCTTTCTGCAGGCCCTCGTCTTCGGCATACTGCGCACGCGCAATCGCCTCGATTGGACTATCCGCCATTTTTCTAAAACCCCTTTCCGAAAAATATCTCCCGATGTGAAAAACATCCTGCGCCTGGGGGTTTACCAGATTCTGTACATGGATCGGGTACCGGATTCTGCGGCGGTCAACACCGCGGTCGAACTGGCCAAAAAGGTGGCCGCACCCTGGACGGTTAAATTTGTAAATGGCCTCCTGCGCAACATTGCCCGCCACCCGGACGCCGTGACGTTCCCGGATATGGCCAAAAACGTAGTCCACGCGCTCTCCGTACGCAAATCCCTGCCGGAGTGGCTCGTGCAGCGGTGGCTGACCAGATTCGGCCAGGACCAGTGTGTACAATTGTGCGACGCGGTGAACACGATCCCGCCGCTCAGCCTGCGCACGAACACCCTGAAAACCTCCCGCACGTCGCTGGTGAACACCCTTGACAATGTTGTGGACGCAACCGTCCGGACTTCCCACACCCCGGAGGGAATTTTACTGTATGGTCTGCATACCGACCTGCAAGCTCTCCCGGGATATGCAGAGGGAAAATTCCAGGTCCAGGACGAGGCCGCCCAGTTGGTCGCCCACATCCTGGCACCCCGTCCCGGCCTGCGGGTCCTGGATGCCTGTGCCGGTCTGGGCGGCAAAACAGGCCATATCGCCCAACTCCTTGATAATAAGGGTGAAATTTTTGCCCTGGAGTCGGTTGAGAGTAAACTTGCGGCCCTGGAAAAGGAGATGCGCCGGCTGGGCATTTCCATTGTCACGCCCGCCCGGCATGATCTGACAAAACCACCGGATCCCGCGGTGTTCGGCACCTTTGACCGGATCCTCCTGGACGCGCCCTGCTCCGGGTTGGGGGTCTTGCGCCGCAACCCGGATACAAGATGGCACCGCACTACGGCCGACCTTGCGCGTTATGCCGGACGGCAGCAGACGTTCCTGAATCACCTGGCCCCCCTTGTGAAACCGGGCGGTATTCTGGTATATGCAGTCTGCAGTATGGAACCAGAGGAGAATGAAGCGGTCATACAATCGTTTCTCGCCCGGAATCGATTGTTTGAACCGATCGCGGTTCCAACGGACTCTATCAGTGACCCGACATCGGTGGTGGCATCTGACAATTGTTTACGGACCCTGCCGCACCGACACAACATGGACGGCTTTTTCGCGGTGTGCCTCAGGCGTCGGAAGTAAAGATCCTGGCATAGAGGGCCAGGCTTTGGGTTGCCCCTGGAAGGGGCTTGGTTCTTACACCAGCAAGTTGAAAGTGCCAAAAAAAACGAACATCCAACATTCAACATCGAACGTCCAACATCGAAAAAGGACTGAAGCTTTGCTTCGCTGATTTATAGACCCTACAGGGCTTTATAACCACTTGAGACGATTCGTGTTTAACTGGTCGCCGAAGGCGTACCTCAATTCAATGTTCAATGTTGAGTGTTCGATGATGAATGTTCAGCTTTTTAAAACTTTTACCTGCTTATCGGAACAGCCTAATATCTCTGACCTGCCCGTAAAAACCGGGGTTTTTGTGCATCAATACATTATGATTTATAAGATACTGAAAATATTGTTTCTTGTATCAATATTCATCGTCGGCGCCGGCGCCAGCGCCTACCTGACACTCACCCTGATCATCAAGGGTGAAGAGACCGTTGTGGTACCTGCGCTGCAAGAAAAAGAGGTGGTCTACGCCCTTCAGATCCTCAGTGACCTGGGCTTGAACACCCGGATAAAAGCCTCCCGGTACAGTGCCACCGTCCCTGCCAATCACATCATCGCGCAAGAGCCTGGTCCCGGCGCGGAAATAAAAAAGGGCCGGAATATCAAGCTGGTGATCTCAAAGGGCCAGCTGTCCGTACCCACCCCGCAAGTGACCGGCCTGTCGCTCAGCCAGGCCCTGATCATCCTTGAGGAAAGCGGGATTTGTCCGGGAACCCGTTCCCATTCAACCCATGTCGATCTGCCGGCAGGCGCCATCATTGCCCAGTCACCGCCACCCGGCGTGGTCATCAATCGGCAAAACTGCGTGGACCTGTTGATAAGTTCCGGGCCTTACCAGGAAGCGTTCGCCATGAACGACCTGACCACCCTGCCAGTGGACGACGCCATCCTTAAAATTGAATCCGGGAATCTGAAACTGGGCAATATATCCACGTCTGCAACCCGGGACGTTCCCCTGAACACGGTCGTTGGCCAGACACCGCCGGCTGGATACCGGGTCGTCCCCGGCCAGGCAGTGCACCTGGATGTCAACCGGGCCCGTCCAACCAGCGGTCAGTCCGCAGAAGCCGCCCGGCGCAAGGTCTGGTTCTATCGCTACCGAACCGGTACGGGTTTTCTTAACACGCATATAAAAGTCCGGATTAACAGCAAATTGTTTTCATATACGCTTTTTGATGATTTCATGCCGCCGGATACAGATCTAATTTTTTTAATACCGCGCTTTGAAAATATCACCGTTATGCTATATGAAGACGGAGCGTTGATAAAAACAATCTTTCCCGGCAGCCACCTGACGGACATTCAAGCATTCAGGTAGATAGACTGTAGGCATTTAGGCTATAGGGAAAAACATACCGCCGTTGACTGTGAAACCTAATAGTCTTCAGCCTACAGCCTAAACAACCTGAATATTACAGGAGAAGGTTTATGAAAAAAATTGCCCCCTCTATTCTTTCAGCTGACTTTGCAAAACTGGGCGACGAAATCCGTGCGGTGGCCGCCGCCGGGGCAGACTGGATTCATGTGGATGTGATGGATGGGCACTTTGTGCCCAACATTACCATCGGTCCGCTGGTAGTTGAGGGCATCCGGCCGGTAACAGACCTGCCCCTGGATGTGCACCTGATGATTGAAAACGCGGATCGCTATATCCCGGATTTTGCAGCTGCCGGGGCAGACATTATTGCCGTGCAGACCGAGGCCTGTGTCCACTTGCACCGCACCCTGCAGCTCATCCGGCAGCACGACTGCAAAGCGGGGGTGGTTTTGAACCCTTCCACACCGATCGATGGCCTGGAGTGGATCCTGCCGGATATCGACCTGGTGGTATTGATGAGCGTCAACCCCGGTTTCGGCGGCCAGAAATTCATTCCGGCAACCCTCGAAAAAATCAGCCGGCTGCGTAAAATGATCGATGACCGGGGACTGGCCATCGACATCGAGGTGGACGGCGGCGTGAACAGTAAAACCATTGCATCCGTAGCCGGTGCCGGGGCCAATGTTTTCGTGGCCGGCTCGGCCATCTTCGGTAGTGAAGATTACGCAGCTACTATTGCCGAATTCAGGCGTCTGATGGGAGAATAGGTTATCACGAACTTAATACCTGTCATTCTGAGGAGTGAAACCAGGCTTCGCTGGAAGCTACGCCCGACGGGGAACGAAGAATCCCTTATTATAAATCATGGCCGCGGCATGCGGGATACTCTTCGCTACGCTCAGAGTGACGAGATATAAAAACATATTAACTGATTTCACAAAAGGTCACACAATACGGGAGCCTGAAACCTATGCAAAAAATACTCGTGATCCACGGACCAAATCTGAATATGCTGGGGACCAGGGAACCGGAAGTCTACGGCAGTGAGGGGCTTGACCAGATAAACGCCCGGCTGGAAAAAAAGGCTGCCTCTCTGAATGTTGAACTGGATGTTTTCCAGTCCAACCACGAAGGCCAGATTGTGGAAAAAATACAGGCTGCTCCCGGGGAGTGCGCCGCGGTAATTATCAATCCGGCCGCCTTTACCCACACCAGTGTGGCCATCCGCGACGCCCTGCTGCTGCTCGAGGTGCCAATTATCGAAATCCACCTCTCCAACATCTACAAGCGTGAACCCTTCCGCCATAAATCGCTTGTCACCGACATTGCCACCGGACAGATCTGCGGCCTGGGCACCCAGGGATATATTCTGGCTCTGGAGGCGGCGGCCAATCTATTGAAAAGCTGAATATCCAACAAGGAATGTCCAAATGAAACCAGGATCCAAGGGGTCAAGGGGCCGAGGGTTCTAGTGAGCCCCTGCGGGGCTGAAACCTAAGACCACTGGATGCCGGATCAAAGTCCGGCATGACGGTCTCTTTATTCCAAATAACAGAATAACTCACTTGGATTGGGATTGATTTTCCCTCGAACCCTCGAACCCTTGACCCCTTGAACCCTTGCTTTGTTGGATATTGGATATTCGATCTTCTAAAAGAACAAACTCACCCGGCCATACACACTGTCCACCGGCACATGCCAGATGCCGTACTGCGGCACGTAAAATCCTCCGTATTCAGTCCCCTCCCCACCATAATGAGTGGTACCGCTGAGGACGACCTGGACGTTCTGCGCCGCGCTCCATTCCATCCGGGGCTGAACCGTGCCCGATGGGTCGGCCAGGTTATTGATAACTGCCAGGGAGAGGATCACCAGGGGATGAATCTCGTATTGCAGCTGACCTGCCAGATAGTTCCGCCCCAGGGTAAACAGCTCCCCCCGGGCCAGCCTGTCCAGCATATCCGGGTCTGAAAAAGCCGCTGCATAGTCACTTTTGCCGAGGCCGTTGTGGTAATATTCCAACAGGCCGTAAACATTTTTACCACCCCACGTCCAGGCGTAATCAAGGTTGGTCACGCATGTCAGAAAATCACTGTCAGCCTCCCGGTCGTCCAAACGGGTCCAGGTAAGGTCAAATCGCCAAACCGCCCCACCCACGGTCCGAGTGGCGCCAAAACCGGCCACCGTATCAGCGTAGTGCTGCCCGGCCATCAGGTCGATCTCGAATAAATTAAAAGCGTGGTGCAGTTTCCCCGCCAAGGAAGCGTATTCACCGCTGACCGCATCGGTTTGCGGATCCCGGCGGGGTACGTAAACCATTTGAATATCATCTATTTTCATACCCTGAACCTGCAGTAGAGCCATGTCCGCACCTATTTTATAATCCCGTTCCATATCGGTGGGACGAAACGGATTAAACAGGTCCATCGGGTTGAAGACGAGGCCGTTGCCCCAGGTGAGCGCCTGCCGGCCAACCGCCGCCGTGCCCCAGGCCGGCTGGGCGGCGAGGACCAGCCGGTCAAGCCGGTGATAGGCAATATAATCATCCCCTTCGTCGATGACGCCGGAAAGATTGAAGAAGCTGGTTTGGTCGGAAATGAAGGCCGGGGCAATCAATGCATTGCCCGCACTGCTGCCTCCGGCTGCTTTAAGAGCGTTATTCTTTTCCAGGGTATCGCCGCCCCGTAAAACCGCTTCGTAGTGCCATTCAAATGAATAGATCTCTCCGGCCCAGGTCTTGTTTTTCAGCCTGAAATCCGTTTCCCCGTCCAGGTAAGTGCCGGCACCCACCGAACCGTAAATAGACCGGTCATCGACGGACGCAGCCATCCCGCCCGCGCGCAGGTGGCCGCCCCATTCGGTTGAAATCGTATCTTTTAATTTTTCAGAAGCTTGCGCCACACCGGGAACAAAAGTAACAGATATAAACAGGCAAAGAAAGATGGCGGCAGACAGGGATGTGGTCGGCTTTTCCAGATTGTATGCGAGATTGGCCATATCAATTCAGTAAAATACCTTAACCCTGGCCCAGACCGATTACCCATACTGTTGGCGATAAAGCAAGGCGTGGAATAATTTGCCTGCTATCCCCGCAAATATTACATTCGCGCCAGGGCGGGCTTTAGATCAATTCTAACTTTAGGTGACTGCAATCACAAATCTATTTTTTCTCATCACCGGCCACACGCCCATCCCGTATATGGATCAAGCGACGGGCGTATTCCATTACCATCTGGTCATGGGTTGAAAATACGAAGGTTACCCCTTTGCGGGTATTCATGGCCAGCATCAGCTCCAGGAGTCCCTGGCCGGTCTTGGAATCCAGGTTGGCCGTGGGTTCATCGGCCAGGACAATGGAGGGATTCGATACAATTGCCCGCGCCACGGCCACCCGTTGCTGCTGTCCGCCGGAAAGTTCCGCCGGCCGCCGGTCATATTTGTCTTCCAGACCAACGTCGTCCAGGATCGTCCTGGCCCGGTCACCCCTCTCTTTTGGAGAAACCCCCTGCAGCAGCATGACATATTCCACATTTTCCACCGCCGAAAGGACCGGGATCAGGTTGTAAGCCTGGAAAACAAACCCGATCTTGTGCAGGCGCAGGTGGGCCAGTTCTGACGCGCTCATACGGCTGTAGTCATTCCCGTCAACGGATATGGTGCCGGTGTCCGCCCGATCCAGACTTCCGATGAGGTTCAAGACAGTTGTCTTGCCTGACCCGGAGGGGCCGGCCAGGGCCACGAACCCCCCCTTATCGATGGAAAGGCTGACTCCCCGCAGGGCCTTGACCGTCACCTCGCCCTGCTGGTAGGTTTTTACAAGGTTTTCGCAATTTACAATGGCCATCCCAATAATCTCCGGTATGTATATACTCCAACAGTTTTAAGTTTTAGGTGTTAGGTGTTAGGTGTTAAGAAAAACATAAAATATCGTTAGAACAACCACTTAAAACTTAACACCCAACACTTAAAACACTCTATACGTGCGTCATCGCCTCCACCGGTGTAAAGCGGGCGGCCCGGATAGCCGGATAGAGGCTGATCAGCATACCCAGCAGGAACACCATCAGGTTGGCGATCACCAGGTCCCTGAAGTTCAGGGCGGGATAGATGATTTTGGCGATCCCGGCATATTCGGCCCCCGCGGCAAACGCGGACAAGTCGATCCCCGTCCGGCTGAAGATCCACACGGTGACGAAAGCGACCCCGTTACCGATCAGTATCCCGCCCAGCAGCAGGAAAAATGATTCGGCCAGCACGTCCTTGACGATCCATCCCGGCTGCATACCCAGGGCCTTCAGGACACCGAACTCACGCATGCGTTCATAGACGGCCATGAGCATGGTATTGACGATGCCGAATCCCATGGCGATAAACACCACAAGGTACCAGATCCAGCCCCAGCCCTGGATCAGCTCGACGTAGGTTTTGACCATGGGCAGGATCTCGGGCCAGCCCTCCACGCGAACGTCGCCGTCGATTTCGGCCTGGAGCTTGTCTCTTACCGCATCCAGGTTCGGGGGATCCTCTTCGGGCAGCACGATGGAATATTCCGATACCCCGGTACCGAGCTTGAGCATTCTGCGGGCGGCGGACTTGGTAACAAAGACAAACTGCTTTTCCGTAGCCTCCATTTCAGCCCGATAGAGGCCGATAATGCGAAAGGCCAGAGAACCGATCTCCCGCTGGGTGGTCTGGCTCATCAGGACCACCTTGCGTCCCAGTTTTGTGGCGAATTTGTCTGCCAGGGCCTTGCCGATCAGGATGCCATGGCGGTCGTCTGCCTTTAGATAGCGTCCTTCCCGCACCGCACCGGCAATAAACGAGACAGCGGTTTCCCGGTCCGGATCGATGCCGATAACCGTCACACCAGCCGAATGGCGGGCATTGGCCGCCACGGCGGTCACCCGAATCCGGGAACTCCAGTTGGCGCCATCCGGCAGGTGTTTGGCAAGGACCTTGTCGACCCGGTCCGGATCGAAGATGCTGTTTTCAACCACCGGATCGTTTCGGTAGTCCCGCTGATGGATCTGCAGATGACCGGTCAGGTTGGCAACCCCGTTTTTAATCATCTGGTTCACCATGCCCTGCCAGAGCGCACCCAGCACGACCATGCTCCAGACTCCGATGGAAACCGCAATGAGAATAATGGTCGTCCTTCGCGGATTTCTCCAGATATTTCGCCAGGATAGTTGGAAGTGCATGGGTAAAGCCTGTTTTAAGTTTTATGTGTTAAGTGTTAAGAGAACAAAAATCCGAAATCCGAATATCGAATTCCTAAACAAATTATAAATCCAAATGCCTCAATGACCTAAACAAACCCCTTACCGACAAACCAAAATAACAGATTGTTTGTCCCTTTTGAATTTCTGCCATTCGATATTGTTTGCGGCGTTTGCCTTGAGAACATTCCGAATTTCAAAATTCGGGCTTCGGATTTTCCTTACGTCTAAACTCTATCGTAGCAACGGTACCAATAAAGAAATCAATAGTGGATCATCCGCAGTCACCCTCAGGTATACGTCAGCGCATCCACCGGTTTTAATTTTTTGATTTTCAGGGCCGGGTAAAGGGCCGCGCACACGGTGATCATAAACACCAGCGCCGGTCCCGTTACAATCGAAAACCAGGTCAGCCGCGGATACAGAGCGCCGGATATCCCGTATTGCTTCAGCATTTCCGAACTGCCGGCCAGGACAATCCCGTGGACCTGGAAATACCAGGTCAGGATAATGCCCAGCCCGATGCCGGTGAAAATCCCCACCAGGGTCATCAGCATCGACTCCAGCATGACCATTTTCACCAGTTTGCCGGGTGTCGTGCCCAGGGCCATCATCACCCCGAACTCCCGGGTCCTCTCCAGGATGGCCATGAGAAAGGTGTTCAGGATGCTGAAAGCCACAACGAGAATCAGAATCACGTAAATGATCAGGCCGCTCACCAGGTCCATGGCGATTCCCTGGGCCAGGCCGGGGAGCAGATCCATCCAGTCCAGGACCACCAGGTCGTCCGCCAGGTTTTCGTCCGCAATCTCCTTCTCGAGCGCCTGCTTGACACCGTGGACATCGGCCAGGGACTGAACGGTGACCACGATCTCATGGACATTACCTTCCAGGGTAAAGACATCCTGGAAATAACCCAGCGGCACGTGGATCGCACTCCGGTCAAAATCGTCCATGCCGGAACTGTAGACCCCTTTTACCGTAAAAACGGCCGCTGCCACGGATCCGTCGCTTCCCTGCCCCAGGACAGTGAGTTCGTCGCCGATATCCACCTGCAGGTTCTTCGCCAGCAGCTGTCCGATGAGGGCCACGTCGGTGTCCGCCGCTTCCAGGTAGCGCCCTTTCCGGATCAGCTTGCGCAGGGTGGAGGTCGCCGCCTCTCGCCGCGGGTCAATTCCGATAACCAGGGCTCCGTAGGTTCTTTCCGCCGACGACACAAGTGAGAAGGCGTTGCCCCGTTCCGTTCGGGCGGTCACGGCGGGCAGTTCCCGGATGGCCGCCAGCATCTTTTCAGGGTGGTGCACCATCTGCCGGATCTGTCGTTTTTCGTGATACCCTTTGGCCTGGATCTGCAGGTGCCCGGTGTGGATTCCCACGGAGGCATTGATCATCGTGTCGTAAGTGCCGATCTGGAAGCTCAGCATGAACACCAGCAGGATGCAGGCGAAAGCAATCGCGGCGATGGTCAGCAGCGTGCGCCTTCTGTTGCGCCAGATGTTGCGCCAGCCCATTTTGAGGTTCATGGTCGCTTCCTTTTATCTCTTCACCCTGCTCTTAAACTTAGCCCGATTCTTGGTTTTTACCGTCCTGCCGGACCCCGATCCGGCATCCAGCCTTATTGAGATTGCTATCGGGATCCGTATTCGATTTCTATCCTGACTCTATGACTGGGGAAAGGCCCGGCACACTATTACTACAGTAAAACAAGCCCCTGGATCCCGGCCTACGCCGGGATGACAACCTCTACCTCCCTACCTTCCCGGGTTCTTCAAGGCCGCCAGGGTAAACCGACGATCTTTCAGGACAACGTCAAACGAAAGGGATACATATTCAACCAGCGTATACTCCTCCGGGCTTTCCGCCTTGTACATCTTCATCACCCGCGGCAGCAGCCGGTTCCCCAGCATTTCCACCTGGCTGAATTCCAGGATCTTCACCGGTGCGAGGTCCTCGTCGTAGAAAATTTCTTCTACGGGAACCAGGTCCTCCCGGATCTTAAACGTCAGCATCCCCCAGATGACCGCCGCCTCCGGTTTGGGTATGGATTTGATCAGGTAAACGGTCTGTCCCGCCTGGATCTCCTTGCCGGTGAGCGTGTGGTCATAGTCATCGATCACACTGTCGGATTTGGCCAGGTCGTTATTGGAAAAGTCGGACCCCATCCAGGCCCGGGCCATCATGGAGGGCGGCAGCTGGATCACCCGGTTGACCTTGGGGTTGAACGTCCACATGTTTTTGTCGAGTTTCAAGGTGCCGTTGCCCTTGTCCTTGGGGGGCGCCATGAGGGTAAAAAGGCTGTCCTTCTCCCCCCGGGTCCAGACTTTGATCCGGCTCACCCGCTGCCATTCCGGCCGGTGCACGGTCATCTCCACAGTCGACACAGATGTTTTTCCGCGCATATAGTTGAGATTGCCACGAATCAGTTGACTGGCTGTCGGTTCTCCGGCCATTGAGTGACCGGTTGGCAACAGTCCTATGGTCAACAGTGCGATGCTAAAAAAGAACCGATAAGATCTCATGTCTCGTCTCCTTTGAATGCAGCCGGACTCTGTCAACGGGTGTATGAGGCATTTAACACTATAACCTGATTATTCGTCAAGTGACCGGGCAATGCATTTGTTTATCATTATGAAGTTGACTTATTCATTTTTCTATGTAAATTGAAGTTATGTATCGCAGACTGATTAAAAAACCAATTGCTCAAAACAGGAGTTTCTTCCTGTTCGGGCCAAGGGGTACGGGTAAGACTACCTGGATTAAAAGTGTCTTCCCAGAGGCTCTCTATCTAGATCTGCTGGAATTTGACCTGTATAATGATTTACTGGCACGTCCGGGACGGTTGGAAAGTTTAATTCCCCCCGGTTTTCACGACTGGATTATTCTCGACGAGATCCAACGCATACCGGATTTACTCAATGAAGTCCATCGCTTAATAGAAAACCTGAATCTCAAATTTGTTTTGACAGGTTCCAGTGCCAGGACACTCCGGAAAAAGGGAGTCAACCTGCTCGCCGGGCGTGCTTTGACGTACCGAATGTATCCTCTCACCGCCATTGAGCTGGGTAACGATTTCAAGTTGGAAAATTCGTTAAAATGGGGCCATCTGCCATCAATTTCTTCCGAAAATGAACCAGGTTTGTATTTAAAAGCGTACGTGCAAACCTATCTGCGTGAAGAAGTCCTCCAGGAGGGTTTGACAAGGAACCTGGGCAGTTTTTCACGTTTTCTCGAAACAGCTTCATTCTCCCAGGGAGCCGTACTGAACATTTCTGAAATAGCCAGAGAAGCCGGTATTGAAAGAATGCGGATTACCAGTTATTTTTCGATACTTGAGGACTTGCTTCTCGCGTCCAGGCTGCCGGTCTTTACAAAAAGGGCAAAGCGTAGAGTAACCGTGCATCCCAAATTTTACTATTTTGATGTGGGTGTTTTCCGATCGCTGCGCCCCATGGGACCTCTGGATTCTCCGGCAGAAGCCGAAGGTCCCGGTCTTGAAACTCTATGCTATCAAGAACTATCGGCCATCAACGACTATTACAAATATGGATACAACCTTTATTACTGGCGAACCGGTAACGGTGTTGAGGTCGATTTCATACTTTATGGCTCCAGAGGTCTGCTCGCTTTTGAAATTAAACGATCCAACCGTTTTTCAACTAAAGACTTAAGAGGTTTAAAACTGTTTTCAAGTGATTACCCGGAGGCAAAATTATATTTTCTATATGGCGGCTCAAGGGAACAATACGAAAACAATGTTACCATAATACCGATTGAAAAGGCTCTAAAAATGCTGCCGGAAATTCTGGAAAATAACGCTTCCGCCCCCTGATTTAATAAAAGGAAAACAAAATTATACCGGCTCCCATTCAAACCTGGAACATTGCCTCCAGACAAAAACTTATCATCGCGGGCCCCTGCAGCGCCGAATCGGCAGCACAGGTTCTGAACACCGCCCGGGAACTGGCCCGCTGTAAAATCGATGTGCTGCGCGCCGGTATCTGGAAACCGCGGACCATGCCAGGCACATTCGAAGGGGTCGGTGAAACCGGTCTGGCCTGGCTGGCACAGGCCAAAAAGGAGACCGCCCTGCCGGTCACCGTGGAGGTGGCGACCCCCTCACATGTTGAAGCGTGCCTGCGCCATGGAATCGACTTGCTCTGGATCGGTGCCCGCACGACCGTAAATCCCTTTTCAGTACAGGCCATAGCGGATGCCCTGCGGGGGGTGGACATTCCGGTTATGGTGAAGAACCCCATCAATCCGGACCTCGATCTGTGGCTTGGCGCGGTTGAACGCCTGTCCCGGGCCGGTATCAAAAAGATTGCGGCCATTCACCGGGGCTTCTCATCAGCCACGGAAACCCTCTATCGCAACCGGCCGCACTGGACGATTCCCATCGAAATGAAGCTCCGGCATCCGGAAATCCCCCTTATCTGTGATCCCAGTCACATCAGCGGAGACGGCGAGCTGGTCTTTGATGTGGCGCAAAAGGCTATGGATCTGCTTTTTGACGGCCTGATGATCGAAGCTCATATCGCCCCCGAATCCGCCCTGAGCGATGCCCGCCAGCAGCTCTCCCCGGCCCGGCTGGACCGGCTGCTGAAGAAAATAGAATTCAAGCGCGCCCATTCCGACAACATCGCTTTTGCCAGCACTCTTGAACAGCTTAGGGAAAAAATTGATGCGGCGGATGAAGCCGTCATCACGGCCCTGGCCAGACGGATGGAGATCGTCGATGAAATCGGGCGGTATAAGCAGAGCAACAATGTTTCAATTTTGCAACCGGAGCGCTGGAATGAAATCCTGGTGAGCCGCATCGCGGCCGGGGTGCGGCGCAACCTGTCCGAACGGTTTATGCGGGAGCTGTATCGCTGCATCCATGCGGAATCCATTGAGCACCAGGAAGCGCAGATTAAAAAAGGAGATTGATGAATTTGCAAGAATCTGACACCGAATAAAAAATTCGAATATCGAAGCACGAATATCGAAACAAATTCGAAATCTTGCCGTGAAAGACATTGAGGTATAATATGACAACAGATAAAGACTCCGCCGGTCAGAATATCACTGCAGGCGAAGCCGACTGGACCTTTGGCGGCCAGACCCCGGCAGCCTTTACCGCGCATATTCAACAGTCCGTGCCGTTTTATGATACCGGTCATGAACTGGTGTGCAAACTCAGCGATTATTTTGTCAAGGATCAGTCGGTCTGCTACGACCTGGGCACCTCCACCGGCGTACTGGCCGGCAAACTGGCCCGCCGGCATACCCGGCGCCCAGGCGCGCAATGGATCGGCATCGATATCGAACCGGCTATGGTCCAGCAGGCCCGGATGGAGAACGGGGACCTCGATACTGTTGAATTTGTAGTAGATGATATCACCCTCTATCCCTTTCTGGCGTCCGATCTGATCACCTCGTATTACACCATCCAGTTTGTGCCGCCCGCCGTCCGGCAGGATCTTTTCAACCGGGTGTTCCAGGCCCTGAACTGGGGCGGCGCGTTTATATTTTTTGAAAAGGTGCGGGCCTGTGATGCCCGTTTCCAGGATATTATCCAGACCCTCTACACGGATTACAAGCTGGACCAGGGCTATACCCCGACCGAAATCATCAATAAAACCAAAAGCCTCAAAGGCATCCTGGAACCATTTTCAACCCAGGGAAACCTGGACCTTCTGAAAAGGGCAGGTTTTGTGGACATTATCACCGTATTCAAGTATCTGTGTTTTGAAGGTTTTTTAGCTATCAAATAAGCGCCCTGCCACCTGAGGCCTCTCTCTTTTTTCCGCATTTTCCCAGTGCCCTCATCATATTTATTTCTGCCTGTCAAAGATGTCTGTCACACAAGCGTCTGATAACAGGTACCCCACCGACATGACCATACCGGCCCAGCAGAAATAAATTACTTGACAATTTTCCTGACATATTATTGAGTAGTTTTATTACTCATAAAGTATTTGGCGGTGAAACATGGAAAACCTGTTTACAGGTCTGATTGCCTCTAAAACCAGAATCAAGCTGCTTACCCGATTTTTCTTCAATCCCCTGACCCGGTCCTATCTGCGTGAACTGGCCAAGGAATTCAGCCTGTCTACCAACTCGGTCAGGGAAGAACTCAACCAATTGACCAAAACCAAATTGCTTGTTTCCAAAAGAAACGGCCGTCAAGTCCTTTACGGAGCTAACACTGCACATCCCCTGTTTCCAGAACTTAAATCCATGGTTGGCAAAGTCATGGGCATCGACCAGGTGATCGACTCCATTGTCACCCGCCTTGGAGACTTGGAAAGAGCCTACCTGATAGATGATTACGCGGAAGGCAAAGACACAGGTATTATTGACCTGCTCCTGGTGGGGGAAATCGACGAATACCATCTTAATGATTTGAGCAGAAAAACAGAACGGTATATTAAAAGAAAGATAAGATCACTCGTACTGACCCGGGAGGAGCATAAACAGATGAAGCTTGAAGGCCGGCCGCGCCTGATGATATGGGAAGCGGATAAGAGATAAACCCTTTCCGAACATTGTATATTTAAATAGTATTTACAGATTGTTACGCCCCATCCCGAATGCAATCGGAGGGGCGGAGCTGTATTCTGCATGTGAAATCAGATTGATAGGGCTACCCAACAAACCGTGCCGGACAACCAGAAAACCAGCGTGCTGAAAAGATCCCGTCTACTAAAATCTACCACTGAAAAGATCACATGAAAGCAATTATTCTATCAGCCGGCGAAGGTATAAGATTACGTCCGTTAACGAAAAACATCCCTAAGCCCTTACTGCCGATAAATGGCAAACCGCTATTGGACCATTGGTTAGAATGCTTCGAAAAGAATGGTTTTTCCGAGGTTCTGATCAATGCCCACTACCTGCATGAATTGGTAAAAGAATTCATTTATGACGCCCAAAAAAGATATAACCTGAAAATTAATTACGTATACGAAAAAAAGTTACTAGGCACCGGTGGTACGGTAAAAAGCAACTATCAATTTATTAAAGATGAGGATTTCTTTGTTTTATGTCATGGTGATAATTACACCGACATTGATCTTGCAGATATGATCGCTTTTCATAAGCATCAAGAAACAGATTTATCACTGGCCCTTTTTGAAACCCCAAGCCCCAAACAGTGTGGAATTATCGACGCCCTTGATGATTCCGGTCGCATACTGAAATTCTCTGAAAAACCAAAAGTACCGCGAACCAATCTCGCCAGCGCTGCAATCTTTATTTTAGCGCCACGCGTTGTCGAATGCATACCCGCGGATACGGTTATTGATTTTAGTAATCATATTTTACCCCGCTATCAAGGAAGAATGTTTGGTTACCCGATTAAAGGCTTCAATATCGATATCGGCACGATAGAAAACTACAACTACGCTAACAAAATCGCTGCGAACAAGGCAAGATAGGGCCCTAATATATTTCAATAAAGAGGTTTCGATGTCCGAGAGGGTAGTAGTTATAGGCAGTAATTCTTTCTCCGGGGCGCATTTTGTTCACCGCGTGCTGGAAGCCAATATGGATGTAATCAGTATGAGCCGCTCTCCTGAACCAGATCAGGTTTTTCTACCCTATGAAAAATCTTGTTCAGGCTATCGCTTTTATCAGCTGGATTTGAATTTTGATCTGGATGATATTATAGATACCATCAAGCATTTTGAACCCCAATATATAGTAAATTTTGCATCTCAGAGCATGGTTGCCGAAAGCTGGCAGAACCCTGATCACTGGTTTCAAACCAATGTGGTTGCTACCATTAAACTTCATGAGCGTTTGCGAAATTTCAGCTTTTTAAAAAAATACGTCCACATATCGACACCGGAAGTATATGGATCATGTGAGGGACTGGTTCCTGAGAGCTATGATTACAATCCGAGTACGCCCTATGCCGTTTCCCGGGCGGCCGCTGATATGAGCCTCATGACCTACTTCAAGACTTACCATTTCCCGGTTGTCATAACGCGGGCGGCAAATGTCTTCGGCCCGTGTCAACAGCTTTACCGCATTATTCCCAGGGCGATCTTGTTCTTTCTGATCGGCAACAAGCTGCAATTGCATGGCGGAGGTCATTCAGTACGATCATTTATCGATATCCGCGATGTTGCCGAGGGCACCCTGCGTGTGATGCGTAACGCACCGCCGGGAGAAATCTATCATTTTTCCACCATGGAAAATATTTCCATCCGTTCACTTGTGAAGATGGTGGCCGAGATAATGGGCATCGACTTTGAAAAGAATGTAGTGACCGTAGGGGAGCGCCTTGGAAAGGATGCCGCCTATCTCCTGGACAGTTCCAAGGCCCGGGAAGAACTCGGCTGGAAAGACCGTTTTACCCTCAAGTCAGGCATTGAAGACACGTTTGCCTGGATAAAAAACAGCCTCGACACCCTTAAACTTCAGTCCTTTGATTATATTCATAAGCCGTAGAGGAGATACGTATGCATGTCTTGGTAACCGGTGGATGCGGATATGTCGGATCAATATTGGCACCCAAGCTGCTTGACCGCGGTATACGGGTAACGGTTGTGGATATCATGTGGTTTGGAAATTATCTAAAACCCCATGACAACCTAACCGTTATCCAGGGTGATATTCGTGACATTGACAGTATACCCATGGATACTGTCGATGCGGTCATTCATTTAGCCAATATCGCCAATGACCCCTGCGGGGATTTAGATGCCAAGCTTTCCTGGGAAGTCAATGCCCTGGCAACCATGCAGCTGGTTGAAAAGGCAATTGCACGCCATGTCAAAACCTTCATTTATGCCAGTTCCGGAAGCGTATACGGCATAAAGGATGAACCGCAGGTTACCGAAGATCTACCGCTGGTTCCCATCACCGACTACAACAAGACCAAGATGATCAGTGAGCGAGTCCTCTTGAGCTATCAAGAAAAGATCAACGTTTTTTGCATTCGCCCTGCCACGGTATGCGGATTTTCGCCGCGGATGCGGTTGGATGTTTCTGTGAATATGCTGACCATGCAGGCCCTGACAAATGGTAAAATTACAGTATTCGGCGGAAAGCAGACCCGGCCCAATATTCATATCCAGGACCTCACCGATTGTTTTCTCTATCTTTTGGAGAACAAGACGATTGCACCCGGGGTGTATAATGCCGGCTTCGAGAACATCTCAATCATGGACATAGCCCGGAAGGTAACTCAACACGTACCGGCCGAAATTGTCGTAACCGAATCAAACGACCCCCGTTCCTACCGGTTGAATTCGGATAAACTATTGTCTACCGGATTTAAGCCCGGATACGGTGTTGTCGCCGCAATACAAGAGATTATCGCTGCCTTTGAAGACGGGGTATTGAAAGATACCGAAAATTCATACAATATTAAAACTATGAAAAAAAATATCTATGAACCACTGTCAGCATAGTATCGCCGAATTAGAGACCATCGCTCGCCGGATTCGCGGAGCCATAGTGGAGTTGTCCCATCGTTCGAAGACAGCCCACCTCGGTTCGGCTTTATCATGCGTTGATATTTTAGTGGCGGCCTATTGGACTGCATTGAAAATCGATCCGCAGCACCCAGCGGACCCTGAAAGGGACCGGTTTATTCTAAGTAAGGGTCATGCCGCGGCCGCCCTGTTCACAATACTGGGGGAAAAGGGGTTTTTCAAAAAGGAACGCCTCCATAGCTTTGGGAAAGCCGGCAACTGTCTTGAAGAGCATCCCGGACCTGGATGTGTGCCCGGGGTAGAGGCGGCAACCGGTTCCCTCGGGCACGGCCTTTCGCTGGCTCTGGGCATAAGTCTGGCAAGTCGCATTCAAGGAAGATCATACCGGGCAGTGACGTTATTGAGTGATGGCGAGTGCAATGAAGGTTCCGTTTGGGAGGCGGCCATGTTTGCCGCCTCTCAACGCCTTGCAAATGTCATCGCCATCGTGGACTTTAACAAGTGGCAAGCCACCGGCAGGAGTTGCGAAGTCATGGCCCTCGAACCCCTGGTTGACAAATGGAATGCATTCGGGTGGTCAGCGCGCGAAATTGACGGACACGATATGCGGACCCTTGTGGATGCTTTCAACATCCCAGATGGATCAGGTAAACCGACGGCAATTATTGCCCATACCGTCAAGGGCAAGGGGGTGTCGTTTATGGAAGACGATAACAACTGGCATTATCGCATTCCGACGGCAGAAGAAATGATTCAGGCAAAAAAGGAACTGGGGCTGCTATGAGAAACGCGTTTGCATCTGAAATTAAGGCCCTGGCCGCAAAAGATGAAAAGGTTGTGTTGTTGTCGGGTGACATTGGGAACCGCCTGTTTAACCCCTATAAAGAAGCATTCCCGAACCGCTTTTATAATTGTGGGGTTGCCGAGGCCAATATGACCAGCATGGCGGCAGGGATGGCCATGTGTGGCCTGAAACCTGTCACGTATACTATTGCACCATTCAACACCACGCGATGCCTGGAACAGATCCGCGTGGATCTTTGTTATCATAACCTGCCTGTGATCGTTATTGGCGTCGGGGCAGGACTGGCATATGCCAATCTTGGGGCAACCCATCACGCCTGCGAAGATATCGCTTTACTCAGATCACTCCCGAACATGTGTGTGGTTTGTCCCGGGGATGCGGTTGAGGTCAAGCTTGCATTAAGGGCGGCTTTGCATCACGCTGGTCCTGTTTACATCCGACTGGGCAAAAAAAACGAGCCGGTTATCCATCTGCAAGATCCGGATTTCAAAATCGGCAGGGGCATCATTGTAGAGGAAGGCAGCGCAGTCTGCCTGTTGAGTACCGGAAACATGCTGCCGGTTGCCATAGAAGCCGGCAAACTGCTGCGCAATCGGGGAATTACGGCCCGGGTGGTTAGTATGCATACGGTTAAGCCCCTGGATGCTGAACTACTGCAACAGACCTTCTCTAATTTCAAACTGGTTGCCACAGTGGAAGAACATAGTCTTATAGGCGGATTGGGCGGCAGTATTGCAGAATGGCTGATTGATCAACCACTCCCCAGTACCAGATTGTTACGCTTTGGCTCCGAGGATAATTTTCTACACTATAGTGGAAATCAGGAAAATGCCCGACAAATTCTCGGCCTGACCGCTCAAAACATCTGTGAAAGCGTTATAAATGAAAATCGGGATTGATTTTGATAACACCATCATTTGTTACGATGACATTTTTCACAAGGTGGCCTGCGAAAAGAAATTGATACCGCCTGAGCTTACCAGAACCAAAGAGGCGGTGAAAAAATATCTTCTGGCCCGGGAACGGGAGGATATCTGGACCGAACTGCAGGGATATGTCTACGGAACAAGGTTGATAGAAGCCGCGCCGTTTCCAGGATTACCAAAATTTTTCAGTTTTTGCCGGGAGAATGATATCCAGACCTGTATCATAAGCCATAAGACCCGCTACCCCTACAAGGGAAGAAAATATGACTTGCATGCGGCGGCCCACACCTGGCTTGAAAGCCAGGGATGGTTACACTCGGACAAGGTGGTATTTAAAAGAAAAAATGTTTTTTTTGAACCCACAAAAGCCGAAAAAATATACCGTATAAAAGAAACCCAATGCACTCATTTCATAGATGATCTGCCTGATTTGCTATCTGATCCGATTTTTCCTGAAGGCGTAAACCGGCTATTGTTTGATCCCAA
The DNA here is from genome assembly GCA_964647585.1 of uncultured Desulfobacterales bacterium. Classification (GTDB taxonomy): domain Bacteria; phylum Desulfobacterota; class Desulfobacteria; order Desulfobacterales; family CAJINA01; genus CAJINA01. The sequence continues at coordinate 153,811 of CAZYGG010000001.1, forward strand.
TCAGAATCACATTAAGATCCATGACTTTAAGCGTGTTTCCAACTGGGATGAAATTACGGGTTTCTTCCGTGACAAACATGAACCCCGCCCCAACCAGCCATGAATTATGGACCGTAACATTCTAAATATCGCTGAAAACCTGCTTCATACCGCTGGCTTTCAGGAAATATCAGGGGTGACGCCGCTCGAATGCGGCGGGAACAACCGGGTTTATAGAATTGACGGCCCGACGGGACCCTTCCTCCTAAAATCATATTTTCACCACCCTTCCGACCGACGAAATCGTATGAGAAGCGAGTTTGCTTTCCTGTCCTTCTGCTGGGACCTGGGCATCCAAGTTATCCCGAGACCTTTGGCCTGCGATAATCATAACCGTGTCGCCCTTTATGAGTTTATTCAGGGGGAAAAAATCAAAGCCGATGAAATCTCTGAGAGCCATATACTTCAGTTTCTCGGTTTTTATTCTAAAATAAATCGTTTGAAAGTATCGCAAAGAGCCTACCAACTGCCGGATGCTTCTGAAGCCTGCTTCAGCATAAATGACCATCTTGCCTGCATCGATAACCGCATCGAGCGTTTAAAAAAAATCCCCGCTACAAATCCTATTGACACCGAAGCCATAGAATTCATACAGGCAAGCTTGCTGCCACTTTGGTTACACACCAAAAATAACGCCCATCGTTATATAAGTACCCATAACATCAACCCGTCAGAAACCATTGACCCCGTTGACCGCTGCCTGTCACCATCGGATTTCGGTTTTCACAATGCTTTAAAACAAGGCGAGATGTTACGCTTTATTGATTTTGAGTATGCCGGTTGGGATGATTCTGCAAAAATGATATGCGATTTTTTTTGTCAACCGGAAATTCCGGTGCCCGTGCGTTATGTCGATATGTTCCTTGAGTCTGTCGCCAGCGGTCTTTCCAAGCCCTCAGACCTACATCGCCGCGTGCGGGTTTTATTTCCGGCATACAGGATAAAATGGGTCTGTATTATGCTAAATGTATTTCATCCTGTTGATCATTTACGGTTTAATTTTGCACTTCAGGGAATGGATCTGGGGAAGAAAAAGCGACTCCAGTTGGAAAAAGCCTGCCGGGCTATTAAATGCTGCCAATAGCACACATCTATACGGAAACATCACCAGGAGGAAAAACCTGATGGGACAGTATATTGACTTTATGTCCGTTGTCCACAAAAGCACAAAACGCGATTATCTTGCCAGGGTAAACGAGCCTGAATACCCCAAGGCCAAAGCCGCCGAACTTGCCAAGCAATGGGATTTCGATTACTGGGATGGCGATCGCCGCATCAACTATGGTGGCTATCGCTATATAGAAGGACGCTGGGAAAAAGTCGCCCGGGCCATGGCTGAGCATTATGGGCTCCGGGCTGGCGATAAAATTCTTGATGTCGGCTGTGGGAAAGGGTTTTTGTTGTTTGATTTTACCAAAGTTGTTCCCGGTATAGAGGTTACCGGCATTGATATCTCTGACTATGCCATCCGCAACAGCAAGACTGAGGTAAGCAAGCATCTACAGGTCTGCAATGCCACATCATTGCCGTTTCAAGACAATTCATTCGACTTTATCTATTCCCTGAACACTCTGCATAACCTATATTGTTACGAACTTGCAGACGCCCTTCAGGAGATGGAAAGAGTCGGAAAGCATCATAAGTATGTCTGCGTCGAGTCGTACCGCAATGAAGAAGAAAAGGCAAACCTGCTGTATTGGCAGGTGACTTGTGAATCATTCTGTACCCCAGCGGAATGGAAATGGTGGTTCAAAAAAACAGGCTATACCGGAGACCATTCATTCATTTTTTTTGAATAGCAGGTTGAAAAGATAAAGACAGGTAAATTATGAAAAGTCTGGCTGCAATTTTGGTAGAACAGAACAAACCGCTGGCGCTTGAGGAAGTTGAAATCCCGAGACTAACCTTTGGTCAGGTTCTGGTGAAGCTGCTATACAGCGGCATTTGCGGATCCCAGTTAGGTGAAATTGATGGTGTAAAGGGTAAAGACCGCTACCTGCCCCATCTACTGGGCCATGAAGGCACCGGTGAGGTTCTCGAATGTGGTGAAGGTGTGACAACCGTGAAAGCAGGCCAACGGGTTGTCCTGCATTGGAGAAAAGGATCGGGGATAGAAGCCCCCACACCAAGGTATGACTCCTCAAAATTTGGCAAGATCAATGGGGGTTGGGTAACCACTTTCAACCAGTATGCCGTGGTCTCAGAGGATCGTATGACGGTAATCCCTCACGATTTAGATCCTGGAATCGGGGCCTTGATGGGATGCGCGGTTACCACGGGACTCGGCGTGATCAACAACAATGCCAGAGTTAAAATTGGTGAGTCCCTGGTGGTTTGGGGAGCTGGTGGGATCGGCCTGAACATTGTACAGGGAGCCGCACTGGTAGCTGCCCATCCGATAATCGCCATCGACCTTTTTGATAAAAAACTGGCTCTGTCAAAAAAAATGGGCGCCACGCATACCCTGAATGGCAGCACGGCTAATATAGAAGAAGAGATCTTTAATATTTGTGGGAAAAATGGAGCAGATGTTGTTATTGATAATACCGGGAATCCGAAAATTATTGAAAGCGCTTATAAAATTACGAGTTCCACAGGACGCACAGTTCTGGTAGGCGTCCCCCCGGAAGGAAGGCAAACCAAGATTTTTACACTCCCCTTGCATTTTGAAAAAAGCATCACCGGTTCCCATGGTGGTGAATCCCGGCCGTCACTCGACATTCCAAAATACATAAAACTTTACCAGGCTGGAAAACTTCAACTAGATGCCCTCATTACAGATCGCTTTGGGCTGACTGATATAAATACCGCCATCACCAAAATGCGGGACGGGGCGATAGCCGGCCGGTGCCTTTTGAAAATGTGGTAACAACCAATCGATTTTTACATAAATGTTCGACCGGCGCCAACGTATGTCGCGGTTTAACTATCGAAAAAAATTGAAATAGTATACCTATGAATCTATACACAAAAATACAAAACCTTGCCAAAAATCGCCGCATTGTTTTCCTGTCTGGTAATTTCAATATTTTACATCCAGGGCACTTCAGACTCATTCGATTTGCCAAGGAAAGTGGTGATTTTCTTGTGGTCGGGGTGTTAAATGATTCATCCATAGGCGCCTTTATCGATGAAAAATTACGGCTTGAAAGTATACAGTCGATCCATTGGATTGATTATTCCTTTATTCTTCAAGAACCGCCTGAAGTTTTTATTAAAAATTTAAAGCCCGCCATTGTTGTAAAAGGAAGTGAACATGAGTTTGCCTACAATCATGAAACAGACATTGTGGCTGAATATGGCGGCAAACTGCTGTTCAGTTCCGGTGACCCTTCTTTTTCCTCATTAGATCTGCTCCGCAGTGAATGGCGTGATTTAAATTATCTGCCTATAAAAAAACCCCACAATTATCTCTCACGTCACGATTTGGATGCTAATAAGTTATTGGGAATATTGGAGCGGATGAAACGTCTTAAAGTTTGTGTTATCGGAGACCTTATCGTTGACGAATATATTACCTGCGACACCCTGGGCGTGTCTCAAGAAGATCCGACGATTGTAGTTACCCCTGTCATGCAAAAGCAGTTTATAGGGGGGGCCGGGATTGTAGCCGCCCACGCTAAGGGGCTCGGCGGTACGGTTAATTATTTCTCTATTTCAGGGTGTGATGCGACGGCCGCTTTCGCACGGCCCCTGTTTGAAGAATATGGCGTTGCCGCTCATCTTTATGAGGACGACAGCCGGCCAACCACCCTCAAGCAGCGTTATCGAGCCGCCGACAAAACCCTTTTGCGGGTAAATCACCTGCGCCACCACGATATCAACGCTGAATTGCGACAAACCATAATGGCCAATATCCTTGAAACCCTTGAAGAAACAGATTTATTGGTTTTTGCGGATTTTAATTATGGGTGTTTGCCGCAACTTTTAGTTTCGGAAATTATTGAAGTGTGTCGAAAACGCAAAATCATGATGGCCGCCGACAGTCAGTCTTCATCTCAGGTAGGCGATGTTTCCCGCTTTTGCCATACGGCCCTCATGACTCCAACTGAACGTGAAGTTCGCCTGGCATTGCAGGATTTTAATTCAGGCTTAGTCGTTTTAGCGGAAAAGTTGAGAACGGAAACAAATGCCGAAAACGTCATTGTCACGCTGGGCGCGGAAGGCCTGCTTATACAAACGGGTATCACTAAAAACAACCAGTGGCCAACAGACCGACTGCCAGCATTAAATTCAGCCCCTAAAGATATCGCCGGCGCCGGTGACTCTCTGCTTACTTGTGCTGCCATGGCGCTGGCCGCCGGGGCCGACGTCTGGCAGGCGGCCTACCTGGGATCGCTCGCGGCAGCCTGCCAGGTTGGACGCATTGGCAACATCCCGCTCACCTGCAATGAGATAGAGTCCGAAATACTCAAATAGGCCTTGTCACGATTAAAACCTCTCATGTTCCCCATAACACTTTTTAAATTTTTAAATACTGAACGGGACTTTGAACGCGTGTAAATATGATATGCCGGCTTTGTGAAAAAAATGATGTAAGACAGATTATCGATTTTGGAAGACAACCCATCGTCCACAATCTTTTACGCAACCCGGATGATTCTTATAAACTTTACCCATTCCGGTTGGGAAAATGTGAAACGTGTGGCTTTCTGCAATTAATGGACTGTATCCCTCCAGAAATATTGTACCAGGATTATTTTACCCTTAGCGGTTGGAAACAGCAACCCCACATCCCCAAACTGTTAAGGCTTGTCGAAACAATTTTCAAAACTGACAAACAATCGGCTATTATTGAAATCGGCTGCAATGACGGCTCCTTTCTGGAGCATCTGCGCAACAGGGGTCTTACCAGTTTATTAGGTATCGAGCCTACCGGCGATAGCTACCAGGTAGCGCAATCAAAAGGCTTTGATGTTATTAATGACTTCTTCAGTTATGAAAAGGCGATTGACTTGGTAAGTTTTGGAGATAAATTTGACCTGGTAATTGCAAGGCAAGTTTTGGAACATATCGCGGATTTAGACAACTTCCTGAAAGGGATCCGGAAAGTCCTGAAAAACAATGGCAATGTCTTACTGGAAATACCGGACGCGAGCATCCACGTTGACTACCTGGATTATTCTTTCTGGGAAGAACACGTAAACTATTTCACCTTGAATACGGTAACCCATCTTTTGGCTAAACACGGATTTAGGATATTGCACAGTGAAAGTGTAAAATTCTCCGGTTTGGCATTGATTGTACTGGCGGAAAAATCATCATTACCCCTAAAACCATCCGATCCAGCCCTGAATAAAGCCGAAATTGAGCGGATGTTGCCGTTAGAAAATAACTGGCCCGCATTTAAACATAACTACCAGGAAAACCTCAGCCGCTTAAAAGAGAAGGACAAAGAAATCGCAGTCTTTGGCTGTGGATGCCGGTCTTCAACCATTGTAAACTTTCTTTCGATCGGGGCCCATTTGTCCGGTTACATTGACGATCGCAAAGAGAAACAAAACCATTATGTTCCGGGCAATTTATTACCGGTTTATTCCAGAGAAAGCCTGCAGACTCAAAAAATCAATCATGTCATCCTGGGGGTTAATGCCGAAAATGAGGAAAAAGTGATTCAATCAAATCAATTCAATGAGAATCGAATCTCGTTTGAGTCTGTACTGCCGCCGAGTATGAACCTTCCAGATTTCTGGCAAGAGGTGATTTCTAAATGACGATCAACCTGCTCACAGAGTCCATGGTTATAAGTGATGAGGTGTTGGTAGCTAAAAACCCAACTATTACAGTCAGCCATAAAACAATCGCAGACTTACTGGCGTTGTCAAATAATAACACCCGCAAAAGAATGCGCCTTTGTGCGCATAAGTATCCGGACGATCCTGTCCACGAGATGTTTATAGTACTCCAGAGGGGCAATTATATTCGCCCGCATAAACACCTCGATAAAGCCGAGTCGCTTCTTCTTTTATCTGGAAAAGCCGACCTTATAACCTTTGACGACCAGGGGCGCGCTACCGGGAGAATGGCCCTGGGACCTTTTGGGTCCGGGTCCGGGGGATTTTATCATAAAATGGGAAAAGCCGTCTACCACACCTTGATCATCAAATCTGAATATATCGCTTTTCTTGAAATCGCCAAGGGTCCATTTAAACCAGAAAAGACAGTGTTTGCGCGCTGGGCCCCCCGGGAAGGAGAAGCGAAAAAAATCAGATTATTCTATGAACAAATTGACACCACGGGATACTGCCATGAGTGATCTTTACTATTTTCGAAAAGACTGCCGACTATGTAACCGCACCAATATGGAACTTGTGCTGCCTCTGACTCCGACTGCTCTCTGTGACGCCTATTTAAAAGAACCGCAGGACCAGGCAGTTTTCCCCCTGGATCTATATTTATGCAAAGATTGCGGTCACATCCAGATTGACTGTGTCATTGATCCTGAATACATCTACCGGGACTATCTTTACGTGACCACCAGTTCTTCCGGATTGGATAATCATTTCCATGAGTATGCCGGGGATGTCGTAAACCTGTTCAAGCTGAAGCAAGGGAGCCTTGTTGTTGATATCGGCAGTAACGAAGGCGCCCTGCTGAAGCATTTTCAAACAATCGATATGCGGGTCGTCGGCGTTGAACCAGCAGCCGACATTGCCGAAGCTGCTACCTTATCCGGGATACCAACCTATCCCAGTTTTTTTAATGCCGCGATGGCGGAAACGATTGTGAATGAACACGGCCGGGCGGATATGGTAACGATCAACAATTTGTTTGCGAACATTGATGATCTGGGCACCTTTGCACAGGCCCTGACAGGTCTGCTCGCGCCAGAAGGAATCCTGGTGATCGAGGCTGCCTACCTGCCGGATATGTTAAACAACATGGTCTTTGATTTCATTTATCATGAGCATCTTTCCTGCTTTTCAATTGCTCCCTTGAAAAAGTTTTTTAATGCTTATGGATTAAAATTGATTAACCTCCAGCACATCGAGAATAAAGGCGGATCCATGCGATATTATTTTGCGCGAAGATCCTCCGGGCATATAGAAAGTCCCGCGATCGACACCTTTCTCAAAAAAGAACAGGACGATCAAGTTCATCAGAAAAATGCTTTTGAAAAGTTTGCGGCCCGGATTGATAACTGCAGGCAAACCCTTCGGGATTGTTTGAGTAAAAAAAGCAACGCCACCATTGTAGGGTATGGTGCTTCAGCCACTTCAACGACGTTAATTTATCACTTCGGCTTGCAAGATTACCTGACCTTCTTGGTAGATGACAATCCCGCTAAGATTGGAACCTACAGTCCGGGACTGCATATTCCGGTTAAGGATGCAAGTGAACTAAATACCCTAAAACCTGATTACATTGTAGTGCTGGCCTGGAGATTCGCAGATCAGATCATAAAAAAGCACCCGCATTTTAAAGGGCGCTTCATTATCCCATTACCCGAACTAAAAAGCAGATAATACAATGATGCAAAAAACAAGTGTCGTCGTTGGGGGTTCAAAAGGTATCGGTTCGGTTATCAGCGAGATTCTAAACAAAAGAGGTGATCGGACATTTAGTTTATCAAGGAAAAATGACAATGCTTTTCCGCGGCACATTCCGATAGACTTAACGGTTGAAAAAGCGGTTATTCAAGCTCTGCAATTACTATCTGAAAAAGTAGCGAAGGTAGATTACCTGGTTTTTTCCCAAAAATTCCGGGGCCCAAATTACAACTGGAAAAGTGAACTTGATTTGACGCTCCATGCTACAAACCAGATTATAAATCTTATCAGAAACAAACTGTCAACCAGTGCTTCAATTGTCGTTATCGGTTCACCGGCAGGAAAATTTGTAATCAATGAACAGCCTGTTGAGTATCATGTAAGCAAAGCTGCCATTGAACAACTGACCCGGTATTACGCAGTGAAGCTCGGTTCAATAGGTGTTCGGGTAAATTGCCTGCTGCCGGGAACAATCATTAAACCCGCTAATAAAAAATATTATTCCGGTAACTCGGCGAATAGAGACCTGCTGGAAAAAATTATTCCCCTGCAGAAAATGGGCAATGCCGAAGATGTTGCCGAACTGACAAGTTTTCTGTGTAGCGACAAAGCGTCTTATATAACCGGTCAATCGATTTTCGTTGATGGCGGTCTATCCATAGTGGGGCAGGAAACCATCGCAAAGATCGTAAGTGATTCTGCCAATAGCAACCCGGAAAAGTAGTACCTACCAAACTTCCCGCATGGCCCGAAAACATACAAACGTCGCTTCATTGACGACCATATATGCATTTGGAGGTGTCCTCGCACAACTCCTTCCCTTTGCCCTGCTGCCTGTTTATACAGCCTATCTTTTGCCAATGGACTACGGCGCATTAGCGCTGCTTGCATTGACAGTAAGGTTGATAACACGGGTTGCTTCATCGCCAATAAACCAGGGCCTTAATCGTTTTTACTATAAACCCGATTACGCAAAGAAGCGGGAGGAATTATTTTCAGCATTACTTGTAATTTTAGTTCTTAAAACACTTATACTGGCGTTACTTTACTGGCTTTTATCAAATTGGTTATGCACTCTATTGCTGGGCGAGTCTTCTTGGGTACCCATTGTCAGGCTATATGGATTTACAATTATACTTATTCCTATTGAAGATTACATCATTACATTTTTGCGGCTTCGCAAAATGGCCTCTTATTGCGTATTTCTTAATTTTCTAAAAGCCATTGTTTATGCAGCTATTTCTGTTGGATTACTTGTCCGGTTTAACCTCGGTGTCATGGCGGTAGCATGGGGAGCAATCGCAGGAAGTCTTACATTGATCATTGTGGCGTTACCGGCCATTTTGCGACACATGACCTGGATCTTCCGACCGGGAATTGCGGCATCCCCTTTAAAATATGGTTATCCATTGATCATTACTGGATACGCCGGATTACTAATGCAGTCCGGCGACCGTTATATACTGAGAATGTTAGGCAGTTTGAGTGATGTGGGCATATATTCTTTTGGTTATCAGTTCTCGGGAGCTTTCAACAATGTGTATGTCATGCCTGTCCATAATGCCGCTTCCCCAAAGGCTTTCCAACTAGAAAGCGAACCCGTTAAACAGAGGCAATATCTGCGTTCTGCGGCCACGCTGTATTATGCACTGGGATTAATGCTCGTCCTTTTTGCATCACTTTTCGCCAAAGATTTAATAAAAGTTCTTGTTCAGAATTCGGCCTTCTGGCCGGCCTGGGTAATTGTTCCAATTATCACCTTGTCATACCTGCAGGAAGGCCTGGGTAACTTTTTTGTCTGGGGTATGCGGATGGATCAACAAACATTCAATATCAGTAAAATTGCCGTTTATTGTGGCTTGTTGAACATCTTTGTAAACATTCTGCTTATCCCTTTCTGGGGAATATTAGGAGCGGCAATTGCCACCCTTGTGGCCTATGTCGTTTCAAATATGTTGCAGCTCTACAAGTCATCCAAGGCATACTCTTTACATTTTGATATAAAACGAATTCTGACTTTATTATCTTTTGCGATTATTATCTTCGGAGTCGCCTTATTATTAGCTTCTTCCACATCTTACCTTTTGAATATTGGCATTAAGTTGGGACTATTTTTTTTGTATCCGTATTTACTATACCTTAGACCCGGATTAGTTTTTGAAACAAATGAACAATATCAAGGTTTTTGTAAGATGCTCCTTAACTATAAAATTTCCAGAATAATTGGTCGTTTTCTATTCAAAAGAAGTGTAACCATATGACGCACAAAATTCCACCGCCTCTAAATTTATCAATTCGATTCTTTGCATACTTACAATCTGAAAATATACGCTATTGTCACTGGAAAAGTAATATCCGCCTACCAGAAGCACTTGCCGGGGAGACTGACCTTGATATCCTCATCCATAGCGAGGATAAAGAGCGGTTTGAATCGGCCCTAAAACATTTCGATTTTATAACAATGCTTTCGGCACAGGAAAGTTCCCACCCGGGGCTTGAGAATGCCTTAGGGTTAGACTTTGAAACTGGGGAACTCCTTCATCTGCATATCCACTACAAGCTTATTCTCGGTGAGATGTATATTAAAAACCATCACTTACCAATAGAATCATTCATATTCCAGAATTGTAAGTATCTATCTGGAGTTTGTGTACCAATACCGGAAATGGAACTTTTTCTTCTAATTATTCGCGCTCACATGAAACTCACCAATTCGGCCATCTTGAGAAGGATGTTAATTGGAAGAAAGGTATTATATCCGCCAGATATCTTATCCGAAATAGATTATCTGATTAAGACTTGCCAGCCAGAACGCTTTGAAGAGATTGTTAAAGGTAGTGGGCTTCCGCTGCCAGCAATATTTATGAAAAAGACGTTTCAACTCTTTGCGCATAAAAACGTAACCCCGACCGATACGATACGTATACGCAGGAAAATTTTTCAAGGTTTGGCACCCTATCGAATTCTGCCGGCACTATCTTCTAAGTTCCAATTCCTCTATCGTCAATTTAGAAGAAATTCACTAATCAATCTAGTTTGGCCAGGTAACTTATGCCGCCTTCCTGCTGAAGGCAAAATGATAGCCCTCGTAGGCGCAGATGGTGCCGGGAAAAGTACATTTGCTGAGGACCTTTCAAGATGGTTATCTTGGCGATTGAGAACAAACAATATTTATTTTGGAGGGCCCAAATCTGGTCTGTGTCCCATATTAATGTTGTGTGAAAGGATTTTAAATATATTAAATAATTTTTTCAAAATAATATTTTTAAAAAGGATTTGTGAGGGTGCCCGACAGTGGTTGGGAGTCTACCGGCTGTTACTGGCGGCCAGAGCCAGGCGACGACTATACCGGAAAGCCGTGAAGAAGACAGGTAAAGGTGAGATTGTTGTTTTTGATCGTTACCCCTTACCGGAATTTAAATCACTTAAAATAGGGCTTGATGGACCCGAAATTCGCAAAGTATATGGACATCTTGGGGCGCGAGCCGCTGACTTGGAGGAGAATGTTTTTTCCTTCATTGGGCAACCGGACCTGACAATCTTTTTGAAAGTTTCTCTTCTGGAACTTAGATCCCGCAAGCCGGATGTCCCTTCTTTTGACCAACATAAGCTGACTGTGGAAAGTCTGCAAAAAATTAGAACCCGCAATGGGCTGGCTATCATTGACGGTAAAAGAGCATATAGCGACGTTCTGTCGGACATAAAAAAATTAGTATGGGCAGAAATGCGCATATAAAAAGCCATTCGGGATGATAATTGAATTATTAGGAAAACCGGGATCTGGCAAGTCAACTTTGAATCATCTTTTAGAGAATGATTTAAAATCAAATGGCTGTGCGGCGATTGGTTTTGAAGATGCATTAAAAATGCGTTTTAAAAAGAATAAAGCAATTTCTGCTTTTGTGGATTTTATCTCAATCCGACACCTTCAAACGTTCCATGCCCTCTGGTCTGGAAAATGTATTCACAAGAAATTCTATAAATCCCAAAATAGTGAACTTGTGAAAAAAGTAGAATATTTACTTGATGAAATTAAATTGAAATGCCCGGGTGAATTTAAACTACGAAAATCCTGGCTTGAATTTAAAATTCGGCAATACTCGCTTTTCAAAGAAATTACAAATGATGCAAATCTTATTGCGCTTAGCGATGAAGGCATTGCGAGTAGTATCGGGAATCTGTTTGTTTATAACTCTCAAATTGCAGATATAACCCGAATCAAATCATTTCTTTTAGGCTGGCCTCTACCAGACATGCTGATCGCAGTTGAAGCCGAGACAACATGTTGTGTTCATCGTCTGAAGAAAAGGGGGCTTCCCGAATTTCTTAAAAATAAACCTGATGTTAATATTGTCACAGGCCTGGAAAATCAGGCATTACTAGATAAAATTATTACCGAAGAAGCCCACCACAGAGATATCCCGGTTTTCTACATTGCAAACGAATACAGTTCTGTTGAACGATTCAAAAAATCTCCTAATTTTAAATCCTTAGTAAATAAGATAACGTCATCAGTTTTAGCAGCTGATTGCCAACGATAACCATACTAAGCTTTCCACTCTGTCTTCATCTAAAAAACCGTCTCCACATATTTCATTGAGACTATAGAGTTGTAAGAAGGAGGCTATGAATTATGTTCTGCAAAAAGGACTACTCCGGGTAAGAAATGACAATTCCAAGTAACACCAAAGAAAACATACAGGGCCCGACTTTGTCAGTGGTAATGACCAACTATAATCATTCTGGCTATATTTCTATTGCCCTGGATGCAATTTTAAGCCAGTCTTATGCCCCCATCGAAATTATCATTATTGATGATGCATCTACAGATAACAGCTTGGAAATACTTGAAAGGTATAACCTAAAATACCCCTTGATAAAGCTTCATCGAAACAAAAAAAACATGGGGATATTGTATAATATAAATAGACTGCTGGAGCTTGCGGGGGGTGATTATTTTTATAGTGCTGCCGCTGATGATCTTATAAAACCTGATTTTTTTGAAAAATCAATGGATATGCTTTGCCGCAATCCCCAAGCAGGCTTATGCTCAACGCTTTCTGATTTAATAGATGAAAATGGCAACCCATATGGTATGGTAACCAAAACCATCTTCACAACAGAGTCTCTATTTGTTTCACCTCAATACGCAAAGATTATTCTAAAAAAGTTCGGGAATTGGATACAGGGGAATTCAACCATCTATAATAAAGAAGCACTTGTTAAATCTGGAGGTTTCAATCCTGAGCTCCACTCTTACTGCGATGGGTTTATAGCCCAAGTCATTGCCCTTAAATATGGTTCTTGTTTTATACCGGTCCCGCTGGCCTCATGGCGTCGAATGGAGACCGGATATGCTCTCACACAAAGCGCAGATATTAACCTAAAGCATGAAATCATACTTAAAATTTCTAACCTGATGAAAACGCAATACAAAGACATTTTTCCACAAAGCTACGTTAATACTTGGAAAAAAAATGAACTGGGCTGTATTTTAATAGCAAAATTCAATGAAATTACTCGTGAAGAGAGACGGCTATTTACCCAAGCATTAACTAAATATGATGATTCCTTTCTCAATGACAGCGTTTTTTTTAAACTAATCGATTTTACCATAACGCTCCAAAAATCACTCATTAAATTGTACTTATACTTTCGCCTTGTATCCTTGCGCAAATTCTTGATTAAAAGATATAATTTTATCAAATATCTCTATAAACGACCATCAAGCGAAAAGTGATATTTTGGGGGCCCTGAAGTAATGGCACTTATCAGGAACTATGGATAGAGATTCACAATCCGATCTGATAGAAGCACTAATGAAGATTCGGTCGTTTTTCACGTTCTATATAGCTAAACAGACGCTATCTCATTTAAAAACAATTCGGGCATATGAACTTAAAGTTGTACTTGATATGCTGCCGCCCGAAGGCCGGCTTCTTGAAATAGGTGCAGGTACTGGATGGCAAGCGCAAGCCTTGGAAGCTCGAGGTTATGATGTCAATGCGATCGACCTGACATCGAGTTATTATCGCGAAAATCGTGTTTGGCCTGTAACTGACTATGATGGCAAAGTTATTCCCTTTGCAAGCAATTCGTTTGATATCATATTCAGTTCCAACGTACTTGAGCACATACCTCACATTTATAAGTTTCAAAAGGAAATACATAGAGTCCTCAAACCGGATGGATATGTACTGCATGTATTGCCATCGAGTAGTTGGCGTTTGTGGACAAACCTTGTGCATCCTTTAAAATACTGGACCATTCCAGATGTGCATGGCGAACTCGCCGGAAATTCATTTACCGAAATTTATTATTTTAGCTGCAAATGGTGGCGTCGACTGTTTCGTGAGACCGGCTGGATGATTGCAGTTCAGGATTCTAACAGATTGTTTTATACCGGGTGTTCCGTCATGGACTCTCGGTTAAGCATAAGTATGCGAAGTAAATTAAGCCGAATATTAGGTAGCTCAGGCAACATTTTTGTTTTGAAAAAATCGATTATTCCAAACTCCTGTTGATAGAACCAACTTCAGAGATTTCTAAGGCAAAAAAAACTATAGCAATGGACAGCAAAAGCAAAGGGCGCGTTCAATGTGCGGAATAGCTGGTATGTTGAGCCCGCGTGAATCAAACAATTATGATGCCGTCATTGAGATGGCGCGCACACTTGATCACCGCGGTCCAGATGAAAGAGGTGCGTGGTCTGATCCCGCCAACGGGATTGCACTATCCCATACGCGCCTTTCCATTATCGATCTATCCCCTCAGGGTAACCAGCCAATGATATCTCATAGTGGCCGATATGTTCTCGTCTACAATGGTGAAATTTATAACTTCCAGCACATTCGCCGTGAACTTGAAAAACAGGGGGATATTACTTGGCGGGGCCATTCTGACACGGAGGTCCTTATCACAGCCATCGAAAAATGGGGGCTGCAAAAAGTATTAGATCAATCAGATGGCATGTTCGCCTTTGCACTTTGGGACAAAAAACATCAAAGATTAACCTTTGTCAGGGATAGGGTTGGTGAAAAACCACTCTACATTGGATGGTTAGGCGGTAACATTGTTTTTGCTTCCGAAATGAAGGCGTTTCATAAATTACCCCAATGGCATCGCGATATTAATCGCAAATCCCTGGGGTATCTATTACGCTTCGGGTATGTACCCGCCCCATTATCAATTTATGAAGGTATCTATAAATTGTTTCCGGGCCACTCCATTACTTTAGAATCAGATGACTGCCAAACTGTTCCTGCCGTTGAAGATTTCATGAACAGATGCAAATGCTATTGGAATCTTCCCGCCCATGCCTCAAGTGCCGTGGAAAGGTCTTCGGATATGGATCCTTCCATGGCGATAGACAGACTTGAACGGCTGTTGACAGAAAGTATCCGTTTAAGAATGGTAGCGGATGTGCCCATCGGCGCTTTGTTATCCGGGGGAATTGATTCTTCTATAGTGACTGCCATTATGCAGCGCATCTCACCTAAGCCAGTGAAAACGTTTACCATTGGTTTCAGCGAAAGCGAATTAGATGAAGCCCGGCATGCCAAGTCGGTGGCCGCCCATATTGGCAGCGACCACACCGAAATCTTCCTTTCTCACCGGGACGCACTCGACCTTATTACCAGATTGCCCGAAATCTACGATGAACCGTTTGCGGATCCATCCCAGATTCCAACAGTACTGGTTTCCAGGGTAGCCCGCCAGAAGGTTACCGTGGCTCTGTCAGGCGACGGCGGAGATGAATTGTTCAGCGGCTATGCCAGATATTGGGCCGGGTTACGCATCTGGCCCGTAATAAAATGGCTCCCTTCAGTTTTAAGGCTAAAAATCGGCCAACTCCTGGCATCAGGTTCCAAATCAGTGGCGCAATCAATGTTTCAATACAACCCCAACAAGATTACACATCGCATCTGGCGTTTGGGCAGGCGTGTATCGGCGGAAGACTTTGAATCCTTTTACGCCAACTTGCAGTCATTGTCTCTTTGTCAAACCGCTGCTTCAAGCTGGCCCACGGGGTTGCCTCTGGTACGAAGAACCGAAACGCCTTTGTCAGCTATGAATATCGAACAACGCATGATGCTGTTTGATCAATGTTCCTATCTGCCTGACGATATCCTGGTCAAAACAGACCGGGCCAGCATGTCTGCCAGTTTAGAATTGAGAGTCCCGCTTCTTGATCATAAATTGGTTGAATTCGCCTGGAGCCTGCCCTCCCATCTGAGGCGTAAAGGTGAAAACGGGAAGCAACTCCTGCGGCAGCTGCTTTATCGATACGTACCACGAAAATTGGTTGAACGCCCCAAAAAAGGCTTTGAAATCCCCCAGGACAAATGGTTAAGAGGCCCGCTACGAGAATGGATGCTGGACCTGCTGGCACCGTCTTCAATCCTGAAAGATGGGTATCTCGACAATACGGTAATCCAGTGGTTGGTAAGCGAACATTTGTCCGGCCACGGCGATCACGGGTATGCCCTTTGGCCGACCCTGATGTTTCAAGCATGGCTCGCGGAGCAATAAAATGAGAATTCTAGTATTTTCAAACTTTCCGCCCTATGTGTTGGGTGGTGCCGAAAACCAGGTGGCACGCCTGGTCGGGGCCTGGAGGCACACCGGGAATATCGTAGGGGTTGCCGGGCATCGTATTCCCACCACGAAAGTCACCGTAGAAGGCCATCAAGTCCAAACCCACCGGATCTGGACGTTCAACCGGGCCGGGCGGTTAGGCCGGGCGCTGACCTACCTGATTTCAACATTGCTATTGCTGATCCGACAAGGTACAAAATTTGATATAATTTACTGCCGGGGGATGGGTGATGCCGCGATTTCGGTCTCTCTGGCAAAAGCCCTGCGAATAACCAGGTCTCCGCTCGTCGCCTGCCCGATAAATGCAAAAGGAAAAGGTGATGCGAATTTCATTAAATCGATACCAGGCTGGCGTATCATAGTCCGCCTTCTCAACCGTTACTGCAACGCTGTTAATATTATCGCGCCAGCGATTACGGACGATCTCCGCAAGTTAAATATTAACATTCCGTTAATGGCGTCCATTCCAAATGGCATTCCAATTCAACCGCGGTTGTCCTCGAAAAGCGCGGACTCGCCACGACGAATGATTTTTACGGGCCGGTTATGTCATCAAAAAGGGCTTGATCTTTTAATCACAGCCCTGGGAAAACTCCGCACACGGGGTTACCAGTTTCAACTCGATATCGTTGGGGACGGCCCCTTGAAAGGCGAGTTGGAGACGCTAATCGATAAATTGGCTTTAGGTGAACATATTCATCTGCGCGGTAAAGTACCAGCCAGGGAAATTCGAAGTCTTCTGGTTCAATACAACGCCTTAGTACTTCCATCACGATACGAAGGGATGTCTAATTCGGCACTCGAGGCAATGGAAGCCGGCATCCCGGTATTGGCTACGCGTTGCGGCGGCATCGACCACTACATTGACTCCTCAAGAGGCTGGATATGTGAACCGGAGGACCTTAACTCGCTGACTGATTCTTTGCGTTCGCTTCTTGAAACACCTCCGGATCTTCTGGTTAACATGGGCGCCCGCGTCCGTGCCATGGTGGAAAACAAATTTGAAATGGAGATAATCGCGCGCAAGAACATAGCGTTGATGAAGCTTGCGCTTGGATCTGAATAAACACCACAGGGAATAAAAGTGCCCCGGATACTGATTTTAACAAAACGGCAATACATGAGTAAAGATTTGATCGATGATCAATATGGCCGATTCTGGGAACTACCTAAATATCTAGCAAAAAACAATTGTGACGTTAAAGGCATCTGCTTAAGTTATCGACCAAAAAAGAGCGGTATCGTATACAGTAATTGCGTTGTCTGGGAAAGCATCAATCTGGGGCTATTTAAATTTTTCGGATTTTTCAAGTTTTTATTGTCTGCCTACAAAGAGTCGCGGAATGCCGATGTTATAATTGCCTTTTCAGATTCTATTTATGGGATTATTGGCTATCTCATTGCTAAAGTTCAATCGAAACCCTTTATCTTCGATTTATATGACAACTTTGAATACTATTTTTTTGCAAAACTCCCCATACTAAAGCAACTTTATAAGTGGGTAGCTCGTAAAAGCGATATAGTTATATGTGTCAGCAGACCGCTATATAAGCTTGTTAAAACGTATGGTCGCCGCAAAGAGACATACATTATTGAAAATGCTATTCCTGAAAACACGTTTTTCAAAATGAATAAAACAAGCTGCCGCAAGCATTTCAACTTACCCGAACAGGCTGACCTGATAGGAACCGTCGGGGCACTCCATACAAATCGTAATATTCATGTTTTGTTTGCAGCATTCAACCAGCTAAAAGAAATGAACCCTGATCTGCATCTTGTCGTTGCAGGCCCCAGAAACATCCAAATCCCCCGTGATCAAAGAATTCATGACCTGGGAATTTTATCTTATCGAGACGTTCCCATGCTGCTAAATACGCTTGATATCGCTGTTGTATGTAATAAAAATAGCAACTTTGGCAACTATTGCTTTCCCCAAAAAACGAGAGAAATAATGGCCTGCGAGGTACCCATACTGGCGGCTGATATTGGGGCGATGAGGGAATTTTTAGCGCAATATCCAGAATGTTTGTTTGCGCATAACGATTCAAACGATTTAGCAGAAAAAATACAGCAGATGTTAAAACGAGGGGTTTCGTATAATAAGATTGGAATTCCAAACTGGAAAGAAACGGCCCAACAATTAATCAAAATTTTAAATCAGCTGATTCGGCCAGGTGCTTATAAACCTTTATAATTTCAAGCACTATAGAATCCCAGCAAAACTTCTCACATGCTATTACCCGCCCCTGCTGGCCCATCTCTATCCTCAGCTTAGGCTCATGCGCCAGTGTCAATATCTTTTTGGCCAGGTCTGATGGGTCTTTTTCCCTGCACAAAAATCCATTTTTACCATTCTCAATTACATCAACGATCCCACCTACTGCAGACCCGATAACAGGTGTTTCACAAGCACCGGCCTCAATCGCAACCAGGCCCAGCCCCTCGGTCTCTCCATTTTCATCTATTATGGATGGAATCACAAAAATGTCCGCAGCATTGTAATATTTGACCAGATCCATCGGCTTTAAAAACGGAACCAGGGTGATCTGTTTCTGTAATTTAGATTTTTCTATAAGCGCCAGGTAGTGTTCTTTCAGATAACCGTCACCGGCCAGTATCAGCTTAAAATGGGGCATCCCCTTCTGGTTTACAATGATATCCATGGCCTTAATCAAATAGTGATATCCCTTCCAGGAAATGAATCTGCCGGCAGAGAATATCAATATAACTTCCGGGGGGATATCAAATTTTTTCCTGATATCAGGGGTGTGCCTTCCGGTCGGGTGGTAGATGTGGTTGTCAATGGCAACCGGGATCACGCTATTGTTTCTATTGTTGTAAATCTGTAATGTTTTCTCCAGAACATACGAGCTGTTGGCAATGACATGATCCGCGTTTTTTACAATGAGGTGATATAGAAAATTCTTTTCGTGGGGATGATGCATCATCAGCACGATTTTCTTTTTAAGGATAATTTTGATCAGCACCCCTACCAGGCCGGCTGGCAACCAGTGGCAGTGAATGATATCTGCATTTCCCGCATGGATCAAAGACTTGAAAAAAAAACAGACCATCAATAACGGCAGCTGAATCTTTGCCAGAAAGCTGCTTTTAAGATTGTTGACCAGTCCGCTTCCGTAAGCAAGCCGTTGCAAAGACTTCGGAAAGAAATAATTAAACCGCTTCACGTGAATACGGTTGACAATTTCATTGTTGGGTACACTACGGTGGGAAGGTGCTATGACAGTGACATCGACATGCTGTTTAGTCAGGTGTTCACACTTTTCAAATATATGCTTTCCGACTGAAATGTTAATAGGAAACGTCGTTGTTAAAACCAGCGCCTTGATTCTTTTTGAAACCATAACCTGATTATTCATTTCAGATGTTTATTGTAATCCATATCAAACCACATACCGAATAGCAGTAGTTGAAGGCCACTGATAAGGGTAAAAGAGAGCAGCAGCGCATTCATATCGGGGATATCCCCTGTCACTGTCCATATGTACAGCAAGCGAATGGTGAGCGGGAAACTGCAGCTCAAAAGTATAAAAGAAAGCGTATAAAAAAATACCAGCGGGTGAAAATTTTTTAAAACATACTTATGGAACATCCGCCGCCAGAACCCCTTAAAAAGGAGCCACAACAGGGTCGGGATTACGGTGGGCAGGCGGATTCCTGATTTTTCCCCGATATTGTACACCGGCCGTATGTGAATATCCCGAACGACAAAATCATATTCATTGAGTTTGATTAAAATATCATTGGGCATCCCGTATCTTTTATAAATCTTAGCCAGGTTGATACGGTTAAGCGCCAGGTTCGAAATGGCTGTGTATCCGCTTTGGGAATCTGCAATGTGCCAGTATCCCGAAGCGATTTTAGTCAACAATGATAGAAATGAGTTCCCCAGGTAGCGATGATGGGGAATCATGTCCCACGCATCACCATAAAACAGACGGTTGCCTTTCGTATAGTCGGCCGCACCTGTTGCCACCGGATCGATGATGTTCTCAAGATCGTCCGGATCCATTTGCCCGTCACCGGCCATCACCACCGTTACATCGACACCTTCTTCCCGGGCATATTCATAACCGGTGGCAATCGCCCCCCCTACCCCCTGATTCTCTGCATGCCGGATCAACACCGTACGCCTTCCCTCCCCGGCATACCCTTCCACAATTTCTACCGTGTTGTCATTGCTCTTGTCATCAACAACCACAATTCGATCTACCAGGGTCGGCATGGTATCAATTACAGTGGCAATCTGGGTAGATTCATTGTGGGCCGGAACAACTACATAGACGCTTTTGTTTTTATACATAATGCTCTGCTTTCGATGCGCGTGTTTCTACCTGCAATTTGGTGTGGCAACTTTGGGAATAATAAATGATTAACCAAAAATATGCAAGTAAACAACTGGTTACAAACAAACCGGGCTTAATTGGATTCAATTGCGTGCAGTCCATAACCCCGGCCACTAAACAGTCGGGGGGCAGACTTTGCAAAAAAACTCCGCAACCGCATTTTATCTCTCTCCGTAAAGTTGTCACTTACCCATTTATTGAAGAGAGCATCGCGAATCAGCAGATGGGTCAGCCCTTCAGATTTTAATTGCCGGGCGACATCCGCGGCATCCACTGACCGCTGGACCGCATTTTTAAAAATTGCGTTGCCGAATACCAGCTCGCGATCACTGTAATAGCTGCGATACCCCAGGAAAAGTCCAAGTATTTTCGCATCTTTTTCCAGATGCCGACCAGCGTACCGGTGAACGGTTATAGCCGGTCTGAATTGCGCGATATAGGCATCGCGTTCAATATGACCATTTATATAGGTCATTGGCCGTATGGTTCTAAACAGTCCGTCCAGGTAGAGATAGTTTTGCACAAAGAGCCCTGTGACCAGCAGGCAGATCAAACCCCGGGCTGCATTTTGCCTGAATTTTGATTGCATCCGGCCTGCCACATTTAGTAGATTCCTGAGTCCATACGCTGCCAGAATGGTCAACGGAGGGATAGCCGGCAGAATATAGCGAACGCGCATATCCACTGAAATAAAGATGATAAAGACAAAAAGGCCGGCAAATAGAAGCAGCCTGTTTTTTTCACTCTTCCAAGATGCCGGATCGCTCCGGGTGCCCACGAAAGCGAATAATGGCAGCAGCAGCAGCAACGGATTCAACGCCCCGTCAAAGTATTTCGGGTTACCATCTTGCCCCTGGAAAAAAATGCGTAGCGGGATCAGCGCGATCTCCAGTCCGCTCTCTTCAAGCCCCATTGCCCGGTATGAGAAATGGTTGAGACGTGAATGGACTTTCTTGCGCCCCTTACTGTTTTCAAGTAGGGGCGCCTCCGCGGTTGTCCTTACCCTGTCCGTCTGGTTACCTAAGAACGACTGGAAAGCGCTGTTGAAAAGCGGGTAAACCGGATTGTTCTTCCACAGCACGTTTCGAAGCATCCAGGGGGAGAAGACAATAAGTGAAATCCCGGTAAAAATTATGATGTATTTAAGGATCCGGGGGGGATCGCATTTCCCAAGTTTGGCGCTTCCGGCCAAGATCAGGAGTAAAAGGCAGGTCAGGATAAAAAAAACAATCAGACCGTGATATTTGGTTCCCAGGCCCAGTCCACACCAGATGGCCGCGGCAATCAAGTAGCGCACTTTAAAATTTCGCTCATGCCATTTGAGGAGTGACACCAATGCGGCGGTGGAAAAGAAGACAAGTCCCAGGTCCACATAGACGGTTGTGGAAAGTTTTACAACCACCGGTGTCGACAGAAAAAGAAGCACACCGAACAGCCCGAACCCGCTTCCAATCCTTCTTTTCAGGAAAGAAAAGATAACCAGGGCGGTGATCAGGGCAAAGCCAAAATGCATATATTTGGCGACGATGTCGTTTCCCAGAAGGAGCGGGATCAGGTACAGCAGGTCCAGGTTCATGGGATAATATGAAAAAACCCGGTCGGGCAGTTCAAAAATGCCGCCTTTCTCCAGATACAGCTTCGGGAGGGCAAGGTGGTGGTTCAGTGCGTCTCTGCTGACCGGAGGTACGTACGCCAGAACTAAAATAGCGCTGATTGTGGCGACGATCAGTATGACAGCCACCGGTCCCCAAATCCGGCCGGCGCGTTTATTGTGTTGACTCAATTCTGAATGGCTGATTGGCATTATATATAAATGTTCGATATATGGCTTCTATTCAAGTTGTCCATGCCTATCACATGGGGCTATTTTTTACCAATATCATATTGCCGTGCGGTCTGGTACGGCACTGGCTGTTATGAAAAACGGGTACTCCCGGATATAACCAAATACCCTAAGTTTACAGTGAAAAGCGCCCGTTGACAACGCAATCACCTTACGGTAGCCTGCCGGGACCATCGAACTTATGGAGATTTCTCATTACGTTCAATTTCGTATTCATTCAAAGCAGCCATGGTTGATTTTGACGGCCACATATTCTTTACGTCAGTAGTACCTTCCAAAGTTTAAAAAAGGCGTCTTTTCATGAATAAACCGAATCACACCAGGACAGAAAACCTTAGTGCGACCAAGCATCACGCGGTAGCATTGTTTCTCCTGATGCTATTAATTTTCACGGTTTACAGCAACACCTTCGATGCCGGCTGGCATCTGGACGACAACACCAATATCATCAACCGTGAAGCCATTCATCTTTCTTCCCTGGACTGGAATAGCCTGAACAAGACGTTCATTGCAGACAGCGGCGACAAGCTCTACCGCCCCGTTGTCTGCCTCACGCTCGCCTTGAATTGGTATCTGGGGCAGGAGCAAACGTATGGCTACCACATAGTGAACATTTTGGTCCATTGTATTGCGGCCTGTTTTCTGTACCTTGTCCTGTATCACACCCTGTCGCTTCCAGGATCTCGCCGGCCTGCGGGCGTTGACGTACAATTCGTTGCCCTGGTGGGCGCTTCGCTCTGGGCGATTAACCCCATGCAGATCCAGGCGGTCACCTACATCGTACAGCGCATGGCCAGTATGGCCGGGATGTTCTACATTATGTCCCTCTATTTTTACCTCCGGTTCCGTTCGGCGCCCCAAACGAAAAGCAGGTTGTTTTTTCTGATCGCCTGTACTACGGCTGCCTTGCTGGCTGTGGGGTCCAAGCAAAATGCGTGGACATTGCCGGCAGCGCTTCTTCTGGTCGAATTCCTCATGGTCAGGGACAGCCGGAAGATCGGCCTTAAAACTGTATGTTTTTTTGGATTGAGTGTAACCGCAGTACTGCTTGTGGCCGTTCTCGTCCTCAATCTGGATTTAACGCGAATATGGGTAAACGGCTATGAAGCCAGAGCTTTCTCACTGACTGAACGACTCCTGACCGAACCCCGCATCCTGACCTTTCATATCAGTCAGCTCTTTTACCCGGCCCCCGGCAGATTTTCTATCACGCATGACTTTCCCCTGTCTGCATCGCTACTTTCTCCCGTAAGCACCGGCCTGTCCATTCTCTTTCTGGTATCATTGTTGATGGCGGGGCTGTTTTTATCCCGTAAACATCCCCTGTCAGCCTTTGCCATCTTCTTCTTTTTTCTGAATCACCTGATCGAGTCCACTATCATACCGCTGGAACTCGTCTTTGAGCATCGCAACTATCTACCATCGATGTTCCTTTTTGCCCCGCCGGCCATTTTTCTATCCCGGGCGCTTGACTACTGGCATCGCAAAACCGTTGTCCACGTTTCCCTGTGCATCCTGGTGGCAGGCCTCATGATTACCATCGGCCATGCAACCTACCTGAGAAACGCCGATTGGAAAACGGAAACAAGCCTGTGGACTGACGCCGTTGGAAAAGCTCCCGGCATCTGGCGCCCCTGGCACTCCCTCGGCCACGATTACGCCACGCGCAATCATCCCCGGGAGGCGATCGCGCTGTTTCGTACCGCCCTGGAAAAAAGGGCGACCGTCAACAAAAATGACAAGTACCTGACGCACTACGGCCTTGGCAACCAGTACCATCTTCTTAAAGACTACCCCCGCGCCCTGTATCAGTACGAACAGACCGCACGCGTCAACGAAAATTTTGCCGGCGCCCTGAACAACAAGGCAGCGGTCATGGTGGATCTGGGACGCATCTCCGAAGCCAGGCGGCTCTTTTTTCTTGCGGCCCTGAATGATCCTGCCGGCCGGCCCCGGGCCCTTAGCAACCTCGGTTATCTCATGCTCAAGGACAACCGGATCCAGAAGGCTCTCGTCTATCTGGAAGCAGCCCATGCCGAAACCCCCCGGGATACGCTCATCCTGACGCGTTTAGGGTATGCCTACAGACAAAACGGTGAGCTGGGCAAAGCGCTGCTCTCATTTCGCAAAGCCAATACCATTGAACCCTTTAATCTAATTACCCAGCTTTATTTAGCGGATGTTTATGAACTGGCCGGGATGCAGGGGCGCAAGGAAAAGGCCATGATGGCCTTTATCGAGTCGATTGCCGTCAGCGACCTGGACAAACTTCTCTGTGAAAAAGCAGATGCGGATCGAAAATACCATAGCATTCTGCTCGACGGATCAAGGCTTTTAAACCTTATGTCCGTCGCGCTGGCTCGCAAACACGATTTTACAGCGTGGGCCCGGGAATTACCGGGTTTTTCTACGGCCGACAATCATCAATACTGCGGCAAACGCGACCGGCAGGCTTCTGGCTTCCAACCAGACAGGCGCCATCACCAGGGTGTTGATCCATCGGAAGGCTTTCTCAAGAAAGTACCTGAGACGCGGTGACACGTTCTGATTTCCCGGGCGACTGTTTTTCCGGAGAATCTCGTAAATAAACACCGCTGCAAGCATGACCGCCTTTTCAATCGGCCCGAGCACTTTTTCCATTTCCACGATCCGGAACCCGCTGTTCTTAAGAAGCCTTTCCATCTCTTCTATTTCATACCGCCGATAGTGCTTAACATAGCGGTCGTCGCGTGCAAAATAGCATTTGCGGTGCGGAAAAGTGATGACCAGCTCCCCGGCTTGTGTCACAACCCGGGCCATCTCTTTAACGGCGGCCCTGTCATCCGGAATATGCTCCAGAACTTCTGAACTGATCGCATGTGAGAATACATTTGATTTAAAAGGCAGGCGGCAACAATCTGCCGCCACATACCGGCCGCCAGGGTTGAACCGTTTTAAAACCATCAGCGCCTCAAAAGAGAGATCCGTATAGACCGTTTGCCCGGTTTTGTTGCTCACCGGTGACAGGCCGCTGCCGGTTTCCAGAATGGTCCGGGTTTGTTGCCGGTGCAGATACCGGGATACGGACCGTCGTCGTAAACGGTAGTTATAAAGACCATTTTTCAGGGCAACGTAGTTGCTTTCCTTAAAAAAGTCGTCGAATCTGTTCTTCACGCCGGGCGTGTTCACGTTCAAGTATCCTGATCTGAAGGTTTAAAAAGGCGAGACTCATAAAGGCCCAGCCGGGCCGCCCGGAACTGGACGCCCGTGTAAAGGCAGCCAAGGCCGTAAACGACACTGCGTTTAAAATTAATAGAAGAGGCCTCCACAAAATACCGGGTCGGACAGCTTACCTCGGCAATGATGTATCCCTGCCAAATGATCTGCGCCAGCATCTGGTTGTCGAATACAAAATCGTCGGAATTGCGGTTCAGGTTCAAGGCCTCGATCAATTCCCGTGAGAAGGCCCGATACCCGGTGTGGTACTCCGACAATTTTGCCCCCAGCAGCAGATTTTCAACAAGGGTTAAGGCCCGATTGGCGACATACTTCCACAGCGGCATGCCGCCCCGGACGGCATATCCGCCCAGAATTCTCGATCCGAGCACACAGTGGTATAGCCCGTTGCCGATCATGGAGGCCATCGCCGGAATCAGTCTGGGAGTGTACTGATAGTCGGGATGGACCATAATGACAATATCAGCTCCATTTTCAAGGGCCAGCTGGTAACATGTTTTCTGGTTGCCGCCATAGCCCCTGTTTTTATCGTGAACCTTAACGATTGTTTGCGGCAGTTTTCTGGCTATATCGACAGTTTCATCGTTGCTGCCATCATCAACGATTATCACCAGGTCAACGATCCCCTGCTCCATAACCTCGTTATAGGTACGCTTGAGAGTTCGGGCGGCGTTGTAGGCCGGCATTACGACAACAATTTTTTTAGTATTAAACATTCGGTTTTATTCTTCCCTTTATTCTGGACAGTTAATCCGCCCGTGTTTCACATCATCTATCATTCTATGAAATTGTATAGAAACCGCTCCAACCTCCGGCAAATTATCCAGCTTCAAATGATTCGCGACATAGCCCGGTTGAGTCGATAGAGCTTTCCGGTATTTGGCAATAGCTTTGTCTAATTTATGCTTGGCTTTCATCAGATCGGCAAACTCGTCGCATCCACTTCCTGAAGAATAGTTTCTCAGGGAAAACCTTAAAAATTCTACAGAGTCAGTTATCTCTCTGTGTATAGCCAGTGTTTTTCCAAGGTTAAACCTTGCCACGGTGTTTTCAGGATTAATCTCTAATGCACGGCGAAAATTCTCAATGGCTTCAGTCGTTTTTCCCTGTCTTAAACGTGCCATTCCCATGTTGGTATAAGTACTTCCGGCAGAGGGGTCCCAAATTAAGGATTTTGAAAAATACCTCATGGCCTCATCAATTTTTCCATTTCTCAGTGCCAATTTACCGAGGTTATTGTGTGCCTTTGCATTTTTTTTATCAATATTTATTGCGTTTAGAAAGCTTTTTTCTGCTTCCTTATAGTTCCCCATCCTTGCTTGAACTGTGCCGATGCTGTTGTGTCCAGCACTGAACTCAGGTTTGATCATGATGGCTGTGCGATATTCTTCAGCCGCCCTTTCGAAATTTTGTTTTTCAACCATGGCCATACCCAGGCTGTGGTGGGCAACATAATTTCTTTTAGTAACGAGGACTGCGTGTTCAAAAAGAGTGGCGCTGCTTTCCCATATACCAACCTGCGCCCGGCTGACAAATGCTAAAACACATAGAAATCCGCCGGCAATAATTAACCCTGTTTTTTTCAGGTCAAGCCGGGTAAATATCTCTCTGCCCCACCAGGCCGCAATAATAAAAATACCGATTGAGGGGATGTAGGTATACCTGTCAGCCATTGCCTGCGTTCCAACCTGAATAAACCCTATGACTGGCACCAATGTCCCTATATACCAGAACCAGCCAACGGCAAACCATGGCCGTTTTTTAAGCCAGTATACGGCAAGTGTAGAGGTTACAGAAAGTACTACTATGCTCAAAGTAATCTGCCGGTATGGTAAAACCTCAGGGTAGGGATAGTATACAGAAAGCCGGGTCGGCCATATTGTTTTAAAAAGATAGTCGCCGTAAGAAATAAATGAATTCCAGATTCGCACGCCGACGGAAAGGGTATCCGTTGATGCGACTGAACCACCGGTTTTTTGTGCGATGAAAGTTACCACACACGATATGGCCGATAAGAAAAATAGGGGAATCTTTTCGATCAACAGACGGGAAACTGGTATGCCTGTCCCAACCAACCTGTCGTGTCTGCCGTCTGCGTTGGTTCGAATTCTGCCTAAGGGCCAATAATCCATAAGTAATAGCACAAACGGGAAGGTAACCAGCATAGGTTTGGACATCAGGCCAAATGCAAAAAGCAGAACCACTTCCAGATATCTCCGTAGTGAAGGATGTTCCGAATACTGGACATATGCCCGAAGCGACAGCATAAAAAATAGGGTGCTCAGCACATCTTTGCGCTCCGCAATCCAGGCAACAGATTCAATGTGGAGCGGATGCAGGGCAAACAGTGCAGATACGACCGCAGATGTCCATACCCTGCCGGTACTCTTTCCAAGTACGAAAAAAAGAACAAGTGTGTTTATTAGATGCAGCCCTACGCTTGTAAAATGGTGGCCGCCTGGATGCATACCGTAAATCTCGACATCAAGCATATGGGACAGCCAGGTAAGCGGGTGCCAGTTACTCACATGGAATGTTGTAAAAGCCCAGATTATACCAGCGATATTTAGTCCGCCTTTTACGATATCATTATCGGAGACATAAGCGGTGTCATCATACAGGACAAAATCGAAATGGACTACGGGTAAATAGACTAGAAAAACTGCAGTTAACAGGCAAAAGCTAATACGATAGCATTTATCCCGCCTTGACAACATCTATCTGCCTTCTCCAGCCGGTTTAGTTGAGTTGATATCAGTGTCCAGCATCTTTTCAAGATTACGCTGAGCGCTGGCATACCCTGGGTATATTGTCAAGGCTGTCTCGAAGTGGTATTTCGCCTCGGCAGGCCGGTCCAGCAAAAGCAGGGCTACCCCCAGACCATTATGGGTTTTTTCAGCGAATGGATTGAGTTTCAGAGCT
>CAZYGG010000002.1:0-182034 GCA_964647585.1 uncultured Desulfobacterales bacterium
TAACCCCAATTGGATTGCAAGTGGAAAAATGACTTTTTCAACAGCCTGTTAAAAGGCGGTAAAAAGTGACTAAAGTGAACTAAAGTTTAAAGTGATCTAAAGTTAAGGCATTCTGCTGATTATATGAAGAATAGTGGAGCGTAGCGACTCCTGAACTTTAGGCACTTTAGATCAATTTAGTCACTTCACACTTAAGAGTTATGGTTATCAAGCCCCTTTCAAGGGCAACCCGAAAAATGGCCTTGAGGATAGGCTTCTTTACTTGATCAACCCGTGTTTCCGAATATTTTTCAGGACAGCCCCGCACAGGGAGTCGATAGCCTCTTCAGCGGACTCCATGCGCACGGTTTCCGTAATGGCGTTCCAGACAAGTTCTTCCGATTTGCGTTCGAATATGGTCGTTGATAAACGGATACTTTCCGTCTTTGTATAGGTTACCGGTTCCGAGGCGTAGGTGTTGACCCAGTCCCAGGAAAGCTTGCTGCGCGTCGACCTTTGCACGTTGGCCGGGTCATAGGTCAGATATTCGTCTTTTATGCCGATTACAGACGTCACCAGGATAGCATCCGCATCCAGTGTCTGGGCCTCTTTGAGGATGCGCTCTTTAGTGAGGTCACTGGCCAGGATAATGACTTTGTGGCTGGCAACGGCATCCACGCCCTGTTTGGTAAACTGGTCCGCAAAGGTTTTCTCGAACTTCAGCCGGCCTTTAAGTTCCGTGGTAATGCCGACGATCAGTATCTTTTTTATGGGGCCGCCGGTATAAGTTTCATCCATTGAGATTGACTGCATCTTGGTCGAGGCGCAGGCCGGCAGCAGGGCCGCAACCAGCAGCAAGCCTAAATACCGCAACAGTTTTTGTTTAACGCGCATGATGTTTTCCTCCAGTTGTTTAACCGGTTGCCGTAAATGTGTATCGTTTGGCCTGATTGACTGAAAGATGGATACGAACTGATGCAAGAAAGTATGCCTATGTTATAATTATTTCCATTCGGACTCAAGGAGTTATTTGATACCTGCTGAAACACAAAAAACACCCGGATCTAATTCCTTCCAAATATGCCTGGTGCAATTTCCCATCGGCAGCACGATTTACTTCAAACAGGCAAAACAGAAGGAGCGTTCCGATGGAAAAAAACAGGAAAATGATCAAAATCGATTTACTTGACAAGTTCCGCGAGATGGAACCGGAGGAGGACAACACCCTTCCACCGGTCTGGTTGCGAAAAGACTACATTGCCCGCTTGAATCACTATGAGAAAAAGATGTTCGATAAGGCGGTTGATGAACTGGCTATCAGCGGTCTGGTGGAATATACACCGGGCGTATTTCCCCAAAAGTAAGTCTGACGCGCAAAGGGGAGCACCTGATTCACTATTAAGCCCTATAAACCGGATTTAGACGACGGCTTTTTAAATCCTGACATTCTTACCGCACCCTATCGGTTTCTGTGCTTTGGGCCTACGGTTCACGCGATAGTGTCACGGTTCTCGCCTTGACAAACCCGCTCGGCAGCCACAGGTTCTTCGTATGGAATTTGACTACCAACCCCTCATAGAATGTTTTAAGTCCGACGTTATGACCGAACAGAGCATCGGCCCCTATCAAGCCTGCGGCTTTACTCTGGCCGTGGCCGGCGCACCGGAAACCATTTCGCCGCTGGAGTGGCTGCCCTGCCTGTTTAAGGAGGGCCGTCTGCCCGATTTTCCCGAGGAGACTGAAAGGGAGAGGACCCTGGGACTGCTGGTGGGGCTGCTGGACCATTGGACGGCCCAGATTACCCGGCGGGACCCGGAAGACGCTCTCCTGGACCTGCCGGACGGCTGTTATTTTGTCACCGGCCAGGGGCCATCCCAATCTGTCCGGGAATTTTGCAAAGGCTATCTAAGCGGCTATCGGTGGCTGCAGAAAGCCTGGGACCTGGCAATGCGGGATATCGGTGAAGGAGATCGCGAAAAAATTGTCTTCAACGCGACGATCATGTCCTGTCTGACCCTGCTCTATTCTGACGATAAGGGTGAAAAGGCGACCATGCCGGACAGAGAACTACCCATGAAACCGGCCAAGGCCTGGCACCTGCTGCCGGCCCTGTTGATCGAGACCGCCGGGTTTGGCCTTGATCGGCAAATGGCGGCCCCGGCGGTTGATCAATCCCCGGCAGCAACAGAAAAGATCGGGCGCAACGCGCCGTGTCCGTGTGGCAGTGGGAAGAAATATAAGAAGTGCTGCATGAATTAACATCCAGATAGTCCTTTGTACTCCTATTAAAAACGAATATCCAATATCCAAGTGGGAAAGCGCGTCGCGCTGCTGATTATGTAACAGTCAAATTGGCAGAACGCCTTACTTAGACATTGGATATCGATCTTCCAAGCTTTTCAATGGATAAGTCCCCGTCCCTTTATCCAGGAGATGAACTTGCGGTCTTCCGGTTTTCCCATCAGCAACTCATGGGCCGGTACCCGGTGGGACCGCAGTCGGTAGGCCACCCAGAGGTAGTAAGGTGCCCGGGGATGGTGGTGTTGCCGGTAAACCTGGTATACGCGGAGATAGCCATCCGCGAGTTGCTGAAAATCGGATTCAACGAGCCGGCCGACCCGGCCGGCGAAGGCCGGGATTGCCAGATGCATGCCGACCGTCAGGGTATCGGGGTGCTGAATGTCGGCGTGGTTTGCCAGGAAAATGACCGGCCAGAAATAGGGGTAATCATAAGCCGTGTTCGCGATTTTCCAGAGACTGTCACCGGCGGCCACGGTATATCCTGAAGGGGTTGCCGGCTTTGCCGGTGCCGGTTCCATGGGCGTGGCTTCGGCAGCTGCCACGGTCGCGGTTTCAAAGGCGGCCTGCCCCTCGGGTTCCGGTTGGGATGTTTCCGGCGGCCCGGGGCTCTCGTTGACGGCGGTCCGGGTCGGCACCGGCCGGGGTGCTGCCGGCGGTTCGGGCCCCTGGGCCCGGGGCCACAGGAAAAAAAGTGCGGCCACCACAAGCAGAATGACCCCGATGGTCAGGGCAAGCTTATGCCTGTGGTTCCGGTCAATCTTCTTTGCCGGGGTGATGTCGCCGGCATCCGCAGCCGGAGATACTGGAGGAGATGCAACCGGAGCGATTGTTTCAGCTTCAACCGGTTGGGCTGGCTTTTCCGGGTTTGTTCGGTGCGATGCGCCGGCTTCCCGGGATGGCCGCGTTTTCGGGGTCGCAGGCGGAGCCGGTAATGGCTCCGGTACGGCGGGCATGTGTTCGAATTCACGGTTGATATGATGGCGCCACCGAGCCTCCGGCAGGAAATCAACCCGGTTTTTTTCGGGGATATCAATCGGTTCACCGGTTTGAGGGTTGCGGCCCCGGCGGGCCCGTTGAACCTTCCGATTGAAACGGCCCAGGCCGGCCAGGGTGACCTTCCCGTCCGCGACCAGGCCGGCGCCCACGGCAGCCGTCATTTCCTTGAGCAGGTTTTGCGCCTCTTTTTTAGGGATTCCGGCCGCAGCCGCCACCCGTTCCTGCAGTCGGGCGTATGTGATTTTAGCTTTCACGTTCACCTCCCGCCTCATTCACCCGGCGCTTTAGGGCTGCAGCGGGTCTGAAGGTTACGACCCGTTTGGGAGGGAACCGCATTTTTTGTTTATGACGGGGACTGTAGGCAACCCGCGCATTGCGGGTGCGTACCTGGAACGTTCCCAATCCGGAAACAGTGAAGGATCGTCCTTCGTCCAGCACCTGCTTCAGTTCTGCAATGCATGCGGCCAGCAGTTTCCGGGTTTCAACCTGGGTTTTGCCGATTTTGAGGGCCAGGTGTCTGACGATGTCTCTGGTGTTCATGATGGGCTCCGTGGTACCAGGTGTCCGGGCCGGTTGAATTGCAACTCCGGAGACTGGTTGAACTTGCCCGATGACTTGATGCGGCAGGAAGATCAGGAAGGAGAGAACGGCAGCCTGCATCTGCCTGACCATATTACTATCGGGAGGCGTTTGTCAAATGCGGCCGGATTCCAGCGGGTAACGGCCTTTATTCGGCCCCCAAAGATAGTCCTCAAGGGCAGATCAGAGACAGCCGGCTAAGTCGGCGATAAGTATCAAGGTTTTTAGGCTGTAGGCTGAAGAATTATTAGGCACACCACTGCATCTATGCGTTTCTAACGAACCGAGACGATCTGTTGCCTTCGTATCGACGTATAACGACGCGAGGTGAAAAAAAAGGCTTCCCTTCAGCCTAAATGCCCACAGGCTATCAACCTGGAACCGGCATTGGCCGGTCGGGGGCCAAACACGTCGGTTTTGTTGATAAAACTGTCCTGATTGGGTATAAACGGGATATGAGCAGCTTTATATCTGAATATTGCCCGCATTGCGGTGCTGAAGTGGAATGGCGTACCGGGCTGTTCACCCGGAACACCATCGGTCCGGAAACCGAGATCTGCACGGTGTGCGGCCGGGAGTATGTCACTGGCCGCAAGGAGTGGGTCTGCATGTCCGGGGCTGAGCGCAGCGATTATTACCGGCGGGTTGCCCTGTGGTGTTTTGTGACTTTCCTCTTTTGGGTCATGGGCTTGATGCTGGCGGCTTTTTTTGCCACCGGGGCCATTTTCCAAATGGCTGAGCCCGCGGCCCTGCAATACAGCCTTTTCATCAGTTTGGCCGGTGGCCTGCTGCTGGCCGCCAGGGTCCTGCAACTGGCCCTGCGCCGGATCAAGCAATCCGTTGAGCGGGTACCGACGGTTCAGGGATGCCCACCGGACCCCTCGGAAACCTGAAAAAGAATCTAAGGTTTTTCTTCAGCCTTCAACCGGAAACCCTGAATCCGGCCGCGCAAAGACTGAGTGCTTTGGTTGTACGCCCCTTACGGGACAATTTAGAGCCTAATCCTCTGTGGCAGGATTCATTTCTATTTCAAACCCTTCTGCATTTTCCCGGTAAACTATCATTGGGCCAACCACTCTGTCAGTGCGGTGGCGATCCCACCGTCCTGTGGCAATTTTTTCTGAAAAGACGACACTCTGGCGCAATCGGTCATTTCATTGGCGGGCCGGGTCAAGCAATGGAACCGGGCGGGTATTACATTGGGATGCAATCCGGTCATGAATCCGGGTTAAATGCAGTATTTTATGATATTTTAAGGAGGATACCCAATGACACGCAGACTCGGTGTTGTCATAGCAACATTTTTTCTAATGGCATTAGGAGGGAAGGTTTTTGCGGAAAGCAGAGACATAACCTATTGGAAAAAGGGAAAACTCAGCAGGCCTGGCAATGCCATGCCTGAAACCTGCTCAGAGACTGATTCAAGGGGAAAAAACATGGTTCTCAAAAAAGACGGCAACCGGGTTTCAATTCCCGGTACCGTCTCGGTGAGGCTGGAAGAGTGGGAGGCCGTGTATATTCCGGTCAATGTGGAAACCAATTGGTTTAAAAGCACCCGCAATACCCATAAGCCGGTGCTGGTCCAAATGACGGCAACGTCCTGCACCTACTTGCCCTTTTCAGATAATGCGGAATTTATTACCCTGATGGAGGATGATGATGCCCGGCGTGATTTTATCTATGGTCTGGAAAAAGCCAGCGGACGGGAGGTTGAGACCGTTGAAAAAGTTAATCACGATGGCCGGGACTATATTGGCACCCGCTATAAAAGTGATTCCGATAAAAAGGTTCTCTTTTCGCTTGGTTCCATTGCGAAAAACGGCCTCATGGTTGCCTTCAACTTTTGTTTTGACCGGGCAGACGACGATGCGGTTACCGATTTGGACGGAACCTCCATCATTACCTCTTTCCTGGAAAACGTCAGCTTTGGTTCCACGCTCAACTTTCAGTTTTAAGCCGGGTGCAAATCTTGATATATGACCGAAAGGTGTTACCTTATTTTCTATCATGGTTGCATTAGGGACGTTACCCGAAAAATCAATCTAAGATAAGGGGGGCATCATGGATAGAAAACAAGTCATGAAAATGTTTAACAAAGAGGCGCGGGTGGGCATACTGGCCACCGCGAATAACAATAAAGATGTAAACGCTGCAGTATTCGGCTCGCCCCGGATGATCGACGAAGATACGGTCATTATGGCCATCGGGGACAACCGGTCAGCCCAATACCTTGAAGAGAACCCCAAGGCCACCTTCATCGTGGTTGAACCGGGCCAGGCGCCGGCGACCTGGAAAGGGGTGCGACTTTACCTGGAGGTGGCATCATTCGAACGGTACGGCGAAGTCCTCGACTCCTTCCGGGCAAACATCCGGAAAGTGGCCGGCAATAAATCCGCCGACGCAATCCAGGCGGCCATTCGTTTCAAGATAGTTGATGTCCGGCCGCTGATTGCGCCTTCAACTTAGTTGAACCGCCAACTTAACAGCGCATCTGATGATATTGGGGTCCGAACGGGAAAAAGGCTGATATGACGAAGCTATCCGGAGCTGTTTCTGAAAGTTTCAAGAAAAAAGTAAAGCGCAACGTTGCCGAAAATTTTGATCGGAGCTACCCAAAATATCAGGCTTTCGAAGACCGGCACCGCTTTTTCTACACCCTGGCGCTGAAACTGGCCGACAGCCTTGACCTGCAGCCGGAAACCGCTGTGCTGGATGTGGGCTGCGGCAACGGGATCTCCGCCAGAGCCCTCAATGACCATTTCGGCTGCCGGGTCCTCGGCGTGGACCTCTCGGAAAAGATGGTGGCCGCTGGTCAGGCGCTAA
The DNA here is from genome assembly GCA_964647585.1 of uncultured Desulfobacterales bacterium. Classification (GTDB taxonomy): domain Bacteria; phylum Desulfobacterota; class Desulfobacteria; order Desulfobacterales; family CAJINA01; genus CAJINA01. Next base: position 6,679 of record CAZYGG010000002.1, read on the forward strand.
GCCACAGCCCGGATATCAGCCTGGTGGTGGGTGATGGTGAACGTCTCGTTGACCTGGCGGACGGGCAGCAGTTTGACTACGTGCTTTATAACGCGTCCATTTTTATTTTTCCCGACGTGGACCAGACCTTCCGGGAGGCCTGTGCCTGCCTGCGTCCCGGAGGGAAGATAGGCTTCTCATTTTATCCCGAACTGGTTGGGCCGGAGGGTGAGGATCTGATGCGGGTAGCGTTTTCCCGGTTGGGTGAACCGATGCCGCACTACAAAGTGGTAACCAGGTATAGTCGGGCTTGCCGGGTACTGGAAAACATTTGCGGCCACATCACCCGCCACCGGTGGGAGCGGCCCCTGGACCTCGGGTTTCTGAAGGATTTCTTTTCCATTCCGGCCCAGTCGGCCAGTTTGTTTCCCGGCCTGGAGTACGAAGCCCGGCTGGTCAAGGTGTCCGCCTTGCTGGCGACCCTGGCGGATATGGTCGAAACGGGGGCCGTTGCCTGGAGGATGGCAGAGGGAACGAAGGTGAACACTGAAACTTGAACCGGATTGCGCCTGCGGCGGCCCCCAGGCCGGTGCTAGTCATCCTGGCCACGGCTGGGGTCCAGGAAATCCCAAAGCGCCGGATCGTATTCGGCGGGACGGTTTTCACCAATGGTATTATATTGTTCGGTTGTCTAAACCTTCCAGCAGGCAATCAATCTTGCACATGATCTGGTCGTCTTCATAGTTGCTCAGACCGATGGTCTGGCGCGGGCAGGCCGCCGTGCAGACGCCGCAGCCCTGGCACAGGGCTTCATCGATCATGATTTCATGGCGTTCTTCGTCAAACTGGGGCACCTCGAAGGGGCAGGCCCGGACACAGGTCAGGCACTTCACGCAGTCCTCGGTTCCCACCTTGGCGGTGATGGCGGACAGTTTGATCTCCGGCTTGGAAAGAAAGGTGACCGCCCGGGAAGCGGCTGCCTGGGCCTGGGAGATGGTTTCCGAAATCAGCTTGGGACTGTGGGCCGTGCCGCAGAGGAAAAAGCCCTCGGAAGGCATGTCCACCGGCCGCAGCTTTACATGCGCCTCAATGAAATAGCCATCCGGGTTGCGGTTGAGTTTCATAATGTGTGACACTGCCGTGGTATCGGCCACCCGCATCCCGGCACTGAGGACCAGCGTGTCCGCCTGAAATTCGATATCCTGTTTGAGTACGTGGTCTTCAACCCGGACCATGACACCCGTGTCAGTGGCCCTTACCGTCGGTGGCCGGTCCTGTTCGTACCGGATGAAGATGACACCTTTTTCACGGGCCGCGGTATAGTAATTTTCCAGCAGGCCATAGGTGCGCATATCCCGGTAGAGGATATAGACTTGAGTGTGCGGGTTGCGTGTCTTAACGGCCAGCGCGTTTTTAATCGCGTTCTGGCAGCAGATGCGGGAGCAGTTTTCAAAATCCTTATTGCGGGAGCCCACGCATTGGATCATGGCCACCGTGGAGAGGCCCTTTACCCCCTCCTTTTCCAGTCGATCACCAAATTCAACCTGGGTTACCACCCGATTATCCTCCGGGTAAAGATATTCCTCCGGCTGGTATTCCCCGGCCCCGGTGGCTACCACGATAACCCCGTGATCGATAACCTGGCGGGTCTGGTCCGGTCCCACGGCGATTTCAGTTTTGAAATTTCCCTTGTACCCGGAAAACCCGTCGATCAGTCCGTGGGTGATGACATCGATTTTCGGGTGGGCCTCGATTGTGGCCGTCAGGTCTGCCAGGTAGGCCGGGATGTCGGCACCCTCAATGGTGTGGTGCAGGTTCCGGGCAAAGCCGCCCAGAGCAGCTTCTTTCTCCACCAGTGACACCGGGAAACCCTGGCGCGCGATAGTGAGGGCGGCATTCATGCCGGCCACGCCACCGCCGATGACCAGGGCCCGGTTTTTGACCGGGATGGCGCGTTCCTGCAGGGGTTTGAGGGTCGAAACCCGGGCCACGGCCATGGCCACCAGATCCTTGGCTTTCTGGGTGGCCGCCGGTGGATTATCGGAGTGGACCCATGAATTTTGATTGCGGATATTAGCCATCTCGAACAGATACTTGTTCAGGCCCATGGCCACCAGGGTGTCCATGAAAATCGGTTCGTGGGTCTTGGGGGTGCAGGCGGCTACCACCACACGGTTGAGTTGGTGATCCTGGATGACTGCCTTGATCTTGTCCTGGCTGTCCTGGCTGCAGGTAAACAGGTTTTCGTCAGCATGCACCACGCCCGGCAGGCCGGCGGCAAAGTCCTTGACCGCGGGTACATCCACCACCCCGCCGATATTGATGCCGCAGTTGCAGACAAATACACCGATGCGCAGGTCCTCAACCGTAACATCGCGTTCAGCAGGGATGACGAGATCTTTGGTGTTACTGTCGCGGCCGGCGGCGAGCAGGGCGCCGGCGGTGCCGGCCGCCGCGCTGGCCTGGGTAACCGATTCCGGAATATCTTTGGGTCCCTGGAAGACACCGCAGGCGTAAACGCCCGGTCGCGATGTTTCCACCGGCGCAAAGGGTTGACTGTCAAGGAATCGGTATTTATCCAGTTTGATCCCCAGGCGGCCGGCCAGTTCCTCGCAAGATTCCGGTACCTGGAGGCCCACCGAAAGGACCACCATGCTGAAAGTTTCCGACTGTATCCGGCCGCTGTCATCTGCGTAGCAGACAATCAGGTCGTCGTTTTTTGCAGCCGCTGCGATGGCGTGCACGCGGGCTTTTATAAAGCGGACGCCCTCACGGTTTTTGGCACGCAGGTAATAGTTTTCATAATCCTTACCGAAGGTCCGTATATCCATATTAAAAACGGCGCAGTCCAGGTTACCCTCGGCGTGTTCCTTGGCGATCATGGCATCCTTGATCGCATACATGCAACAGACTGAAGAGCAGTAGCCGTTGCCACAGCGATTGGTGTCGCGGGACCCGATGCACTGGAGCCAGGCGATCTTTGCAGGTTCCTTTTGATCAGTGGGCCGTACCAGATGTCCCATGGTCGGTCCGGAGGCACTGAGGGTGCGCTCGAATTCAAGACTGGTCACCACGTTGGGATTGGCTTTATACAGGTAATGCTCGGCCAGCGGGGCGGGATCGTAAGGCTCGCTGCCGGTGGAGAGAATTACGGATCCGACGGTCAGGTCTCTTTCAACCGGCTGCTGGTCATGATCGACGGCCCCGGCCAGACAGGCCTCCACGCACTGGTAGCATTCGGAACAGATCCCACAGCGCAGGCAGCGGTTGGCTTCCTGTTTGGCCTCGTCCTCGTCATAGCCGAAAGAGACTTCCAGAAAGTTGCATTCCCGGGCTTCGGGGTCCAGGCAGCGCACCGGAACCCGCTGTTTTTGAGTTTCACCCGAAATGTCAGGCTTTTCAAAGAGCCATTCCTCTTCCCGTCCTGCGGCCAGGTCCTGATTGTTGATGAAACGGTGGATGCTTTCGGCGGCGGCCTTGCCGCAGGCCACGGCGTCCACCACAGACTTGGGGCCGTAGACTGCGTCGCCGCCGGCAAACACCCAGTCCACATTGGTCTGCAGGGTCACCGGGTCGGCCTGGAGGCCGCCCGGCGGTGTTACCGCCAGGCCCTGGCTTTCGGCAAAATCGATCTGGGCGCTCTGGCCGATGGAGATGATCACCGTATCCCCGAACATGGCTTCACACTGACCTTCGTCATACTGGGGATTGAAACGGCCGTCATCGTCAAAGACAGCGGTGCAGGTCTTGAATTCCAGCCCGGAAAACTTATTGCTCTTGTCGATGAAAAACGCCTTGGGACCGAAACTGTTGACGATTTTGATGTCGCCTTCCAGGGCCTCCTCAATCTCATGTTCCCAAGCCGGCATCTCGTCGCGGGCTTCCAGGCACACCAGGGTGACATTTTTAACACCCTTGCGTTTTGCAGTCAGCGCCACATCAATGGCCACATTGCCGCCGCCGATAACCAGCACATCCTCGCCGAGGGCAACCGCTTTACCCCTGGCCACGTCCCGCAAAAAGTCGATGCCCTGCAGGACACCGGCCACGTCTTCGTTTTCAACGCCAAGGGCGCGGCCGCCGTGCAGGCCGATGCCCAGAAAGGCGGCGGTGAAACCTTCGGTTTTGAGGCTGTCCAGGGTGATGTCTTCACCGAAGGCTACGCCGGTCTGAATGGTGACCCCCATCTTTTCAATAACGCTGATTTCGCGGGCCAGCATGTCCCGGGGCAGGCGATATTCCGGGATGCCGTAGGTCATCATGCCGCCGGCCACCGGCATTTTTTCAAATACGGTGACCGGGTAACCCTGCCGGGCCAGGAAAGCGGCCGTGGTCAGTCCGGCCGGGCCGGAACCCACAACGGCTACTTTTTCGGCTCTGGCTTCAGCCACCTCCGGTACCACCAGTTCACCCTGGGCAAGCTCCCAGTCCGCCAGGAAGCGGTGCAGTTCCCTTATGGCGATGGGTTGTTCCACCTCGCCGCGGGTACAGACCTCTTCACAGGGGTGATGGCAGACCCGGCCGCAGACAGCCGGAAACGGGTGATCCTGCCGAAATAATTTCAGCGCTTCAGCGTATTTGCCGTCGTTGATCAGGGCGATATAACCCTGGATACTCACGTGTGCGGGGCAGGTGGCTTTGCAGGGCGCCACGCTGCGCTTGGAAATACCGTAACCGCCTGGGATGGCCTGGGGGTATTTTTTAAAGATGGCTTTCCGGTTGTTCAGTTCCTGGTTGTATTCATCCGGGACACTGATAGGGCAGACCTTCTCACAGTCCCCGCAGCTGGTACATTTGGAAAGGTCCACGAATCTTGGGTTCTGACGTATTTTCGCGGTAAACTGTCCCGGTTCACCCTCCAGGGCGAGCAGATCCGTGTTGGTGAGCAGTTCAATATTCAGGTGCCGGCCGACCTCGACCAGTTTCGGAGAAATCACTCACATGGCGCAGTCGTTGGTGGGAAAGGTCTTGTCAAGCTGCGACATCAGGCCGCCGATGGCCGGTTCCTTTTCCACCAGGTATACGTAATAACCTGATTCAGCCAGGTCCAATGCGCTTTGCATTCCGGCAATACCGGCACCAACCACCATAACAGATCCGCTTGTTGTGTCAGTCATAGCTTTTCCTCACGCGTGTGCCCAGCTATGGGTTACAGGACGGGGCCGTTGCTGGAGGTCTGCAGCAGGAAGGGAAAATATCCGTTTCAGGTTAAAACGAACCCGTTGCACCCAAAAGTCAGAGCACCAATTGAACAGGTAGCTGAGAGTATATTGTGTATCAAACCCAGCAGCGCGATGTCAATCCGGGTTAAGGACAAAACCGTCGGCTGTCCGACCGGGCTCAGTCGTGTTGCATCTTTGCGGTGATTGGGTGGATCTGGAACGGAAAAACGCCACCCGGACGGTCTGCCCGGTAGCGCTGCAGGGTTTTTTCAATTACCGGAAAGGCAATATCCTTCCAGGGGATCTCGGCTTCGCTGAACAGGCGGACCTCGGCGCTCTCTTTTGTTCGGTGAAAATTAGGGCTGACCATGCGGGCACGGAACATCAGGTACAGCTGGTTGATGTGGGCAATGTCAAAAAGCAGGTAAGGTTCGAGCCGGTCAAGTTCCGCACCTGTCTCCTCAAGGGTTTCGCGGCGGGCGCCTTCCCTGACGGTTTCACCATTTTCAAGATATCCGGCTGGCAGGGTCCATTTGCCCCGGCGCGGTTCGATGTCACGCAGGCACAGAAGAATCTTGTCCTCCCATACGGGAATACAACCGACTACCAGGCGGGGGTTCTGGTAGTGAATCAGGCCACAGGCGCGGCAGACATGACGCGGCCGGTCATCGCCCTCCGGGACCAGGCGTTCAACCGGGGCGGCACAGTTTGAGCAATAGTTCATCAGATCTCCATCAAGGTCACCGATATTTTTCCACCAAAACAGACAGCCACGTCACTTCCGGCGCTGCGCGGCCGGTCATGAATGGTCCCATCGTAGTGGTAATAACCTTTTTTTTCTTTAAACCGGTAATTGTGCGCGTGCCGGTCCCGGGGGCATAGCTCCCAGGGAACCGTCTTGTCCGGAGTGAGCGGACTGGGCAGGTTTATATTCCAGAAATGACCCGGCGCGAGATTTTTTTGCATGATGTCAGTCAGAACACGGGCGGAGTGGTGTCGGGCGGCGTCCCAATCGAGGTTCTGGCCGGGGGCGACATACTGGGATATCGCTAGGGCGCCTACACCTAAAATGGCGGCTTCGCGGGCAGCTGCCACTGTGCCGGACTGGTAGACATCGTTTCCCAGGTTGGCACCGGGGTTGATGCCGGCCAGCACCCAGTCCGCGTCCGGGGCCAGGCTTTTCAGTGCCAGACGCGTGCAGTCGGCCGGGGACCCGTGCACGATAAACCGGCCGTTTTCAGGTTGGTCCACGCGGAGCGGCTTCGTGACGGTAACCCGGTGGCTGATAAATGAGTGCGGGTCCTTCGGGGCCGCGACGATCACTTCGCCCAGGGTTTCGACGGCCTCCACCAGGGCCTGCAGCCCGGGTTCGCCGTAGCCGTCGTCGTTGGTGACAAGGATTTTCAACGGTTTCTCCGTGCAGGTGATATTTTAAAACTGGGGTGCAGGATACAATTGCCCGGTGGCTGGAATCAAGGAGTTTTTATGCAAACCCTGTATCGTATCAAGATTGCCAGACGATGCCCGGTCCGGATTTGATATTTTTAGCTGTGTATGCGAGGATATGCCGGTTTGGCAAGACGGGGGTAAGCAATGGGACGGCACACAGTTCAACGTGATTTTCAGCAGAGCGCAAAGCCGGTTCTGGTGGTTTTCGTGGTAATGGCGGTTTCCTTCTGCGGGTATTTTGGATCCCGGCTGGGGACCCATGACGGGTTCCACCAGGTAATGGCCCTGGTGTTGGGCAGCACCTATTTCCTGGCAGTTGCCTTTGGGCCGCTCTATGTGTTTACTGCCACGACCCTGCGCGGGGTGTCGCTCCCGATTCGGATCGTGGCCGCCTACATCAATCCGGTGATCTGGATGACCAAGGAAGTGCTACGCCTGACCGAAGCCCATCCGGTTACCGAGGCGCTTTACTGGTATTTTAATCCCCTCAACGTGTGGCTGGTTTCCCTGGCTGTTCTGGAAATGGGGCTTGCCACCCTGATCGCCCGCCGGATGCTCCGCCGACGAGGCGCGGACATCCGGGTGGTGACCCCGGCCCCGGTTATCATCTCCCTCGCCTGTTTGGTTTTCGTGATCAGTGTCTACGCGTGGGGCAAAGGCGAAAACGTCTACGTGCTGTTCCTCGAGGGCTATCGGCACTTGTTCGGGGCCGGGATTTGAATTCAAAGGTAGAAAAAGTGATGATAAGGGTTTTTACTACCGCGATTTTTATCTTCTTCGGGGCATTGTCTCTCCCTGGATTCCAAGAGCCCGTATGGGCCAATGTTATACAAAGACCGAATATCGTTTTCATCGTCGGTGACAACCACAACGCCGATACCATGGGTAATGCCGGCCACCCGTTTATCAAGACGCCCGGCATGGACCGGCTGGCCAGCGAGGGGGTGCGGTTTGAAAACACCTTCAATACCACTTCGCTGTGTAGTCCGTCCCGGGCCAGCATCCTGACCGGCGCCTACGCCCACCGGCACGGGGTGAAGAACAACCACACCCCCTGGACCGGGCAGATGACAACCTTTCTCCAACACCTCAGCCAGAAAGGCTACGCAACCGCCTTTATAGGCAAGTGGCACATGCCCGGGAAGGGATTGCCCGATATGCCGTTTCTGGATCGCTTTGTCTCCTATACCTACCGGGAGGGACAGGGGGCCTATTTTGACTGCCCCCTGGTGGTGGACGGCAAGGAAGTTCCCTCACGGGCGGCCTATATTACTACTGAGGTTACCGACTACTCCATCGAGTTCATCGAGAAGACCGTGTCCGTGCCGGTGGCACAGCACAGGCCGTTTTGCCTCTACCTGGCCCACCGGCCGGGACACCCGCCGTTTCAGGCACCGGAGTCCATTGCGGGCATGTATGACGGGGACAGTGTCAAAAAGGTGCTGCCGCCCAACGTGGACGCGCACTGGTACGGTAAGACCAAAGGCAACGTCTTCCAGGGCGTCATGATGGGATCGTATTACCAGAAATACAGAAAGTACTGCGAGACCCTCACAGCCATGGACCGTGATATCGTCCGCCTCCTGGACCGGATCGACGCACTGGGTTTGCGCGACAACACCGTGGTGATCTACATGGGCGACAACGGCATGCAGTGGGGCACCCACGACTGCCACGGTATCCGGGAGCCTTACGAAGAGTCGGCCCGGCTGCCGCTGATTGTCAGGGCCCCCGGCCTGGTGCCGGACCCCGGGGCAGTGCGCCGACAGATGGTCCTGAACATCGATCTGGCGCCGACCCTGCTGGCCCTGGCCGGGGTGCCTGTGCCGTCGGAGATGGATGGCCACAGTCTGGTGCCTCTGCTGGCTGATCCCGGGATCAACGGACGCGAGCATTTCCTCATGGAATTCTGGCGCTACTTTCCTGAAAACACACCTGCCTACATCGGGGTGCGAACCAACCGCTACAAGTATATCGAATTTGAACAGGGGCGCGGCCCCTGGCTGTTCGACCTGGCGCATGACCCGGGAGAACACCGCAACCTGTACGGCACACTTGCTGGAGAAGCACTCGGTAAGAGACTCAAAGCGACTCTCCAGAAACTGATGGCGGAACGCCGCATCCCGTAATTAGCAAACCGAATAATCTTCTCAACGTATTAAAGCACTACAAAAATTTCGATAGCAATGGATTAATCGGCGCCACGGCATGTCATTCTGAGGAGTGTAGCGACGAAGAATCCCCTACAATAAAACATGGCCCTGGCATGTAAGGGACTCTGCGCTACGCTCAGAGTGACAGGCTAACGGAAAATAGTTGTAAAATTTTCATAAATACGCCTCGGTATACGATTGTCTTGTTTTAGAGGATCCAATGCTTATGGTGAGATATACCGTTCCTCAAAAATATTTGCAGGAAATTAATAGAAAGGAGACTTCCAATGAAGCTACAGGAAAAATTGGATAGATATAAACAGGGTTTTCTGGAAAGAACCCCGGAAACGATCGTGGCCGTGATGCAACGGGCCACCCGGGACCTGGCCAACTCCGGACTCGTGGAAAAAGCGGTGAAGGTGGGCGATTGCGCCCCGGATTTCACCCTCGAAAATACGGCTGGTGAAAAGGTCGGCCTGTCCGGCCTGCTGCTGAAAGGCCCGGTGGTATTGACATTCTACCGCGGCAAGTGGTGACCGTACTGCAATATGGAGCTGGAAGCTCTTGCCGAGATCACCGGCGAAGTCGAATCGCTGGGCAGCAGTATGGTGGCGATTGCCCCCCAGGCCCGGGAATATAACCTGGCGACGAAGACCGAGAAAAAGCTGGCGATCGATATTCTCAGCGATCCGGGGAATGCGGTTGCCCAAAGCTACGGCCTTGGCCACAAGCTGCCGGAAGACCTCAGTGCCCTTTATCTGAAATTCGGCCTCGATGTGCCCAAACACAATGGAGACGATTCCTGGATCCTGCCGATGCCGGCCCGGTACATCATCGACCAGTCCGGAAATGTTTGCTACGCCCGGGTCAATGCCGATTATACCGTGCGGCCGGAACCCGAGGAGACGCTTGCGGCGTTGAAAGACCTTGTAAAATAAAAATAACAAAACCTGGCAAGCATTAGGGCTCTTGCCAGGTTTTCAATGTCCAATATCGAACAAGGAACCGCAGAATGTCCAAGGAAGGAATTTTACCATTTTAATATCTATTGAATCGGTAGCGCGAAGCGCTGCAGCACTTGGATATTGGACATTCCTTGTTGGACATTGAGCAGTTGGTTCACTGTGTTAGGCCAGCCCTCTCTCCTGAAACATATTCATGTAGGTCTCAAAGATGTTCTGGGGCGGATCGTAGCGGTCCGCTTCATCTTTCTGGTGGAACTGCAGGGCGTCGGTGGGGCACGCGGTGATGCAGGCACCGCAGCCGATGCAGCGGTTTTCCAGGACTTGGGCCGTCTCCTCCATCACGATGGCGTCCATGTGGCAGCGTTCCACGCACTCTTCACAGGCCACGCATTCCTCCGCATCGACCTGGGCGTAATAATTGGTGTGGACCTCATCAGCGGGATTTTCGAAGTCTTTGAGATTTTTCAGAACCTGGCAGCAGCAGCCGCAGCACATGCAGATATTCATGGGCTTCTTGGAGTTGCCCGGCTGTAGGACCAGGCCGGCTTCGCGGCCCTTTTCCAGGACTTCCAGGGCTTCTTTTTGATCGATGCCCCGGCCCAGGCCGTTTTGCTCATAGTAGTAGGCCCCGGTTCCAAAAGAGAGGCAGACCTCCAGGGGGTTGTCGCAGCCTTTGCCGGCCATGCGGTGCTCTTTGCGGCAGATGCAGGGGGAAACCACGATTTTTGACTGGCTGCGGATGATCTCTTCCGCCATTTCGTAGGAGGTGATGTTCATTTCGGCATTGACCTTTTCGGAGATCGGGATCACCCGCAGCTGCTTGGTGTCGGTCTGGCTCCAATTTTGCTTCATGACGAGCGGCAGGTATTCGTTGACATCCCGAATCAGATCTTCGTCCAGGTCGTTGAGGTGGTATTCCCAGATCCCGATGACAAACTGGGCCGCTGAGTAGAGATTGGTGCCGCCTTTGGAAACCCTGAAAATCAGCCCCTTGCCGGCCATGTCCGCCAGGGTCCCAGCCAGTTCACCGGCATCCGCCTGCAGCCGCTCGGCAATAGCCTCCGGCGCTTCGGGCAGCATGTTCAGCCCCTGGGCAATGCCTGCTTCCTTTTCGGAAAACAGTCTTTTCAGGATGCGCAGTTCCACGCCGCTTTCCGTGGCCGGGTAGCCGGCGGGCAGTTTGTCAAGGTGCTGGGCCAACTGGCGGTATACGTCTGTCATTATTTCCTCCCTGGTTATATCTTTAACAATTTAAGCAATTAGCAATTAGGTGTTAGCATTTGCCCAATGGATCATGACGTTATTTGGCAGGCACCCGATATATGAATCGAAATGGGCGTTATCCTGTTGGTATCATTTAACTAACGGCTAAAAGCTAACCGCTAAATGCTCAGTTCGGGTTTTATTACCGGCAGATTAATCCTTGCTCGACGAAATGAAAAGTGTCACAAATGACTTATAGCGTGCAAAACTGGCCATGGAAGCAGTCTTAAAAGCTCCCCTTGGATTCAATCTCTGCGTTGGGCCGAGAAGTTCAATCCTCGAAATATACATCATATTCCTGCGGTTGAACTCCTCGCCCCGCCTTGATCTTGAACCCAATTGAAGCTTTTAAGACCGCTTCCAATATTTGTTGAAGTGGAGGCATATATGGCAACGATTACATTCTGGGCTGGAGAGGGTTGCCTGCTTTCGGGCATCACGGGACTGATGGATGCCTTTTCCATCGCCAACCTGTGGCAAGAGGCCATGGAGCCGGCCGCGGAAGCCCCCCTTTTCGAAACCCGGGTGGTGACGAATGACGGCCGGTCGGTCCGGGCCTACGGCGGCATCGAATTCAAGCCGACCGGCTCGCTCGAGACGGCAACGGCGTCCGATTGTATTATCGTGCCGCCGTTTCTGCCCCATGTCGTGCCGCTGCCGCCGAAAGAGGATCCCCTGTACAACTGGATCAGGGATCACCACGGGCGACGGACACCCGTGGGGACCATGTGCTCGGGCACCTTCCTGCTGGCCGAAACCGGCCTGCTGGATGGCAGGGTGGCTACGGTGAACTGGCACTTTGCCCGGATGTTCAAAGAGCGCTACCCCAGCGTCCTGCTCAAGCCCGAACTGATCATGAGCGAGGACGACGGGCTGATCTGCACCGGGGCCACCACGGCCATGTTCCACCTGGCCCTTTACATCATCAACCTCTTTGGGTCGCGGGAACTGGCCGCGGTCTGTTCCAAAATTCTGCTGGTGGATCCCAGCCGGCACAGTCAGGCTCCTTACATGATTTCAGATTTTGACAAAAGCCACGGGGATACGGCGATCTTGAAGGCACAATTCCAGATGGAGGCCCGGTTTTCGGAAAACCTCCAGATCGATGCCCTGGCGGGAGAGTCGGGAATCAGCCCCCGGCATTTCAAGCGGCGGTTCAAAAAAGCCACCGGGGAATCCCCCCTGGGGTACCTGCAGCGGGTGCGGATCGAACAGGCCAAGCAGCGGCTTGAGACCACGCGTGACAGCATGAATGAAATCACCTGGCAGATCGGTTACGAAGACAGCAGTTCCTTCCGCCGGCTTTTTAAAAGGTTCACCGGCCTGGCCCCACGGGAGTACCGGGACAAGTTTTCCCAGCTTTAGCCTGACGAAAAAATGCCTCCAGCCAAGTGCTTGCCTTAACCCGGCGATTGGTGTAAAAAACTGTTATGAAGCTGCCAAGAACCCGGATAATGTGTGGTCTTTTATTGCCGGTCCTTTTCATCCTGCTTGTCGTGGCCTGCGGAGAGGGTCCGGATACCACCGTACCGCCCTCGAAGACGGATGACTCCGGCAGTTTCACCTTCTTTAACATCGGGAAAGAGACCACAATCAATACCCGCCAGCGAACAAACCTGGAAAAGATACTGGGGGACGCAGCCGTCGAACGTCGGGGTATCGTCAATCTGGAATTGAATCACAAAACCTTCCTGAAAGACAATTTTCCGGAACTAGACCGCATGAACCGGCAACTGAATTCCGAACTCGGCCTGCGGGTCAAACATCGCATCGTCCGCCTCATGTACCGCTACGCGAAGCAAAAGGGCCTGCCTTATGACCTGGTGGAGATTCTCTTTTCTGAAAAGACAACCAAGCCGCTTTTGATAAGGCTTCAATTTAAAACGGGTGATACCGATGCCCTTAAAGCCCTTGAAGAGAAATACGGTTCACCTCGCAACATGGCGTGGGGCCGGGAACAGGCCAGTACCCAGGTTTGGCAAAAGCAGGGCGACTACCTGTTTCATTCCGTGGTTCCCAAACGAGGCGGCAAGGTGGAATATCGGATTGACATCTATTTTACGGATACGATCGAGGCCTTGATCCAATCTGAAAGAGAGGGGCCCGGGGCGGACAAACAAGGGAAAACCGGCTTTTAGCAAGGCCTGGCATTTTTACGCCACAACCCGCGATCAATTCAAAATTGCCCATACGCTAAATGTAAAAGCTACATCCGGAGTCTTTGAATGGGAAACTCCCGCCTTGTATATTCCACGGAAACCGGCCGGGTTTGTCCGGAGTGCGGCAAACCTTCGAAAAAATGCCGCTGTAAAAAGAAGTCCAAAAAAACGGGCACGGTTTCGACAGGTTATCCGGATGACGGTACCGTCAGGATTCGCAGGGAAGTGAAAGGGCGTGGAGGAAAAACCGTGACGACTGTGTTTGGTGTTCCACTGGAAGGCCAGGCCTTGAAGCAGTTTGCGAAGACCCTGAAACAGCGATGCGGCACCGGCGGTACGGTAAAAGCCGGTGTGATTGTCATCCAGGGGGACCACCGGGAAGCGTTGGCCCGGGAGATCCGGGTTCAAGGATATGACGTTAAAATTGCCGGAGGCTGATTTCATAAGCAAGGTGTCGGGCAAGGGGCTGCTTGTTACCGGGCCCGGACAGGGCCGGCGAACTGACCAATCTGCTTTTTATTTATTTTGTATAACTTATAACATTGGGGGAGGGAATTTATGGGGCCCATGACAGAAAGTAACAACTTGTTGGAATGCGTCTACCACTGGGAAAAAAACGCGGCGGACAAAATATTCTTTACGCAGCCCATGGGTGGTGGGGATGCCAATATCAAGACGTGGACCTGGAAGGCGGCCGTCGATGAGGCCCGCCGGATGGCGGCTTACCTGAAGAGTCTCGATCTACCGGATCGCAGCCATATTGCCCTGTGTTCGAAAAACTGTGCCCACTGGGTTATCGCCGATCTGGCCATCTGGATGGCGGGGCACGTGAGTATCCCGATTTTCCCGATCCTGACACCGGATATCGTCCAGTACACCTTGGAGCATTCGGATTCACGGCTGCTCTTTGTGGGCAAACTCGATCCGATCTGGGACGAAATGAAAAAGGGTGTCCCTGACGACTTGCCGAAAATTGCCTTTCCCCTGGCGCCGGAAAACGATCATACCCAGTGGGATGATATCATTGCGCAGCATGAGCCGCTGATGAATCCGGTGGACCGCACCCCGGACGAGACCGCCACGATTATCTACACTTCCGGCAGCACCGGTAATCCCAAGGGCGTCATGACGAGTTTCGAAGCCATGCTTGTCACCGGCCGGGGGATCAGCGAATATCTTGGCTCCCATTCCGGTGACCGCATGCTGTCCTATCTGCCCATGTCGCACTCCTTCGAACGTTGGATAGGGGAATGCCAATCCCTGTATTCCGGCCTTCATTTATTCTTTGCTGAAGCCCTGGATACGTTCATCCAGGATCTGCAGCGGGCCCGTCCCACCCTGTTTATTTCGGTGCCGCGGCTGTGGCTGAAGTTCCAACTGGGAGTCTTCCAGAAGATGCCGCCGCAGAAGCTCGAACGTCTGTTGAAAATACCGATCCTAAAGGGGATTGTGAAGAAGAAGGTTCTTACAGGGCTGGGCCTCAACCATGTGCGCTTTGCCGGTTCCGGATCCGCGCCGATACCCAAGGAGGTGATCGAGTGGTACCGCAACCTCGGGCTGGAACTTTTAGAGGGATACGGCATGACCGAGAACGGTTCCTATTCGCACGTCAGCAAACCCGGCCAGGTGCGGGTCGGTTATGTGGGCGCGGCCCTTCCCGGAGTCGAGTGTCGCATCAACGAAGAGGGGGAAGTCCTGGTCAAGAGCCCGGGCAACATGACCGGGTATTACAAAATGCCCGAGAAGACCGCCGAAGAGTTTACCGAGGACGGCTTTTTCAAAACCGGTGACCAGGGTGAAATAGACGAACTGGGGCGCCTCAAAATCACCGGCCGGGTGAAGGAGCTGTTCAAAACTTCTAAAGGAAAATACGTCGCACCGGTGCCCATCGAAAATAAGATCAACAACCACCCGCGCGTTGAAGCATGCTGTGTTTCCGGGACCGGCTATCCCCAGCCATATGGGGTGGTGATGCTGTCGGAAGAGGCCCGTGAGGTCGACCGAGCCGCCATTGAGAGTGAACTGACCGCTCATCTGGAAGGTATCAATGCGGGTCTGCCCCCCCATGAAAAGTTGGCGTTTCTGGCCGTAGCCCAGGATGAGTGGCTGCCGGAGAACGGGTTTCTGACGCCCACTATGAAATTGAAGCGTTCCCTGCTCGAGAAGACCTACAGCGAGTTCGCTGATGCTTGGTATGCAGAGAAAAAACCCATCGTCTGGCAAGCCTGAAGGCAGAGATAAACAACCGGCATTCAACGCCGATTCACCGGAGGCGGATAGCAACCCCTGCCTCCGGTGAATTAAACTTTATAATAGAGGGCATGATGACTATTCGTTTCAACCTGTTTTTAAGCCTTATATGGCTGATTATGTGTACAAACGCCTGTTCCAGTCGGCCTTACATCGGGTATACTGGTAAACAACTGCCGTTGAACGAAGTGGCGCTGATCGAGCCGGAGATCGGTATTAAAATACACACGGTCAATGCCAAGGTGGTCGATATAAAAAATGAAGTCGGCAGTGATACCGGCAAGTACCATAGTGCCGTGGTGCTCCCCGGAAAGCATGCCCTGGGCGTGATTCCCCAGTATCGGACCGCGGTGAAAACCGTTGTCCGGCTGCAGGTCACAGTGGCCGCTGATCGCAAGTACCTGGTGCGGCATAAAAATGTAAACCGGGACAACGGGGCCGCGGTCTATGAAATTTGGGTGGAAGATGCCGTTTCCCGGGAAATTGTATCCAACCGGGCCATCAGCCAGAATCCTTTTCGTCCGGTTGATAAAAGCAAGCTTTCCACAACCCACCAATAGAAATAGTTCCATAATCGTCAGACAGTCACAATCTCTGTGTTGGCCGGAAAGTTCTAATCCTTGAAATACTTCGGTATTCCTCCGGATTGAACTTTGCGCCCGCCTTGAACTTGAACCTGTCAGACGATTTTGATGCTACTTCCCCTGTTTTCTACATGTGTGGAATTAATACGGTAGTCCCGGGGTGAAACTTCTGAAGCGGTCAAATTTGTTACGCGGACTTGCCTGCCGACCGGACCGTGTTTATGGTGGAGAAGGCCTGGCGGGAACACCTGCCGCCATACAATCATGCAAGGAGCAACTGTTATGCCCACTGTTAACGCTGTCAGCTACAAGCTACACCTGGAACCGGATTTGGAGCAGTTTACCTTTAACGGGCGGGCGGAGATTACCCTGAATGCCGCCGAACCGGTGGCCACGATCACGTTAGATGCCCTGGATATTACCATCGGCCACTGTAGCCTGCGGGTCGGGGATACCTTGACCGACTGTGAATTCAAGGTGGTACCGGATGAAGAGGCTGTACAGATCCAATTGCCGGAGACCCGGGGCGGTGAGCTGACCCTGCAGATGGACTACACGGGAGACATCAACGACCTGATGGCCGGATTCTACCGCAGCGGTTATACGGTCGGGGCAGAGACCCGCTACATTGCGGTGACCCAGTTCCAGGAGAGCGACGCCCGGCGGGCGTTTCCCTGCCTGGATGCCCCCGGCCAGAAGGCCACCTTTGATATTTCCATAGACATCCCGTCGCACCTGACGGCCATCTCCAATGAGGCGGAGCAGCAGGTTGTCGACCTGGCCAACGGTAAAAAGAGAGTGGTGTTCAAACAGACCCCGAAAATGTCCACCTACCTGGTTTTCTTCGGTGTGGGTGAATTCGACATCCAGGTGGATCAAGAGGATCCCCGGGTCCGCACCGTCACCTTGCCCGGTCAGCAGGATCACGCGGCTTACGGCCTGGAATTCGGCCGCCGGGCCCTGGCCTTCAGCGAAGCCTATTACGGGATCGACTATCCCCTGACCAAGATGGACCTGATTGCCATCCCCGATTTTGCCTTTGGGGCCATGGAAAACTGGGGCGCGATTACGTTCCGGGAAAACCTGCTGCTATTTTACCCCGAGACCACTTCCAAGGCCGGGGAAGAACGGATCTGTGAAGTGACGGCTCACGAAATTGCCCACCAGTGGTTCGGCAACCTGGTGACCCCGTCCGACTGGAAGTACCTCTGGCTCAACGAGAGTTTTGCCACCTATTTTGGCTTTGGCGTGGTGGCGGAGTATTATCCGGACTGGGATATCTGGGACAAGTTTCTCCACGGCCAGACGGCCACCGCCATGGCCCGTGACGCCCTGCACGATACCATTCCCATCGAGATCCCCGGTGGTGAGCACGTGGTGATCAATTCAAGCACCGCGCCGATCATCTATAACAAGGGGGGCAGTATCCTGCGGCAGGTCCAGGGCTACATCGGGGCCGATAACTTCCAAAAGGGGCTGCGGCACTATCTGAAGACGCATGCGTATGCCTGCGCGTTCAGTCACCACCTGTGGGAAGCTTTCGAGGTGGTGGCGGATATGCCGGTTACCGCGATGATGGAAAACTGGGTCGGGCAGCCCGGATTTCCCACAGTGACCGCCAATCGCAAGGAAGACGAGATTGCCCTCGCGCAGCAACGGTTCACCTATTTACCCGGAGAGTTTGACCAGCAGTGGCTGATACCGATTACAATTGAAGTTTTTACCGAATCAGGCGACTCGCAGGTTCTTGCGGTTTTAATGGATACCCGTCAAAAAAACGTTACGGTACCTGCCGGAACAACGGCCTATAAGATCAACTGCGGTCAGACCGGCTTTTTCCGGGTGCGTTACCATGATACCCAAAACCTGGAAAAGCTGGGACAGATGGTCGCGGACGGGACCCTGGGCTCCAAGGACCGCTGGGGCCTGCAGGACGACCTTTTCAGCCAGGTCCGGTCAGGAGAGCTGGGATTCGGTGATTACCTGGACTTTTTGGCCGCGTATCGGGAGGAGTCGTCCTACCTGGTGCTGACGTCCATTGCCACTAACCTTTTCCTGGCCCACCATGTGCTGCCGGAATCCTGGTCGGCGCAAATAGAGGCTTTCGCCCGGCCCTGGTATGAGGCGATCTTAAATAGAATCGGGTACCTGCCGACAGAGGGAGAACCACAGACCACCGCCATTTTACGGGATCAGTTGCTTTGGGAAGCGATTCGTTTCGGCAGTGCCGACGTGGCCCGGTTTGCGGCCGGGCAATTTGCGACCCTCACCCGCGGTGGACAGATCCACCCGGATATCATGAAAAGCGTCATGCAGGCCGGTGCCCGCGCCGGTGATGCGGCGACCCTGGACTGGTTCAAGCAGCGTTTTGAAACTTCCGACATCGAGCATGAACGCATGAATATCCTGACGGCCCTGGGAAGTTTCACCACCGGGCGTCAGATTTCAGCGGTGGGGCAGTACATCCTGGAGAAAGTGCCGCCGCGCAACAAGTTCGTTCCGGCCATGGCCCTGGCCGAGAACCCGCACGCGGCCGATTTTTTATGGCAATGGTACCGGGATAACCTCGATCAGCTGGAGCAGATCCACCCCATGATCTACGAACGGGTGATCGCCGCCGTGATCAGTGCGGCAGGTCCGGGCGCCCCGGACGCTGTTGAACAGTTCTTCACGGCGTACATGGAGAAAAACGCCCAGACCAGGGACGTGATCATACTTTCGCTTGAGCGCCTTAAGATCAGTTTGCGCATGCGGGAGAAAAATAGCGGGTAGATGTTCGTTCAAGCACTTGAACCCTCTATTCTAAAGAGGGCCTGTTCGATGCTTCCCTGTTTGCATTGCGGACACCGGCCGGGCGGGTGGAGTTTTTGACGGTCCTTGAAAACAAAACCGCACAGGCAGCAGTGATACGGGGTGATGACAAGCCTTTTTTTCTGGGCTTTCAGGGACCGCTGGATGTGTGCCAGATGGGGGTAGACCTCTTTCTCGCGGAGCTTTAGGGTGCCGGACAGGGCGCGGGTATCCAGTACGTCTTTTTCCAGAAGCGCCATCATCTCTTTGCGAACAGTTTGCATGTAAATTCTCAATGATACCGATTGTTGTAAGTACGTTCCGTTATTATGTCACTCTGAGCGGAGCGAAGAGTCCCCTACAAGTTAAGGCTGGGCTTCGATGTGAGGGATTCTCCCGGCCGTCGTAGCCTTCGGCCACTATGGCGGAGTCGGCTCGTCGTTTCACTCCCCTAATCCAGTAAACGCTTTTCCCCGGTGATCTTCTGGAGCGCCCCGATTTCCTGGGTGACTTCTAAAACCCCCATGTAGCGCCCCTGGCTATCCCTGACCGGGAAATAACGGATGTAGATTTTATCACCGCCCATGTCGATCCAGAACTCGGCTTCGTCCAGAGAGCCGTCCTTAAAGCCCGTCACGATCCGTTTGACCTGATCCACGCTTTTGGCCGGATGGCACATGAGGACCTTTCGCCCGATGACCGAGCGGCTGCGTACAAAGATCTTTTCCTTATCCAGGCGATTGAAATAAGCGACTGCATCACTGGCATCCACGAAGGTGACCTCAAAAGGCAGGGTCTCCATGATGGCGTCCAGCTGTTCGTAGGAGAGATTCTCGATCAGGCTTTTTCGCGCCGCGCCGCCCTGCTCGACCTCCTCCAGCATTTTGGCGATAACACCGGCAAAATCCGGGCCATAGATGCTGGCGCTGTAAGTATTGAACGCATCAACGAGATCCGTATTATCCTGCTCGCTGAAATCGCGGCGGCCCATGGCGTAGAGAACATCGTTTTCTTTCCAGATGTGATCAGCCCGGATTTCAAGGTACTGCATTCCGGCCCGTTTAAACTGCTCCTTTTCCGGGGTAGGCATGTCAGGCAGTTCCGTGGTTTTCTGCATCATATCGGCCAAAAGGGTTCGTTCGCTGTCGTGCTCCATGAGCATCACCCGAATGGGGCCGTCCTCCGGAATTCCCCGCTCAACCAGCAGCGGGAAGAGCCACTTCTCCTCCTTCTGGTTGTGGATGCGGTCACCGAACTCCAGAAGAAAGTCCAGGGATCGTTTCATGGCAAACTGATCCACCTGGCCCTGCGGTAATTTTTCCAGTTCCCGGTTCATAATATCCATGGCGCGTTCAATCATCTCATGTTCGTTGACCAGCAGTTCATCCCATCTTTGGGTGTTCATACGGCCTCCTTTTAACAGGCGCTGTGCTCAATGGCCCCTTCCGGGCAGACCGTGACACAGGTGCAGCATTCGATGCATTCGTTTATATTAACCGGAACGGCCTTGCCGTCCTGGACTTCATATACCGAGGACGGGCAGGAATCGGCACATTCGCCTTTGCCGCTGCAGCGTTGGTAATCCACCTTGATGGTAACCTCGGAGCCTTCCCAAGTTTTAATATCCAATTGCAGGTCCCTCGCGCAAGCTCTAAACAGGTGCGGCCCCATCCGGGGAAATCCGGAATAGGGCCGCAGGAATGGTTATAGTTCAGTTACTTGCTTTTTCCGAAAACCTCTGGAGGTTTCTGGGTGTTGCCGGTTGCATTCGGAAAGTCCTTGGCGACGTAGGCTTTCTTGTTGTGGTCGATCAGCTCCCGGGCCTCTTCCATGTAGTTGCTGTACCGCTTCTTGCACTCATAGAAGCCGTGCCACCAGGCGTAATCCGGGGCCATCATGGCGGTTCCCATACGGGCCCGGCGCCCCTCGTGATGCCACAATTCGTAGTACTCGACTTCCAGGCGTTCATCGAAGAACTTGGTTTTGTCGAGAAGGCCCCTGTTGTAGAGCTCGCCGAGCATCTTCTTGGCTGGTTTGAAGTACACTTCGTTGTACTCTTCCACCACCCTGTCCAGCTTCACGTAGTGAGCGTCCACCCAGATCTGGCCGTGACACTGGCCGCAGACCTCCTTCATCTTGTCCCGTTCAACCTTCCAGTTGGTCTTGGCCGGGAAGGGCTTGAAGTTTTCCGGGCGGATGGTCAGCGGCGCCTGGATCTCCCAGGAGAGCCGTTCGGTGACATCGTGGGATGTCATCACGCTGCCGGCGCCGGACATGTGGCAGGAAGCACAGGTGGGTCCCCTGAAATCAACCCCCGGCGTCCAGGTGCCCGGGGCGGCGGTCCAGTTATAATCGTCGCCGTGGGCCGTGTAGATGTCGCCGTGCTTGGATTCCATGAAGATTTCGATCTGGGGGTGATCCGGTCCCAGGTGGCACTGACCGCAGGCCTCGGGCTTGCGGGCTTCCATCACCGAGAACATGTGCCGGGTGTGACAGCTGGTGCAGCTGCCTTTGCTGCCGTCCAGGTTGATCCGGCCGACGCCCACGTTGGGCCATGTTTCCGGATCCAGCTTGCCGTCCTTCTGCTTGAGGATGGTCCCGTGGCAGTGGTAGCAGCCGGCGGCCCGTTCAAAATCACTGTTCATCCCCTTGTTCAGCCAGGGGTCGATCTTCCAGATGATTTCCATGGTATTGGCGTGCTTGCTCTTGCTGTACTGCTTGGCCTCGTCCGGGTGGCACCGGGAGCAGTCCTTGGGCGTTACCACGGCGGTTACCGGAACCTTGTACTCCTTGCTTCCAAAAGGCTGGTCCGCACGCTGGTACTGCTTGTAGTGCGCCTGGCTCACATCTTTGTCGGTCGCTTCGGCCTTGTGGCAATCGTAACAGGTGATGTTGGCGCTGGCATGCCGGCTTTTCGCCCAGTCGGCAAACAGGCCCGGATGCTCCTGCTTGTGGCACTGGATGCAGGCCACCGCCTCTTTGGGCATGCTGCGTTCAATCCGGAACTCCTTGGCTTTCGGCACGTTCTGTGCCAATCCGGTGGCGGTGCTGCCGATCATCAGCGCCAGGACTACCGGAAGAATCCATACTACCCACTTTCGGACCATGGTGAACCTCCTTTTTTATATCGTAACCGGTTTTATAATCCTAAGCCGCGATACGTATCCTGGTACTGCTTGTAGGCGTAAACCTCCCGGGGCATGTGCACCAGGTTGCGGTGACAATCCACACATTTTTTCTCATACCCGGGACGGGCATACAGGACATCCCGGTGGGCCAGCATGGCGCCGCGCTTGTTGGGAATATTCAAAATATTGCGGTGGCACTTCTGGCACTGGTGGTTTGTAAAGGACGCATAGGCCTTTTCTCTCTGCAAGGCGTTGTCGTACTTGGACATGTCCTGGGTAAAATGGACCAGGATGTCCTTAATCCCATGGGCGGTCTTGGCGTAGAAAAAGTTGACGGTATCATGGGGCGCGGGCAAATGGCAGTCCATACAATCTGCTACGAAGCCCTGCTCATTGTTGACGTGGGTCGAGGTTTTCCAGGTGTTGTAAGCATACTGGATTTCATGGCAGGAGGCGCAGAACTCGGGTGTTGAAGTTCTGACCATGGTGTAATAGCTCATGCTGAAAAGGGGAAATGAAATCAAAAGTCCCACACCGATAAACGCTACGGCAATCACATATTTTTTCATGCTTTTTTCCTGCTGGATGTTGGGGTCCAAAACGGCAGGCAAATGGGTATTGCTGCGTTTCTACCATCCTGCCGGCAGTAATTCCATGAAACAGATGCGGGTGAAACTGATGCTGCTGATCAAGATTTGAGATACCGGATTTCAGAGCGATGAACAGTGGAGATGTCTCACCGGTGGCAACTGACCAAGCCAGTAACTCTGAAACAACTTTTTAGAGATAAATGCGCCTCAACAATACTGATTCCTAAATACGTTGTCAACTGCAAAAGTAAGGAAAGGGGTGAGTGGACATGGACAGATTTCCTGAGTGAGTTTGTCTGCGGCAGGTATATTGCGAACGGGTTGTCACAGGCTTGCAATCGCCGCCGAGCGGTGCCTCCCGTATAACCGAAAAGAAGCAGATAACGGTCTTTGTTGCAAGGCGGAAAGCCCGTGGGCTGATTAAGACTTTACGCCGGGCACTGATCTATGGCAAATTGCGGTATGGTCACTGAAAAGCATCAACAAATCGGCAGCCAGGGCGGGGCCGGAAATCCTGCAAAGGGAGGGCTGACGGTCCTGGCGGCCGCCTGTACCGCTATTTTCTGGCCCGGAGCTTTTATCTTCGGTTTTCCCGGTGTTATGGGGAGGCACTGGCAGGCGGCTTTGCAGGTGGACCGGGCGGCCATCGGCGGCACTCTGTTCTTCGTGCTGGCCGCGGCCGGGATTGCCATGTTTATCACCGGCCGTCTGATGCAAAGGTTCGGGCCGGCGCGCCTGACCGCCGGCAGTGCGCTGCTTTGCGGGATGGGGGTCCTGTTGGTCGGACGGGCGGACGGTATCGGCATGGTCTATTTATATGCCTTCCTGGTGGGGGCTTCCTCGGCGTTTATCTACCTGCCGGCCCTCACAGTGGTACAGGCCTGGTTTCCCCGGCGAAGAGGGTTGGTGTCCGGATTGGTGAACATGGTCTTCGCGTTGTCCGCGGCGCTCATGGCGCCGGTTTTCAGTCACGGACTGGCCCAGTTCGGTTATCGGCCGACCAGCACGGCGCTGGGTTTGGTGGCCCTGGCGGTTGGGCTGGCCGCGGCACCGTTCATGAAATTGCCCGCCGCCCCCATCAAACCGGCACCGGGCCCTAAAAAACTGACAGCCCTTCCGGCCATTTCTTTCACGGCTCGACAGGCGACCCGGACACGGAGCTTCTGGTTCATCTGGCTGGTGTGGATTCTGGCCGGCGGGGCCGGGATTGCCATGGTGACGCTGGCCGCTCCTTTCGGGCTGGCCATGGGGCTGCCCCTGGCCAAGGCCGTATGGATTTTAACCGCTTTCAATTTGACCAATGGCCTGGGCCGACTGATCAGTGGATACCTATCCGATTTTCTGGGACGCAGCCGGGCAATCTGCCTCGCGTTCACATTGTCCGGCACCGCCTACCTGCTCATGACCCACCTGTCGGGGGTGGGGGCCTGGGCGGTCCTGGCGGCCCTGGTGGGGTTTGGCTTCGGCACACAGTTTTCCGTCGCGGCACCGTTGATCAGCGATTGTTTCGGTCTGGACCATTTCGCCGATATCTTCGGCCTGCTGTTTACCGGTTACGGCTTTCTGGCCGGCCTGGCCGGACCCTGGTTAAGCGGGTATCTGCTGGATCTTTATCCCGGTAATTTTCAACTGGTCTTTAACTGCCTGGGGGGCTTTTTCTTTCTATCGGCGATTCTGGTTATCTTTACGCGCGAACCAGGCAAAGATACCTGTTAGGCTCAAGTTGACAGACCGACGATTCTCCACCATACTATTTTATACCTGTATTATCTGGACCTGCCAGACAGGAGGCAAGCATGGCTTTGAGACGATGGTTGCCGGTGTTTGTATTGCTTACAGCCGGTTTGTACGCACCCAATCCGATGACAACGGCTGTTCGGGCGGATACCACCGCAGGGCCCTTGAAATTCAACTGGGCCTTTGTCGGCTACAGCCAGGAGGACACCGGGGGCGAACTGGTACGTATCGAAAAGGATATCCAGCTGAAATCGGGCGATAAATTTAAATTTTTCTTTGAAACGATGCAGCGCGGTTATGTCTATTTGATTACCTGCAGCAGTCAGGCGGCTATGCACCTGTTATTTCCGCAGGACCTGGGAAAGTACGAGGGTCTGCCTCCCACGGCCGGATCGTTTTATATCCCTTCCGGGGCCAACTGGTTCCAGCTGGATGACCAAAAAGGCGAGGAGCGGTTCTACCTGCTCGTTTCCACGCAGCGGTTGCTGGAACTGGAATCTTTGCTCAAGGGCTACCTGGCGTCAGAGGGGGCTCAACGCGCCGCCTTTAAAGACAGCGTGCTCGGTGAAATTCGACGATTGCGCTGGAAACACCGGAAGTTTAAAAAATCTGCCGAAAGGCCGGTGGCCATTATGGGGCAAACCCGGGGAATCAAAAGGGCCACCCTGCCGGATGCCAGCACGGTGAGTGATCTGGCCACCACTATCGAAGCCAAAACCTTTTTCAGCCGGACTTTTACCATTGACCACCGGTAAGCTGTCAAAGAACTGGGTTCCGCTGCTCCTTGTTGTCGGCGCGTTTCTGGCCGCCCACCTGCATTTTCTGCTGCTGCCCGGGATTTTCAAGACCTGGAACGCGCAGTCCACTGATCAACTGTTTGTCCTGCGCAATGCCTGGCCGCGCTTCAAGCCTGTTTACAACCCGGTGGTTGCCCATGTCGATCTCACCAACAGCACTATCCGAACGCTGGCCACCCCCTATTTGAACCGTCTTGACTTTTCCCGGGTAATCGACAATCTGGCGGCAATGAAAGTGTCCGGCCAGCTGTGGGACTTTATTTTTGCAGCCCCTGACAGACCCGCGCATGATGCCGCCCTTATCAGCGCCACCCGCAAGGCCGGCAACGTCTACTACGGTATGGCCCTGGAATTGAGTCTGCAGCCGGAGGTGCCCCCGGACGCACCGTCCCTTGAGGGGGTTCGCACCTGGCAGGGGGTCACGGTGGGTGATACGCGTCAGATTCCCGTGGGCCTGGCCCCATTTTCAACTTTTGATGCATTGGCCGCGGCGGCCCGGGGGGTGGGTTCACTGAGTATCCGGTTTGATCCGGATGGTGTCCTCCGGCGCGTTCCCCTGGTAGTCCGTCGGGGGGACGGGCTTATCCCGGTGCTTGCCCTGCAGGTGGTTTGTGATTACCTTTCGGTCGCAGCGGACAGGATTGAACTGCTTCCCGGGAAGTACCTGCTGCTTAAAGCCGCCCGGTATCCCGGCGCTGCCAACCCGTTTGACATCCGGATTCCCATCGATGATCAGGGCAACATGCTTGTGAACTTCGCGGGTCCCTGGGAGCGCATGGATCACTATAACATTGCGGATATCCTGCGGGCGGCGAGCGACCGGGATGAACTGGAGATGTGGGCAACGGAGATGCGGGGTAAGCTTGTGATCGTATCCGACCTGTCCACCGGGTCCGCGGACATTGGTACCATCCCCGGCGACATGGCTTTTCCGCTCGGCGGCGTGCATGCCAACATCATCAACAGTATTCTGACCGGGGCTTTCCTCCGCGAAGTGTCGCCGGTTTTTATGCTGGGCATAGAAGTTTTTTTGATGCTGATGGTATTGGGCCTGTCCATCCGGTTCTCTTCGTTCTTTTTTTGTGTCGGTGCCGCTGTTCTTGGGTTTGCATATATCGGGGCCGGAACCGCAAGCTTCCTCTATGGCGGCTGGCTGCTGAACATGGTCCGTCCGGTTCTGATGCTCTTTTTTGCCATAATGGCCCTCTTGATCTATCGTTATATTGACGCGGAACGCGAGAAGATGGAAGGCCTCCGCCAGCGGGACGAAATCCGGACGACATTCGGCCGGTACCTGAGCAGTGACGTGGTCGAAGAGCTGCTCGCGTCACCGGAGGGCTTCCACATGGGGGGTGAGACGCGCCGGGTTACTTTTCTCGTGGCTGATTTGAGGGGGTTTACCGCACTTTCGGGGACCCTGCCGCCGGCAAGTGTCATCGAAATCCTGAACCGTTTTCTGGGAAGCATGGTGGATATCGTAAGTCGCTACCAGGGAACCGTGGATGAGATCCAGGGCGATGGCCTGCTGGTCTTTTTCGGTGCGCCGCTGAGTCGGGGTGCCGATGAGGCCCGCGCGGTAGCCTGCGCGGTGGATATGCAAAACACCCTGATTCGCCTGAATGCAGACCAGGGGCAGCGGGACCAGCCTGAGTTGGGTATGGGCATCGGCATTCATACGGGTGTGGTGGTGGTGGGGAACATCGGATCGGAAAAACGGGCGAAATATGGCGCAGTGGGCAGCGCCATCAATACGGCCTTTCGTATTGAGTCGCACACCGTGGCGGGCCAGATCCTGGTGAGCGGGGAGACCTATGCGGCCGTGCGGGAAATTGCCCGGACCGGCCGAACCATGGACGTTCGTTTCAAGGGCATGCGCGACTCCATGCGGCTATACGAGGTTGTCGGCATTCAGGGCCGGGAGAGCATCTTCCCGGAGCAGGCTGTTGATAGCGAGGTCGACCTGGCCGCACCCTTGCCCATCACCTGCCATTTTCTGGCGGGCAAGGAAATCACCCGGGAAACCACTGCGGGCGAGATACGGACCACGGGGCTGGTCGGCGGCCGTATCGGCCTGGCCGTCCCCGTCCCGGTACATGCCAACCTGTTGATACGTTTCCGGCTCAAGACGGCCGGACCTGTGGAGATTTATGCCAAGGTAACCGACACGGCAGAAACCGTGGAGGACGGCAGTCAATTTGTTGCCCGGGTCCATTATACCTGGATGTCGGCCGAGGCCCGGTCCGTGCTGGAAGAGCTGGTGCGAGGGGGCTTGCCTGGAGAGGATACTTAAAATAAGGAGTTGTATATGATTACGGCGGACCTGCTGGTTTACTACCTGGCCAACATTATCAAAATGGCCCAGACTGAAGGGAAGATGAATGCCATGTCGCAGGGTTCTCTCAAGGAGGTCTGTAAGAAATTACAGGTGGATAAAAAGATCCTCAAAGAGGCTGCCGGCATGGTTGCCCGGGGTGGATACGTGCTTATGCCGGTGGGTCGGTTTTCAGACAAAGTGATGAACCTGGAGGACATGCTCTACGTGGCCCTGGTGGACGGGGCGTTTTCCGAGGACGAGCGCGAAGAGATTCAGGGTTTTGTCGATAAGATCCAAGTCACTGAACAGCAGGTCCAGACCATCCTCGGAGAAACAAAGATGAAGCTGGATATACAAATGGCTGTCAGCGAATGTGGCCAATGCGGTACCACCCTGCCGCCGGGGGCCCGATCATGCCCGGCCTGCAACGCGCCGTTGGCCTGAGGGTGGGCGTGTTCAGGTTGAAGGCTGAAGCCTGAAGGTGTGGGGTTAAAAGCTGTTGATTTCAGGTTTTACTTCAGTCTTCAGTCTTTGGCCTTAAAGCCTGACGCCAGGCCCAATGGCCCGGGAGTCTTTACTGGGCGGGCTTGAAAATGAATGTTTGGCCCCCTATAGCGGCTTCGTACATCAGGCCGCCGATGGCTTTTATAAATACTGCCATTCCCCGGGTATAGCGGGCTGCCCGATGCTGGGCGGTGGATGGCCCCAGGGTGATCCCGGCGGTATTGCCCCCCGTACCGATCTGGGTCTGGGCGCCGGCGGTGATGACGACTGCCGAGGCGGTCGCATCAAACTCAAAAGTTCCGCTGGTAAATTCTTCGTAAGCCTTCTGGTCCTGGAAAAAGATGATTTCACTGAAGGCCTGGCCGCCTAATTGAAAACCGGCACTCAGTTTTATCATGGATACAGTGCCCGTGATCTTGCCCTGGCGATAGACCTGACCCTTTCCGAAAGCGCCGCCAAGACCTATTCCGCCTTTAGCGATTGTCGGAAAGACCGCGTAGCCGAAAGCATCCGCAAAAAAGGCCTGCACTTCCGGAGATTGACGGAACAATTCAATCGTACCCGTATCATTGCCGGCCATGGCGGGGTTGTCGCTTCCGGCTGTTGCCAGGATCATAAAACAGATGAGTGTGATCTTTATAAGTCGCATAATTTCGGTCTCCTTGCACCCTCCGCAGGTGCTGTTCGGAAAAGCACCGATCAGGTTTCACGCCCAATGACGCACCGGAGTATAGCAGAACGGCCGTCGGCTTAAAAGTGGAATTACGCTCTCCGGGTTTCAAGAATGCAAACCTGTCCGATCCCTAACAAAATTCTAACCCCTAACGACTTGACAATCGCAGCCTGTTCAGTTAGCCAATATTTAGCTATTTGGCTAAATGTGCAGGCTGGAGGAACAGACCATGCAAAGAATGTTGTCCGTCATGAAAGCCCTGGCCGACCGGAACCGTTTGAGAGTCGTGGCGGTCCTGCAGGCGCATGCCGAACTCTGCGCGTGCCAAATTACAGAATTGCTCCAGGTAACCGGGGCAACCGTTTCGCGGCACATGGGGCTTTTGGTGCGGGCCGGCCTGGTTGCAAGCCGCAAGGAGGGTCGCTGGATCTATTTCCGCCTGAAAACAACCCCACCCGCCGATAGCGGGCCCATATTGAAATGGCTCCGGGAGGGCGCTAAACAGTCTGCCCAGGGCGAACGCGACGGCAGGGCTTTAACAAAGATTCTGTCCCTGGAAAAAGAGGAGCTCTGTCGCCGGCAACGGGGTGAGGCCTGCTGTCCGCTGTCCGGCCGCAGCCTCTCGAATTCAAATACCCAGACCAAGGAGAGTTGACCGTGAGCGAGACAAGCCCGGCCGCTGATGAGCGGAAAATGACCAGTGTTTTTGAACGCTACCTGACCGTATGGGTGGGGCTGTGCATTATCGGCGGCATCCTGTTGGGAAAGATTGCCCCGGGGTTTGCCCGGACCCTGGACGGTATGGCCCTGTATGTCAAGGGCGCCCCGGTGGTCTCCATCCCCATTGCCGTCTGTCTTTTTTTCATGATGTATCCCATCATGGTCAAAATTGACTTTGCCAGCGTTGTCCGGGCCGGCCGGAGCGGCAAGCCGGTCCTGCTGACGCTTTTTCTCAACTGGTGCATCAAGCCTTTTACCATGTATGCCATCTGTGTCTTTTTCCTGGGGGTCCTGCTCAAGGGGTTCATCGGTGCGGACGCGATGGATCTGGTTAAGATGCCCTTTGGCCTTGATCTGCCGGTGGGCGCCGAACACGGTGCCGGCACCGTGGTGCTGCAGGACGGCTTGAAAATGCTTGAGGTGCCCCTGTGGCGCAGCTACCTGGCCGGCTGCATCCTCCTGGGGATCGCCCCGTGTACCGCCATGGTCCTGGTCTGGGGTTTTCTGGCCCGGGGTAACGATGGCCTGACACTGGTGATGGTTGCCATCAACTCTTTAACCATGCTGGTGCTCTACGGTGTTTTGGGGGGCTTTCTGCTGGGGGTCGGCCGGCTGCCGGTACCGTGGCAGGCGCTCTTGCTCTCTATTTCAATTTATGTGGCCCTGCCGCTTGTGGCAGGCTATTTTTCGCGGAAATGGATTCTGCGGGCCAAAGGGGAAACCTGGTTCCGGGAGAAATTTTTGCACGTGTTGACCCCGGTGACCATCACGGCCCTGCTGGCCACCCTGGTCCTGCTTTTTTCCTTCAAGGGTGAGGTTATCCTGGGCAATCCCCTGACCATCCTCTGGATCGCCATACCGCTTACCCTCCAGACCCTGTTGATTTTCAGCCTGGGCTATATCCTGGCCCGGGTATTAAGGCTTTCCTACGAAGATGCCGCACCGGCGGCTTTGATCGGGGCTTCGAACCACTTTGAGGTGGCCATTGCCACCGCGGTCATGCTCTTCGGGCTCTCTTCCGGGGCTGCTCTGGCCACGGTCGTGGGGGTGCTGATTGAAGTACCGTTGATGCTGGGACTGGTCGGGGTCTGCAACCGGACGGCAGGATGGTTTGGCGAAAAAACCGAATGAACATTCAACATCGAACGTCGAACATCCAACGTTGAATAAGGTCTGGCGCACCATTTTGATTTTAAAATTATAATACAAACGCCGCAGGCGACCACAGTTCAAAGTGCGATGTTCAGCGTTCGATGTTCAGCGTTCGATGTTCAGCGTTCAAGAATTTCCCTCCTCGACCGGGTCCGGGCGACTCTCCCGGGCGGCCACTTCAGGATTGATGTGCCCGGTTACCAGGGGGGAGAGGAGATACAAGACCATACACCCCAGGCCGACATGCCCGAAATAAGGTGTGAACATAACCAGCAGGAGCAAGATCAGGACCCCGCGGCCGAACCAGGGGTTACGGCTCATCGAGCGGCCAATGTGGATGTAGCGGATAGGATAGAGGTTCATGAAAACCGCCGATAGACCCATGGTGGCTGCCGTGAAATAACCCCAGAAAACAATGGATTCGGAGGCTGCTTCCAGGGCGTTGTCATAAATCACCAGGGGCGACAGAACCAGCATGGCCGCTGCTGGTGTGGGCATCCCCTTGAAAAATCCCGGGATCGGGGTTTTGTCCAGGGTAAAGTAAACCAAGCGCAGCATGCCCATTCCCGCGTAAACAATGGCTATCCAGCCCACGGGCAGTTTGTCGAAATGTCCCCCCCCGAAATCGGTGAGCGCGATGTAGAAGATCCAGGCCGGCACCATGCAGAAGCTGATGGCATCCGCGAAATCATCCATCAGGCTGCCCATGTTAATCTTTTTTTGAGGCGGACCATCCGGCAGGGGTTCGGTGAGGCCCAGGCGGCGGGCCAGGGCCCCGTCCAGCTTGTCGAAGGTGGCTGCGCCGAGCATCATGAGATAGGATTCCCGGAAGCGGCCCTGGTAGGCAAAGAAAACCGCGATCAGCCCCATCATGGCATTCATGACCGTCAAGGCGTTGGGAAAGACCGAGAGGATCTTGCGCCTGAGGACCTGATCGCCGAAACAGAGTTCATCGAGGCAGGCGGTGCCGTATTTGCGGCAATAACTGGCAATGCTGCCCAGGTTGATCACCAGAAAAAGGATTTCGATAAAAAGCAGGCCCCGCATGGGGATGTTCCCAAGCCAGGATATCCAGAAATAGATCTGGGAAGGCGGCCCTTCCGGCACGTAAAACGCATGGGCATACAAAAGGGCGCTGACCGGTGCGGCCACGATGGTGCGCAGCCGATTGTATTCGCTTTTCTCGGGTTCCACACCTTTACGAATGGCAAACCCGCGCATGAAGGCCGCAAAATTATCCCGGATGAGCACCGTGACGCAAAGGAGCAGTACGAAGATTGCGTGCAGCAGCTGGGCATGGGTTGGATCGGAAGCCAGCACCACCAGGCGCCACATCATGCCCACGGCGATCACTGGAAAAATGATCGAATAGACCAGCTTGTCCATCAACCGGTCGGCCAGGTGGGCCAGGGGTGCATTGGGCCGAAAGCGGGCGGAAAACCATCCGTCTACCATGTCAAAGGACATGGAGATAAAGAGCAGGGAAACACCGAGTGTATAAAAAGCCGGGTTCCGGCTCCACATAACCGCCAGGGCGCAGAGCATGCCGCCGAAAACGAGTACGGGACGACCGTAGACAAGGATAGCGGCCAGTTTGGCCGGTATCTGGGTTGGGCCGGGCATTGGGAAATCGTAGCCTTATATTAAAGTCAGCAAGTAACCGCGTCTCAATCCTGAAACGAACGGGATTGCTATCATAGTTGGCTTAGGCCTCAGAGTCAAGCCGCCGCTGTCGGTTCGGCCTATTGGCCGCCGGGCTGTGGGCCAACAAATTCGTGTGCTGCGTGTGGCCTTTGTGCTTGCATTTTGATACCATTTTGCTACGATCCGTTTGAATCCGCACTGTCAATCGGGCGACAGGGATAAACCCTTATTCTCCGGAAATATCTTGACTGTCTACCAGGCTGAATCTCCCCCGCCCGTGTAGTTCCTAAGACTGGTGCGTACCGGACCCTAATCCAGGAAATAAAACCATGCCTCCTGCAACCCGCCTGAAAGCCAGGCTCATAGATTCAGACAATATCACTGAAAGCCCGGCTATCTCCCTCGGGCACTCCGTCTTCAGAGTTGGCCGCCACCCGGCCAGTGACCTGGTGATTACGGAGACCACGGTTTCGGGCAGGCATGCCGCCATCGAGTTCCAGCAGGATCAGTATGTAATCATCGACCAGAAAAGTACCAACAAAACCTGGCTGAACGGTACGGAACTGAAACCGCAAAAGCCCTACCAGCTAAATGACGGCGATGAAATCAGATTTGACGCGTACAAGTTTACCTTTGAACTGGAGGAAATAAAGATTCCGCCGCCGGAACCAGCCCCAGCCCCAACACCTGCACCCAGTCCGGCGCCTGAACCGGATGAGGACGCCACAATTGTCATGGACGCAGAGGACCTGTCGGGCGGGCCACCTGCGCCCGCCACACCCGGGGCAGAGCCGGATGATGACGAGACGGTTTTTTTCGATAGCGAGGCCATGCTTGACGGCGAAGCGGAACCGGAAGCCCCCGAGGCAGAGCCGGACGATGACGAGACGGTCTTTTTTGACAGCGAGGCCATGCTTGCCGGTGAGGCGGAACCCGCAGCATCCGCAGACGCGCCGGACGATGACGAGACGGTCTTTTTCGACAGCGAGGCCATGCTTGACGGGGAAGCGGAACCGGCTGCACCTGCCGCCGAACCGGACGATGATGAGACGGTTTTTCTGGATGACGACAGTGAGCCCGTATATGACGTGAAGGCCACTTTCGTGCGTAAAGAGCCGGGGGCCACTATCGAAAGAACCAAGATTGGGAACTATTATGTCAGCAACCTGCTGGGCAAGGGCGGCTTCGGGTCGGTCTGGAAGGGCATGACCCCGGATGGTGAACCGGTGGCCATCAAAGTCCTCAACCCCGACGTGATCGAGAACGAGCGGGCCGTCCGCAAGTTTTTCCACGAGGCCATCATCCTGTCGAAGATGGATCATCCCAATATCTGTCGCTTTTTCGATTTTTTTCCGTACGAGGGCAATTACGCCATCGTTATGGATTTCGTTAAAGGTGTCGAGCTAAAAGAGATTATTGAAAAGCATGCAGGGCCTTTGCCCATGGAACAGGCCCGGCATATTGCGGCCCAGGCCCTGGATGCCTTCCACTATGCCCACATGAAAGACGTCCTGCACCGGGACATCAAGCCGGAGAACATCAGCGTGGATGATGAGGGAACCGCCAAGGTCATGGACTTTGGGATCGCCAAACTCTCAACCTCCGAATCGCAGCAGACCTCCCTTTTTATGATTTCACCGCGGTATACCGCGCCTGAACGGTTCGATGCCAACAACACCGAGGCGGTTGACCACCGCTCCGATATATATTCTCTGGGCCTGGTTTTTTACGAGATGTTCGCCGGAACACACCCGTTTCAAACTGACAGTCCCACTGAAATGATTGTGGCGCATGTCAATAAGGTGCCGACGCCTCCGGATGAGATTGCCGATGTTCCTCGGGAGATCAGTGACGCGATCATGCGTGCGGTTGAAAAAGACCCCCTGGACCGTTTTGAGGATTTCGGGGCTTTTAAAATGGCACTGCTTGATGAACCGCCGCGTCTGTCGGGTGGCGGAGCGATAGAACTGGCCGGCCAGTACTGCCAGATCGGCACCAAGCTTTTCAAAGGCCTGGCCGGGGCCGTGAAAAGGTACCAGAAGACCGCCACCTCCTTCAAAGTCGTCCAGGAAGGCAAAGAGATCACCGTGATTATCAAAACGCGGGGCGGCAATTCGATCCGCGTTTCAAAAAACCTGGACAGCCTCTAACACCCCATCCCCATGCTTAAAATTTGCCCACTTGAGGTGTGTTTGCGCCCTTATGTCTCCCCAAAAGGACCTTATATGCTTGACTATGTATCCATAAGAGTATATATAGGCCCTAATGGTTAGATGTCGTCTTGCGGCTGGAAATTGTTCCGGCTGGATGCCCGGCGCATAATCCCTGTCGTTCACTCACCCTATCGCATCCTGAGTCGCATTGTCCGGCTGACGGCAATCCCAGCATTTTGCAGTGACTATGACACCCTAAACAAAGGAGGTATTGTCCATGCAAGTGAACCCACGTCACCGATCCTCTTTTTTTCCTGTCTTTTTATTGCTTCTGGCGGCCCTGGTTCTAATTGTCCACGTGCCGGCGAGCCAGGCGCTCAAACCCGGCGAGGTGCCCCTTTATGCCGAAGTGGAAGCCGCTTACCGGGCAGTGGCTGCCCAGGATCCGGATGAAAAAATCCGCAACCCGGACCATCTGGCCATAAAATTGCTCCCGCCGAATTTCTGGCTGTTCGGATTCCTGCACAAGGATTATGCTCGGTCCATGCAGGGCATTAAATTTTTCCGGGCCGCCGGCTACTACACTGTAAACGCAGCAACGCAACACATTGATGGCCTGTTGCAGAAATCCAGCCAAAACGGGCTGCAGCAGGTGGTGAATATCGGGGCCGGGTTTGACAGCCGCCCCTATCGCATGGGGGAACAAATGCCCGGTGTCCATTTTTTCGAAATTGATTTACCGGCCA
Source organism: uncultured Desulfobacterales bacterium (assembly GCA_964647585.1). Taxonomy (GTDB): domain Bacteria; phylum Desulfobacterota; class Desulfobacteria; order Desulfobacterales; family CAJINA01; genus CAJINA01. The sequence goes on from CAZYGG010000002.1 coordinate 41,591, forward strand.
CCTCGGCCGCTAAACAGGCCGCCATCAAAAATGTGTTCGGCAGGCTCCCCGAAAATGTCACCTATATCTCGATTGATTATCGCTCCGGGCACTTTATCAACACCTTGAAAAAAGCCGGATACGATGAAAATCGCAAGACCCTGTTTATCTGGGAAGGGATCTCCCAATTCATGGATGCGAAAATCGTGGACACCACCCTGCGTTACATTGCCCAGCGGACGAATTCGAAAAACAAAGTGATTTTCAGCTATATTCCCGCCGAATTTGTGCGGGGTGAGTACGGTAAAATGGGTTGGGTCCGGTTCCGGGAACTGCGCGCGCGCGCGGCTGGTGAACCGTGGAAATTTGGGATTCCCCACCAGAAGACCGGAGAGTTTTTCGATCGTCGGGGCTTCAAAGTCATTGCCGACCTGGGTGCCAGAGAATTGGCCGGGAAGTACCTGATCCGCAGCGACGGCAAGCTGGACGGCAAGCCCACCCCGTATGTACGCATCGCTTATGCCGGGGTGTCGCGCTAAATGGCAGCGGCAATTAAAATTATTTTCAGGATAACAAGTGGACCATACGGAGGAATCCTCAATGAAGCTATTCAAACTTTATAGAAACACGGCCCGCTGTTGCTCCGGGCTGGCCGTTTTACTAATGATACTCAGCCTTTCTACTGCGACCGCCCTGGCCGTGGAGGCGGGCAAACTTTCGGTGACCGCCGAAGGGGTGACCGCTGCCCGGGCACTCTATCATATGCACCCGGATGAGAAGATCCGAAACGGCGACTACATGGCCAAGCAGATGGTCCACCCGGACTACTATCACTATTCACTTTATTGCAGTGAATTTGAGATTGGCATGGAGGTTGTCAAAACGTATCGACAGACAATTGTTACTTACGTGAACGCCCGCACGAAGCATATGGACGGTATCCTGGAAGAGGCCGGTAAGAACGGCATCCGGCAGATGGTGAACCTGGGAGCCGGTTACGACAGCCGGGCTTACCGCTACCATAAATCCATGCCGTCCGTCCGGTTTTTTGAAATCGAACTGCCAGCAATGGTCGTGGAGAAAAAGCGCCGTGTTAAAGAAATTCTCGGAGAAGTGCCGGACTACGTGACCTTTGTACCCATTGATTTCAACACCCAGAATATTCCCGATGAACTGGCCAAAGCCGGGTATGATCCCGGTCTTAAAACACTGTTTATCTGGGAAGGCGTGACCTATTACATTTCCGCGGAAGCCGTGGAGGCTACCCTGCAATTCATCCGCGACCAGTCGGCGCCGGGCAGTTCGGTTGTTTTTGACTATATGACCCTCGGGTCTATCAAGGGTGACTGGAAAAAATATCCGGACACGCGCCGGCTGTCATTCTGGGTAAAATACAGGGGCGAGCCTTTTGTGTTCGGGATTCCGGAAGAGCAGGAAAAGCAGTGGATCGAACAACGCGGACTGAAAATGATCTCGGATCTGGATCGGAGAGACCTTGAAAAGCAGTATCTGACCATGAGCAACGGAAAACTTGTCGGTTCCAGCACGAGCGCGTTTCGCATTATGTATGCGGTTGTACCGGAGAAGTGAAAAATAAGGCTATTAGACTGTAGGCTGAAGGCTTTTAGGTTTTACCTACAGTCTAAATGCCTACAGCCTATCAGCTGAGCTAAAGCGGCATCCCGCTTTAGCGAAAAAAGCTGGCCCACCATTCCTGGGGGTTGCGTTTGGTTTTAACTGCCCGGGCCACGACATCTGCCACGCCCGCGAGGTCAACTTCGGATGACTGCGTGGGGCCCTGGTCAAGAAGATATTTCTGGATCCGTTTCAGGTGACCCTGGTAATTGATGGGAAATACCCAGCCCAAACAGATCAGGCCAAACTCGGCCGCCAGGGCGGTGGCCCATCCCTGATAAAAAAGAAGAACAGCAAACGAAATGATGTGAGCGGCAAACCAGACGATGGTCACCGGCACCATGAACCTGGGAACCAGGGCGACCTGGATCGGGGCCACCCGGCTTTCATCATAATCTTTGCCATCGGCTTCAAGCAGGTAGATGCGAGCGATATTGCGGGTGGTGTTCTGAAAGCCATCGACGAAGTTGTGGACAAACAGGTGTACCAGGTACGGCAGCCAGGCCCAGACGATGAGGGGCTGGGGCCAGGCCATCTGATTCTCCCGGAAGACAAAATAGCCGATGAAGAGGGCAATGTTGATGACGTAGGGCCAATTTGCCGAAAGCATTCAGACCACTCCTTTTTAAAGTGCGGGTTATCTATAATAGTCTTTTTGCGGTAATCTACACAAAGTTGCTTTCTTTAGCAACGCCATAAATTTTTTTGAGACTGCTTCTTTAAGTCGTTTCCAGCAGGAGGGCGTCATGGCAGGGGGATTCTTAAAGCTGTTATTTATGCCGGTGATGTTATTTGCAGTCTGCTTACCCCTGATTTCCGGCTGCGGAAGCGGTGTATCTCCGGGCTCAACCGGAAGTTCAAAGCCGGCTTCATGTTTTGACATTAAAAAGTTCAGCGTGTTGCATGTATCGCCCTTAAATATTGAAACAGAGATCTGTCGGTTGGAACTGAACCCGCCGCCGGGTTTCGAGTTCGTGGACAAAACTGGAAAGCGCCTGCCTTATAAATTCCTGCCTGTCCAGAGGGTGTTCCTGATAACCAAATTGCCCAAAAATATTGACAAAATTGTTGTCCGCATATACTAAAATACTTTAGTAAGACTAGAACTTATCTCAAAAAACGGATTTTGGTTCAAAATCAAGGCGGCCGTGAATATCAATCAGGAGGAATACTCCAGTATTTCGAGGATTTGATATGAGCGCCCAACGCCGAGTTTGGGCCAAAAGACTTTTTTGAGATGGGTTCTAATTTTCATCCCCGAAAGTTTATCGATCTGTTTGCAGTTGTTCCCCGATGGAGGGCTATATGGGCGAACTGGACCTCGAAGCTTGTATTGAGATCTTCAAGGATATGGTGCGTGAAGACGGCGAGAACGTTTACTGCCAGGATTGGGACAGTGGTGAATTCGGCGTCGGATCCGATATGATCTACAAGTTCAGGGACTGGTTCTGGTGGGAAGACGACTTCGGCTTCAGCGGGCCCTATGAAAGCATGATCGAAGCGTTTCCCCAACCGTTCATTGCCATCACCAAGTCAACGGTTATGCTGCGCTGCACGGAGTGGGATATCAACGAAATCATAGAAAACCTCAGGCCTGTCGATCTGGATGACGACCGTTTTATTGAGATCAACGGCGTGGAGTATGAAGTGAGCCCGGCCGGAGAGGTCAATCCAGCTTACTAGAACCCATCTCAAAAAAGTCTTTTGGCCCAAACTCGGCGTTGGGCGCTCATATCAAATCCTCAAAATACCGGATGTATTCCTCCGGTTTGATATTCGCGTTCGCCTTACCCGATAAACAAACCTCAACAGAGAAGCTCTTTCCGCAGCACATCAAACTCATCAAAGCCGATCCGGATCGAAAACAGCAGCGACAGGCAGACACTGAAGAACTGGGTGTAGAATATTCCCAGCATGATGACGATCTGGTACTTGATGGCCACCATGGGGATAGAGCCACCCAGGATCTGTCCGGTCATCATGCCGGGCAGGGAGACAATGCCGATAGTGGCCATGGAGGCCAGGATGGGATTGATGGACGCGATGACGCTCGCCTGGAAATACGGTGCCAGGGCCTGCATCCGGCGGCCCCCCAGGGCGATGGCGTAAAGGTAGGTTTTTTCATTCTCCTTTAGACCTGCATAAAAATTGCTCAGGCCGATGATGTTGTTGCGCATGCTGTTGCCCAGAAGCATCCCGCAGATCGGGATCAAGTATTTTGCATCGAAGATGTTATCGATGCGTACCACGAAGGTGTTGATGAACATCAGGACGGTGCCCACCGGCAGCAGGATGGAAATGAATATGGGTCCGAACAATTTGGACATCCGCAGGCGGCTGCTTTTTAAAACAGAATAGGCGGCCACCGCGACCATGACCAGGATATAGAGAATATTAACCCAGGCCAGGTTGAACTTGAAAAGATATTTCAGGTAAAGCCCGACGAGACTCAGCTGGATGGTCATACGCAGGATCGACCAGAGGATGGTCCGGTTCAGGGACAGCTTGAACTTACCGCCCAGCCATAGGACCGGAACAAGAAAAATCAGCAGCAGGGCCAGCGAAAGAATATCAATATTCTGGGCGCCCATCAAGACCACCTTTCGATCTGGCAGGTGTCGCATTGCCGCCAGATGTTATCATGCGAAATGATGATGACGGTCTTTCCCGCAGCCATCACATGGTCCAGCACCTTTTTGCGCAGGTCCTCATCCAGGGATGCGGTGGGTTCATCCAGGAGCCATATCGGACGATTAAGCATAAAACAGACCAGTAATCCCAGGCGTTGCCTTTCACCCCCGGAAAGCGCGGACATGTTCTGTAGCAGGAGCTCATCCTCAAGCTCCAGCAGGTGCATATACTGTTGCCGGGAAGCACGCCCGGGTTTAATGTCGCGGTTGGCTTCAAAGCTGAAAATTTCTTCCAGGATTGCCGCTACCGGCGCATTTCTGAAATCAATATCCTGGCTTAAATAGAAGAGCTGGTTTCGGATGGCCCTGATATTGGGAGCCGTCACCTCAAGATCACCGCAGAACACCCGGCCGGCGGTTACTTTCTCAAACCCCAGGAGAATTCTGAACAGGGTCGTTTTGCCACAACCGGAGGGGCCGGAAATCAGCAGTTTTTCATTTTCCGGGACTTTCAAGTTAAATCCGGAGAAAATAGCCTTGCCCGGAAAATCCAGGTGGACATCCTGATACCTGATCATTTGCCGGCCTCCTCGATTTCGTGGAAAAGTTCGGCCGCTTTGTGGCCGGCGTCTGCAAACACGTCAATGCCGAGCGGGGTAATCGTGTAGTATTTCCGGATTTTACCATTGACGTTTTTGTCCGTCTTTTCAAGCAGGCCGGAGGCCGTCATGCCGGCAAGCAGGGGATAGAGTGTTCCCGGTCCGATGTTGTAGCCGTGTGCCTTTAACTCGTCCATCATCCAGACCCCGTAAACCGGCTGGTGCTTGGCATGATACAAGATGTGCAGTTGAACAAAGCCGCCGTAAAGCTTCTGTAGAATTTTTTCTTTCATGTCTACCCACCACTGTAATATCGAATTACAATATCGCTATAAGATATCGAAAATCTATACCACATCCTCTGGTTTGTCAACGGCATTTTTCAGTTCGGCCTGATAAAATTCGGCCCTTGTGCCCGGCCGAGTTCGGGGCTATAGTCACCGGCATCCGGATGTCCGGAAACTGTTTTACGAGATAAGGAGGAAACCATGCCATCCGAAGATTCCCAATGCGCCCGTTGCGGCATCAAACTGTCGGAACGCATCTGCCTGAATGATGAAGGGCGGGCCCCCGCAGGCTGTCCCACCCGGAACGCGGAAGAAGCGATCCAGAAAGCGATGGAGGAGATTGGCCGTCCCGGGGTGCTCGAGTTTGCCAGAAACGCGTCCATCCAGGAAGGCGAGGGCTATGCCGGACGGGAAGCGGGCTATGACAAGGTCAGGCCAGCCAAACCGCGCATCCAGGAGATCATCGAGTTTGCCCACCGCATGCAGTATCGCAAGCTGGGCCTGGCGTTCTGCGTCGGTTTGCGCAAAGAGGCCAGAGTGGTCGATAAACTGCTGTCCGGGGCCGGTTTCGAGGTTGTGTCCGGCTGCTGTAAAATGGGAGGCAATGACAAGGAACTCATCGGCTTGAGCCCGGACCAGAAAATCCGTATCGGAGAGCCGGAACCCATCTGTAATCCCATCGCCCAGGCCTATGTGCTCAATGCGGCCGCAACCGAGTTCAACGTGATGGTCGGACTGTGCGTGGGCCATGATTCCCTGTTTTTGAAATACGCCGAAGCCCCCTGTACCGTTCTGGCCGCCAAGGACCGCCTATTGGGGCACAATCCCCTGGCCGCGATTTATAACATCGACAGCTACTATCGGGCCCTGAAATAGGCGAGCTTTTGAAATGGCGGCCCGCCTTGCCTGTTAGACGTAGCGAGCCGAGTGAAGACTGGATTTTGAACCAAAAGCCGTTTTTTGAGATAGCTTATAGAGAAGGGCGGCCATCTGAAAAACGGAAAATGCCATGAGCCTCAAAAAAACAATTTTCACCGAAATGCTTATTGAAGCCAACAACCTAGATCCAGACGATTTTCAGAGCTGGGTTTTCTGGCCGGGTATGCTTTTTGATTCAACGGACAAGTGGTGGGGAGATTATGGCCAGCGCGAGTTTCCCCATGAAGGTATCGATTTCTGCCTCCATAAAGAGCTTTCCGGACGGGTCCAACGTCTGGATGAAAGAACGCGCATCCCGGTGATGCACGACGGCGTGGTCAGGGCTCTGTTTAACGATTATCTTGGTCAGGCCGTTATTCTAGAGCATGAAAATATGCAGGACCAGAACGGCAAATTACTCTCAGTCTATGCCCACACAAAACCGGAAGAGGGTATCCGGCCCGGCGTTTCTGTTAATGCCGGGGACATCATCGCGACCATCGCCGATACCAGCCGGTCAAAAGCTAACATCCTTCCACACCTGCACGTTTCGTTCGGGGCCCCGTCACCAGCGCTGATTTATGATCCTTTTGTCTGGAACAGTATGCGCGATCCCCGGCAGGTTAAATTGCTGGACCCGCTTGATTTGATTGACTGGCCCCATGCGGTTCTGGATTTCCCGGATCAGAACTGCCCCTGCAAGGTTAAACCTAAAAACGGTGCCGTGTCGTAGTCTGTCTCCCCAATATGGCGGGCGTTGCGGTCCTCGACGATGATCTTGCCGTCAAAAGTGGCCCCACCGTTGAGATCCAGGCGAAAGTGCCTGCCCAGCCAGATAAGACGGTCCCCTTGAAATTTTACGCCGGCCGGGGTAGGTTCCTATCACTGAGACTTTCTGAGGTGATGATTCGGGCATCTACCCGGGAGGATTCAATTGAAGGGTATTGGCGAAAACGAGGCGCGGATTGTACAAAAAGCCCTGGACTGCGGGGCGTCTCTGGCCGGGATCACCAGCGTGGCGGCCCTGGCGGCTTCCCGGTCCTATGCCGGCGGTAAACGGATCGAGTGCGCGGTAGAAGAACACTCCCTGCTGGTCCTGGCCCTGGCCCAGGGTGGGCAGTGGCCGGAATTCGACTGGTGGGACAGCCAGCCCGGGGGAACTCCCGGGAATCGTCGCCTGGTTGTGATTATGAATCAGGTGATTGACTGGCTTACCGAAAAAGAAGCGATCCGTGCGCGGGCCCTGCCGTACAATATCGAAAAGGGCGGGATCTTTCTCAAGGGAGCCGCCATCCTGGCCGGGCTGGGAACCATCGGGAAAAACAATCTTTTGATCACGCCGGCCTATGGCCCCCGCGTACGCCTGCGGGCTGTCCTGATCGGGCGGGAACTGGCGCAAACCGGGCCGGGTGAGTTTGATCCCTGTGAAGCCTGCGATATGCCCTGTCGCCGGAAATGTCCTCAGGAGGCATTTGAAAGCGGCGCTTTTGACAGAAAGCGCTGCAGTATTCAGATGCGGATTGACAAGCTGGAAAAAGGGGCGGCTTACCTGGGGGCTCCGATTAAATACTGCAGGAGCTGTGAGCTGAACTGCCCGCTGACAGCTCCTTGAGGCGTGCGGTTGTCACCGCCCTTGAGGGAGGGCTGATATTGTCACACACCGAAACACCCGCCTGGGTTGAGTTCTTGGAATAATCTGAAAAACCACCAAGGTCCACATGCCACTGGGTACCGGGGGCTTCTCTAAATACAAAAGGGCTTTCCAGCATAAAGCCAATGCCCCGGGACCAATCCGCTTCCGTATTGAATTCATATCCGCCGCAAGTCGCGACGCCCATTTTCTTGGAAAAAGGTTTTATAACCAGCTGTCTGGGACCGGGGCGTACAGCCTGGAGGGCAGGGGCTTCTGCGAGCATTGTCAAAAAGGCGCGGCCCACCGCGGGCTCGGGATTGACCAGCAAAAGGGTATTGATGCTTTCTGGGGGTAAAAACCGCAGCAGACAGGCACCAGCCCGCAGGATCACGAGGTTTTTCGGGGCGAGGACCTGGGCTTTCAGCAGGCCATTGGTCCAGGCCCGGCTGGCCTTGGCGTATCCGGAGACGGAGCCGGTCAGGCAGGGGGACCGGTAAATATCCGTGGCGATAACGCCGATGGCCGGATTTTTAGAGGCGATTTGCCAGGCAATCTCAGCATTACCGCAGCCGAGTTCAAGAATGACCGTCTTCATTTTCAAGATACGGTTAAGACGGGCAATGGTTGTGGGCTGGTTGCCCTGGTTTGCCAGGTAGGTGGTTTGGTCTCCATCGCCATGGGTGGATTCCGTGTGCGGGCGCAGGGGGCAGGCGGCCGGGAAAGACGCCGGGGCCGGTGCGGCCTTCGGGGAAGGGGCTTTCGTTTTAGGGAAAATCAACCCGAATCGATTTTTCAGTTTTCTAATCCACGCCATGAATACCAATGCGCTCCGGTCGTACTCGAGAACAATTATAATAATGTACAATTAATAACTGAATTATAATTACTAATTGGGATTCATTTGTCAATTAAAAAATGACGCTGTTTGACTCTTTCAACGCTGTTTGGTATCCATCCCCGAATTACTATGTCTACCGAAACAGAATAGAAGCTATCTCAAAAAAGTCTTTTGGCCCAATCTCGGCGTTGGACGCAAAATTTAAATCCTCGAAATACTGGAGTATTGCTCCGGTTTAAATGTAGCGTCCGCCTTGACCTTGAACCAAAATCCGTTTTTTGAGATGGCTTCTAATATAGAAAGCGGAACAGCATGTCGCGATTCGCCAGGTGGTATCAAAAATATGTTCTCGATCGACCGGTGCTTGTCATTTTGTGCCTGATCGTGGTGATTGCAGCCTTGGGCTACAAGGCCAGGGATTTCGAAGTGGACGCCTCGGCGGAAACCCTTTTGCTTGAGAATGACCCGGATTTGAACTATGCCCGGGAGGTCAGTGCCCGTTACGGCTCAAATGATTTTCTCATTGTGGCCTATGCACCCAAAGAAGGGGGGCTTTTTTCTGAAACCACCTTGAAGAACCTGCGCAGTCTGAAGGGAGAACTGGAAAAACTGGAACGGGTCTCTGCGGTTTTGTCGGTTCTCGATGTCCCCCTGTTTGAAAGCCCGCCCCTGACCTACGAGGAGTTGTCAAAGGGCGCCCGCACTCTGGAGTCGCCGACAACCGATCGCGAGTTGGCCCGGGTAGAGTTCCGCGACAGTCCCTTTTACCGGGACCTGATTGTCAGCCGCGACCTGCAGACCATTGCCCTGGTTGCCAGCCTGAAAGACGATGAAACCTACCGGGCACTGATCAACAAGCGCAACGATACCCTTGCCCGGCGGGACAGCCAGGGACTTACGCCGGAAGAAGCCGAAGAACTCCGGAAAACGACCCGGCAGATACGCGCGCGCCTGGACCGCCTGAATGAGATCCAGCACCGGGACATCGCGGCTGTAAGGGCGATCATGGACAAGTACCGGGGCGACGCCGAGCTATACCTCGGCGGGGCCAGCATGATTGCCGATGACATGATCTCTTTTGTCAAGATGGACCTGAAGGGGTTTGGCCTGGGTGTTTTTTTCCTGCTGGTGGTGATGCTGGGGATTATTTTCAGGCGTGTCCGCTGGGTGGTGCTGCCCATGCTCTGCTGTTTTCTATCCGTAATTGCCATGATGGGCATCCTGGCGACGTTCGGCTGGGCGGTGACCGTCATCTCTTCTAATTTTATTTCCCTGCAGTTGATCATTACCCTGGCGATCGTGGTCCACTTGATCGTGCGCTACCGGGAGTACCTAGCCAACAACCCGAACAGCGACCAGCGTACCCTGGTGGCCGATACGGTGCGGGCAAAGTTCATCCCCTGCCTGTATGCCGCCCTGACTACGATTGCCGGTTTCAGCTCCCTGCTGTTTTGCGATATCAAGCCGGTCATCCATTTCGGCTGGATGATGAGTGCCGGGATTCTGGTTTCGCTGGTCCTGACATTTTTCCTGTTTCCGGCCTGTGTGGTGCTGCTGCCCAAGGAAAACGCGCCTTCCGGCAGCCGACGCTTAAACTTTGCTTTTATCGACTTTTTAGCCGACGTTACCCATAAAAAAGGGGCCCTGGTTCTGGTCTTCACGGTGGTATTGTCCCTGCTGACGGTTGTGGGTTTATGCCGGCTTGTGGTTGAAAACAGTTTTATCGACTACTTCAAGGAGTCCACCGAAATCTACCAGGGGATGAAATTGATCGACCAGAAGCTCGGCGGGACCACGCCGCTGGATATTATTGTCCGGTTCGAAGATGCAGATCTCGCGGAGCCGGCCGCGGCGGAATCGGAGGAGGCCTATCTGGAAGACGAGGAAGACGCAGAGTTGATGGAACTGCTGGATGAGGAAATGGAGGAGCAGAAGGACAACTACTGGTTCATTGACGAGCGCATGGAGACCATCGAAAAGGTCCACGATTACCTTGACGCCCTACCGGAGACAGGCAAGGTGCTCTCCTTTGGGACCCTGCTCAAGCTGGCCCGGAACCTGCGCCAGGGCGAGGCCCTGGACAGTTTCGAGATGAACGTCTTCTACACCAAGCTGCCGGACAAGTACAAAGACCTGATCATCAAGCCCTACGTCTCCTTCGAGGCAAACGAGGCCCGGTTTTCGGTCCGCATCAAGGATTCGCTGAAAACCTTGAAGCGCGACGCCCTGCTCAAGCAGATCCGATACGACCTGGTCAACAAGTTGAAGCTGGATCCCGAGCGGGTGCGGATAGCCGGCACCATGGTGCTGTACAACAACATGCTGCAGAGCCTGTTCGACTCCCAGATCAAGACCATCGGGGTGGTGGCCCTGGCCCTGCTGTTGATGTTTATGGTGCTTTTCCGGTCGCTGAAACTGGCCCTGATCGCACTTTTCCCCAACCTGTTTGCCGCGGGTGCGGTTCTGGGCGTCATGGGCTGGCTGGATATTCCGCTGGACATGATGACCATCACCATCGCCGCCATCAGTATCGGCATCGCCGTGGACGACACGATCCACTATATCTACCGGTTCCGGGAAGAGATCGGGAAGGACCGGGATTACTACCGGACTCTTTACCGCTGCCACGGCAGTATCGGGCATGCCATGTACTACACATCGATAACCATCATCATCGGGTTTTCCATCCTGGTGTTTTCCAATTTCTGGCCGACGATCTATTTCGGCCTATTTACCGGTCTGGCCATGTTGATTGCCCTGGTAGCCGCCCTGACCCTGCTCCCGCAGCTGCTGGTCATGTTTAAGCCTTTCGGGCCCGATGCGGCCGGCGGCAATTGAAAAAAGAATAATCAATTCAGGAGTAACCATGTCCCCTCAGTCAACAAAAGATAATGAACAGCCGCGCACCGTTATGTGCCGCGGCGTACGCGGCGCCACCACGGTGACCGAAAACACGAAAGAAGCCATTCTCGAGGCAACCCGGGAGATGATGTATATTATCATTCGGGCCAATGATATGCGGGCCGGGGATGTGGCCAGCGCTTATTTTACCACCACTGTGGATCTGGATGCGACTTATCCGGCCCTGGCCGCGCGACAGCTGGGCTGGTACGATGCGGCCCTGTTGTGCGGCCATGAAATGCAGGTGCCGGACGGACTGGCCATGTGTATCCGTGTGCTGATTCACTGGAATACAGATCGCCGTGATACCGAGATTGTGCATGTCTATCTCCGGGAAGCGAAAAGCCTGCGGCCGGACCGTAAAACCCTGCCGGAGATTCCCGAAGAGGAATTTGCGGCGATTCTCGAAGACTTTGACATGCAGTCACTGCATTTTGATCCGGACGGGTTGAAAAAGTAAGGTATTTTAGTTTTATCTAAATCCTTATTTCTGGTGGAGTATTCGAAGAGGTTCTTCCGATCTGGAGAGAAATTCGCTTGATTTATGTAGCATTTTGTTCATTTTCTTTCGCGTGAAAAAAAACGAACCAATCAGGCGTCGCCTCCGGCTATGCCCGACAGGTGTCAAACGCCCATAAGACGCGGCCCTGCGGGCTGCCCAGCGCTTCTCGTAAAGGGCGCGCTCAGCGCAACTCGCTACGCTCAAACAGCACTTCGCTTCCTTCGCCCTTTCCTGTGATGCTCGGCGCGTCTTAACGGGAAAGTTCAAAACCGGAAAAAAAGTAATTCTCCTTTAATGGGGCTTCCCGTTGCCTCCCGCTACACTTGAGAAGAATCACTCTGTTTCTAAACAGAGATGGAGCCTTTCCTAAATTCCGTTGGTGAGATGATCAGGTTTATCAGGACCGGCTGGCCGCCAGCGGCCAGGGTACGTGCCTGCTGCAGGGCGTCTTCGATCTGGTCTTCGTTTTCCACCAGGATGCCTCTGGCCCCGAAACCTTCCGCTACCACATGGTAGTCTGTGTGGCGCAGCACCGTGCCCACATTATCTTTTAAAACGGATACCTGGTCCCGGGCGATCTGCGTCCAGCCGGCATCGTTGCCCACCACGGCGATGACCGGCAGGCCATGCCGGACAAACGTGTCCAGTTCCTGCAAACTGTATCCGGCGGACCCGTCACCGTACAGGATCCAGACTTCCGATCCGGGGGCGGCCATTTTAGCGCCCAGGGCAAAGCCGCCGCCGACCCCCAGGGTGCCGAATACGCCCGGGTCGAGCCACTGCAGCGGCTTTCGCGGGCGCAGGGTGTAGGCTGCCGTGGCCACAAAATCCCCGCCATCGGCTACCAGGGCGCTGTTATCCTGCAGGTGGGCGTCCAGCTTTTTAAAGAAAGCGATCGGGTTGATATTGTCTGTTTTTTGCAGCCCCATCGCGGTGATCTCTTCCTCGCGCCCGGCGTCCGCGGCCTGCAGTTTTTTCTGCCACTGTTTCCACCGGTCCGCGGGCAGGTAGGCCGGGTGCTCTGCCAGGGCCATCAGGAAAAGATGCGGGTTCCAGTGCACAGAGAGGGTTGGTTTGCGATTGAGAGCAAGATCAGGTTTGCTGATATTCACTGCCAGCAGGGCGGCACTGGTATTGATGACCCGGCCGTAATCGAGGCGAAAATCACATGGCATGCCGGCCAGGATCACCAGGTCGGCGGTTTTCAGTGCATTCCGGCGTTTATGACGCATGTGCAGGGGGTGGCCGGCACCCAGTAGTCCCCGGGCCATACCCGCCAGGTATACCGGTATCCCGAGGGCGCCCACGGCGTTTGCCAACCGGGCGGCAGAACCGGGGCTGTGCATGACCGGGCTGCCCAGCACAAGCACCGGGCGTTCGGCTTTATCAATCAAGTCGATTGCTTTGAGCATCTTGGGGTGATTGACTATCTCGGGTTGCCGTTCCGGCAGGCCGGGCTCCATTGCTTCAAAATCGCAGGCAAAAACGGAGTCCACATGGTGTTTCAGGTAGAGCTCTTTTACTTTCTGGCCGACGGATCGAGATTTCTCCTGCCCACCACCGGCCAGGTACCAGCTGCGGACCAGTTCTTCATCGTACAGCAGGTCAATGGGACATTCGATGAATACCGGGCCCGGAACCCCGGACCGGGCAGTGGAAAAAGCCTTTTCAAGCACCGGAATAATGTCGCAGTTCCGGCGGATGCTGGCAGCCATCTTGACGATGGACTGCAGCAACGGCAGCTGGTCGATATCCTGAAGTGACCCGCGTCCTTTTAAAATAGTGGCGGATGCGCCGCCGATCAGCACCAGGGGAACCTGGGCCATCTGGGCATTTTTAATTGCGGTAATGGTATTGGTCACCCCCGGTCCGGCCGTAACCAGGGCGACCCCGGGAATACCGGACAGCCGGGCAGCGGCATCGGCCGCGAAAACGGCGCCGGCCTCCCCCCGGGTGTCCACCACCTCAATACCGACCTTTTTGCACCCCACCAGGATCGGTGAAATATGACCACCGCAAAGTGTGAACACAAACGGCACACCCTGCTGTTTCAACACCTGAGCTATGATATCGCCACCATTTTGGGACATCGGGGACCTCCGTGGAAAACGTTGATCTGATTGGGACCCTATTGCCTTCACGGACCATACCGGTTGTCGTAAGTACCTTCCGTTATTTTGTCACTCTGAGCAGAGCGAAGCGTCCCCGACAAGCTAAGACAGTCCTTCGATGGGAGGGATTCTTCGTCGCTTCGCTCCTCAGAATGACAGGATAAATCAGTCGGAATATATTTAGGGCAATAGCTATATATCTTATTGTCAGCACAGCGGCGCAACTGTCAAGTCGATAACCACTGTCCGGCTATTCAATTATGGAAGGGCTAATTCTGATCAGGGGATTCCTGACAGCGACTGCAGATGTGGGTGCTGCGCTGGCCGACCACCAGACGCTCGATGGGGTGGCTACAGCGCGGGCAGGGCAGGCCGGTGCGGCGAAAAACTTTGAGAAAGGATCGGTTGCGGCCGGATTTGCGTTCAAGGGAATAGAAGTTCGCCTTACCGCTGCCAAGGGTGGTTCCCGAGTTTTTGAGACCCTGTCTCAATGCCCTGCGAATAGAGCGGTGCAGCGCAGCCGCCTGGTCGGCCTCCAGAGTGGCCGAATTGTGCAGAGGATGCAGCCGGGCTTCCCACAGGGCTTCATCTACGTAGATGTTGCCCATTCCGGCAATGAAAGTCTGATCCAGCAAGAGCGGTTTGAGTTGCCTTTGACGGGTGGACAGCATGGCGGCCAGTTTTTTGGCGGTGAATCCGGGCGCAAGGGGTTCCGGCCCCAGGTGGCCGGTAATGGCCTGGGGCGCATCTGTCAGGAAAGCGCGTCCGAATTTGCGCGTATCGTGAAACCTGAGCTGTCGGCCGTCCTCCAGCCGGAAAATAAGGTGGTCATGCCGGGAGCGCCGCGACCCGGCCGGGGCCAGCACAAAGCGGCCGGTCATGCGCAGATGAAACAGGAGTGCCATTTCCGGCAGCAGCTGAAAAATGATAAATTTTCCCCTGCGGGAAATAGTCTCTATCTGCCGATTGCGGATTTGTTTACAAAAGTCAGCGGAGTTGTGGGTGGCAACGGTTTTTTCCCAGAAGACCCTGGCACCGGTGATCACTGCCCCCGGTACACCGGCGGCGATCAGATCGTCAACAACGGTTTGGACTTCAGGAAGTTCCGGCATGGTATTGTCATTGTTTTGGCCCGGAATACAACTTCTAGGCGATGAGCATATCCGGCTGGCCTCTGCGGCGGCGGATCACCCGGACGGTGCCGGTTTTGGTTGGGGCGGGCTTTTTTTCCTCAGGCAGCTCCTCGGCCTGTGCCATCAACTTACGTAATTGTTCTTCAAGTTTCTTTTTCTGCTCTGCTTTCATTCAGTTCTAATGTCCTTCTGATTAAGGTTGTATTCGAAGCGATCTCAAAACCCATTTTAAAACCGCTTCTGAAAAAAAATGACTAAGAGAAACCATTTATAACAGTCGACGGCGGGTGGCAAGCACAAAATAGACATTCTGGGCCGATAATTGAAATAAGTCTGTCGCCCGGCCGACTCAGGATTTTTAAAAGTGACCTTGATATTAGATTATCTATTTGATATCAAAGGGTAATGTTTGGATCTGCGGCCGAATTGAAATTCTCATTGGCCGGGCAATCACAGTCCTGATCCAGCTATGATCTAAAAACACTTAAAAAGAGGCATACATGACTGATTTCGAGGTTTTTACGACGGATATCGAGATTCGGTTCAGGTTTGCTTTGATTACCAGAAGAACGCATCGGTGGCTGTCTCGCAAGAAATATATGCGCAGCTTTCGGGTTATCTGGAAAAGTAAAGACCTGTAAAAACCAATTTTACGCAGGTTTGCGAATTATGAAGGAAAGGCCGAGGCATAAGATAACCCCCGCAAGGCAGGCCAGAAAGGCATTTTGAAAACCGATGGCCGGATAGAGCCCGTTGGTCATGCCGGCACGGTCGAGAATAGCGCCGGTTGCCACCTGGAAAACGGCCACGCCGATAAACGGGGCCGAATTGAGCAGGCCGGACGTAAGACCCATAAGTTCCGGTGGGGTTGTATCGCGGACAATTCCCCAGAGCGTGCTGATAAATCCACCTCCTACGAATCCCATGACCACGAAAATAACCGATAGACGCACTGCGTCCAGGGTCCCTTGAATAAGGGCCACCCAGGCCAATGTATAGACCGCTAGAATCACAATCAGGGTTTTGCGCTTGTCAAAGGAGAAGCGGTTGAGAAGCCAGCCGATAAACGGGGCACCGAAGATGACGCCGATGGGAATCAGCATATTCAACTTGCTGGCGAAAATGCGTTCAACGCCCAGGACGGTCATTAAAAACGGGGTCGCTCAGAGGCCCTGCAGGGTAATCAACGTACCGTAGATGCCAAAAAAGATAGCCGCCACTATCCAGAATTGACCCGAGGCGATAACGCGGAACGCTACCGGTTTAGCCTCAGACCCGGCGACTGTGTCCGGGACAGGCTCAGCCCGGAGAGTATCCGACGGTGGCTGATGGTCCCGGGTAAGAAACAATGTGGCGATTGCCAGGCCCAGGGTGATGGCTGCGATCAGGAAAAAAGTCGGTCGCCACCCCCAGGTGTTGGCCGCCCAGGCCAGGGGGGTTGTGGCGATGATGGCGCCAAAATTACCCACGGACATGAGCAGCCCGATCATCGTGGGAAATTCTTTTTGCTGAAACCACAGAGACAGGGCCTTTAACGCCGGCACGTAGACACCGCCGACGCCGATACCAATGAGCGCCCGGGCTGCCGTGGCCCAGCCAATGTCGGGGGCCAGGCCGAAAAGCACACAGCCGGCCGCAGCGGCCAGGGACCAGTAGGCGATGACCCGGCGGGGTCCGATCTTATCGGTGAAATAGCCGACCAGGGGCTGTTCAAAAGCGTACAGGTAAAAATACATGGACGACATGATACCCAGGGCCGTGGCATTGGTTCGGAACGCAGCCAGGAGATCTGCGGCGATGACGGATGTGGAAACGCGGTGAAAATAGACAAAAAAGTAGACAATGCAGATCATCAGAAAGACGATCCAGCGGTGATAGTTACTGTTTTCAGGGGCCGCAGTGTGATTCATGGTTATATGCGTAGCTGCTTTCTCTCCGGGTCCTCCACCCGAGGTGGAGGGAACCAAACAAAACCAAAGTAAACGCCACATTGTTGTCGGATGATCCGGCACAATGGGCCACCTACCTTATTCGTTTTTTCAGAAAAGGCAAACGAATACCGGCAATTGTTGAACTGGGCTACCCGGCCGACTGCCGCGAAAGAAAAATTACTTGACAAGTACGAACGGTCGTACTATTTTTTATATTATGACGAAAGGTGAAGATACCAAGCGCTATATTCTTGAAACAGGACTGGACATGGCCAGTCGCCTGGGACTGGAGAGTGTCACCATTGGTGAACTGGCCAAGGCAACGGAAATGTCCAAGAGCGGGCTGTTTGCTCATTTCAAATCAAAAGAAAATCTGCAGATTGAAATTCTGCATTTTGCCGGCCAGCTTTTTTCCGAGGGCGTCATTGTCCCGGCCCTGAGAGAAAAAGCGGGTATTGCGCGTATCCGCAAGCTGGTCGATAACTGGATCAGCTGGACAGGACGCCTGACCGGGGGCTGTATTTTTGTAGCTGCCAGCGCGGATTTCAGCAGCCGGCCCGGCAAGGTGAGGGAGGCCCTGCTTGAACAGCAGGAGCAGTGGCTTGCCAGTCTCAAGCAGTTTTGTCAGTCTTCTATCCGCGTGGGGGACCTGCGCGACGGAATAGACTGTGACCAGTTTGCCTTTGACCTGTATTCGCTGCTGCTGGGATTTCATCTCTACCACGAGCTGCTGAAGGACGCCGGGACCAAAAATTACCAGGAAACTGCCCTGGATCGCCTGCTCGCAGACTATATGTAAACATTCGTTGGGGCAGTGTTCATTCCCTTGTTGGACAACCAAACAACCCAATAGGAGAGCACAATGACAAGTCAGGTATTATCAGCACATTAAAAAAGCACGAACGTTCGTAATAATGGATTTCACGGCCACTGGATGCCCCGGTTGCTGGCCCTGGCGGGCCGGCTGGCACCCGGGTTTACCGGGCGGTTTATTAAAAGTGTTTTCTTTGCGCCCGCAAGACCCGCTCCAGGCAGCCACGCAAAGCGATACCTGGCAACCGGCCGCCGTTTTTATATCCAGGTACACGGGAAAAAGATTTGCTGCCGGCAGTGGGGCCAGGGACCCGGGATTCTTTTTGTCCACGACAAGGATGACCGCACCACACCCTACGCGGACTCCAGAAAGATAGCGGTAAATAGCAACAACATTGTTCTGCACACAACCACGGGTCTGGGCCACAAACGAATTTTAAGCGACCCGGGCATTATGGATCTGGTCCAGGCCTACATCCTGGAAAGATGTGACCGTGTTCAGAATTCACAGCAGGCCATATGAAAGGAGGCAATCATGCAGACCACGGATCAAATTTTAGAAGCCTATAAACTGGCAGATTTTGAGAAACGGGTGTTTCTTTTTCTGGAGTATCGGGATCTCAGAGAGGTATTTACCGAAATTGACGAAAAAGAATTGTGTTTTGACAACCGTATGCAGGCAAGCCGGAAAGCGGACTCTTGGCTGTCGAAATTAAGGCGGGTCGCTATTTTAAAATGGTCGCCCGGCTGAAATCACAGGTAAGACACCTGCACGGCCGGCAACCGGGCTGCTCTCACCCTGCGCAAATGGCGGGTATCCCGGGAGCCGGTCGCCCACTCCGGCAGGCCACATCTGATCCTCCCAGGCGCGCCTTAATATATACCCCGACCCCGGCGGATAGCATTTAGGGGCAACAAATTCTTGAAAATATCTTAATGTAGTGATAGCAATCAGTTAGTGTCTGTCAACAGGCGGTGTTTTTTGGCGTGGACAGCTGTTTCGTTTTATTGATGAACCCTGATCCGCATATATACCAGATGGGAAGATAGCCGCCATAGACAACCCCCGGGGGAATTATGAAGAGTGTACTGATTGTCGACGATGATCGTGTCCTGCGGAAGGTGCTTCTGCATGCCCTGGAAAATGCCAACGACCAGCTGCAGCTTTTTGAGGCGGGAGACGGTCAGGTTGCCATTGATATCCTTGATACTGAAACCATTGATCTGGTTGTGACCGATATCAATATGCCCAAGGTGAATGGATTGATGCTCCTGGCTTACATGAATGCTTTTTTCCCCGACATTCCCTGTTTTGTCATGACTTCTTACGGCACTGCCCGGCTAAAATCCAAGATGCCCTACGACCTGATGAAATTCTATCACAAACCACTGGATGCCCCTGAACTGGCGGTTGATGTGCTGGCCGTTTTGGAATCCGGACCGAAACCGGGTACGATACAACTGTTTTCACTGGCCAACTTTCTGGACATGGTCATTCTGGAGGGGCTGAGCTGTACGGTTACCGTGGAAGCGGAAGAGATGGAACCCTGTCATCTTTTTATTGATAAGGGGATGCTGCTCGATGCCGTCATGGGCGAGCGCTGGGGCGAAGAGGTCGCGGCCGAGGCACTCGCCCACGCGGAGGTCAATTTCAGCATGGAGAGAGGCTGCCCCGAATCAATCCAGAAGAAGATCAACCGGCCCCTGGGAGAACTGATTGAAGAGGCGATGGGCACTTAAATCAAAGCAAACGCGGGTCGTCCCGGGTAAGCCGGTCTTGGTCGATATGAAACACAAAAGCAGCCCGGTAGCAATCATCTTCTGGACACAGGCCACAGCGCTGTTTCTCACCGGATTGAGGGGGGCTTTTTACCTGCAGCCTTAAATTCACATTACTTCTTTTCCGAAAACATTATGCGTGCCCTGGATCAACACACCGTCTATGGCCGGCCCCTCAGAGGCCAGGCGGCGCTGATGCGGGAAGAGTCCCGGTTTTTCCTGATGACCGGTGGGATTGTGCCTTTTTGAGATAGGTTTTATAAATCGTTGCCATGGCCACCAATATGGTGTGAGACGAAAACTGTCTCGCGGGTGAAAAACAGGAGTGTAAATGACAGCATATTGGAATGGTGAGTTCAAACCCAAAGAAGAGATTCGGGTATCCCCTGACGATCGAGGATTTTTGTTCGGTGATGGTGTTTATGAAGTGATCTGTGCCCATGACGGGCGACTTTTCAAAGCCGAAGAGCATTTTAGCCGGCTGAACCGGAGTCTGCGTGAGCTGAAAATAAGACCGCCGGACATGGCCGCCCTCAGCCGTGCTCCGGAAACACTGCTGCGTAAAAATGGGTTTGATAAGAACTGGGCCGTTGTTTACATCCAGATTACCCGGGGGGCAGCGCCGCGCAGCCATCCCTTCCCGGATGCAGAGACACCGGTCACGGTGTATGCTTTTGCAGCGCCTTTTGATTCACCGGAAAAAGAGCTGGAAAAGGGTGTGCGGGTCGTTTTGACGCCCGACAACCGCTGGTTGCGCTGCGATATTAAATCGGTGAACCTGCTGCCCAATGTCCTGGCCAGCCAGATTGCCAGGGAAAATGGTGCCAAGGACGTATTATTTGTACGGGATGGGGCCGTCACCGAAGGTTCTTACACCAGTTTCGGTGCGGTGTTTGCGGGTACCGTGGTCACCTATCCGGACAGCCACTACATCCTGCCGGGTATAACCCGGCGTGTCGTTCTGGATTTATGCGCGCAATTGAAAATTCCCGTTGAAAAATACCCGGTCATGGCCGACCGGGTAAAAGCGGCCGACGAATGCATGCTCTGGGGAACCACCACCCAGGTAATGCCGATTGTGCAAGTGGATGACACCCCCATCGGGAACGGCAAACCCGGACCGATTACCCGGAAATTACAGAAAGCGCTCAGTGAATTGGTCCTTGATTTTAATGACACCACTTTTTAAACTGGATTTGAGTTTAATTTGAAGCCATCTCAAAAATGGCTTTTGGTTCCCCGCAAAAAACGAGCGGGATCTACGACAAATCAAGGCGGCCGCGAATATCAAGTCGGAGGAATACAGTGGGTATTTCGAGGATTTGATATGAGCGCCCAACGCTGAGATTGGGCCAAAAGACTTTTTTGAGCTGGCTTCACGGCAACCCATTTAATACAGGGGGAGAGTATGGCGACAGCGAACTACAAGGCGCTTACGATCATGACCGTTGATGGCGCTACGATACAGGGGCGGGTGTTTCTCGAGACTGAAGAACGGGTGTCGGATCTTTTCACTAAAAGAGAAGCCCCATTCCTGGTCATGGTCAATGCCGTTTCCCGGGATGTGCAGGATAAAACGCTGTTCATCAATAAGAGGCACATCATCTGGGCCGAACCGGAAGAAACCTAGACGCTGCTTCAAAACCTCTCCGTCGGGCCAATTTCCGCGTTAGGCCGACGCGCTACGACCTCTAAAGCCGTTCCAAAAATGTCGTCAACGCGGTGGTTTCATCCTGCCCGGCCAGTTTCCGGCGAACCTCGATAACCGTCTTGAGCGCCTCCTTGTCAAGCAGGAGATGTTCCTTGCGCGTGCCGGACTGGTTGATATCAATAGCCGGCCACAAACGCTGTTCCGCGCATTTGCGACTCAGGACCAGGTCCATATTACCCGTACCTTTGAATTCCTGGTAAATAATATCATCCATGCGGCTGCCCGTGTCCACCAGGATAGTGGCGATGACGGTCAGGGAGCCGCCATCTTCAATATTGCGTGCCGCGCCAAATATTTGCCGGGGTATTGCCAGAGCATTGGCGGCCAGGCCGCCGCTCATGGTTCGCCCATGACTTCTGGTGTCAACATTGAAGGCCCGGGACATTCGGGTGAGGGAGTCGATGAGGACCACGGCGTCCCGGCCGGTTTCGGCCAGGCGGATGGCCGTGTTCATGGTGGTGCGCGTGATGCGCATGTGCTGGGAGACGCTCTGGTCCGACGATGAGTACAGGACGTGGGCATCTTTGAGCCCGCGCTTGAAATCCGTGACCTCTTCGGGACGTTCATCCACCAGCAGGATAAAGACCTCCGTGTCGGGGTGATTTGCGATAATGGCGGACGCAATATGTTTGAGCAGGGTGGTTTTGCCGGATTTAGGCGGTGAGATTATCAAACCACGCTGGCCTCGGCCCATGGGGACCACCAGGTCCAGCGCCTTGCCGGTGGTATCGCTTGTATCTTTTGTCAGGTGAAACAATTCCAGGGGATCTATGCTGGTTCTGTCGTGCAGGGATTCAAGGTCGGCAAACGCTTCTGGGTCCAAACCATTGATTTTATCAACCTGGGTCAGTTTTAAGTTTCTGTTTTTTCCGTCGCCCGGAACCCCGCCCCCTTCAATATAGCCGCCCTCGGGAAGGTTGTATTTATGGATAACGGGTGCGGGCACGAACGTGTCTTCTGGCTCGGGTTTAAAATTTTTTTCAATGGATCTCAAAAAACCAAATCCCCGGTCCAGAATTTCAAGATGGCCTTCTACAGGTTTCACTGATCAACTCCTAAGTTTATGCTGGAAATTAATAGAATCCAAGCAACCAGTTATCCTGGCACTGGTTTATGCGGATAAAAGCTTGGATGGGTACGAACCGACTTGTGGATATAAGGTTTCTTTCCCCGGAAAGATACAGGCTGAAAGTATCTGCGTACAAGTTGCACTATAGCAAATTTTAAAAGTCTGGTATACAAATGAATTTCGTATTCGAAACGACCAGCAGCAAAACAGTACAAAATGATAATTTTCATCATCATAATTGCCATCATCGTCCTGTTCGGACCCCGCCTGTGGGCCGGGCGGGTACTCAAGCGCTACAATCGGGACGCATACTTTTCGGGCAACGGGTTTGAGCTGGCACGGTTGATTCTGGCCGATACGGGGATTGACGACGTTACGGTCGATGAGACGCTTATCGGTGACCACTATGATCCTGAAAAGAAGAGGATCGGATTGACAGCCGGAAACTGCGGCCGGGGGACGCTTACCGCCGTGGTTGTCGCCGCGCATGAAGTCGGGCATGCCATCCAGGATCATACCGGGTTTGGCCCGCTCAGGGCCCGTACCCGCATGATCGGTTCTGCCGCCCGGATGGAAAAAATCGGGGCCGGCATTATGATGGTGGTTCCGATACTCACCGTCATTACCCGGGTGCCGGCTGCCGGCGCGCTGATGTTCCTGGGCGGTTTCGCCACTTTGTGTATCCCGGTGGTTGTCCATCTGCTGACATTGCCGACCGAGTTTGATGCCAGCTTCAAACGTGCGTTGCCGCTGCTGGCTTCCGGCAAGTATATTCCCACCGAAGATGTCCCCGCGGCCCGCAAAATTCTCCTGGCCTGCGCCCTTACCTATGTGGCCGGCGCACTCGTGGGCCTTTTGAATGTGTACCGGTGGTTTAGAATTTTACGCAGATAACTTATCGAACCTGCCTCAGAAAACGGATTTTCGTTCAAAATTCAGTCTCGCTCTTCTAACGACGCCCGACCAAAAGACATTTTTCAGATGGGTGCTAATCCTCCAGGTCGACCTCCATGAAATTAAACCAGAATCCGTTTTTCATATTCAAGGGCGTCTGCAAATATTTTTTCAGAGTTCATGTGTCCTCCTGTTGTGTTAAGAGTGAGATATACTATTTACAATATAGAACCGGACCAATTGACTATCAATAACTCTTTCTTAATTTAATAGGCGGTCACTTCAACTCTGAAAGGTAAAACGGAACCTGTTCATGGGAAATGATATAAAGACAACCTCTCCATATGCCATTGGAAACGTGCGCTTGTTCATCGCGTTCAGGGTCTTTTTCAATGCGCGCTTCTACTATCCCGTATTTACGATCCTGTTTCTGGATTTCGGACTGACCATGGCGCAGTTTGCCCTGTTGAATACCATCTGGGCGGTGACCATAGTTTTGGCGGAGGTGCCGTCAGGTGCGTTTGCAGACATCGTAGGGCGTCGCAAACTGATTGTCTGGGCCGGAGCGGTCATGGTCATCGAGATTGCCCTGCTGTGCGCGGTTCCCCGGGGTAACCCGGCCCTGCTTTTCACTGTTTTCGCACTCAACCGGATCCTGGGTGGTCTGGCAGAGGCCTCCGCCAGCGGTGCTGATGAAGCGCTTGCCTATGACGCACTTAAAGAGGCCGGCCTGCAAGCCCAGTGGAACCGGGTTCTCGAGATGCAAATGCGCCTGAAGTCCATTGCTTTTATTGTTGCTATGACGGTAGGTGCCGCTGTCTATGATCCTGATTTCATGCAAAAGGCAGCCGATTGGATGGGGTTAAACATCGTGTTCACCCGCGGGGTCACCCTGCGCATCCCGCTTTTTTTGACCCTCTGCATGGGAATCCTGGCCCTGGGAGCAGCGCTGAAAATGGAAGAAACCGGGTCTGCGGCCAATAGTGCTGAGTGCGGTCCGCTTGAAACCTGCCGCGTTTCGACCAGGGAAGCCTTTGCGATGACCCTCCGGGCCGGCCGCTGGATCATAGACACCCCGTTTGCACTGGTTATTATCTGCGGGGGATTTCTTTTTGACAGTATTGTGCGCATGGTCATGACCCTGTCCAGCCAGTATTACCGGGTTATTCAGGTGCCCGAAGCGCTTTTCGGCCTGATCGGTTCTGCCATTGCGGTCCTGGGTCTCATCGTACCGCGGATTGCTCTGGGGATGACCGAACGACATACGCCGCGGTATAACCTGCTGGTCCTTACCGGCGTCACCCTTGCCGGTCTGGTCGGGATGGCCTTTTTTATTCCCCTGGGCGGCCTGGTTCCTGTGGTGATCCTGTCCAGCGCCATGTACCTGACTGGTTTTTTCGTGAGCCACTACTTAAACCATATTGCCGACTCCGCGCAGCGTGCCACGGTATTGAGTTTCAAAGGGCTCGCCTATAATCTTTCCTACGGGCTGATCGGTTTGCTCTATTCCCTGCTGGTGGCCTGGACGCGCCCGGAAATAGTCCGGCAATACCCTGCGGCCGACTCCCAGATGATCGAGAACCTGGTTTTCAAAGGCACCTTCAGCTGGTTTCCGTGGGCCTTTTTGGCCGGCCTTGTGATTTTTTTCGGGTTTGCCGCCTGGCGGCTCAGGGGGTCTGACCAGCACCGGCGCAACGCAACCGGTTCAAATTCGGAGCTTTCCTGATGGTAGGCCGGGACTGTTGGAAAGCTGTTCAATCCGGACTGCTTTTTCTAGCTGGTGGGTTCAGCCCTCCTGATCTGTATCAGAGAGTGTGTCCGGATCTACCGGTGTTGCCAACGGGGTTCGATTGCTGCTGTTTACCGTCCACTTGCCTCCAGCCCGCGCTTTATTTTTACTTGCAAAAAACCTGAAAATTTAGCAGATACTAAAGCATGCTCATGAAGATAACCTGCTTCCGGTTCAACTCCGATAACAATGACTTAATGCAAAGGATGGTCCTGGTATGAAAAAGTGGCGATGTGGTGTTTGCGGGTATGTGCATGAAGGCGACGAGCCCCCTGATAAGTGTCCCGTCTGCGGCGCGGATAAGAGCCTTTTCGAGGAAATCATAGAAGAAGCGCAAGCCGCGGCAGAGGTGACCGGTGAAGAGACGCCAACGGCAGGGCCGCCGCCAGCCGACACGCCAGGTGTAGACCTGGGACCCGAGCCGACTACGCCGCTGGGTCGGATGTTGCACTTTGTCATCGGGCAGATGCTCAAGCATCACGCGCACCCCATATCCGTCCATTTTCCCAACGGCCTGTTACCGGTAGCCTTTATCTTCATCGTTCTGGCCGTATTGTTCGAGTCCCGGGTTTTGGATACCGCGGCCTATTGCAACATGGTTTTCGTGGTTCTTTCTCTACCCGTGGTCCTTTTCTCCGGGTATGTGGAGTGGCAGAAACGGTACCGGGGATTTCGCAGCCGGCAGTTTATGATCAAGATTGCCTGTGCGCTGACTGTCTTTGGATTATCAGCGGTGGTGGTCATCTGGTGGACCGTGAATCCGGATATTCTGCAGGTGCCTTCATCCGGGCGGACACTGTTCATGCTGGCCAATCTCCTGGCCCTGGGGGCCGCGGGTGTGGCCGGGCTTATCGGTGGGAAACTGGTATTCAAGGACTAAAAGTCCATCGATTAAGAAAGCATCCTGGTTGAACAAAAATCGGGTGGGCGCATGGGAATCCATGGGCCCACCCATATTTAGGGGCAACGGATATTCTTTTGAATCCAGATACGGTTAATCATTTCAATCCCTTCGAGAGTCGGGTGTGCCGCAACGTGAGGAATGCGCTGGGGAGTAGTTTTCTGGAGGCAATTCCTGCCGGCGAAATAGAACCTGTTTCCAGGGTTGCCCGGGAGTGTGCGCCGGCCGATGCTGACGAAGTTATAAAACACTATGTGAAAAAGCGGGCAGCAAAGTACCAGGCTGTTTTTGACGGGATGCGTTCAGCCGGTGTTCAGGCCGGGGATACCTGGTACATTGCGTTTTTGCTGTGGAACCAGGGGCTCTTTTTTGAATGCCACGAATGGCTGGAACAAAAATGGTGCCGGAGTGAAGGCGCCGAAAAAAAGATGCTTCAGGTAATGATATGGTCAGCCGGATCCTACGCGCATCTTGAATATGGCCGCACTGCCGCGGCCGGAAAACTGGCCGCCAGAGCCACTGTCGGTTTAAAGCACTACCGGGAGCAGGTGCCTGGACTGTTTGATGTTGATGTTCTGGTCAGTAAACTTGAAGCCCTGGATCCGGTTCCGCCAGAATTCAGTTCCGGCTAGTAGCCTGTTTATAGCGATAGTCAAAAATATATTCCGATTGATCTACCCTGTCGTTCTGAGGAGTGAAACCAGTCTTCGCCAAAGGCTACGCCCGGCAGGCGGCGAAGAATCCCTCACATCGAAGCATTGCCTCAACTTGCAGGGGACTCTTCGCTCCGCTCAGAGTGACCAAATAACGGGACTACTTATTAAGCGGTATAAACACTATCCAGGCACGCACAAGTGAGGCGCCTTTCCATGTTTATTTTTTCATTCAGTCGAAGTGCTTGAGGTACGCCGCGTATCCTGCAGCTTCCATTTCTGACAGAGGCACGAACTTCAGGGCGGCCGAGTTGATACAGTAACGCTGCCCGGTCGGCTTCGGTCCGTCGTTGAAAAGGTGACCCAGGTGTGAATCCCCGTGCTTGCTGCGAACCTCGGTGCGCACCATAAAGTGGCTGGTATCCCGGAGTTCAACCACGTTCTCCGGTTCCAGGGGGCGCGTAAAGCTGGGCCAGCCGGTTCCGGATTTATATTTGTCCGTGGAGATGAAAAGCGGCTCACCGGAGACGATGTCCACGTAGATACCCGGTTCCTTATTGTCCCAGTAGCTGTTGTTGAAAGGCGGTTCCGTGCCGTTTTCCCGGGCCACCCGGTATTGCAGCGGGGTCAGTTGCTGGCGCAGTTGAGTGTCATCGGGAACAGGATACTTATCGCCTGTTCGGGCGGTTTTAGAGATTTTTTCCACGTCGCCCCAGGTTTTCGAAAGGTACCGGTCTCTGCCGGAATTGGCACGGTACAGTTTATATCGAATGGGGTTCTTCTCATAGTAATCCTGGTGATACTCTTCGGCCGGGTAAAATGTTCCCAAGGGAAGCAGGTCGGTTACAATGGGCACGTTGAAGTGCCCGGAGGCGGCCAGTTGGTTTTTCGATGCTTCCGCTTGACGGCGCTGCTCCTCGCCGGCATAGAAGATGGCGCTGCGGTACTGAGGACCGCGATCCACAAATTGCCCCCCGCTGTCGGTGGGGTTGACATGTCGCCAGAAGATATCGAGCAGTTCCGGGTAGGTGATCCTTTGGGGGTCATAAACTACCTTGACAACTTCGATGTGTCCGGTTCCCCCGGAGGAAACCTGTTTGTACGAGGGATTGGTAACGTGCCCCCCGGTATAACCGGAGATAACCTCGATGACCCCGTCCACTTTTTCGAAATCGGATTCCGTGCACCAGAAGCAGCCGCCGGCAAATACCGCCTCGCGAGTGTTCTGGGAATTAACAGTCTGTTTTTTCATGTCTTTATCCATGCTGATCACATTGTTCACGACGATGAATATCGATGCGACCACGATGATGCCGGTAACAATAGTTTTCATGATGAACCTCCCGGTTATGCTTCTAGTGACTTTATGTTCCGGCAGAAAGCTCATAAATCCACGATAAGCACTCCGCCGGGAAATACAACCGGGCCGGTACATCCGGGCCCGGTCATGCCTGCCTGGAGTAAAGCTAAGACATTGCCCGCAGAAGTTGTCACAGGGATGTAAAAAGCTGGTAAAAAGTGTGATGTTTCAGGCTTGGTGACGGTAGACGACCCGGGAGCCGATGACAGGGGTGAGCCGGGTGGCATCATCAGGCAGGTGCTCATGGGCGCCGATAATCAGGATGCCTCCGGGTGCCAGGGCGGCCATCACATTTTGAAAGCCGGTGTTCACGTCAGGGGCCCGATAGTAAGTGAGCAGGTTGTTGCGCAGCAGGATAAGGTCGTACTTATTTTCACGGGGCGGACCGTTGAGGAGGTCCTGGCAGACCCATTCTATTCCTGTTTTCAGTTCCTGTCGAACAGACCAGCGCCGGCCGCCCCGGCTCTTTTCAAAATACCGCTGTTTTAATTCTGCGGACAGCTCTTTCAGGCTGCCCCGGTTATAAATCCCGGCTCTGGCCTGTTCAAGGTATGCGTCATTGACATCCGAAGCAACCACCGTGAGCCGGGGCACGCGGGTGCTCCGGCGCTTCACTTCTTCCCAGGCTATCTTGAGGCTGTAGACTTCCTCGCCCCGGGCGCAGCCGGCCGACCAGATCCGCAGGGAGGCGCGGTTTTGTCCGGCCAGGTCCGGCAGAATATCCGCGGCCAGCAGCTGCCACACCTGCCGGTCCCTGTAAAATCGGCTGATGGATACGGTCAACAGGCGTTCACAGGTTTTGCGGGCGATCTCATCCGTTTTCAAAAGTTGCAGGTAGGCGCCCATATGCCGGCAGTCCACGGACTGCATGTGACGCCCGATGCGCTTTTTCACCCCCTTGCGGACCTTGCGATACCCTTTCCAGGAACGGTTGAAAAATTCCAGCAACAGTTTGAATTGATGGTCATCCATTTATCAGGTTTAAAGGTAGATGGCTTCTAATATTCAATACAATCAGATGCAGCCCTTGATTTCAATAAGAATAAAACGGGTAGACCGATTCTCGGGTTTTTCTTCAGCCTTCAGTCTTCGGTCTGAAAGCCTGAATCCGCCTGCTCTGCAAAGGCGGCAAATCGACGTGATTCGTGGTTGTTGCCCTGCAGAGAATAGATGCGGCTGATTCGTTGATAATAATCGATTCGGTGAGACGGATCTTCACGCACAAGGTCGAGGTAAAGTTCCAGAACTTTGGTGGAGTGATCGCCGCTGGCAAAACTGGTCTCGGCATAACGCTGTTTTACCACCGGATCCACCCGGGCGCCGCAGCCCGTGCAGGTGCCGATTATTTCACCGTAAAGATCGCGGGCCGGTTCATTCAGCCCCCGGGCTTCATAGGTTCCGGCCAGGGCCTGCGCGACGAGGGGGTCCCAACCGTGGATTGCCAGGAGTTCCTGATAAAGGTCTGCCGCCTGCGGAAACTGTTTTGATCGCGTAAACGTTTCGCCAGCCAGCATCTTAACCGGAAGCGATTCAGCCAGTGTGGCCGGACAGTTTGCCAGCAGCCGTTGGGCTTCGTCGAAGGCCCCTGTTTCCCAAAAGATTTCACACATCAGGTAATAGGCCTTTAAGGCGTCCGGGTATTCCTGCAGGAAACTGTCCAGAAGCGTGCGCGCCGTTTCATTTTCACCCCGATTGAGGTGGGCCGTGGCCAGCTCCAGGGTAATATAGTTTGCGCCGAAGGGGTAAGCACCCGCAGCCTCTGCCAACCGGGTCACCGCGGTGTCGAAATCGCCGCGGTTCAGGGCCACAAAACCCGCCTTAAAGGCATCGGGATAAGTGCGGTACGCTTCCCGCTCAGCATCTTCCAGCGAATTGCACAGGGCTTCGAAATACTCCTCGTCGGAGTCAGGCGGGCGCGTTTCAGGTTGATCCGCCTCCGGTGATCCGGGTACAAAATACGCATACGCCTCCGGCTGTTCGGAAGGCGCCGGGATGGCTGCCAGAAGGTTGGTTACATCCGCGGCCAGACGGGCGTCCGCGGTCAGTTCCAGGGCGAGGTCAAACAACTCCCGGGCTTCATCGCCGCAACCGGCTTCAACCAGGGCTTGCCCCTCCTTGCGATGTTCCCGGGCAAGCGACTCCTTGCAGCGGCGCAGTTTTTCCTGGATGTGATTCCGGTATCCGGGTTTACGGTGTGCCTGCCCTTCGAGTTTACCCAGGGCCTTTTCATACGCCAGCTTTGCCTGGCCATAGGATCCGTTAATGACCAAGGTATCGGCTCTTTTTTCATATTTTTCGGGAGAGCCTCCGGAAAAAAGCCCCAACAGTCGCATACAATATCCTCAGATAATGGTTTGAATTAGCATCCCCGCCTTGAACTAAGCGGTCGGTTATGCCAGAGTCGCAATTAAGTGTTCCGTTCGATTCTCGAAAAATAAGTCTTCTCCGGCGATTATGCAATAATAAAGAGAAAGGAGCTTTTGGTGAAGCCCTTCAGGTACGTGACAATCATGCTGACACTGCTTATGGTGTCTATGTCCACTGCCTGTGCACAGATTTCCCTGTCGGCTGGTGGGGGCTGAATCACTATGTTTCGCTGGCCCGGGAGGAGGACGGCTGACTGATCAGCCGCCTGGACTGGGAAATGAACTAAAGCCATTTTGACAAATTGATTACGAGAGAGAAAAAGCTTTGGATAAACTTAAATCTTTGAATTTCGATACCCCGCTGGCACTGGGCCGCGGGGAAGTTATTAAAAACCGCTTTTTCAAATCCGCCATGAGCGAGCAGCTTGGAGACAGCCGCCATGACCCCCGGCCGGGCCTGGCAACCTTGTATGAACGGTGGGCCGCCGGCGGGGTGGGCCTGATGGTCACAGGCAACGTCATGATCGACCGGACCGCCCTGGGCGAGCCCCACAACGTGGTGTTGGATGAAGCCAGCGATCTGCCAAGGTTTGAAAAATGAGCATCCGCCGGACGGGCGGCCGACGCCCGCATCTGGGTTCAGATCAACCACCCCGGCAAACAGATCCCGAATTTTCTATGTAAAGAGCCGGTGGCACCATCGGCTCTGCCGCTGGGCACCGGGCTGGAAAAAGTGTTCAATGTACCGCGAGAACTTACCAGAGACGAGATCCTGAGCGTCGTGGAAAAGTTCGCAACGACAGCCCGCCTGGTCAAAGCGGCGGGCTTCGACGGCGTGCAGATTCACGGCGCCCACGGGTACCTCGTCAGCCAGTTTTTATCACCGCGTCACAATCAGCGGGATGACGACTGGGGCGGAACCCCAGGGAACCGGCGGAGGTTCGTCCTGGAAGTATACACCGCTGTTCGCCGAGCGGTGGGGGATGAATTCCCAATCGGGATCAAGCTCAATTCGGCGGATTTCATGAAAGACGGATTGGCGCCGGAAGACTCCCTGGAGGTCATCCGGGAACTTGAGGCGGCCGGCATCGACCAGGTGGAAATATCCGGCGGCACCTACGAAAGCCCGGCCATGACGGGATACCGGCAGAAAGAGAGTACCCGCAAGCGGGAAGCCTATTTCCTGGATTACGCGGAGCAAGTCAGGCAATTTTCAAAGGCCCCGCTGGTGGTCACCGGGGGATTCCGTTCGGGACCGGCCATGCTGGAAGCCCTGCGGTCGGGTGCCACCGATATGATTGGAATGGCCCGGCCCCTGGCGGTGGATCCGGATTTTGCCAATGACCTGTTGGCCGACCCGGATCACAATCTGTTTGTCAAGCGGCCTTCGACCGGTTCTAAGTATCTGGACCGTATGACCATGCTGGACATCACCTGGTATGAACACCAGTTAGGGCTGATGGCGGCCGGCAAGTCACCCCAAAAAGATATGGGTGCCTGGCGTACCGCGCTGGGAACTTTGCTGGCTTCCGGGCGGCAGGCGTTCAAGCAAAGAAGAGCATAAGGGGTATTCTGAATTTCCCACAGACAGATATTCAGACTATCTATAAGGATGTTTCATGACTCTGTCACTCTGAGCATAGCGAAGAGTCTCCCACATGCTAAGGCGATGGTTACTGTTGGGGCTTCTCCCGGCCGTCGTAGCTCGCGCTACTATGGCGGCGTCGGCTCGTTGCTGTGCTCCTCAGAATGACATAAAATAGAACTGCCAACCCAAATCATAGAGGATATACCCTATGACCTCAGAACTGCTGGATTGTGTTGAGATCAACCCGGAAGCGGACCCGGCCTACGTGGTGATCTGGCTGCACGGCCTGGGGGCCGACGGGCACGATTTTGAAGCGATTGTCCCTGAGCTCCATCTGCCGGAGTCCCTGCCGATTCGTTATGTATTTCCCCACGCCCCCACCCGTCCGGTGACCATCAACATGGGCATGGTGATGCGGGCCTGGTATGATATCCTGGAAATGGATGTCTCCCGCAAGGTGGATGTGGACAACATCGTTGAGTCCTCAATGCTGCTGCGCAACCTGATTCAACGCGAACTGGATGCCGGCATGCCTTCGGAAAAAATTCTACTGGCTGGTTTCTCCCAGGGCGGCGCCATTGTGCTGCACACCGCCCTGCGCTATGAAAAACCGCTGGCAGGTCTGCTGGCCCTCTCCACCTACCTGCCCACGGTGGATTCCCTGGGGAGTGCACGCAATGACGCCAATGGGAAGATACCCATCATGATGGCCCACGGCCAGCATGATCCCATGATCCCCATTGTCAATGCGGAGAATACCCGGGCGGCCCTGATCAACCTGAACTATACGGTCCAGTGGCACGCGTATCCCATGGAACACCAGGTCTGTATGGAGGAGATCCAGGCGATCCGGGCCTGGATGCTTTCAATCATGCAGCCCCACCACTGATGGAAAGGAAATAACCACCAAAATGACTGACCGAACAACTCCGCCGCTGCATGCGGCCTGGCTGGTCTGGGGGCTGGGAGCCCTTTTATATCTCATGGGATTTTTCCAGCGGGTGGCCCCGGCCGTCATGACCGATGAACTGATGCGTGACTTCAGCATCAATGCTGCCGGGCTCGGCAGTCTGTCGGCGCTCTATTTTTACAGTTATGTGGCCATGCAGGTCCCGACCGGGATTCTGGCCGACCGGTGGGGGCCACGGCGACTATTGACCGCCGGGGCGTTTGTGGCCGGGTTCGGGACCCTCCTGTTTGCCCTGGCCGGTGGTCTTTTCTGGGCCGCTGCCGGCCGCCTGCTCATCGGCGGCAGTGTGGCGGTGGCTTTTGTAGGCCTTTTGAAAGTTGCCGGCAACTGGTTTCCGCCCCGCCTGTTTGCCATGGTATCCGGGCTGGCCCTTTTCAGCGGGATTGTCGGCGCTGTTTTTGCCGGTCCCCCCCTGCGGTTGTTGATGGCTGTATACAGCTGGCGGACGATCATTGCCGGCTCGGCGGGCTTCACCTTTCTGATCTGTGCCGGGATCTGGTTGCTGGTGCGGGACACCCCCCGTGAAAAAGGGTATGCGGATTTTCCGCTACCCGGGGGCATGACGCGCAAAGTTCCGCAACCCGGTATTGTCAGCGGGATTATTGAAGTGTTCCGTTACCCCAATACCCTGCTGTTGTGTGTCATACCCGGCGGGTTGGTCGGTGCGGTGCTGACCTTTTCCGGTCTCTGGGGCGTACCCTACCTGGCGACGCACCACCACTTGTCCACCGCCGAGGCATCCGCTCTGGCGACCACTTTGATGGTGGCCTGGGCTATCGGTGGTCCGGTTTTCGGCTGGCTGTCGGACCGTCTGGGTCATCGCAAGCCGCTGTATCTGGCGGGCTGCGCGGTATCGTTGGTCGGGTGGGGCGGCGTGCTGTTTTTAAACAACCTGCCGCTCTATCTGCTTATCGCTTTACTGGTGGTAGCGGGGTTCAGCACGGGCTGCATGATCATCAGCTTCGCCTATGCCAAGGAGTCGGTCCCGGTTCACCTGGCGGGAACCGTGTCCGGAATCGTGAATATGGGGGTGATGACCGGCCCCATGGTGCTGCAGCCGGCCGTGGGCTGGATTCTCGATCAAAAATGGCAGGGGCAGCTGGAGGCCGGCATCCGGGTTTACCCGCTCGAGGCTTACCAGGCGGGTTTTGCCCTCATGCTGGTCTGGTTGGCCCTCTCATTTATCCTGCTGTTTTTTACCCGTGAGACCCATTGCTGCCAGTTGATTCATGCAGATAACCGGGACTGTCGTCTTTAAGGTAATCATCGCCGGTTGCGTGTATCAAGTCGCTACAAGACGCAGAAGGGTGATTTCAGACGGTGAGCCCAGCCGCACAGGCGGGCCCCAGTAGCCGGTGCCGCGGCTGATGTAGATCCGGGTGTTTTCATGTTGGTGCAGGCCAGCCACGTAGGGCTGGAAAAAATGCACCATCAGGTTCCAGGGGAAAAACTGGCCGCCATGGGTGTGGCCGGAAATCTGGAGGTCGAACCCGGCCTTTGCCGCTGCGAAGACGGTTTTGGGCTGGTGGGCCAGCAGAATTTTCAGATCTGCCTCCGGGGCGCCCTTGAGCGCTTTGGCCGGGTCTGAGCGGTGGCTGTCGTAAAACCGGCCGGCCCGGTAATCGGTGACCCCGCCCAGCAGGATTTTCCGGCCGCCATGTTCGATGATACGGTGCGCGTTGTTCAGCGTGGTGTAGCCAAGGTCTTCCATTTTTTTAATCCAGGCCGGCGCGCCGGAATAATATTCGTGATTGCCGGTGACAAAGAAATTGCCATACCGGCTGCGGGCGTCCGCCAGCGGCTCCACATCGCCGGAAAGCCGTCGGACAGAGCCATCCACCAGATCGCCGGTCAGGGCGACGAGGTCGGCATCGAGCTTATTGACCTTATCAACGATGCCAGCCACATAGGGTCTTTTCACGGTTGGGCTGACGTGAATGTCCGTGATCTGCACGATCCGGAAACCGTTAAGTCGGGGGGGCAGGTTTTTAAAAGGGATATCGACCCGCTTAACGGCGGGCACATCCCGGGCCTCGGCCAGGCCGTAGCCGGTAAAAAGCATGGCGGCCGTGGATATGCCCCCGTTCATGCCGTAGGCCAGGAAACGGCGGCGAGACTCGTCAACGCGGTTACCTGTCGTAAGGCTCTTTTTAGCGGGCCGCCGCACACGTCTGATCAGGGCCAGAAGGATCAGGCCGGTATCGCGCAGCAGTAAAATGGTGAAAAGAAAGCTCAGATAGCCCGCCCCGAGGTACCCGGTCCAGGCCAGGATTGTCACCCCGACCCCACCGACATCATGCCGCCTTAATATGATCGAAATGATCGGCAGCCACATCATGGCCACGATGCCCAGGGCCACCGCGATCCTGGTTTTCCGGCCGGGCCGGGCCTTCCAGAACCACCGCCCGGCGATGTAGCTGCCGAAAGCGGCCATGACCAGCGTGTAGGTGCAGGCAAAAAATAGAAAATTCATAACAGGTATCGGGCTCCCGTCGTTTGTATTACCGTCTGCATACCATAACCATGGCTGCCCCAAAGGCAACCTGGCGTTTGCAGAGGATAGGGTTACAATGGATCAGCGGTGCAGATCCGGTTTGATTGTTGGGCGGCAATGTGCCATATAAGGTTCGCCAGACAGCTACCGGATAGGAGATACCTGATGCTTGATAAGTTAAAACGTTTTTTCAACAAGACTGACACGGATACAGGCGCAACTCAAAGTGAAGACCGGACGCATAAGTTGCACGTGGCCACCTGCGCGCTTTTCCTTGAGATGGCTCGTATCGACGAGGAGTTTACCCCTGAAGAGATGGAGACCGTCCTGGGGCTCCTGAAAGAGAAATACGGCCTTTCCGGAGAAGAGGCCGACGCCCTGGTCTCCGAGGCGGACCGGGAACTGGAAGAGAGCCTGGACCTCTGGCAGTTTGCCAGGCTCATCAACGAGAATTACACCGTGGAAGAAAAGATCGAAATTATTGAGACCCTCTGGTACATGGTCTTTGTGGACGGAAAAATGGACCAGCATGAGCATTACCTGATGAACAAGCTCAAAAACCTGCTGCGCCTTTCCCAGAGCCAGTTGATTGATGCCAAACTGAAAATAAAAAACGCGGAAGGAGAGTAAAAATGGTAAAACTCGAAACTGGTATGGGTGATATCTTTATCGAACTGGATGATGAAAAGGCACCCAAGACCGCGGCCAATTTTCTAAAGTATGTGGAATCAGGACATTATGACGGGACCATTTTCCATCGGGTGATTGATGGGTTCATGGTCCAGGGCGGGGGCATGGATGTCGAAATGAACGAACAGGCCACCGGAGAATCCATCGAGAATGAGGCGGATAACGGGCTGACCAACGATGCCTATACAGTTGCCATGGCCCGCACCATGGACCCGCACAGTGCCAGCGCCCAGTTTTTTATCAATGTGAAAAACAATGATTTCCTGAACCACACCGCCAAAACCCCCCAGGGTTGGGGATATGCTGTTTTCGGTAAGGTGACCAAGGGGCACGGCGTTGTCAACAAGATGAAGGCGGTCAAAACCGGTCGCAACGGCATGCACGATGATGTACCCGTGGAACCGATTGTGATCAACAAGGCAACTGTCGTTGAAGAAGAATAGCCTGAAGTTACTGCTATTAGCTAACAGCAAAGAACCCGGCGTTCCAGGCCGGGTTCTTCTATGACAGATCCACTGCGGATGTTAACCGGTGGACGGCCTTTTCTAAAAAGGCCTCATCCGTGATGGTGAGCTCGATGGCACCATTGGGACATATCGCGACACACCGGCCGCAGCCCCGGCAAGCCGTTCCGATCCTGGCCCGGCCGTTTTCCAGCGTTATGGCATCTGTAAAGCAGATATTGTCAGTGCAGGTGCCGCATCCCACACACCGTTCGGTGACCTGAACGTCCACCCCCGGCATTTTTGTCAGCTTGTCACCGATTTGCGGCGTAAGGTCCGGCAGGATACGCCAGAGGCAGCAGCAGGGGCAGCAATTGCACACCGTAAACAGTTTTTGGCCGGGCTTGACCCCGAGCCAGACCGCATCGAGCTTATTGCGGCCCACCATATGCACCAGGCCGGCTTCCCGACACTTGCGGACATGTTCCCGGGCCTGCTGCCGGGTGACCGGGCGGCCGAATTTCGGGTGGATGTCCATGGCGGCCGCACCCATGAAAAGGCAGCCCAGATTACGGGGGTAGTCATGGCAGCCTTCCGATTCCCGGCAGATGCAAAAATCCATGACCCAGTGATGCCGGGCCCGGTCGATGATCTCATCCAGAACCCGGGAGGGCAGCACCATGTCCTGCCGGGGCGTGAGGGGTTTATTGATCTCAATGGCCCCGTCCGCCGGCAGGTACATAATGTCATCCCCGGCAAACAACAGGTTGTCTAAGATTTTACCGATAAACGGGATATGCGACAGCTTGGCGATAGTAAATCGCCCGGCGAACGTCCGGTTGATAAGCGTCTTGATTCCGTAAGGATTGGCCACATGCCTCCTATGCTTTACACCGGTTGTGAGAAGTAGGTTCCACTGTTTGTCACTCTGAGCGTAGCGAAGAGTCCCCCACATGCCAAGGTTGCCGTTCATCGTCAGGGATTCTTCGTCGTTTCACTCCTCAGAATGACTGTACAAAGCAATTGGAACAAATTTTCGGCAAATACTCTATACAATGTCTATTCCGGCAGAATGATCAAACTTTCTTCTATCAGGCGATTGTAGCAAAGAAAAGCCCATCTTTCAGCCCGGAAGAGGTTTGAATCAGAGAAATAATGAGTAGAAGCGGTTTCAGCCGGGTCGGCCAGAGTTTACTTAAGAACCAAATAGCTGTTTTTATTTGTAAGGGAGTTGAGCCAAACAAGTAATGGGTTGAAGTGGTTTCAGGACCCCCTCAAGGCCTCAAGGTCAAGGCGGCCGTGTGTTTCTAACCGGAGGAATACTGCGCGTATTTCGAGGATTGGAAACACGCGCCCAACGCAGAGATTGCGGTCTTGAGGGGGTCCTGAAACCGCTATCCGGCTACTTTTCGAACCTGAGGTAGTAGAACACATACTCCCCATCATTGATGTCGATGGTCAAGTCAGCTCCCCGGGCCTGGGCGTAAATGATATAGGGCGGTTTCTCATGAACGCCACAGTCGGTTTTCGGGTAGAATTCCCCGGTTCTGCCGCAGAACCAGGCCAGCAGCATGGGGTCCCAGCAGATCCCCTTGGCTTTCAGCCTGGCCGCGTAGTGGGCGGTTGCGTAGTCCAGATCCGTTTCGTCCAGATCCATTTTGACATGCTGCCCCAGATACTCGGGGGGCTTTTGTGTGGCTGTAGTCATCATATACCTCTCAGGCTTTTTTGCCTACTTTTCGAGAAACGTTTACCCTAGCGTATACATGGTCAGGCCATTTGCAACTCTGATCGGCTATTGGGGTACCCCAATGACATTTTTTACCCGCCCGACCTGCCCGTCAACCAGGCGGACTTTTATTCCGTGGGGATGGGTAGCTGATTTCGTAAGCAGATCCTTTACAACGCCCCGGGTCAACTTGCCGGTGCGCTGGTCTCTCTTTAAAACAATGTCTACTTCGAGGCCCGGTTTTATATCTTTCCGCTTACTACCATCCATGGAAACGCTCCTTAACTTCGCTGGTTTTAGGTTTTAAGTGTTAGGTGTTAGGAAAAATTCTTAAAACTTAAAACATAACACTTAACACAGGTATGAAACGGGAGTGCCAAACAATTCAAGCTTCCGGCAATAAGCTCCCCTCCCTTGACGGGAGGGGCTGGGGGAGGGTGACTTGCCGAGGAAACACTTCTTGTCAAAACTCGCTGAAGCAGACCCAACAGTACCCCCGGCCTCCCCCGTCAAGGGGGAGGGGATTCTCCGCTACTTTTCCATGAATCCATAAAGCATTTTGATTTCCGCCGCCCATAATGAATCGTTCGGCGTCTCCATGATCAGGGGAATGTCGTCAAACCGCGGGTCGTTCATAATGAATCTGAACGGCTCCACCCCCAGGGTGCCCTTGCCCAGGCTGTTGTGCCGGTCCACCCGGGAGCCATGGTCCTTTTTCGAGTCGTTGAGGTGCATGGCCCGCAGGTATTTCAGCCCGACCACGCTATCGAATTCTTTCATGACCGCGTCAAAGCCGGTGGCTGTTTTAATATCGTATCCCGCCGAGTAGGTGTGGCAGGTGTCCAGGCAGACGCCGACTCTGTTTTTATCCACCACCCTGTCGATCATGGCGGCCAGATGCTCGAAGCGAAACCCCATGTTGGTGCCCTGTCCGGCGGTATTTTCGATAACGGCAACCACCCCGCTGGTTTTAACCAGGGCCCCATTGATGGATTCGGCGATCCGCTCCAGGCAGGTGTCCTCGTCGATTTTTTTCAGGTGGCTGCCCGGGTGAAAGTTAAGGAATTTCAAACCCAATTGCTCGCAACGCTGCATTTCGTCCAGAAAGGCGGCCCTAGATTTCTCCAGGCCGGCCGCTTCCGGGTGCCCCAGGTTGATCAGGTAGCTGTCGTGGGGCAGGATATGCTCGGGTTTGAAACCAGCCGCAGCACAGTTCTCCTTGAATAGATCGATATTTTCAGCGGTCAGGGGTTTCGCTTTCCACTGCCGCTGGTTTTTGGTGAACAGGGCAAACGCCCGGGCGCCGATCTTCGCAGCATTCAACGGCGTATTTTCGACCCCCCCGGCAGCACTGACATGGGCTCCGACAAATTTCATTTTTCCTCCAACGAGTTTTCAGATTATAGCAAAGGCTTGCCGTAAAAGATAATTCTTAAACAGAATAGTTCAACCGTACCGATCGAACAGGTTGATTTTTGGCTGAATTCTGGTATAGCGTCGGCAAAGATTTTCAAAAATGGCTGTAAAGGGAAAATGTATGTTAGATTCAATCGGATTCAATTCATGGTTCCGAAAACAGGCCGGCCCCGACCGGCTGGAGGTCGGAGAGGTGGCCCGGGTCGTGGCGGTTCATCGCGAAAGCTGCACTATCTCTAATGGTCAAGTCGAAATTCCGGCCGAAGTAACCGGTCGGCTCATGTTTACGGCCGAGTCCCCATTGGACTACCCGGCCGTGGGCGACTGGGTCTATGTGCAGTACTTTGATGACGCAACCAGTGCCATCATCGATGGCGTTCTGCCCCGCAAAACCATTCTCATGCGCAAAACGTCGGGGAAGAAAATCGAGTTTCAGCTCATTGCCGCCAATATCGATACCGGCCTGATCGTGCAGTCGCTGGATAACAATTTCAATCTCAGGCGGCTGGAGCGCTACCTGGTGATGATTCATAATTCTCGCATTCAGCCGGTAGTGCTGCTCAGTAAATCCGATTTGCTTTCTGCGGCAGAGATAGAAGAAAAAATTGCTGCCATCCACGAACTGATGCCGGAAGTTCCCTCGGTGGCTTTCAGTAATAAGGATAAAGCCGGACTGGACGAAGTCAGAAACCTGCTAGAACCGCAGCAGACTTATTGCATGCTGGGATCGTCGGGGGTGGGCAAAACCACCTTACTAAACAATTTTTTGGGCAAAGAGCAGTTCGCCACCCGTAACATTCGGGATAAGGACGGCAAGGGGCGGCATACGACCACCGGCCGGCAGCTGATCAGGCTCCCGGGAGGTGCCCTGCTCATAGACACGCCCGGGATGCGCGAGCTGGGCAATATCGCGGTTGAAGCCGGCATCGAGGAGACCTTCAGTGAAATTTCAGAGCTGGCGACCCAGTGCCGCTTTGCCGATTGCAGCCACACGCAGGAGCAGGGCTGTGCGATCCTGGCTGCCCTGGCATCAGGCGATATTTCCAATGCACGCTACGAGAGCTACATGAAACTTGTCCGGGAGTCCGCCTTTCATGAAATGTCTTTTTTGGAGAAGAAACAAAAGGACCGACAGTTTGGCAAGATGGTCAAAACGGTGATGAAGCTCAAGAAAAACAAACGGTGAGGAGGATGGCCTGGGCGGATATTCGTCGGCCCCCATCTCGAGCCTTACAATTCTATCGGTGTCCTCACCCCGTACGGTGAGCATCAATACCGGTATGTCGGAGTCCATGCGCAACCGTTTCAACACTTCGAAACCCTCCATTTGCGGCATCATGACGTCCAGAATTACCGCTTGGTAATCTCCCCCCTTATCTTTTCCAGCCTTTGAGAACCGTTGTTGGCGGCCTCTACCTGGCATCCCATCTTTACACAATCTTAAAAAATTTATCCTGGATCAACAAACAATCTTTACATGGGTTGCCTATCCTATGCTCGAAATCGGTTAAGCATCAGCCCGAAAACCAGACTTTTATAGGAGATTTATCAATGAATATCACAAAGAACACATCCATGCTGATCGTTCTTTTGGCAGCCCTTTTCACAATCTTGGCATTGGAAACGCATGTTTTTGCCCAGGAGACCGGTAGCCGACGGCACGGTCCGCTTACGGAAGCCTCTACCGCCTGCGAAGGTAAAAGCGCGGGGGATACGGTGACGGGTATCTGTGAGCCGGCGGAAGACCTCCAGGCCGAGGACCCCGACACTCTCGCCGGTCCGGCAGACGACTACGTTTCGGGACTGGTTTGGCGGGAGGTGTCCGGTAACAGCAGGTATGGCTTGGCGGATGCGACCGCCTATCCCGGATTATTACCCCTGAACAGCGGTGATGAC
The DNA here is from genome assembly GCA_964647585.1 of uncultured Desulfobacterales bacterium. Classification (GTDB taxonomy): domain Bacteria; phylum Desulfobacterota; class Desulfobacteria; order Desulfobacterales; family CAJINA01; genus CAJINA01. The sequence continues at coordinate 83,249 of CAZYGG010000002.1, forward strand.
TCGCGACGCTATAGCTTGAAGGAGTCAATCTCTACCGGTGAGTTTGAGTCAGGTGCGCCCTTTATTGATTTGACTCGCTATAGATTCGTCTCTTTTAAAGAGGAGCAATACAGGTGCATCAATTACGACGATTTCGGAACATACCAGGATGGTATTGATGCAGAATACAGCACCAACATCTTCACCATTGATACCCATGGAAATATATCCGGGGTCACCGGGTTGATACTGGGAATGCTTCATTAACCGGCTTAGACCAAAAAATCGGTTAAGTAAAGGTGTTTGAAAGTGTCAACGCCTTGCCGCTGGAGCGAATCTTTGTCAACCGGCATGAGTTTAATAACCATCTGAACTCGAGGCCAAATAAACCCGTTGCGTGCAGCCACATCATGAAACTGGACCGGGATCGAGGAAACGTTCAATGCGGTTGCCCGGTTGGTAAAGCGTTGCCTTTTCGATTATGGGGCCATGCGTAGGAGCAAGGGTGAGCGTGCCAGGCGGTTTTGACTGTTTGACGGAGGCGTCGAAGGCTGGCAATTGCAGACCGTGGACGATCATGCTATCGAATACTGATCAAAGTTCAACAGAACCTTCTTAACGATTGAACGGTCCGATCAGGATGATTTTAGCCTCATACGAATATACGCGACGACGTATTTTACAGGAGAAAACTGCATGCCAAAAAAATTCTGATTGCCGGCGCCTCGTCCGGTATCGGTCGGGCGCTGGCCTATGAACTGGTGGGCCGGGGGTATTCATTGGCCTGGTGTATCCCGGGGCGGATGCTGAAACTGATTCCCACCAGTGTGGTGGCTAAATTTTAGACCAACCATACGGACCCGTGCCGCTGCCGGTTTGTCAATTACGCCGGACACCTCGAGAAGATGTGAGGACACCCCATACCACGACCATTGGTGCCCAGTGATTAATGAACCGGGTAGACCTACTAATATCAGAAAGATTGCTCGCCCGGATATATTCTTCATATCGAAATTTGGGCTACATTGTGATAATGGCAAGATGTTACAATTTCAGGGAGTGTCTCAAATAGATTTTCTTTTGTGAAATTGTCGCAGCGACATGCTATTAATGTTATAAAAAGTGTAGGCATGGATAGAATTGAATATATACGAATGAAAGAAAAAGAATACCATGACGGATGTTATGGTAACAACAAGCTATTTAAGGAAGGAACCTGGTTAAAGAATCCGGCAAAAATAGTCTTAAGTGAATTAAATAAATTTAGAAATATTTATAATTTCAATGCACTGGATTTAGGATGTGGAATCGGAAGACATAGCATTCCTATAGCTATGACTTTAAAGGGCAGGGAGGGTAAAGTTGTCTGTGTTGATATGCTTGATTCTGCTTTAATGAAACTGGAAGAATATAGCAGAGAGTATGATGTAACGAATTGTTTAACTATCATTAAATCGTCTATCGAAGAATTCCTTATTCTTGAAGATGAGTATAATATGATAGTTGCGGTTTCTTCATTGGAACACTTGAAAACGAAAGATTTGTTGAAAGAGAAATTGTATGAGATGAAGAAAGGAACAAAGCTAAATGGAATTAATTGCATAATGATTAATACAAATATCTACGAAATTAACAAGGGCACTAATGATCAACTATATCCAATGTTTGAGATAAATATTCCCACTAAAGAAATGCTTACATTACTGGATGCTACATATAAAGGTTGGCAAATAGAAAAAAGAATAACTAATCACATGTCTTATGATATTGAACGAAATAAAAAGTCAGTTTTAGTAGAATCAGATTGTGTAACCTATATCGCAATAAATTCTTCAGATTGATAAAGGGCCTAACAGTAAATTACTATTGAAAATGTTCAATGGCGCGTTGCTTATGAATTTTTATACTTGATTTACGACGTTGAACAAGGGGCACAACAGCGCCGCTTATAAAAACGTCAGGCAGAGAAAACCCGAATGAGAAATATGAGATTGGTTCCTGCTGACAAATCGGATCACACCGAACTGTCCAAGATGTATTTGGCGTTGCGTTCTGATGAGCAAATGGATGACATTCTGACTGATGATCAGGTCTCAGAGAAAATGTTGGGCTTTATAAGCGATACAAAGTTTAACGTCTTCAGAATTGTAGACGATACAAATACGGTTGGATACGTCCTGGTCGAATTAGATCGTGAACCGCTATACCTAAAGCACTTATATGTTAAGCCTGAGTTTCGAAGAAAAGGCTGCGGCAAATTCGCTATCCAGCAATTATTAGCGCTTTATCAGCGGAGCGAAATCGACATCGAAGCAATGATTTGGAATGAAAACGCGATCAATTTTTATAAGAAGCTTGGATTTAAGGAAAGAACCGTTGCGATGAGATACCGCAAGGTATGATTACCAGTTTGCCCAAATCGTTCGAATGGACGCCAACAGCAGGTTCCGCCTAACAACATCTGACACTATCTGTTCAGACAATTCTTGCAGATTCCATCCACCCGGACTTCCACCTTGTCAATCCGGCCGGGAAACGTTTTTAGTATGGCATCGGTTTCAACGCTCAGGCTTTCCGGGTTCAGGCAATCCATCTGGCCGCAAACCTTACAGTAAAAATGGGGGTGGGGCTGGTGATGTTCATTGGGGGCCAGGCCGTAGTAGGCCGCCCGCCCGCCGGTGCTGAGCCGGTCGACCACCCCCTGGTCGACCAGGCGATCAAGGATGCGGTAGACGGTGACCCGGTTTATGGAGCTGCTGCGTTCCAGGGTTTTAAAGATGTCACCGGCTGACAGGGGGCAGTTGTTGTCGCCCACGACTTCCAGGACCCGCAGCCGGTTCGGGGTCGCTTCCAGTCCTGCCGACGATAACATCTTTTCATAATTACAATGGTAACACATAGTGATCCTCTGTCTATTCAGCAGCCGATGGGCGTGCTTCGCCGGCTGCCGGTTTAGCGTTTGCCCTCGAAAACAGGCCGAGCCTGTCGACCAGGAGCGAAATTAAAAAAACAATACCGGCCACCAGGATTATCGCGGCACCGGAAGTTAGATCGTAGGCATAGGAGAGCCAGAGGCCGGCTACGGTGAAAACCGCGCCCAGCAGGCTGGCGCCCACCATCATCTGCGCCAGGGAGCGGGCATATTTTTCGACAATGAACGGTGGAATGGTCAGCAGGGCGATGACCAGGATCAAGCCGACCACCCGGATGACCAGCACAACAGTCACTGCCAGCAGGCCGATCATTGTAAAGTAAAGCGCCTTTACCGGGACACCGCGAATACGGGCGAATTCGTCATCATAGGAAAGGGCCAGCAGGTCTTTGTAGTAATAGGCCACCAGTAAGGCAATCACGATGCCCATGCCCAGCATGAGATAGAGGTCCGTTGCCGGCACCGTCAGGATACTGCCGAAAAGGTAACTCATCAGGTCGACATTGTAGCCCGGCGTGAGGTCGATGAGGATAATGCCGGTGGCCATGCCCAGCGCCCAGATCACACCGATGATCGTATCCGCGCGGTGTTTGGACTTCAGGCTCACCGCGGCCATCAAAAAGGCAGCGGCCAGGGAAAACCCGATGGTGCCAACCAGGTAGGGCCACCCAAAGAAAAGTGCCAGGCCGATGCCGCCATAGGCCGCATGGGCGATGCCGCCGGAAAGAAAGACAAGGCGGTTGACCACGGCGAGCGTTCCCATGATGCCGCAGATCACGCTGGCCAGCAGGCCGGCAGCCAGTGCATGCCGCATAAAGTCGAATTGCAGTGCTTCAATCATTTTATGTTTTCCCTTCAGCCTTCAGTCTTCAACCTTCCCGCCTAATGATCATGCTCTCCATGATCATGATGCTCATGCAATACCCGGTGGGGCAGGCGGCCGTGGGTCACCAGTTCCACGGGACATGCCTCTTCCACCGTACAGCTGTACATGGCGTCCAGCATTTCTCCGGTGATTTCCGCCTGGTCGTGGTAATGCAGGCGTTTGTTGACGCAGGCCACCGATTTAACATAGCGGGAAATCACCAGCAGATCATGGCTGACTACCAGGATGGTGATTTCCCGATTCAACCCCTTCAAGAGATCGAAGAATTCAGCCTGTCCCCGGGTGTCTATGTTGGCGGTGGGTTCATCCAGCAGCAGCAGATTTGGCTGGGTTACCAGGGCCCGGGCGATAAATACCCGCTGGCGCTGGCCGCCGGAGAGTTCACTGATCTTCGTGTCGGCCCAGGGGGCCATATGCAAACGCTCAAGGGCGTTTGCCGCCTCCCGGCGGTCGGCACCCGAATAGCGGGCCCTCCGCTTTTTCGGGTTGATTTTTCCCATGAGGACCACATCCAGGGCGGTGATTGGAAAGTTGTTGTTGATGTGGACATTCTGGGGGACGTAGCCGATCATGGGCGCTGCCGCCAGGGCGGGCTTGCCCATGACCCGGATAGTCCCATGGGTCGGTTCAAGCAAACCAAGGATCAATTTCAACAGGGTGCTTTTCCCGCCGCCGTTGGGACCGATCATGGCGGTAAAGTCCCCGGGCCGGATCTCAAGGCTCACGTTCTCGATGACCGGTTCTAGTTTATACGCAAAACTGACATCGTCCAGAGTGACAATGGGTGGGTTCGTATCCAAGTGTTATCTCCCGATTATTGGGGTGTTATAAATGAACTCGTTTTCTTTGGTTAAGCTAGTGCCATAAGGGTTCGAGGGGCCGAGGGTTCAAGGGGCCAAGTGAAAAACTTATAAGTGCCAAGCATGCTAAAAGCATGCGTAATACATTAAAAGATATACACTTGACCCTTCGAATCCTGGAACCCTTTATTTCAAAGCCATTTTGAACTTCTCGGCCACTTCACGCAGGTTGGCCATCCAGTCCATGGCCAGGGGATCGGCAAACGCCACCTGGCCGCCGATTTCCCGGGCCAACAGCAAAGCGCTCCGGGTGGAAAATTGCGGTTGGACAAAGATGACCTTGATCCGGTTTTCCCGGGCATGTTCGATCAGCTTTTTCAACTGAGCCGGTTTGGGGTTTTTGCCTTCAATTTCGATGGGCACCTGTTTGAGCGCGTAGGCTGAAGCAAAATAGCCCCAGGACGGATGAAATACCATGAAGCGCATGCCCTGCTTACCGGCAAAGACCTTCCACAATTCGGCATCCAATTGGTCAATCTCGGCCGAGAATTGTTTGAAGTTAGCCGCATATACATCTTTGTTGACCGGGTCGATTTCCTGAAGGCCGGCCAGAATCGCGTGGGCCTGGACCTTCACCAGGGGCGGCGAGAGCCAGATATGCGGATCAAAGCCCGCCTGCCCGGAGTGGTTTTCGTTTTGTTCATCCGCCGTGTGCCGTTCCTGTACCTCTTCATGATGATAGTGGCTGGCCATGTGGATCTTGGTAATGCCGCTATCGGTATGCACGACCCGCATGGCTGGATTGGCCACGGTGATTTGAGGCAGCCACGCATTTTCAAAGGGGACCCCAATGGCAAAATAACACTTGGATTTTGCAAGTGCTACCATCTGCCTGGGTTTGGGTTCATAGGTGGCGGGGCTGGCACCGGGCTGGACCATAACCTGAACATCCACCAGGTCCTTGCCAATTTGTTGCACGAAATATTTCTGGGGCACGATACTGACAAAGACCGGCAGTTTCCCGGCGGCAAAGCCTGGGTGTGCAAAACCATATGAAATAACGATATAAATAATAACTCTAAAGCACCTGGCGAACATGATTCATTCCGGCTGTAGTATGGGTTTGCATTCAATTGAAGCTATAAATATAGCCTGAAAAACGCTCTCAATGCAAATATATTGCATCATCTTGCACGGCGCAACCCGCTCACTCAAATTTTTGGATTCTATAGCAATTGTCATATCAACGGTCCGGTTCATCACCTGGACGATACGGTGCAATTTATGGTAGAGGTGTCAAACTTGAATCTCCCTATCAGAAGGATCTTACACTATGAAACGGATCAAACTGGTATCCTGGAATGTAAACGGCCTGCGGGCCGCTATGAAAAAAGATTTTCTCGAATCCTGCAAGAAACTGGGTGCCGATGTAATCGGACTTCAGGAAACAAAGCTGCAGGCCGATCAGCGGACCGATCAGATGCTGAAGGTGGCCGACTACGACTCCCATTGGTCCTATGCTTCGACGAAAAAGGGCTACAGCGGCACAGTGGTCTATACCCGTAATGCAACCGGTGAGGTCAAAAACGGTATCGGCATTGATCGGTATGATGACGAGGGCCGGATTGTCGAAATCGATTGCGGCGATTTCATCTTTTTCAACATTTACTTTCCCAACGGGCAGATGAACGATGACCGCCTGGCCTACAAACTGGATTTCTACAAAGATTTTTTTGCCTATACCGATGATCTCAGGACTCAAGGGCGCAGCCTGGTCATTGCCGGCGACTACAACACGGCCCACAACGAGATCGATCTGAAAAACCCCAAGGCCAATGCAAAGCGTTCCGGTTTTTTACGCATCGAGCGGGACTGGCTGGATGAGATCATCTCAAGGGGCTACGTGGACACCTTCCGCCACTTCAACCCGGATACCGTCAAATACTCGTGGTGGTCCTACCGCTTCAACGCCCGCTCACGGAATGCCGGGTGGCGGATCGACTACTTCTTTGTCACGCAGGACATCATCGACAAGGGGTGGGTGGTGGATACCTTTATCGACAATGAGATCTTCGGGTCGGATCATTGTCCGATCGGGATAGTATTAGAAATACCGTGAGCCGCACTAACAAGGCTGTCGACAGAATCGCCCCTCTCCCTTAACGGGGGAGGTCGGGTGGGGGTGCTGTTGGGGGTCTCGCGGTGTTGATGGCAGGCACAGATTTCGGGCAGATCACCCTCCCCCAGCCCCTCCCGTCAAGGGAGGGGGGTTATCTTTGATGGCCGGATACTTATTCTTTTCCCGGGTCCATTGAAAACCCCGGCGGGAGCTCGTCGAACTGCCCTGATTCAGTTCCGTAACCGGCTTCTTTTTTCCGATCAAGGGCCAGGTCGAGTCCCCTGAAGCGCCCTTCTTTTTCGTAGGAACCGTCTGCCAGCCGAACTTCCTGGAAAGCTGTCACAATTATCGCAGCGTCGTTTTTTACCGGGCAGTGGTATTCGCAATAGCCGCATCCGGCGCACATGTTTTCCCTCACGATGGGCACCGGAACCGGTCTGTCCTTTTTCTTGATGAACTTTACGGCGTCATAGGGACACACCTCGTCACAGACCATGCACTTCTTATCGTGTTCCCAGGCGATGCATTTGTGCGGCAGGATAACCGCGGTGCCGGTTTTGGCCCAGATGCGTTCCTGTTTATCCAGGACCCGGATCGATTCGGTGGGGCACACCTGGGCGCAGCGATTGCAATGGGGGTCGCAGGGCCCGTGCCCGGGAATTACGGATGGGCTGAATAGCCCGATGAATCCCGATTCAAACCAGATGGGCTGGAGGGTGTTGGTGGGGCAGGCGGCCATGCACTCACCGCAGCGGATACAGCGTGAAAAGAGATCGGCTTCGGGCAGGGCCCCCGGCGGCCGGATCAAACGGTCGGGCACCACCCGTCCGACCTTACGTTCTGCCAGGGGGGATTCGATCCCCGTCAGGGAGAGCAAAGCCGTGCCCGCACCGGCGGTACCCGCCAGCAGCAACTCCCGGCGACCGGTGGAAAAAGGCACCTTGGGATTGGCTATTTCCGGCTTCCCCGGAGAGTACCGGATTGCATCCACCGGGCAGACATCCTTACAGGTCTGGCAGAGAACGCACTCCCGATGGCGGGTTACCCGCCCCTCACCGGTGATGGCGCCCATTTTGCAGGCCCGGGTGCAGGTGCCGCACTCGGTGCACGCATCCGCAACCCTGCGCCGGAAGAGCGGCTTGCCGGAAACCAGTGCGAAGATGGCACCCGAGGGGCAGAGGTACCGGCACCAGAACCGGGGTGCCAGCAGACCCAGTCCGAAGAGAAGTGCATAGAAGCTGATAATAAACCCGGTGGTGGCAAACCCCACAGGCCGCAGGCCCGGGTTCAGCAGAATATCGGGATTGATTGCTTCGGCAAGGGACTGGGTAAAGACGGTTGTCCATTGCAGGAGCAGCACTGTTGCGGGGTAGATTACCAGACCATAAAACCGGGTAATCAGGGAGAGGGGGGCGGCCAGGAAGATAAGCGAAACTTCCAGCAGGGCGGCACCGGCCAGCAAAGCCAGCAGGATGTACTTTAGATCGGGAAATTTCCCCGGGATCTGTTTACGCCGCCGGGTTCTGATAAGCGTATCCCCGACATCAAGGGTAACCCCCATGGGGCAGAGCCACCCGCAGAAGAAACGGCCCAGCACCAGGCTGGTGAGGAGGATCACTATCGCCGGAATAAAGGCCGACAGGAAAACCCGGCCGCTCAAGAGCGTTCCGAGGAAAACCAGCGGGTCCAGCTCCAGCCATATTTTGAGCAGGCCGGTCCCCTGCGATCCCAGAGAAGCAAGTGTAATCAGGACCAGGAAAGTGATCAGTGACAGGATCTGGCATATGCGGCGCAGCCACATCAGACAGACAACCTCCGGGTGTTGAGATTCTCGATGTCCATGCGGCCCAGGCCACGCTTGTGGGCCAGACGGACATGGTTCACCTGGGACGGTTTGAATCGCCGGCCGTACCATTCAAACATGGATACAGCCGTCGCATCCGCAGCCACCATGTCGGCCGAGGCGATTACTGTATTTTCCCGGATCACCTTGCCGGGACCTTGCGGCCCACCGGTGGACAGTACCCGGCTGGCATCTATTACGGCCAGATCAGACTTTAAAACCGTGCACAGGTCCACGATGGCGGTGTCCAGGTCGTAGCGGCCGTGGAAGACCCCCCGATCGTAAATCAGGCCCATCATGCCTTTCATGGAGAGGCTGACCCCGGCCGAACTGTGGCTCTTGGCGGTGGGGGCCGCGATGAGAACATCGCTTTTTAGCACGGCCTTCATGACATCCGTGCGGGGGATATCTTCCGCTTGCGGGATGATGGTCTCCTTGAAAAGATGTGGGCTGGAGATGGCTCGCACCATGTTTTTATCCACCACTGCGCAGGCGTCCCGGATACCGCTTCTTTCAAGGCAGGCGTTCTCCATGTGCAGCATATTATCCGGAATCAATATGCTGGCCGCCCCGGCTTCCTGGCACATGATCGCCAGTTCGCGCACTACCTCCGGGCTGGTATTGGTGCCGGCCTCGGGCGGCCGGGCAAAGGACATGTTGGGTTTGATCACCACCCGGTTGCCCGGTTTGACAAAGCGCTGCATGCCGCCGAGCATCTCAACGGCGGCCCGGGTGGCTGCGGCCCGGTCACCCCTGACAATTGATACATCGGGGGCAGTGTCTGCGATGCCCGTTTTCGGTAGAAAGAGTCCGCTGCCGCCGGCCGCGAGCCAGAACATACCCTGCAGCTGGTATTTCAGGAATTCTCTTCGATTCATAAAACCCTCCCGGTTTAACTTGGGAATTGCCACCCACGGTCTTAGTTTGGAGTTGGCGGCATATTCGGGTGGGGATTCTTCGTCGCTTCGCTTCTCAGAATGACAGGAGACGGGCATGCAATCATTTTAATTGTCACTCTGGGCGCCGCGAAGAGTCCCTAACAAGTTGAGGCAATGTACCCATATAATGCAAACCGTATGGTGTTCTGTCAACAGGAAGGGCTTGCATTGCAATTGGGTACCTTGCATGTTTCCGGAGAATATTGTAACGTAAAACCGGTTTTCGCCCCGGTTTCAAGCTCACGCTTTCTGCGACTCGACTGACATCCGGTTTACAGTGCGATCTCAGCTCCGACCTCACTCCCGGAAGCCGGCCACCAAAACCTGACCATATCTCTGCAAACACCTGTAGCCTCATAGCGGTGCCTTATGCACGGACAGAATGCCGTTTTTCTGACCCGGGAAGAAGCCGTGGACGCGATTCGGATTGACCTGCAGCAATACGAAACGCAGACCGGCCTCTTGTGTGAACTATTCCCGGTTGTTATGGGTGCTGACGCTGTGGTTGTCCCGGACGATGACCCTCACCGGGTGTGGATAAAGAGCAAGGCCCGAGGTCCCATGCGCCCGGTCAGCAGCGATGAACTGGCGGGCACCCTTTTCAGCAAAATGGCCACAGTTGAGACATCCACGGAGCTTCTGGCCGACCTTTGCGCCAGCGTGTTTAAAGAACCGGCCGTTGCCGGCATTGACACCGAAACACGACGGGAAGGGATCTGGATTGAAACCGGCATGGACGGCTACGACTGTCGGCAGTGCGGGCGCTGCTGTCTGGCTCTGGACTATCATTCAGAATGTAGCGCGGCAGATTACGACCTCTGGCAGACACTCGGCCGCGATGACATTTTGAAATGGGTTCGCCTGATTCCGGGACCGGGCGGGACCCCTGGATACCGCATCTGGGTTGCGCCCGGTGAGATTGAGCCGATTTATGAATGTCCCTTTCTGCAAAGTGAGTCCGGTACCGGCAGGTACTTCTGCGGGATACATGACGTAAAACCTGAAATTTGTCGCCAGTACCCCTTCACCCGGAAACATGCCCGGATGACAGGTTGCCCGGGTTTCGATCAGAAACAATTCCATCATTCTCCCTTGTAACCCGTTTTGTTCATAAGTTAGTGCGTAAACATTCTGTTCGAGGCTAGATTTTCAATGTTGGATGTTCAGCTTTTTCTCCTCCCCCTTGACGGGGGAGGCCGGGAGGGGGTGCTGTTAGGGTGTGCCTGGGTATGGATCGGATAGATTGCCTGTCGGTCTGTCACCCTCCCCCAACCCCTCCCGTCAAGGGAGGGGAGTTCTATTGCGAGGTGATCTCGTCAAGTGAAGGAAGTTTTCTTGAAAAGCGGTCTGTTGTTGATCAAACATCCGTTTCCGTATTATAAGCGTTCACATTATGTTCAAAGCTTCTTTCAGATCCTCCCCGTCAGATCGGGAAAACGCCCTGTGGTTCGTCATCCAGGGCGGCCGCCTGCTTGTGAAAAGAAACAGCCGTCCCGCTGTGATTCCGCAAACGAAACATCTTACTAAATACATCCCGAAGTTTATGCACACCCAGCTCCTGGGGCACCTTGACAAACAGCCGTGCTTTGCCGCCGGACCACCGCCTGATTTCCAGCCCGAAGATAACCTGGAATTCAGGGGCTTGAAGTCTCTTTTCGGCCGGATAGATGAAAACCACTTGTGGGTGGCTGGCCGGGCCAACCAGCTGGTGCGTTGGAGTCGGCACCACAGCTACTGCGGGAAATGCGGGCTGCCGACCGAGGATAAAATGGATGAGCGCGCGAAAATTTGCCCCGCCTGTGGCCTGGTAAACTACCCGCGGGTGTCCCCGGCCATTATTGTCGCGGTTATAAAGGACGGTCAGATTCTGCTGGCCCGCTCCGGTCGTTTCCCCGGGGGGTTCTTCAGCGTTCTGGCGGGGTTCGTGGAGCCCGGTGAGACCCTGGAGGCATGTGTGCAGCGGGAAGTTCGGGAGGAGACCGGGATCGAAGTGAACAATATCCGCTATTTCGGCAGCCAGCCCTGGCCGTTTCCCGATTCGCTTATGGTGGCTTTTACGGCCGATTATGCCGGGGGAAAGATTCAAATAGACGGTAAAGAGATTGTCGCCGCCGACTGGTATACCAAAGACAACCTGCCGGATATTCCGCCCGGTATCAGCATTGCCCGGCAGTTGATCGATTGGTTTTCAGGAAAGTAGACCCATGAAATTCAGAACCCTGACATTGAGACAGGCCAAGGAAAGACATCCGGACTGTTTCCTGGAATTGAAGATGCGGACCACTTCCGACGGCATTCCGGAACATGAAGCCCTGCCGGTGGCCGCGATGCCGGCGATCTTCGTCTGGCCGGATAAGCAGGCCGCCGCCGGAGACGAATCACGCTGCGTGGTCATCTACTGGCTGGATGAGCGCTAATACCCACAAGTTTCCATTTTTCTCGCCCCATTCCTTCAGAAGGGTTGTCATAAAAACCGCCCCCGGCTTGTAAGGACCGATAGCGCCTTTCATAGAATTTTTCAATACCACTAAAAGATTATATCGATATTATCTATTTGACCCATTTAAAGATGCCGGGGTATTAGGTGTCGGAGCCTTTTTGAGCATATTCCCAAAAAGGCAAGCGGGGTTCCTGAGATCATTACCCCGCTTGGAGAAGAAAGAGGACCGCGTCGTAGAACGGGCTTGTCCGTTCAGCGGATGATAACGGGGTACACAAATAGCTAGGGAGGAAAGGACTTTGCAGAAGAAAAACGTGTTTGCTACCAGGTGGGGGATCATCGGGGTCGGGGCGCTGATCGGGCTTCTGGCCCCCTTGCTGCAGAAACTCGGCAATCCGGGCAATATGGGAATCTGCGTGGCCTGTTTCGAGCGGGACATTGCCGGTGCGCTTGGCCTTCACCGGGCGGGGGTGGTGCAGTACATCCGCCCCGAGATTATCGGGTTTGTGATCGGTTCCCTGATCGCTGCTTATCTTTTCAAGGAGTTCCGGCCCAGGGTCGGGTCGGCCCCCATTGTCCGGTTTGTGCTGGGTGCTTTTGCCATGATCGGCGCCCTGGTTTTTCTGGGTTGCCCCTGGCGGGCCGCTCTGCGGCTGGCCGGCGGTGACGGCAATGCCATTTTAGGCCTGCTGGGCCTGACCTGCGGTATCTGGATCGGCACCCTTTTTCTCAAGAAGGGGTACAACCTGGGGCGCACCTATACCACCCACACCACGGTCGGATGGATGCTGCCGCTGATGATGGCTGGTTTTCTGGCGCTGATGTTTGTTTACCCGCAGGTGGCGGGGGAGAACAAGAGCGGGGTGCTGTTCTACAGCTTGAAGGGCCCCGGCGCCATGCACGCGCCCCTGCTTCTGGCAGTGGCAACCGGACTGGGGATCGGTTTTCTGGCCCAGCGCAGCCGGTTTTGTACCATGGGCGCCATTCGTGATGTGGTGCTGTTTGGCCAGACCCACCTGATGAGCGGTTTCATCAGCCTGGTCGTGGTCGCTTTTCTGGCCAACCTGGCTTTAGGGCAGTTCAAGGCGGGCTTTGCCGGGCAGCCGGTGGCGCACAGTCTGCACATCTGGAATTTCTTCGGCATGACCCTGGCCGGGCTCGCCTTTGCCCTGGCCGGCGGGTGCCCCGGACGGCAGCTGTTTTTAGCCGGTGAAGGGGACGGGGATGCCGCTGTATTTGTGATGGGAATGATTGTGGGGGCGGGATTCGCCCATAATTTCGGCCTGGCCAGTTCCCCTAAAGGGGTGGGGCCCCATGGCATTGCCGCCGTCGTAATCGGAATGATAGTTTGTCTTTTTATCGGGTTTACCATGAGAAAGAAAATATAAGGAGGTGCCGCATGGCAACAACAGTCGATGCCCGGGGGCTTTCCTGTCCCCAGCCGGTGATTATGACCCTGGATGAAATCAAAACCAGACAGGAGAAAGAGATCATCGTGCTGGTAGATACGGATACATCAAAGGAAAATGTGACGCGGGCCGCTGAAAGCCAGGGGTGCCGCGTGGACGATGTCGCCCCGGAAGGGGAAGGCTATCGCGTCACGATCAAAAAGGACTAGGTATGTTCGGTTTTTTCGGGAAGCGTAAACGTCGGCGGACACAAACAAAAGGGCGCGGCTCGGTGGATCGCGGGATTCTGGTTTTCGAAAATACCAGCGATGTGATCCAGGCGGAACGGGTGCTCAAGCAGGCCGACTGGACCGTTCGGGTCATGGGCCCGCCGCCGGAAATTCAGACCGGCTGTGACCTGGTGATCGAATTCCCGCTGATCGAGGAGTTGAACATCCTGCGGGAAATTGAGGCCGCGGACATCGAAGTGACGCAGGTGGTCCCGGTAACGGCCCCCCTGCTGGAGCCCGTCAGCCTCTTTCATACCCGGGATTTTGGTGATTACCTGATGGTGCGGGCGGCGAACATGAAGATTACCGTTTCCAAAAAAGATCTGAAAATTGTCAACGTTTCCGGCGGGGGATGTCCGGATGTGCCTTACCTGGCTCAGGAGATGGTCGGCAGGACCTTGTCGGCGGCGCCCAGGCCCCGGGATCTGGGGCATACCCTCTGTGGATATGCCCTCGATCTGGCTTATGGAGAATTATGTCGAAAATGATGGGCATCGTGGGCACCGTGCCCGACCGGGAGTTTCCGTTGACCCATGGAAAGGTTCGCCTGGCAGACGGACGCCTGCGAATTGACGGCCGGGAGGTGGCGGTAAACCGGGGCACGCCCGCATTGCTGGCCGCGGCCATCCAGGCTGCCGAGTGGCTGGAAGGTCCCGATATCTACGCCTTTCTGGTCGGAGATATCGGCCGGGGAGGCGGCAGCCGGTCGCTGTATGCATTTTTGGAACAGCACCTGCCGGCATTCGACCTGGGTGTGCTGGCCTTTCACTACCTCCAGCCGGACGTGGACTGGCATAACCGGGTGCTGTTTGCGGTGGACGCCATTCCGCAACGTCCGGTTTTGATCGCCGATGCCGGGTTCATGTATGCCGCGAAAATGAGCGGCCAGGCCGGACAGTATGACCTGTTCACCCCGGATCGGGGCGAACTGGCTTTTCTGGCGGACGAACTGGCCCCGCATCCCTTCTATACACGAGGATTTATTTTGCACCAGAACCAGGATGTCCCCGACCTGATCCGGCGGGCGTATACACACAAAAATGGGGCCGCCTATCTTCTGGTGAAGGGCGCGGTGGATTATCTGGCCAATGAAAAGCAGGTGATCGCAAGCGTGGCCAGCCCGGCTCACAGCGCCATGGAGGCCATCGGCGGTACCGGCGATACCCTCACCGGTTTGCTGGCAGCTTTATGTGCGGCCGGTTACAGCCGGACGAACGCCGCCCTTGTGGCCGCGTTGACCAACCGGTTGACCGGGCAGTATGTGAATCCGAGCCCGGCCACCCAGGTTGCAGAACTGATTGACAAAATTCCGCAGGCATTGTCTAAGGCAATAAACGGATACCGGAAGGGGGATTCAAATGGCGGATGCCGGGAAAATAAGACTGACTGAAACCGTGGCCGGGGCCGGGTGAGCGTCCAAGCTCTCTCCAGGGGACCTGGACCAGGCACTTTGCGGACTGGACTTTCCCGAAGACTCCAGCGTGCTGGTGGGGTTGGGAACGGCCGACGATGCGGGCGTCTACAAAATCTCCGATGACCTGGCCCTGATCCAGACCGTCGACTTTTTTACACCCATCGTGGACGACCCGTTCGATTTCGGCCGCATCGCGGCCGCCAACGCCCTGTCCGACGTGTATGCCATGGGCGGCACCCCGAAGACCGCCCTGAACCTCGTGGCCTATCCCATGGAGAAACTGGGCAAGGAGATCCTGCGGGAGGTGCTGGCCGGCGGGATCGAGAAGATTAAAGAAGCGCAGACGGTCCTCATCGGCGGCCACAGCATCGAAGATAATGAATTCAAGTACGGGTTGTCGGTCACGGGATTTGTGCATCCCCAACAGATATTGACCAATCAGGGTCTGCAGCCCGGAGACCACCTTTTGCTTACCAAACCACTGGGCACCGGCATTATCAATACGGCCGCCAAAGGCAAGCTGGCCGCAGTGGAAACCATTGCCCGGGTAACAGACCTTATGGCAGCCCTGAATAAAAGTGCCGCGGAAGTCTTGCAGGAATTCCCGGTGACAGCCTGTACCGATGTTACCGGTTTCGGACTTTTGGGGCACTTGGCGGAGATGGTGCTGGGTACGGGTGTCGGCGTGACCATCGATAGTCGGGCCGTTCCCATGTTGCCCGAGGCGCTGGAATTTGCAGCCATGGGGTTCGTGCCGGGCGGCGCCCATCGCAACCGTACTTACCGGGAATCCATGGTGCGGCTGGCACCGGAAGTGAGCCCGGTGGTTCGGGATGTGCTGTTCGACCCCCAGACGTCCGGCGGCCTGCTGTTTGGCTGCAATGCAAAAGAGGCCCGGGAAATACACGATCGCCTGGTGGATGCCGGTGTGGAAGACACCGCCGTCATCGGCCGGGTGTCGGATGATGAAGCTGAGCTGATCCAAGTTACCTGAAAAAGGAGTTGCAGATGCCCAAAAGATTGGATGCGCGCGGCCTGTCCTGTCCGGCGCCGGTGCTGATGACCAAGGACGCTGTTGAAAAGGAAAACCTGGCGGAGGTAGAGGTCCTGGTGGACAACGCGGCCGCACGGGAAAACGTCACGCGTTTCCTGGCATCACAGAATTTTTCCGTCAACGCGGCCCCGGAAGGGAACGATTTCAAAGTGAGCGCTCATCGCGAAGGTGACGGGCCGGCGGCCGATTCGGCCACGAAACCTTTACCCCGACCGGCCGAGACCGAGAGGCCGCAGAGAATCATGGTCATGATGACCAACGACCGTATGGGGGCTGGCGACGACGATCTGGGAAAAAAGCTGGCTATCAGTTTCATCAAGACCCTCAAGGAGCTGGGGGATGAACTCTGGCGGTTGGTATTCGTTAACAACGGCGTCAAGTTGACAATCGACGGCGCTCCGGTACTGGAGGACCTGCAGGCCTATGAAAAGGATGGCCTTACCATCCTGGTCTGTGGTACCTGCCTGACCCATTTCGACCTGCTGGAGGCCAAGAAGGTCGGGCAGACCACCAACATGCTGGATATCGTGACGGCCATGCAGTTGGCGGATAAGGTGGTCAGTATCTAGTTGAGCAGGTGGTACGCTTGCCGATGAAAAGACCGGGCATCATTGCCAAAAGCCGGGCGCGGCCTTGCAGGGCATCCCGGGTTTGATCCGGAATCTATTGCAACGGTAGACGGATGGTAAACGTGGAGCCCTGCCCTAGTTCGGATTCTGCGTTAATTTCTCCGTTGTGGTTGCTTTTGATGATGAAATAGGAGACCGACAGGCCGAGGCCGGTGCCGGTTCGGGGGCCCTTGGTCGTGAAAAAGGGCTCGAAGATATGCTTGAGGGTTTCCGTCTCGATACCGGTGCCGTTATCCGCAAGCTCTATTGCGGCCCACTTCTCTTCCACCCATGTTCGCAGGTCAATTTGAGGTAAAAAGTGTTCCCTCTGGATGTCGCGCAGGGCATAGGCCGCATTCATGAGAAGATTCAGCAGGACCTGCTGGATTTCGTTGGGGTGGCAAAGCACGTTTGGAAGGTCCGGGGCGCAGACTTTTACAACTTTGATATGCTTGAAATCATAGTGTTTTTTTAGGTTATAGTCTTTGGAGACCATTTCCAGGGCCTCATCGATGAGCAGGTTTAAATCAGAAGGGGTTTTGTCGTCATCGTGTTTCCGGCTGAATTGCAGCATGTCGGCCACGATTTTTGCAGCCCGGCTGCCGGCCTCGCTGATCCCGTCGACATATTCCAGTATTTTTCGTTCGTGCAGATAGCGGTTGATAGCGTCCAGCTCCAGCCCCAACTTTTGGGCCGTTGCCAGGTTACCGGGGATGTCGCCGGACAGGCGCCGTTTTGTGTTCTGGACACATTGGACGATGATGCCTAAAGGATTATTGATCTCGTGACCCATCCCGGCCGCCAGACCGCCCACCGTTGCCATTTTTTCAGTTTCCATCATCAGTTCCCGGGATTTGCGCTGTTCAGTGATATCGGTAGCGATTTCCATCCGTGCCAGCCTTCCGTCAACCCACTGGATCGCCTGTTCCCGGGATTCATACCACTGGCCATCATCCGGGTTGTGGAACTCATGGATATGCACCCCGGTCGGTTTGCCCTGCGTGTCGGTCAACAGGTGGTTGGTACAAAAGTTACAGGGGCCGTCGAATCTTGGGTGAAAAGTCTTCCAGCAGATTTGACCGGTGACATCCCCGAATTGGTCTTTTATCTTCTGGTTTGTATAGAGGATTTCATAGGTCTGCAGATCGGCTACATAGACAGCGGAGCCCAGGCTGTCCATGACCGTGGCAAAGCGCAAGTTGGCGGCTGCCAGGTCCGTGTTTCTATCCTGCAGTTCTTTTTCAGCCTGTGCCAGTTTCTCGATATCCTCTTCGGCCCTGTCCAGAGCGCGCGTGTTGACGGCGATGACGTTATAAGCGATGACGCTGATGAAAATGAAGACAATGGTATTGTCGACAAAATAGTCAAGCACCTCAAAGTCTGAAAGCCCCAATTCGTTTCTAACAATAAAAAGAAAAATGAACAGCAGGCTTTCGTTGATGACGAAATAGAATAAAATCGTGCCTTTTTGCCTGTAGATAACCAGGGCGGTCAAGGTCATGATGCCCATGATGTATACGATGGTATCCAGGCGGGCCACTGCGCCGAATCGATCCGCGAAAAGAATTGTCCAGGCCAGCACCAGCGCAATCACAATGGCAAGGTGGGCCGCGGTTTCGTAGAGTCCTTTTGTAAGGAGCCAGAGTGCGGCGGCGAAAAGAAAGATCCCGACCACTATTGGTATGAGAATGTAGAGATTAACTCTTTCGACACTGACCTGCAGGTAATAGCTATAAATCAGCACAACCGGCAAAAGACAAAGAACGGCCAGGAAGGCCACGGCCAGAACCCGAGCCTTCTGCTGAAGGACAAAATCATCATCGCGGTAGTTCTTCAATAATTTGTCTATGGTCTTCAAAATACGCTTCCCATCAGTCACGGGTGAGTTGCCGGTACCGGATCCGGCGTGGAATTTCGGCGTCTTTCCCCAAACGCTTTTTTCGATCTGTCTCGTAATCGGAATAGTTGCCTTCAAACCAGGTCACCTGGCTGTCGCCTTCAAAGGCCAGGATATGGGTGGCAATCCGGTCTAAAAACCAGCGGTCATGGCTGATTACGACCGCGCAGCCGCCGAAATTTTCCAGAGCCTCTTCCAGGGCGCGCATGGTGTTGACATCCAGGTCGTTGGTGGGCTCGTCCAGCAGGAGGACATTGGCCCCCTGTTTGAGCATCATGGCAATGTGCACCCGGTTGCGCTCGCCGCCCGAGAGCCGTCCCACCTTTTTCTGCTGGTCGGACCCGGTAAAATTGAAACGGGCCACATAGGCCCTCGAATTAACCGACCGATCCCCGACATCAATAGAATCCTGTCCGCCGGAGATGGTTTCCCAGATAGTCTTATCCGGTTCAAGCTTGTCACGGCTTTGGTCCACATAGGCCAATTGGACGGTTTCACCGGTGCGCAGGGTTCCCGCATCCGGGGATTCCCCTCCGGTGATCATATTGAAGAGCGTTGTCTTCCCGGCCCCGTTCGGGCCGATGACACCCACGATGCCGCCCGGCGGCAACAGAAAACTCATCGCTTCAACCAGCAGCCGGTCACCGAAAGCCTTGGAAACCTTATCCGCCTCAACAACCAATTTTCCCAGCCGGGGTCCCGGAGGAATGTAGATTTCAAGGTCCCGGGGACCCCCGGAACCTCCCTGGGACAACAGTTTCTCATAGGAACTGATCCGGGCTCTGGATTTGGTCTGCCGGGCTTTGGGTGACATCCGGATCCATTCCAGTTCCCGCTGCAGGGTTTTCTGGCGTTGGCTTTCACTCTTTTCTTCCTGCCGCAGACGTTCCTGTTTCTGTTCGAGCCAGGAAGAATAGTTGCCCTTCCAGGGAATGCCCCGGCCCCGGTCAAGTTCCAGGATCCAGCCGGCCACATTGTCGAGAAAATAACGATCGTGGGTAACGGCGATGATTGTGCCCGGGTACTGCTGCAGGTGGTGTTCCAGCCAGGCGACGGTTTCCGCATCCAGATGGTTGGTGGGCTCATCCAGCAGGAGGATGTCGGGTTTTCGCAGCAGGAGCCGGCAAAGGGCCACCCGGCGGCGCTCGCCCCCGGAGAGCACCTTCACCGGAGTGTCCCCGGTCGGGCATCGCAAAGCATCCATGGCCATTTCCAGCCGGGAGTCCAGGTCCCAGGCGTCGGCGGCATCCAGTTTTTCCTGCACCTGGCCCTGGCGTTCAATCAGGTCATTCATCTCATCGTCGGACATGGGTTCGGCGAACTTTTCATTAATTTCGTTGAATTCATCCAGCAGGTCCACGGTTTCCCGGACACCTTCCGCCACTATTTCGCGAACCGTCTTGTCGTCGTCCAGAACAGGTTCCTGTTCGAGGAAACCCACCGTATACCCTTTGGAAAGAATCAGTTCACCGTTGAACTCTTGGTCAACCCCGGCCAGGATCCGGAGCAGGGAACTCTTCCCGGCACCGTTGAGGCCCAGGACGCCAATTTTCGCGCCGTAAAAATAGGAGAGGGAGATGTCTTCCAGAACAGGCCTTTTGTTGTAATGCTTGCTGACGCGTACCATTGAGCAGATCACTTTATCCGGCTGTTGACTCATGTTGTGCCCTCCTAATACAGACGGGATTGTTGCATCTTTATTTTCAATTTCAGGAAAATCGTAACGTGATTTCCGTATTATCTTTACGGTAATGTTATTTGTAAAGCAAATTAGCGGTATTCAAGAAGATTGCAGTTTGACGACAAACAATATAGGGTGCTCTGGCACACGGGGCAACACCCGGTTGACACCCGGCGTTTTAATAAAGGATCATCTCCCAACTAATTGGGAGAAGAACCTTATAAATTTGGGTGTATGCCCAGCCCATTCCAAGAGAAGTGGAGATCCAAATGCTCAAGGCGGTTTTACTGGACCTGGATAACACCCTGATCCTCTTTGACGAACTGAAATATTACGAGGCGTACTTTAAGAAGCTCAACAGCTTTTTTGGTGATGAATTTGCACCTGACGAACTCAAAGAGCGGGTGATCAACGGCACCATGGCCCTGCGGTTCAACAAGGGTGAGAAAACCAACCGGCAATGTTTCCTGGAAGAGTTCGCCCGGGGCCGTGAAACAGTGTCCAAATCATTGTGGGACCGGTTTATGGCTTTTTACCGGGAAGCATATGGCGACATAGAGGTGACGGTTGACCTGCCGGATGGACTGCATCAGGTAATGGACCGCCTGCGAGCAACCGGACTGAAGCTGGTCATCGCCTCCAACCCGATATTTCCGGTCATCGCCCAGGAAAAGAGAGTGCGCTGGGGCCGCCTGGACCCTGCCTGGTTCGATCTGTTTACGCACATCGAGAATATGCGCTATGTGAAACCGATGGCAGCGTATTATCACCAGACCTGTGAATTGATCGGGGCTGTCCCCGCCGACTGCCTGATGGTGGGCAATGATCCGGCCAATGATATGTCCGCAACCCTGGCAGGGTTGAAGACTTACCGGACAACGGATGCCGAGGTGATTGATTACGCCTCGTTGACCCTCACGGATGAACAGCGGAAAAAGAGCCACCGGGAAATCCCGGCACCTGACTATGAAGGCCCGTTTGCCGGGGTTGCGGATGTGGTTGAACGACTGATGGCAGAAAAACCCTGACCGGGCACTTTGAGACTGTGTCACAATGTTCAATTTGGCTTCAGGTGCGGAAGATGAAAATTTCAACCGGAGGAATACATTGAGTATTTTGAGGATTGAAATTTTCATCTGACGCTGAGATGGGGCCAAAGGGGGCATTATGACACAGTCTCATTGCGAAAGGGACGTGATAGCCATGCCTGAACCAGTGAAAAAGAGATCTGTCCTGCTCCTGGGAGCAACCGGGCTGGTCGGCAGTCAATGCCTGAACCTGTTTTTGGCGAATGACCACTTTTCACAGGTGAGCACCCTGACCCGCAGGCCCCTGGCGACAAACCCGGTTGATCCAAAACATGTTAACCATGTGATTGATTTTGATGATCCGGAAAGCTATCATGACAAGATGACCGTGGATATCGTGATCTGCGCCCTGGGAACCACCATAAAAAAGGCCGGGAGCCGGGAAATGTTTCGTCGGGTGGACTTTCACTACGCATTTGACCTCTCAAAGGCGGCTCTTGAAACCGGTGCCGGACATCTCCTGCTGGTCTCTGCCAAGGGTGCGGCTGCGGATTCGCGCGTCTTCTATAATCGGGTGAAAGGTGAACTTGAGGACGCCATCAGCGGTTTGGGGTTTGAGACCCTGAACATTTTCAGACCGTCGCTGCTGCAAGGTAACCGACAAGAGTTTCGTGCCGGAGAGGAAATCGGGAATTTTCTGGCCGGGGCTTTTTCAATTGTGATTCCGGCCCAGTGGAAGCCAACCCCAGTTGACCGTCTCGCAGAAGCAATTTTAAAGGCGGCTATTAACGACCGACCGGGCCAAAGGATTTATGAATCTGGCGAAATCCTGACAGGCCCGGCCTGAAGGGTGGACAAATGCTTAGGGTGACACCGGATATTGCCATTGGGGAGCATGAGATCAAATACGATTTTGTGCGGTCGTCGGGTCCGGGGGGACAGAATGTGAACAAGGTTTCCACTGCTGTTCAGCTCCGGTTTGATGTCTATGGCAGCGCTTCATTGCCGCCGGATGTTAAAGATCGTTTGCGGATACTGGCCGGGAAAAAATTGTCGACCGACGGCATCCTGATTATCCAGGCCTCGCGGTTTAAGAGCCAGGAAAAAAACCGGCAGGATGCGGTTGAACGCCTGGTCCATATGATCCGGCAGGCGACTGTCAAGCCCAAAAAACGTGTAAAAACGAAACCTTCCAGGCGGTCAAAGCAGCGGCGACTGGAAGCCAAGCGCCATCGCAGCCGTGTGAAGCAAAACCGGCGCTGCGTAAAGGATACAGATTGTTAAGATATTGACAGCCAAGTTGGAAAAGAAGTAAATTTGCCATTCACGGCTGAATGTGGCGATACGTTAAAATCATACTTGCATCCAACCACTAGCAGGGGAGGTTCTGATGGCCTGGTTTCTTTATTTCATAAGCATTGTCTACATTGCCTGGGGCTGTTGTTTCATTCTGGCGCCCATGGAGTCCAAGGAAAATATGCGCCTGATCACCGAACGGGGTGAGCGGCGGATCTGGGCGACCATTGCTATCATTGCGGGCGTTCTGTTTCTCCTGTCTTTCAACGCTTCCAGCCATCCCGCGATCATCATTCTGGTTGGTATCATTGCGATCGTAAAAGGCGCGTTATTTTTCGTTAACCCGGGCGGGCTCTACGAGAAGGCCCTGAAATGGTTTTACGGCGATCTCACCGAGCAGGCGTACCGCATCTACGGTATCGTCGCATTGATTCTGGGGACCGTGATTTTCTGCTGGACAGTCTAGAACGAGCAGGCCGGCTACCTCTTCGACTGGCGGGTGTTCTCATCAGTTCCCTGAATGATGTGCAGATTGGCTTTCAACTCTTGAAGCGTTTCGGGTGCTAATCCCGCCTCCTCAAGTGCGCGGGCCATCCGGGCGGCGTTTTTCAGAACGATTCGGTAGCCGCAGGTGTCAAAAAGTTCCGGATCCGCAGCGTAAACGAGATTGCCGGGGTAGTCCCGGCACATGCCGGGGCGGCTGTTGTATGAATCGCACCGGCGGGAAACACGGTTCCAGTGGGAGCATTCGAAAACCAGCAGACCCGCCCGCCGCTCCTCCCTGATCAAGTCAAATCCGTTGACAAGCCGGTGCCAGCCGATGACCATCCGCTTGAAGATCGGCAGGTAAAACAGGATGGGGTGCACGGGTATCACCGGTGTCTGACAGCACTGACCGCAGCGGTTGCAGGCCCCCTCTATCCGGAAAAAGGGTTCACCCGAAAACGATTTTATCCAGCGGGTCATTTTCAGGTCCGCCAGGTATCTTAACCGGGCGGCCAGTTTGACTGTGGCTTTAATGGGGCCGTCCTGCATGGTTAGAGCCCGTTTTGTTGACGGTTTAAGTAATTTCGTATACTCATATCTGCCAGCGAATGAATTATCAAGGGGGGTCTAGTTGAAAACAATCGGAATCCTGGTCTGTATTCTGGGCAGCCTGGCGGCGATCGCCTATCCACCGTATACGATTTTGGACGGCGTCAAATGGGGGTTTATATTCGGCGATATCATTGCCATGTTCGGCAAGAGCATCAAGGTCTATGAATACCTCGACTATAAAACCCTGCTGGTTGAACTGGCGATTATCAATGCCCTGGGGTTGGGGATTATCATCGGCTCGAAAGGTAAATAGCGGTTGGCACATGACAGGTTCTTTTTGTCTTGCAAATTCCCGATGCGGTGTTTTTAAGTGCCGAAAAAACGAAGCCCGAATATCGGAATGTTCTCAAGGCGAACGCCGCAAATTCGAAACAAAAAGTCAAATCACAATGACCGAAAGAAACAAACAAAACCTGATATTACATTCGGTAGGCCTGTTTTTTGTCATTTGAGCATTTGAATTTTGAATTTGTTTAGATTTTCGACATTCGAATTTCGTATTTAATTGTCTACATACATCCAAGATAGCTTCTAATCCACCTGAGCAAATCCTGCCAAAAAGTCCGCTGTAGACATCACTTGTGCATACGCTGCCCCCAACGCGGCCATAAAGGCGCCATGCACATCCGGCGCCGGGATTGTCCGGCCTGCAAACTCCAGATTTTTAGTGGTGCAGGCATCGTGGACGACCGTGCAGGTAAACCCCAGGTCGGCGGCGGCCCGGGTCGTCGCATCGATGCACATGTGGCTCATGGCGCCGCAGATGACCAGGTCTGAAACCTGGTCTGCTCTGATGATTCCCTCCAGGCCCGTTTCACGGAAACTGTTGGGGAAATTTTTTTCCACGGCAATCTCACCCGGCAGCGGCTGCGCACAGGTGTGTATGCGGGATCCGTCGGTCTCGGGCAAAAAGAAAGTGGCACCCGGTTGGACGGCCAGGTGGCGGACGTGAAACAGGGGCTGCGCTTTTTCCCTGAAGGCGGACAGGAGCTTACCCGCGTTCAGGCCGACCTGTTCCGGTTGGGCCAGCTCCATTTTTCCCCCGGGAAAATAGTCGTTCTGAATATCAACCAGTAAAAGACCTGTTGTCATGTGGGCCTCCCTTTTTAAATCCAGTCCAGTTCCGTCTGGGTTAATTCCCCGCCGGCATCTCCGTTATTCAGGGTTCCCGCCGGTTCGATGAGCAGGATCTTACACTCCTCTTCCGCACAGGGCTTGTGTTCAACACCCTTTGGAAGAACAACCATTTCGCCAGCTTTCAAATGCAGGCTTTTATCGCGCAGGTCGATGCGATAATCTCCCTCAATGACCACAAAGACTTCGTCAGTTTCAGGATGGCTGTGCCAGACAAAATCACCGTAAGAGCGTACGAGTTTAAAATGGTAGTCATTCATAGCGGCAATGATTTTGTAGTCGAGCCGTTTATGGAATTTTGAGAACTTTTCCTGAAAGTTGATAACGTTAATGTCCATAGTCAGTTTCCTTCTTATACCGTTTGCCAAGAATTGCCCGCCACACTGTCACTCTGAGCGGAGCGAAGAGTCCCCTACGTGCAGAGGTTGCCTTTGATTGTTGGGGATTCTTCGTCGCTACGCTCCTCAGAATGACCAAAAATTTGTTGGAACGAAATCATGGCCGCGCTCTAAAATAAAAACCCCGCTGATGACGGCGGGGTTTTGAGATTTTACTTTTATTGATCAGTTTTAACCCAAGTGCTCCAGAAGAATCCGGAGCATCCGCCGCAGGGGTTCCGCCGCTCCCCACAGAAGCTGATCGCCCACGGTAAACGCGGTCAGGTAATCCGGGCCCAGGTTGAGCTTGCGGATACGGCCCACCGGCACGGTCAGGTTTCCGGAAACAGCGGCCGGCGACAGCGCTTTCAGGGTGTTTTCCTTATCGTTGGGAACAATTATAACCCACTCATTCTGAACGCGCAGCATTTCTTCCAGTTCATCCAAAGGAATGTCCTGTTTCAGTTTAATCGTGAAGGCCTGGCTGTGGCAGCGCATGGTGCCGATACGCACACATTGACCGTCCACGGCAACGGGGTTGTTTTCCCGTCCCAGGATTTTATTGGTTTCCACCAGGCCTTTCCATTCCTCTTTGGTCTGGCCGTTTTCCATGGGTTTGTCGATCCAGGGGATCAGGCTGCCGGCCAGGGGGGCTCCGAAATAATCAATCGGGAACCCGTCGCTGTTCAATGTGCTGGTGATGTTGCGATCCAGCTCGAGGATGGCAGACGCCGGGTTGTCCAGCTGCTCGGCACCCGCGGTTCCCAGGGCCCGCATCTGGGCGATGAGCTCGCGCATGTTATTGGCGCCGGCACCGGAAGAGGCCTGGTAGGTCATGGAGGTGATCCATTCGATGACATCATTTTCAAAAAGCCCGGCCAGGGCCATGAGCATCAGTGAAACCGTGCAGTTGCCTCCGATATAGTCTTTGACACCGTCTGCCAGGGCCTGGTCAATCACCTTCCGGTTGACCGGATCCAGGACAATCACGCTGTCATTTGCCATCCGGAGAGTAGAGGCGGCATCGATCCAGTAGCCCTGCCAACCTTTTCCGCGCAGTTCGGTATAGGCTTTTTCGGTATAACCGCCGCCCTGGCAGGAGACGACGATGTCCATGGTGGACAGTGTCTTTATGTTAAAGGCATCTTCCAGTAGCGGGAGCTCCAGGCCGATCTCAGGACCCTTTTGACCGACCTGTGATGTGGTGAAAAAAAGCGGTTCAAACCCGTTAAAGTCATTTTCCGCCAGCATCCGCTCCATCAGGACCGAGCCGACCATTCCCCGCCACCCTACAATTCCGACTTTCAGCATTTTCAGGCTACCTCCGACTGTATGGTAATGAGTTCAGTATGAATCAATTTCAATAGGTTGCCTGAATCAGGTTGTCAAGGCAATTTGCAAAACCCGGCGGATTGGTATAGGGATAATCCAAAACATGATACAGGGGAAACCGAGTTTATGAAAGAGCAACTGGAAACCATCACCATCCCCAAGGAAGACGCTGTTTTCTGGCTGGACACCGAAGGCCGGTGGCACAACGAGCACGGCCCCTTCGAGCATCCCAAGGTCAGCGCCTATTTTCACGCCTGCATCCAGCATGACGCAGATGGCTATTACGTAGGGCAGGAAAGAGACTCGGTTTATGAGAAGGTCTACTTTCGTTATGAAGATACGGCCCTGTTCGTTTTCAGGGTGGACATTGGCGCGGAAGATATCACACTGCGGCTGAATACCGGCCTGCAGATAACGCTGGCGCCGGACACGTTGTCCATAAAGGCCGACCACCTGTACACCCGGACCCCCCAGGGGGTTGCCAGGTTTAACCAATCCAGCCTGTTGGAGATTTCAAAACAGATGGAAGATGAAAACGGCGACCTTTTCATCAGGGTCGGCAACGCGCGCTTCAAGGTGGCCGGGCAGCTTTAAAGCGCCCCGGACCTATCCCCGTCGGCGCACACTTTCTGCAAATCGTTCGCTTGCCGCCGCAAACCGTAACTGTTCGGATTCGAAGCAAATCGAACCTATCCGGGGCATCGGTACGCCCCGCTGCAATTTAAAAGGTTTTGACGGATCTAACCGGGTGGCCTATAATTATTCTATCGTTTCAGGCCATCTTACTCTTTGCGATTTGAACCTCTATCAATCGTGGTTGCTGTATTACCAAGCCTCTTCCTCTACTCCTTGACATTTCATTATCAAGCTCTTTTCTGATCAGCGGGATTTTTACTAGAGACCGTTATGAAGCTATCTCAAAAAACGGATTTTGGTTCCCCGCAAAAAGTGCGCGGGATCTGCGACAAGTCAAGGCGGGCGCTACATTCGAACCGGAGGTGCCAGCGAAGCCAATGCCTTGCGTGGTAAATACTCCAGTATTTCGAGGATTTGAATTTAGCGCCCAACGCCGCGATTGGGCCAAAAGACTTTTTTGAGATAGCTTCATGTCTCTTCACCGTAACCCCAGAAGAAAGGAGGCCCCTATGGAACCCCACACTATGCATTATGACACGATTACCCGACTGACAACCGCCATCTCCCAGTGCAAGGAACCGGAAGACGTCGCCCTGATTACGGCGGAAAGTGTCAAAACCGCCTTCAATGCCAAAGGCTGTTCGGTGTTTCTGGTGGATCGGGCCACCCGCGAACTGGGCTTGGTGGCCTCCTTCGGTTTAAGTACGGAATATCTCAACAAGGGGCCGATTCATTTCATGCAGTCTATCCAGGAGGCCAATGATGCCGTGCCCATAGCCATTTTCGATGTAATGGACGATCCCCGGATCGAGTATCCCGAGGAGGCCCGTAAGGAGGGCATTGCTTCATTGCTGGGTGTGCCGATCGTCAGCCGGAGCAAACTCATCGGGGCGCTAAGGGTTTACACAGCCAGTCCCTGGGAGTTTTCGCCGAGTGACATTACCCTATTCCAGGCGGTTGCAATGATATGCGGGATGGCCATTGAGATGTGCCGGATGAAAAAGGGCTATAAAACCAGTATTGAGATTCTGAAAGACATGCGTGACAAAACCGCTTAGGGTGTGCCTGAATGAACACCTCTACAGGGTGTTCCTTTTAGTGTGAACCCATCCATTTGTGATTATTAAGCCTGCGGCAAGGATGATCGAATACTGTGGCGCTGAGGGTTTGCGGTGATGATTCCTGTTGGGCAGAGTGTGGATATTATAGCTGGGCGCCTGCTATAGGGCCGATTGACCCTCAGGCCCATCGCGCCTTTCAAAAACCGTATGGGTTACTGGTGACCGCCTGCGCCGGTCAAACCCGCTTCTTCTTTTCCAGTTGGTCCTGCGTTCAAGCTCCGGCGGGAGGGAAACCAGCACCCGCCGGTCCTTAACTCGCCGGCGCCCCCCACAATCCTCCCTGAATCCAAAGATGTTTGGTTGGTTCATTTTAAGCACCTCATTTAAAATTTAGGTTCTTCTCCAATTTAGTTGGAGATGAGGGGCCAAGGATTCAAGGGTTTGTTCTCTAAAAGCTTTTAATATTCTATCTATTTCCACTATGTCTATGTTTAGGGTACCCAATTCACCTTTTTCAAATAAATCCAAAGCCCAATTATCTCTAAACAAAGCCCGTATGAATTTTGTCAGGCCTTCAACGATTTGTAATTATTTGAGCAGTCGGGGAGTTTTTATCGTCATGCCGGTCCCGGATCACGTCCGGGATGACGTATCCGGCATCCAGAGCTTTTCCCTTAATACGAACTGGATCCCGACCTTCGCCGGGATGACGGGCATTTAGCAGGAAAACTCCCCGATCCTTGAATTATTAAGCATTTCACTCGAACCCTTGAATCCGAGACCCCTTGGCCCCTCTGGGGAACACCTGTTCAATTAGAGATGATCCAAAAATTAAAAGAGAAAAGTGAGTTCAGATTCTTTACAGCGGCAGGGATCGCACAGAGTGGTGATCGGCTTATCAGGGCGTACGCAACGCTAGGTGGTCATTCCAATGCCCACATACTAATAAATATGGGTATTTTTTTCAATATGTCAAAAACGGCAGGCGGTAAAAACCCACCCCTATTTTTCCCAGTGGCCAACCCAGGGCAAACCCTTTCATCAGGGCGTTTTTTACAGGTCTGGATGTCAGGGCCCAATGCCCGAAGACGGGCATCCGATAGAACCACATAGATGTAAACCGACAGAGCTGCAGATCCCGGCGGATATTTTTCAGAAGGCTGTCGTAGATATAACCCGCAGTTTTATTGGGTGATTCTGACAAAACAACAGCTCGGGCAGCCAGCTGCCCGCTGCGAACGGCGTTAAAAAGGCCTTCGCCCAGCAGCGGATCTACCAGCCCGGCCGCGTCACCGGCCAGGAGGATGCGCCGGCAGCGGGGCCGGTAGAGCCACCCCCCCATGCCCATGGGGTGTCCGGACAGGTTTTCAATATCCCCGCTCCCGAGTTTCCGCCGGGCATAGGTCACAAGATCCTGCTTTTTTAAGGTGATGGCCGGGCTGCCGGTAAAAAGACCGATGTTGACATGGTCGCCTTTTGGAAAAAGCCAGCCGTACCCAGATCCGATGACATTGAAATCGAAAGCCATGCAGGGTGGATTTCCCGCGTTTATGGGAAAAGTTCCCTCAATGGCAAAACCCTGGTAATAGTGTGCAAAATCGCCGGAAAGTTTGCGAATACGGCTGTGTGCGCCGTCGGCCCCGATCAGGAACTTGGCCCTGAGCGGGCCGGCCCTGGTCTGTATCTCGACAAAATCCCGATTTTCCCGGATAGCCTGGATCCGGGCGGTTGTCTTGAACCGGGCGCCGGCGGCCAGGGTTTTTTCGAGGCAGAAGGCATCCAGCTCAGAGCGAAGGGTCATCGCACAGATTTCCCGGCGGCCGTTAAAACGGACCGGTCGGGAAAAGCCTTTGCCGATTTCCAGGTTGCGGCAACGGTTTCTAATCACGGGGTCCACCGGATAGCGAAAAGCCTTGAGCGTCTTGACGGTCAGGCCGCCGGCACAGGCTTTGTGTCGGGGAAAATCGTGTCGATCCAGCAAGAGCACCGATTTGCCGGCCCGGCACAGATCATAGGCCGCGGCTGTACCGGCGGGTCCCGCGCCCACGATCAGGACATCGACATCGGTGGTGAGTGTTTGTGGCATCTTCCGAGCCTTTTTTCAAATCTATTAAAACCTGCTTGACGCCTTACAGCAGGTTCCTTATGATGCGTGGCTTTTTCAACCGCAATTATCTTAGCAGAGTGAGCCATGGAAAAAAAGCCGGTATCGATGAATATAAAAGTTATCTTCGCTCTTACGCTCGTTCATTTTACCGGAGACTTTTACAGTGCCTTCACGGCCCCGTTGTTCCCGGTTTTTATGGAGAAGCTTAACCTGTCCCTGGCCCAGGTTGGTTTTATTGCCGGGCTCAACCGGTTTCTGGCGTTCATTGTCCAGCCGACGGTGGGGTACCTGGCGGATCGTTATCAGAACCGTCTGTTTATCCTGGGGGGACTCTTTTTGACGGTGGTCTTCATTCCCCTTTCCGGCATTGCCGCTTCCTTCTGGCCGCTGCTCGTGTTTATCTGCATCGGATCCGTGGGGTCCTCCATGTTTCATCCTGCGGTGGCCGGTATGGTCCCGCTCTATTCTGGCCGCCGGACCGGCCTGGCCATGTCGATTTTCAATACCGGGGGGACTCTGGCTTTCGGCGTGGGGCCGTTGGTGGTTACCTGGCTGGTGGTCACCTGGGGACTGGAAGCTCTACCAGTGGCCATGCTTTTTGGATTGGTCGTGCTGGTCTATGTTTACTTTACGGTTCCCTGCCCGGAAAGCGAGGGACTGCGGCACCTGGGTTTTTTCGGGACCCTGAAAGAGACCCTGGGCCCGGCATTCAAGCCGATTGTGCTGATCTGGCTGGTGATGGTGCTAAGGGCGGTGGTGGGTCAGTCCTTTTTGACCTTTATGCCTGTATTTTATGTACAAAAAGGTTATTCGCTGGTGGCCGCCGGGGTGATGTTCTCGCTGTTCACCATTGCCGGAACGGTGAGCGGGATTGTGTCGGGGTACCTGTCGGACCGGATCGGATATAAATCCATTTTTATGGTCACCCATTTTTGTATGACGCCGGCCCTGGTTCTGTTGCTCTATCTGCCGGGCAACTGGGTTTATGCCGGGGCCGTTCTCGCCGGCGGTTTCGTCCTGGCCACCATGCCCCTGGGGGTTACCATGGCACAGGCCCTGGCCCCTAAAGGCCGCTCCATGGTTTCCAGCCTGATGATGGGCCTTGCCTACGGATTGGGCGGCGCCCTGTCGCCGGTGGTGGGAAAACTTGCGGACCTCTACTCCATTGAAAGGGTACTTTTTGTGGTGGCCTTTATCCCCCTTCTGACGCTGGGGTTTATTAATTTCTTCCCCCGGGTGGGAAGTCAGGATGGAAGGTAGAAGGCTGAAGACTGAAGGTAAGGGCGGAGGATCAAGAGCAAGAAAAGTGCAGAGGGTTGATGGCGTATTTTCTAATATAATTCAGGGGCGGTGAGTTTTTGTCCTCATGCCGGCGCAGGTCGGCATCTATAGTTGTTTCTTTAAAACGAACTGGATCCCGGCCTTCGCCGGGATGACGGGCAATTAATTGGAAACCTTCCGACTGTTCAACAAACAGGCCGGCGGGTCTCGCGATTTTACTTCAGCCTTCAGTCTTCAACCTATATACCTAAGTACCTTGCCCCCGCCACAATGATCATGCCGCTGAGCATGGCCACAAAAACGTTGCCGGTCCGCCAGACCAGTAAAGCTGTAGCCAGCGCAGCCAGGCAGCCCCACAAGCCGGCCGCGAGGATACCCGGTGCCACCAGCGCCACCAGGATCGTTCCGGGGAGCGCTTCCATGAACTCTTTGAACCGGCCGGTGCTGGGCAATTTTTCAGATAAGAGCAGACCGCCGAAGCGAAAAGCGTAGGTTACCAGGGCGGCCCCGGCAATGGCCAGGATCACGGTGAGATTGCTCTCAGGAAAGTTCATGGGGTTTCTCCTTCCGCAGCAATTGCAACAGGGCGCCGCCCACGCCCCCTACCACGATATACCATTTCCCGGGGAGCATTTTTTCTGACAGGATTGCGAGGATGGCCGCGCCGGCCCACGGCAGCAAGTCGCCTTTCCCGCGCCACAGGCTGACCGCCAGGGCGGTAAAAACCGCTGTAAAAGCAAAATCGAGGGCCAGGGTTTCGGGATTGCGCACCAGCGCCCCGAGTCGGTGGCCGCAAAGGGTCCCGAAGGACCACACGAAGAAAAGGCAGAGACCGCCGCCCAGCAGGAACCAGATGGTGGCTGTCCCCTTGCGGCGGGCCGCCATGGTAACCGCCCAGTTTTCGTCGGCCACCAGGTGCATGATCGTGGACTTCTGGGTGAGTGTGGCTTCCTGGAACAACGGGTTGAGCGAGGCCCCGATCAGGAGATAGCGCAGATTGATGATCATGACTGCGAAGATCATCTCCAGGACCGGCAGGTGCGGCGCCCACATGTCCACCATGACAAACTGGGCGGAGCCGGCAAATATCGACAGGTTCATAATGAGCAGTTCCAGCCAGGTCACATCTTTCTGCGCGGCCAGGACACCCAGGACGCTGCCGTAGGCCACCACACTGGCTGCCACGGGCAGGTTGGCCACGGCCCCTTTTTGCATTTGTTGTATTATCATCCCTATCAACCTCAAAAAGTATTGTCGCGTGCAAAGACGCAACACCTAAAGATTTCTATTTTGTCGTTTGGCACTCATCTTTGTGCTTCTCGATAACCTGTGCAAGGGTCCGGATGGCCCGATCTATGGTTCGTTCATCCGCCATGGTGTAATTCAGCCGCATGGTTTCGTGACCCTCGGCGGGGTCCGTGAAAAAGTATGTTCCCGGGACGAACGCCACGTTCTGTTCAATTGATTTATAGTAGAGCTTTTCCATATCCAGTCCCCGGGGCCCTGCGGCCCACAGGAACATCCCCCCCTCCGGGCGGGACCAGCTGAAATCCACCGGAAAGTAACGATCCAGGGCATTCAGCATGGCCTCTTGTTTCGGCCGGTACAGGGCAATGATGCGGGGCAGGTGGTCTTCCAGGTAATTGCCGGTGAGGTATTCAGCGGCCAGGGCCTGATTAAAGGTGCTGGTATGCAGATCAACCCCCTGCTTGACGATGACCAGCCAGCGGGCGATTTCATCCGGGGCCGCGCAGAACCCGATCCGCAGGCCGGGGGCAAAGACCTTGGACAACGTACTGATGTAAACCACGTTATCCGGCGCCAGTGTTTTTATGGACGGGACTGCCTGTCCGCGGTAACGCAGGGCGCCGTAAGGATCATCTTCCACTAAAAGGGCGTCATGCCGGGTAATGATTTCAGCGATGTGCTGCCGGCGCTCCAGGGGCAGTGTCCGCCCTGTGGGGTTTTGAAAGGTGGGCACCAGGTAGATGAACTTGACCCGGTGCTGCTGCAGCGTTTCTTCAAGCGATGCGGGAATCAGGCCGTCCTCATCGGTATCCATGCGGATGTAGTCCGGTTCATAGGGGTCGAACGCCTGCAAAGCCCCCAGATAGGTGGGTGCTTCCACGGCAATGGGGTCCCCTTTGGAAATCAGGATTTTGCCCAGGGCATCCAGAACTCCCTGGGAGCCGCTGGCCACCAGCACATCTTCAGCCGAGACCGGGATATCTTGTTCCTGGAGGTAAACGGCGAGTGCCGCGCGCAGGGGCCCGAAACCTTCGGTCGGGTCATACTGAAAGGCGCTGGAGCCGTACCGGGTAATGACCCGGGCGGTCAAATCGCTGATGATTCCCATGGGGAAACTCTCCGGGGCGGGGATCCCGCCGGCCAGAGAGACCATGCCGGGTCGGGAGACAACTTTCAGGATCTCCCGGATCGCGCTGGCATCCATATCTTTTGTCCGGTCAGCAAGCAGGTTTTCTATGTTCATCGTCTGTTCCTCATTTCAAGTGGGCTATTGTCAATTCATATCAGACCTGCTAAACAATAACAGATACAGAATTTTAAATATATATGCATAACAGATGAAAGGGCGCCATGGCATCCAACACGAACACCGGTTCGGTGAATTTCAGATACCAGAAGCTTGCCGGAGAGATTGAAAATAAAGTAAATTCAGGGATTTACCTGACGGGAGAAAAACTACCTTCCATCCGGAAACTCCACGTCCAGACGGGGTTGTCCATCACAACGGTCTACCAGGCCTTTATCGAGCTTGAAAAGCGGGGCATCGTGGAAGCCCGCCAGAAATCGGGATACTATGTCAAACCACTCCAGCACCACATACTCCCCACCCCGAAAATCAAGCGGCACCGGGCGGTGCCCAAGCGGGTAACCATCAGCAACCTGGCCAGTTCCATTGTAGAATCCATGGGTGATCCCGGCATGCTGCGCCTGGGAGGCACGGTGGTGGACCCGGAACTGCTGCCCTATAAGCAGTTGATGGCTTCGGTCAAATCAATTCCGGCCAAACGCTTCAAAGATCTTTTGACCCTGTACGAAAATCCCATGGGCAGTGCGCAACTGCGCCGTCAGATTGCCAAGCGCACCCTGCCCATTTCCCAGCGTGCCTCCCCGGACGACATCGTCATTACCAACGGGTGTATCGAGGCGGTGAGCCTCTGCCTGCAGGCCATTGCAGGGCCGGGGGAAACCATCGTGGTGGAGTCCCCGACTTACCCGTGGATTCTCCAGGTCATCGAGGACCAGGGTATGTTTGCCCTGGAACTCTCCACCGATCCCGAAACCGGTGTGGATCTTGAGTCTTTTAAAGCGGCGGTGGATCGCAACCGGGTCAGCGGCTGTATCCTGATTCCCAACTTTCACAATCCCCTGGGATTTGAGATGCCGGTTGAAAGTAAACGGGAGCTGGTCAAATTTCTGAACACGCGGGAACTTCCCATTATAGAAGATGATATCCACGGGGATCTTTTTTTCGACCGCCGCCGTCCCGTGGCCATGCAGTCGTTTGATAAGAAGGGTCTGGTGCTCTACTGTTCTTCCTTTTCCAAAACCCTGTCACCGGGGGTGCGCATCGGGTGGGCAATTCCGGGGCGCTTCCGGGAGCAGGTAAAACGGTTGAAGCTCAATACCTCGATCGCCACCGCCTCCATGGGCCAGCACCTGGTGGCCGAATTTTTAAAGAGCGGCAGCTACGACCGGCATCTGCGGAGGCTGCGGACAGCCCTGAAAAACCAGGCCAGCAACACGGCCATGGCCGTGGCCCGGCACTTTCCGGAAGGTACCCGGATCACCGCGCCCAAAGGCGGCCTGACCCTGTGGCTGGAACTCGATCCGGCGGTGGACGGCATGCAGGTGTTCCACGAAGCCCGCAAGCGCAAGATCGCGATCCTGCCAGGGATCATGTGCTCTACCACTAAGAAGTATAAGAATTTTATCCGGATCAGCTGCGGTTTTCGCTGGAGCGAAGAGATAGAAAGGGGCATTGCTACCCTGGGGAATATCGTGCAGGGATTGAAGGCGTGATTTTTTTTCATAGGCGGAGGCGTAAAACCGCTCTCTCCTGCGGGAGGGATTAGAGGGAGGCGGATCAGAACCGTAGGTTGGGTTGAATGTAATGAAACCCAACATCAGCGGTGCTGTTTGAGCAAGCGTTGGGTCCGCTACGCTTAACCCAACCTACGACTGGTTGATGACGTGCGGTTAATCTCAACGTCGATATTGTGCTCCCCTCCCTTGACGGGAGGGGTTGGGGGAGGGTGATCTGCCCTCAAAGTACATCTTTTGAGCCACATCAAGGCAGCCCAACAGCACCCCCACCCGGACGCCCCCGTCAAGGGGGAGGAGAAAAAACCGGCTCCGGCCGGCTGCTCAGGATTGCGGGCATGATGTTTTATTAAAAAAAGAGGTTCGCGGGCGCCATTGAGACGCTGGGGATTACTTCTTTTTATTGCCGCCGTACCGGTCGGTTTTTCTTTTCAGGGCCGAGAGAACGACTTTTCGCAACCGGATGGATTTGGGGGTCACCTCCACCACTTCGTCATCGCGCACAAAGCTCAGTGCCCGCTCCAGGGTCATGGCTTTGATAGGCGAACAGACCACCGCGTCGTCTTTGCCGGACGCCCGGACATTGGAGAGCTTTTTTTCCTTGCAGGGGTTGATGTTCAGGTCTGAGGCTTTGTTGTGTTCGCCGATGATCATGCCCTCGTAAACCGGTTCACCGGGTTCGAGAAATAACTGCCCCCGCGGTTCCAGGTTGAACAGGGCGTAGGGGACGGCCTTGCCCTGGCGGTCGGAGACCAAAGAGCCCGTGTATCGGGAAGGGAATTCACCCCGGAAATCATCATAGCCGGCGAAGATGGAATTCATGATCCCGGTGCCCCGGGTGTCGGTGAGAAATTCATCCCGGTAGCCGATCAGAGAGCGGGTGGGGATGGAAAATTCCAGGTTCACCCGGCCGCGGCCATTGTTGACCAGGCCCACCATTTTCCCCTTGCGCAGGGAAAGTTTTTCGGTGACAACCCCCATGAAATTTTCGTCACAGTCCACAAAAAGCTGCTCCATGGGTTCCAGGGTGCGCCCATTTTCTTTTCTCAAAATAACCTTGGGGCGGCCAACGCACAGTTCGAAGCCCTCGCGCCGCATGGTTTCGATGAGAATTGCCATTTGAAATTCTCCCCGTCCTTTGACGTTGAAACTGTCACCTTCTTCCGTGTTTTCCACCTGGATGGCGACGTTGACCATGGCCTCTTTGGTGAGACGGTCCCGGATTTTCCGGGACTGCACGATCTTGCCTTCCCGGCCGCTGAAAGGTGAATTCGATATGGAAAACCGCATGGCCACCGTGGGGTCATCCACGGTAAGTCGTGGCAGGGGTAACGCCTGATCTTTTAAACAGATGGTGTCGCCGATATGGACGTCATCGATGCCGGCCAGGACGGCAATGTCGCCGGCCCCGGCGGTATCTACGGCCACCAGGGACAGACCTTCGTAAACCTGGAGTTTGGAGAGCTTGACATCTACCGGTTCACCGGTTTCATCGATACAGGTCAACCGTTCTTTAAAATTGACGGTTCCGTTGGAGATTTTACCGATAGCCAGTCTGCCCAGGTAATCGGAGTAGCCCAGGTCGGCCACCAGCATTTGCAGCGGTTTGGCGGAATCGCAAGCTGGCGACGGGATTTCGTTGAGGATCAATTCAAAAAGGACGTCCAGGTTGGTGCCTTTTGTGTCGAGGGTCTTCTGGGCAATGCCATCCCGGCCAATGGCGTAGAGGAGTGGAAACTCGAGCTGTTCATCATTGGCGTCCAGATCGATAAAAAGGTCGTAGATTTCATCCAGGACCTCATCCGGCCGGGCGTCCTGGCGGTCTATTTTGTTAATGACCACAACGACCTTCAGTCCGGCTTCCAGGGTCTTTTTCAGGACGAAACGGGTTTGCGGCAAAGGGCCTTCGGAGGCGTCCACCAGGAGAATGGCGCCGTCCACCATGGAGAGCGCCCTTTCCACTTCGCCGCCGAAATCAGCATGGCCGGGGGTGTCCAGAATGTTGATGGTGGTATCTCCCCGGGTAACCGAGCAGTTTTTGGCAGCGATGGTGATGCCCCGTTCTCTTTCCAGGTCCATGCTGTCCATGATACGGTCATCCACCACCTGGTTTTCCCGGAACATACCGCTCTGGCGGAACATGGCGTCTACCAGGGTTGTTTTCCCGTGGTCAACGTGGGCGATGATGGCGATGTTGCGAAGATTTTGAGTGTCTTTCAAAGTATCCCTCTGCTTTTTAATTTTAATTGGTGGCAAAATAAGCACTGGGGTTCCAATTGCAACCGGAAAGGCGCCGGCTTCGATCTCCATAAAGATTTGACGAGATAATATCGCAATGATAACAAATGGCTTCTAACCATACTTGGAGTAGGCAAACTGAAAAGAAGCCCCACATCCGCAGACCGCCGCAACCTGATGACGGATATCCGCCGAACCATGTCCGGAGAACTGGCGACGGCGCTGCGGGTCTGCGAAAACATGGGGCCGGGAGATGCCGCCGAGGCGGAGCAATTGATCGCGGCGCTGGGGGCCATCAAACGACAGGTTGAAGATCGGGCCGCATTGCTCGGCTATTCAGAAAGGTGCCGTCAGGCGATTGCCGTATGCCGGGGTGAATGCTGCCGTTGGCATTTCCCCAAAACAATCAACCGAATTGATTTCTTGATAGCCGTTTTCGGCATGACCGACACCGAAAAAGAGGCCGTCGTGAAGCAGGTGCAGCCTGTGGAAAGCCCGGCTTACCGTTGTCCCCTGCTGTGCGACGACGGCTGCATATTTTCATTTGCAAACCGGCCGGTTGTCTGTACAAATGCCTTTCCCTGTATGGCCGGAGCCGACTTCTGGCAATACAAAGAAAGGTTCAGAGAAGACATTGACGCCATCCGTTCGGCGTTGGGCAGCCTCACTGATAAAGCTGGTGACCGATGAGGGTATCGAGGGATACGCGGCCGGTTCGGCCATGGGCAAAGAGCGCCAGGGTCTGGGTGATTTGCTGGGCGGGTACCTGATGGGGGCCGACCCCACGGATATCGATCGGGTACAGGGCCTGCTTAAGCAGGCCGGGTTTTTAGGGTGGCGCAATTTTTGGATAGAGCCCGCCTGCTGGGACATC
Source organism: uncultured Desulfobacterales bacterium (assembly GCA_964647585.1). Taxonomy (GTDB): domain Bacteria; phylum Desulfobacterota; class Desulfobacteria; order Desulfobacterales; family CAJINA01; genus CAJINA01. Next base: position 122,048 of record CAZYGG010000002.1, read on the forward strand.
CTGGGCAAGAAAAAGGGTAAGCCGGTTTATGAATTGCTGGGCGGCGAAGCGCGCCCGGTACCGGTCTACTGTTCAACCGGTGAAATGCGCGACCCCGCTCGGCGGGCCGAAGGGCTCCAGGCCATGCAGGCGCGTGGATTCAAAACCGCCAAACTGCGGGTCAAGAGTGTTGCGCTCAAAGATGATATTGCCAATATAGAGGAAATTCGTAAAAGAGTGGGCGACGAACTGGTGCTGGGTGTCGATGCCAACCAGGGCTGGCTGGTTTCAATCGTGGACCGGGTGCCGGCCTGGGACTTGAAAAGGGCCACCGAATTTGCCGCGGCCTGCCACGCCAACGGCCTGGAGTGGCTGGAAGAGCCCTTGGACTCAAGGGATTATGACGGAAACGCGGCCCTTAAAAAGGTGGCGCAAATCAAAATTTCCGGGGCCGAATTGAACTATGGCTGGGATGAGATCAAGATCATGTTTGAAAAGGACTGTTTTGATGTCTACCAGCCGGATGCTACCTTTGCAGGCGGAATCGCCCAGGTAAAAAAGGTGCTCGACCGCTGCCGGGAAACCGGGTGGCTTTTTTCACCCCACACCTGGACCAACGGGATCGGGTTTTATGTGAACTGGAACATGGTCCTGGCCGATAAGGAGAACCGCCTGCCGCTGGAGTACCCACTGGAGGAACCGTCCTGGATACCGGAGTTCCGGGACGGGATCATCGCGCCGATTCTGCCGGATAATAACGGCATGCTGCCGCCTTTTACCCGGCCGGGGCTGGGCTTTGAGATTGATAAAAAGCTGCTCAAAAAATACGGGCGGCGATTTTTCAAGATGACTGAAACCCGCTTGAAACTGAAGGTCATCCGGGAAAAAGGGCTGAAAGCGGCCCTGGACCTGAAAAAAAGAAAGGATGGTCAGGTCGGCTGAAGAACTCCTTTTAGTTCTGATCTAAACCCTCCAACACTGGGAGAGGTTCTACCGACCCGGGGGAGAAATCGGCGGCTGCAATTCCTACATGAGCATATTGGTCCTGCTTGCCACAATGTAAGGTTGCGTTACTTTTCTTTTCCGAAAAAGAAAAGTAACCAAAAGAAATAGCCCTGTTACGCGGTCCTGCGGGCTGCCCTGCGCTTCTCGGAAAGGGCGGGCTCAGCGCAACTCGCTCCGCTCAAACAGCACTTCGCCTGCCTCGCCCTTTCCTGTGATGCTCGGCGCGTCACAAAGGGGAAAAGTCAAAACTAAATGATCGTCAGCCCCCTTTCAGGGGGCATCCTGATGCCTCCCGCTCTGCAGGAGGAGCATCACTCCCACTATTGCCCTTACCACTCATTGATATTACAAAAATGAACGTACAAAACACAATAATTACAAATTTGTATATAATGGCTTTATGGAGGCCTCATTTGGATGACTTAAATAACACATGTTATATCAAAGTATTATAGAAAATTACACTTATCTACAGATGGTGGCATGCTCCTTGCTGATTAGCTGGGCACCCTGGGAAAAACTCAAATTGAAATTCTGGAGGCTGTAAATGAATAAAGTAGAAGCGATTATAAAACCTTTTAAACTGGATGAAGTGAAGATTGCCCTCAATGAGCTCGGCGTCACCGGCATGACCATTAGTGAAAGCCGGGGATTCGGACGTCAGCGCGGCCACAAGGAGATCTACCGGGGCGCGGAATACCAAGTCGATTTTATTCCTAAAATCAAGATAGACGTTGTCGTGGAAGAATCCATGACCAATGGCGTTGTCGAAGCCATTAAAGACAAAGCCGGCACCGGAAAAATCGGAGACGGTAAAATTTTTGTCATGCCGGTCTCGCAGGCTATAAGGATTCGAACCGGTGAAACCGGGCAGGCGGCCATCTAGGGGCGTTAAACTTGCGGGTTCCGTTCCAAACACCTTTTGGAACGGAACCCGGTGTTATTATAACTGTCTGTTTGCGGTTTTTTATAATTAAACGAACGGCGAGGCTCCCCCGCCGGCGAGTACGTTCTTGATGGACTCTTCGACCTTCTGACGTGCCACCATTCCCGTAATCTGTTCCATTACTTTGCCATCTTTGAAAAAAATCAGGGTCGGTATCGACTTGATTCCAAATTTTCCAGGGGTAACCGGGTTGTCATCCACGTTGCATTTGGTAAAAAGCATCTGGTCGCCATAGCTGCCGGACAGATCTTCGAGCAGGGGGCCGATTGCTTTGCAGGGGCCGCACCAGGGCGCCCAGAAATCTACAATCACCGGTTTGCCGGATTCCACCACTTCCTTTTCAAAATTGTCATCCGTAATTTCCATAAAAGATTCGGCCATGTTTTCTCCTGTGTTTTCTCTGGTTAACTCTGGTTATAAATTTCGCATCCATACATCCAAATTACATTAATTCTTTTTTGAGATAGCTCAGGGGTCGGGGAGTTTTTATCGTCATGCCGGCGCAGGCCGGCATCCAGGGCCCTCAACTTTTGACGGACTGGATTCCGGCCTTCGCCGGAATGACGGGTATTTGGGCCGAAAACTCCCCGACTGCTCAGATAGCTTATAGTACTACTATATCCGCCGCGGAGGAGCGGACCTGGCGATCCGGGATGGCTACGTTGCGCCATATGTGGTTCCACCCTTTTTAAAGTCGTTGCGGACTTGCCACGCGGGTCCTCCTCGGACTGTCAAAAATAGGTACGCTATCCGAGATTGTCAACGGGAACTGATGGCAGAAGGGAGCCCGGGGGCACAACATAAAATAACAAAAATGTTAAGAAAAGCCTGAAAATTACAAAATAGTATAATTGGGCGTTGGGCTTTTTCTGCCCCTCGTATGGTTCAAATACTCAATTAAAAAAATATGTTGGCATTGATTTTCCGAACGCGAAAAAGTTTGGCATAGCCTTTGCTCTAACTCAGGGCAATAATTTTTTGTTGCAGTTCCCGCAGGGCGGGCGGCTGCTTACTCCCAGGGTGTTAAAACGATTGGAACCAAAATTTTAATTAATAGATTCAAACAGGAGAGAAGACAAATGCGGAAACTTATCTTATCACTACTGATAACACTACTGAGTTGTACATACGCCTGGGCAGGTGACCCTGAGCCCACCGTCCTTTCAAACAAAGAAGCCATTGACCTTGTACAGAATCACGCCAATTACCTGTGGACCCTGGTAGCCGCCTGCCTGGTATTTTTTATGCAGGCCGGGTTTGCCCTGGTGGAATCTGGTTTCACCCGGGCGAAAAACGCGGTCAACATCATGATGAAAAACCTGATGGATTTTTCCATCGGCAGCATCGCCTTCTGGGCCGTCGGTTTCGGCATTATGTTCGGCGCCAGCAAAACCGGCTGGTTCGGGACTTCGGGATTTTTCCTGAGCGACTTTACGCCGGATGGTGATCCCTGGGTACTTGCTTTCTGGATGTTCCAGGTTGTGTTCGCGGCCACGGCGGCTACCATTGTTTCCGGTGCCATGGCGGAACGCACCAGGTTTCAGGGCTACATTCTCTATAGTATCTTCATCAGCGCGCTTATCTACCCGGTGTTCGGCAGCTGGGCCTGGGGCAGTCTGTTAAACGGCAGCGGCTGGTTGGAGGGATTTGGATTCATCGATTTTGCCGGTTCCACCGTGGTTCACTCCGTGGGCGGCTGGGCAGCCCTGGCCGGTGCCATCGTTCTTGGCCCTCGTCTGGGTAAATATATGCCAGACGGAAAAATTAAACCGATCCTCGGGCACAACATGCCGCTGGCTGCCCTGGGCGTTTTCATTCTCTGGCTGGGATGGTTCGGTTTCAACCCCGGGTCCACCACCACGGCCGATACGAGCATTGCCATGATATTCGTAAACACGAACCTGGCTGCTGCTGCCGGTGCCATTGCCGCCCTGGCGACGTCCTGGATTAAATTCGGGAAGTCAGAAATCGGCATGAGTTTAAACGGTGCCCTGGCGGGCCTGGTGGGAATTACCGCCGGCTGCGCCAATGTAACGCCTAACAGTTCAATCATCATTGGTTTGGTGGCGGGCGTCCTGGTGGTCTTTTCGGTACTGTTTTTCGATAAGATCAAAGTAGATGATCCGGTCGGTGCTATTTCCGTACACGGTGTATGCGGTGCCTGGGGAACCCTGGCTGCCGGTATCTTCAACATCGGCGGGACTTCCGCAAAGATCATCGGCGTCCAGCTGCTCGGCATCAGCGCCTGTTTTCTGTGGGTCTTTCCGGCGGCTTTCATTCTGTTCAAACTCATTGACAAAACGGTTGGCCTGCGGGTGAGCCCGGAAGAAGAACTCGCTGGTCTGGATATCACCGAACACGGTGGCAACGCGTATCCCGACTTTGAGGTTATGACTTATGGAGGAACCGGGATATCAGAAGCCATGGCGGGCATGCAGCCTGTTGGCGCAACAACAACCCAAGCTACCTCGTCTGCTCCCCAGACGGAAGGTGCCTAAACTGCGCGCGGGGTGAATCCCCGCAGCAGTGTAATCCCCCAAGTAGGCTCCACAGACCCGGGTGTGTCGAACACGCCCGGGTCATTTTTTCCCTTTCAAGATCGCATCTTGCCCGTTGGCATTATAGCAATTCCCAAAAAAATGTTTCGATTGGTCGATCCTGTCATTCTGAGGAGTGTAACCAGTCTTCGCCAAAGGCTACGCCCGGCAGGCGACGAAGAATTCCTTACAATGAAAGATAACCTTGGCATGCGGGGGACTCTTCGCTACGCTCAGAGTGACAAAATAACGCAACGTATTTATGAAAATAGGTATAGATGGTGGCAGCCTCTCTTTCGGCGACTTTAAATCAACCCTTTTTCAATCAGGCTTCTGGCAAGTTCGATATCGGCGGGCAGCAGGTCATACGCCAGCAGGTCGGCCTTTCCAGCCCAGGCGCAGCGGTCGTGGGCCACGGGAACGATCTGGCCGGCCAGCCAGGTTGCGTGGTAAGCCTGGATGTGGAAGGCGCGGTCTGCCCGCCGGTGGATACTGGCGGCCACAAAATCTCCGACGTTTATTTGTATGCTGAACTCTTCTTCCATTTCCCGGGCCAGGCAGCCCCGGTGGGTTTCACCACCTTCAACCTTACCCCCGGGAAATTCCCACTTTCCGGCCAGTGGGGGCGGGGCTTTGCGTCGGGCGATCAGGACTTTTTCCTCTTGGATTAGGAATGCAGCGGCAACTTCTATCATAGTGCCTGTTTATCTACCCTGCCCGCATACGGCTGTCAATTGGTATACCTCCCCGGCGGATTGACTTTGAAAGAACGATTTGCGATAGTGCGTTTTCAAAGAAAATAACTACAGGGGAGACGTCAAATGCCCACACCCGCCTCAGTTAAAGCCCTGGAAAACCTCAGGGACCTTTCAACGCTGCAGTGGTACGTGATTCCACTGCTGGCAATTGTTCTTTACATTTATGCAACGGAAATAAAGAAGGCCAGAAGCAGCGGTAACTGGAACGCGGTTTTTGCCGGGCTTACCGTATTTGGCATGGATTTTATCAACGAGACCTGGAACGGGTGGGTCTTTCACCTCAGCCAGCGCAGCGCCTGCTGGACGGCCCCCGGAGAAACGGCGCTGCGGACCATGGTAGGGTGGAATATTGAGATTATGTTCATGTTCGCCATTGCCGGCCTCATTTTTTACAACACCCTTTCAGAGAAGAAAGGGGATAAAATTCTCGGCCTTCCAGACCCCTGGTTCTGGGCCGTCGGCTATTCCGTCTTCTGCGTGTTCGTCGAATGTCTGTTGAACATCGGCGGCCACCTGGTGTGGGAGTATCCCTGGTGGCACCGATCTTTTAAGGGTGTATGGCTGATTTTTTTCTTCGGGTATTTTCATTTTTTTGCTGCGGCCACCATTGTGATCGGGCTGAAGAAGATAAAGACCAAGATAATTGTCGTCAGCAGCCTCTACGTCATTGCTATCGTAGCCAACATTGTGGCTATGGGGTTGTTGGGCTGGAAATACTAGCAGCGGTTTTAAAACCTCCCCTCGGGCCCAATCTCTGCGTTGGGCCGAGGTGTTCAATCCTCGAAATATTACATATATTCCTCCGGTTGAACGCCTCGTCCCGCCTTGACCTTGAACCCGATTGAAGGTTTGTAAACCGCTTCTATATATACATTCAAGATTTAACCTTCGGGAGGATGGGATGAAAGAGATAAGAGACAAAGCGCGGGAATTAATGAAGGGTTTTTGCCGGGTTTGCCCGGTTTGCGACGGTCGGGTGTGTGCCGGTGAAGTCCCTGGCATGGGGGGGCTTGGCACGGCGGCGTCCTTCAAAGACAATATTGCCGCGCTGGCCGACGTGAAATTCAATATGCGCCTGATTCACGGCGTAACCGATCCGTCCACAACGGTCAATTTGCTTGACCATGAGCTGGCCCTGCCGGTTCTGGCAGCCCCCATCGGGGGTGTTTCGTTCAATATGGGTGGCCAGGTTTCAGAAGAAGACTACATCCAGGCTGTCATTGGCGGGTGCCTCGACAGCGGGTCCCTGGGCTGTACCGGTGACGGGGTGCCCGATGTTATTCACGAAGCCGGTTTTGCCGCCATCGAAAATTGCGGCGGTCAGGGGATTCCCTTCATTAAGCCCTGGGAGGATCGGGAGCTTTATGACAAGCTGGAAAAAGTGGAGAAGACCGGAGCCCGCATGGTCGGAATGGACATCGATGCCGCCGGCCTGGTGACCCTGCGTAAAATGGGCCGGCCGGTGACCCCCAAGCCGGTGGAGGAACTGGCGAAGATCATCCAGAGCACGTCCCTGAAATTTATCCTCAAGGGGGTCATGACCCCGGGGGAGGCCCGGTTGGCCATTGAAGCCGGCGCCGATGCGATTGTCGTCTCCAACCACGGGGGGCGGGTCATGGACCACACCCCGGGGGCCGCCCGGGTACTGCCGGCCATAGAGGATGCCGTTTATGGGCGCGTGCCCATTCTGGCCGACGGCGGCGTGCGGACCGGCGCAGATGTGTTGAAGCTGATTGCCCTGGGCGCGGACGCGGTGATGATCGGCCGGCCGATTTCCGTGGCCGCGATGGGCGGAGCGCAAGCGGGTGTGCAAACCTATCTGGAAGATATTCGGACCGAGTTGATTCAAGCCATGGTGATGACCGGTACCCGTGATATCAACTCGGTTTCCGGGGATATTCTCTATTAAGGCTGATAGGCTGTAGGTGTTTAGGTTGTAAGGAAAACCTTAAAATGAAGATTGGATAGAGCTATAAGCTCTTAGTTTCGATTTAAACCGACCACCTCTGGTGGAGGCCCCGGGGAGGTTCGACCGATCAGGTGAGAAGTCATTTCTTTAAGTTTATAGTGATGGCACGTGTACCATCGAGTTATTTTGCATCATCTTGTTACTTTTCTTGTGCGTACAAGAAAAGTAACCAAAAGAAAACGCCCATAAGGCGCGGCCCTGTGCTTCTCGGAAAGGGCGCGCTCAGCGCAACTCGCTCCGCTCAAACAGCACTTCGCCCCAAGGCTAAGATGGGCGCCCTTTCCTGCGATGCTCGGCGCCCGACGGTGCTGGACTTCCCGCCTTTTGATTTTTCAAAGGTGGGTCGCGTCTTAAAGGGTACTTAAAACCTTGATCAAAATTAGCCCCTTAAGGGGCCTGTTGTTTTCAGCCCCGCTTCAGGAGCACCTCTGGACCCCTCGAATCCTTGACCCCTGGAACCCTACAAAGTAGAAGTCACAAACGTTTTAGCAATATTGGACGAATAGACGATCACCTGTTTCATCAGGTCCATCAATTCCATGTGGACCTCGTGGGTTTCCAGTGATTCGCAGCGTTCGCACAGCAAGCGCTGAAGGTGCCGCACCCGGTACTGGGATTCGAGGTCCAGGTACTTGCGTTCCCGCAGTACGATTTCCCTGGCTTTGTCCGAATTCCGCTCCGCGAAGGCTTCCTGTAAAAGGAAGAGCTGGCTGCAAACCTTTTCGTGGTAAATCATCAGCTCTTCCCGCCCCTCATCCGAAAAATCGTTTTCCAAGGCGTGCTTTTTAGGAATCAGGGGGACCATGTTGCGGTGGATGAGATCACCGAGGCTCTCCATGTCCTTGACGATCGAAATCATTCCGTAAATTTCATCGGATTGATTTTGCGTCAGCGGCTGCTGGCCCACCTTTAACAGGAATGTCTTAATCTCCTGCTGGAGAAAATTGATCTTGCGTTCACGCATTTCGATACCTTCCAGCAGTGAAAGGCTGGGAAAGAATTCGTCCTGGCGTTCTTCAGCCGAAAAAAACGGAATGATAATTGCCCGCTGCATCCGACCGAGCAGACGGGCGACCCTGGCAATCTCGGCCCGGGCCAGTTCGATGGCTATGGGCGGGTTGAAAACCTGGCTTTCGTCTAGGTGGTGGGTGGTGAGTTCGAAGGCTGGATCTGACGGCCTTTCCGGCAGCAATACTGAAATGAGACGGTTGAAAAGACCGGTGGCCGGCAGAAACAAAAAGCCGATGCTCACGTTGAATACTGTATGGGCATTGGCAATGTCGCGCGCGGTTCCCGCGCTGAAACGGGCACCCAGGGTGCGGATCAGGTCGGCAAAGGCGGGGATCCAGAAAATAAAGAGCAGGACCCCGGCAACCTTGAAAAGAACATGGGCCAGGGCGACCCGCTTGGCCTCCCGGTTGGTGCCGATGCTGGCCAGCCCGGCGGTGATGCAGGTGCCGATGTTGGCGCCGAAGATCATCGGGATACCCGCTTCCAGGGTGATGAGGTTCTGTTGGGCCAGGACGATCAGGATGCCGGTGAACGCGCTGCTGCTCTGAATCAGCGCGGTCATCAGGGTCCCGACCAGCAGCCCGAGCAGCGGATTTTCAAGTCCCTTCAGGGTATCGATAAAAGCCGGGTAAGAGCGCAGGGGGCGCATAGTGTCGCTCATCAGCTTCATCCCGTAAAAGAGGATGCCGAAACCGAGGATGATCTCGCCGATGTCGCGCATGCGTTCGGTTCTGGCGAACATGCGCATGCTCGCGCCGAGAAAGACCATCAGCAACGCGTAATCGGTCAGCTTGAAGGCGATCAGCTGGGCGGTGACGGTCGTGCCGATGTCGGCGCCGAGAATGACGCCCAGGCACTGGGTAAAACTCATCAGCCCGGCCTGCACGAAACTGACCAGCATGACGGTGGTGGCGCTGCTTGACTGGATGACCATGGTGACAAAGGCGCCTACCGTCAGGCCCAGAACCTGGTTGTGGGTCAGGGCGGCGAGAATCGTGCGCATCTGGTTTCCGGCTGTTTTCTTCAAGCCCGCGCTCATCTTTTCCATTCCGTAGATGAAGAGCGCCAGGCCTCCCAGCAGGCCGATGATCAGCATTCCCCATGAAATCTCACCAGCCGGCGGCCCGCCCGCGAAAACAAGGTGGGTTGTGCTCACGATCACGGCCACGATCAGGATCACAGTTTTCATAGCTTTAAACAGCATGCAGAATCCTTTCGTGTTGTTGGCAGATCCAAAACTAAAATCCGATTGGCGGATAGGTAAGCACTGAATGGGTCCGGACGACGTTGCGGTCGACCGGGTTTGCCCGGTTCCGGATCCCGGGGGCCTGTTGCAGTGGAGCCAGCCGTTCTAACGGCCAAGGATATCGACGATTTTAACCATTAGAACGGTTTCGAGGTAATTGAGATCCACCGGTTTGGTGATAAAGTCGTCCGCGCCGATCTCCAGGGCCTGGTTACCCAGCGCTTCGTCCGTCACTGCGGTAATCATTACAACCCCTGTGGCCGGGGCCTTTTTTTTAATCGCTTCAAGGGTCTCGATACCGCTCATGCCGGGCATGATAATGTCCAGCAGAACAATATGCGGGTTTTTAGCCCCGACAAGCGACAGGGCCTCTTTACCGCTTTGGGCGGTGAAGGCCTCGTATCCCTTGATGGAAAGGAACTCCTTGAGGGCCTTGCAGACTTCAATTTCATCGTCGACGATCAGAACTTTTTCCATGGTCTTGCTCCTATAATCCGTGTGCGGGTTATTTTCAAGCAGGAATACCGTCACCTACGGATTCGCCTTTTACGGGCAGGGCAATATAGAATGACGCCCCGGCGACTGCATTGTTTTCCACCCACAGGCGTCCGCCCTGCTCCCGGATAATCCCATATGAGAGAAAGAGGCCCAGTCCGGTTCCCTTGTCCGATGACTTGGTTGAATAATAGGGATCGAAGACCTTGGTGAGGGCTTCTTTGGCGATACCCGGGCCGTTATCGGCAATGCGGATGCGGATATATTTCCCCGGAGTGGGCAGATCGGTTTCGATGGTCAGCTTTTTTTCAGGTCTGCCTGACATGGCCGAAACGGCATTGGCGATAATGTTCAGGGCAACTTCTTCAAACATTTCCCTGTCCAGGGGAATCAGCGGCAGGTCGTTGGAGAGGCCTATACTGGTGTTAATATTTTTGAAATTGAGCTGGGGACCCAGCAGGTGCAGGATATGGTAAATGAGATCATTAATGTCTGTTTTGACTATCGATTTAGAGGGTTTGCGTGAAGATTTGCCCAGGCTCCTGGTAATATCGACGATGCGTTCCAGCTGTTCCTTGCAGATACCGATGGCCTCCAGGCCGTGTTGCGACAGCTTTTCGGTTATTTTCAAGAGATGCAACCGCATGGACACGATATTGGTCGGGTTTAAAATTTCGTGGGCGAGACCGGCAGCCAGTTGCCCTACGGCTGCCAGCTTCTCGGACTGTACGAGCATGTCCCGGGTGGTTTCGAGGTCCTGCAGCGTGTTCTTGAGGTTCCTTTCAAGATTGAGAACTCTCAAGCCGGTTGCCAGGCGGGCTTTGAGTTCCGGCTGCCTGAAGGGCTTTCTGAGGAAGTCATCCGCCCCGGATTCAAGGGCGGTGACAATGTCCTCCGAGGCTTCCCGCGCGGTGAGCAGCAGGATATAGACGTATCCCGGCAGGTCGGCTTTCCGGATAGTCCGGCAGAGCTCAGGGCCATTCATTTCCGGCATTATCCAATCCGTTACCAGTATGGGGAAGAACTGCTTCCGGAAGGCGGCCACGGCCTGCCTGCCGTTTTTTACGGAGGTAACCTTGTAGCCGATCTGACTGATTAATTTTTCAAGGAAAAGCCTGGAAACTGTGTCGTCTTCCGCAACAAGGACAGGGTATCTCGAATAATCGGTGTCAGCTTGCATAGCGCACCCATACCGGTCAGGTGGTAATGGAAAATTTCCCGTAATTCAGGACTATTAAACCATTCCTGTCAGGTCAAGTCAAATCTATTTGAGTGCAGAGCGCCGGGTAACGGCAAGGCCGGTCATGGTTCGCAGGCCCGACGGAATTCAGAGGAAATCCGTTTTCAAATAGCTTTTAGCATCTCCAATAAAAAAGGCACGCAGACAGGCGTTCATTCAACCTGGTCCCCGTGCCTTTAATTGCGTGCGCTCTTTTTAGCGAAATGTAGTTATGGCCGCGGCTAACCGCACTTGGTGAACCCGCAGGAATGGCAGGTCATGCAGCCTTCTTCAAAACTGATGGTCTGACCGCACTCCGGGCACTCTTCGCCCATCAGGCCGCCGCCGGCATTGCCTTTTTTGGTCTCTTTGCCATCCAGGTATCGTTTTTGTAGAACCCGGCCGATGGCATCGGGAATGGAGAGGACCAGGCCGCCTTCCTGGAAGACCGGGTGTTCGCCGCCGATGCCGATAAGCTGTTCAACCACATTTTCGACTTTTACACCGGCCCGGAAGGCCAAAGAGACCAGTCGTCCGATAGCCTCTGCCTTGGCGGCTGTTGACCGGCCCGATTTACCGATGGTCGCAAAGACCTCGAAAGGGTGCCTGTTGTGTTCGGTCACCGTTACATACAGCTGCCCGAGACCGGTTTTCATTTTGGTGGTAAAACCTTCCAGGGTTTCGGGGCGATCGATCACAACGGCTTGCGAATCGACGGCTTTTGTCTTATCGGAGAACGACAGGACCTGATTTTCCTTGCTGCCGTCCCGGTAAATGGTGACCCCTTTGCAATCCAGTTCGTTGGCAAGGTCGTAAATCCGGCGGACATCTTCAACGGTCGCATCAGTGGGCAGATTGACTGTCTTGGAGACGGCATTGTCGGTGTATTTCTGAAACGCGGCCTGCATGCGGATGTGCCACTCGGGTGAGATGTCATGGGCGGTTACATAGATCTGCTTGACATCTTCCGGGATCGCATCAATGTGGGCCAGGCTCCCTTCACCGGCAATTTTATCCATGAGATCGTCGCTGTAAAAACCCCTTTCCCGGGCCACTTTTTCAAAATGCGGATTCACTTCCAACAGCCGGTCATTGTCCATGACCGTGCGGACAAAGCTCAGGGCGAACAGCGGTTCGACACCGCTGGAGCAGTCGCCGATGATGCTCAGCGTGCCGGTGGGTGCGATGGTGGTGGTGGTTGCATTGCGATAGCGGCTTTTTTTGCGCCGCTTGAAAATACTCTTATTGAAATTTTTGAAAACGCCGCGCTTTTCGGCCAATTCCGCCGAGGCCTGGTGGGAGGTGTCCTGGATGAATTTCATCACCTCTTCGGCCAGAGCCAGGGCTGCTTCCGAGTTGTAGGAAATGTTCAATTGGAACAACAGGTCCGCAAACCCCATGACGCCCAGCCCGATTTTACGGTTGCCCTTGACCATGGTATCGATGGCTTCCAGGGGATACCGGGACTGATCAATGGTGTTATCTAGAAACCGGACCGCCGCCTTTACGGTCGCGCCCAGACCCTGGTAATCGATTGCGGGCCGGTCATCAGTCTGCGTGATGAACTTGGACAGGTTGATAGAGCCCAGGTTGCAGGCTTCCATGGGGAGCAGCGGCTGTTCACCGCACGGGTTGGTGCTTTCGATCGCGCCTATGGCGGGGGTGGGGTTGTCCCGGTTGAGGCGATCGAGAAAGACGATGCCCGGATCACCGTTTTCCCAGGCCTGGGTGACCAGGGACAAATACACTTCCGCCGCGTTTAACTGGCCAACCGGGTTGCCGGATTGGGGGTCGATGAGATCGTAGACCTCATTTTGTGACACGGCTTCCATGAAGTTTTCGGTCAACCCGACCGAGATATTGAAATTGTTCAATTCGTTATTCTTCTTTTTACAGTAGATGAACTCCATGATATCGGGGTGGTCCACCCGCAAAATGGCCATGTTCGCCCCGCGCCGGGTGCCGCCCTGTTTGACCTGTTCTGTGGCGGTGTTGAAAATCTTCATGAAGGAAACCGGCCCGGAGGCGATACCGCCGGTGGTCCCCACCATGCTGTTTTTCGGCCGGAGCCGGGAGAAAGAAAAACCGGTCCCACCACCGGACTTGTGGATGGCGGCGGCATTTTTCAGGGAGTCAAAGATACCGTCCATGCTGTCTTCCACCGGAAGTACAAAACAGGCAGCCAACTGACCCAGCTCCCGGCCCGCGTTCATCAGAGTGGGAGAATTGGGCAGAAACTTGAGATCCGCCATGATGTCATAAAACAGAGTTTCGGCCTGTTTAACATCTTTGGCGGTGCCGTAGTTTTTTTCAGCCTGGGCGATATGCCGGGCGACGCGCCGGAACATCTGGGCCGGTTTTTCAGTGACTTTGCCGTCGAGATCCTTTTTCAGGTAGCGCCTGGCCAGGACCGTCTTGGCATTGTCGGAAAGGTTCAGGCCATTTCTGATAAAGAGCGACTTTTCAAATTTGACCGGGGCAACCTGCTTGAGGCCCAGTTCCATCAATTTAGCCTTGAGGACTTCATCTATCACCGGTAGCGTGATGGTGTTGATTTCCAGGTCATTAATGGCGTCTTTGATAAAACGACTGACATCCAGCGCCTGCTGCTGATTGATCGAATTTTCGCTGACCAGCAGGTCTGAAAAAAGCTGGTCGTCCCAGTCGTGCGTCCGCAGATCTATGGGACCGTCTTCCGTTACGAGATATTTGCGCTTTGTGGCCATTACCGACTCCCTGTGTGTAACCAGTGCCCGCCCACAAATGGCATCTTTTCGCCCAGAGCGGCGTTTTCGCTATTTTGAGATCCTCAACGTAGCGTTTACTACGCCTGCGGTCTCAAAATCTCTCAAGCCTTGCTCTAAACCAAAATCTACCATTTGTGGACGGGCACTTATATAAGTTTAAAAAATAAATACCATTCATCGGCGACAGCTGACAAAAAGGTATAAACAATCCTTCTTGTTGAGCGCTGCTGTTGGTTGCCGGAACTTGTTAGCCCAGGTTGAATGGATACAGCGTAAGGTGGCAACAGAATGCCAGACGAACCGCCCGGGGAATTCACTAAATGTTCAAGATAGATAGGCGACCGTCGGCTTTAATTTATGCCGCGTATTTGAATCATTCTCACACAATATGTGGTATGTCAATCGGAAATTCAGTCAATATCTGGAGTTTTTGGGTATATGGCTACCAATTCCGTGAAAAGATTATGGATCGAGGCTGCAAAGATGGATATGTTTTTTTTCGGTGCTGCAAATGCGACGTTTGGGGAACGGTTGTGATGAAAAGTTTTCTCAGCCGGTTTGGGCAAAGCGATCCGCATCAGCAGTTCAGGATGATATGGCGCTGCTCCTTCACGATGGTTGCAGCCGGGATCATGTATTTCAAGCTGATGCCCACCTCATTTTGCTGCTGCCATTCAACTTTACCGTCAATCTCAATGGTTTCATCATCGAGAAAGGTGATGGCGCCCTTGATGAATTCTGGCAGCGCAACTGCGGCGCTGTTCAGAAAGCGGATGCCGCCTTCACTGATGTCGGTCACGTCAAACTCAGCGCCGCAGGCGGCCAACCGGGGTCTTTTGCCCGGGTTGTAAACAATTCGGATATAGCTTCTTTTTTCACGTTCCGCGTGACCATCCATATCCATGGCAGTACCTCCACGTTTACTGGGATCGGCCCGGGGGAAGCCTCCTGACCCAATGGCGACTTTCAATGTGTCGAACACATATATGTTACCTGATTTTCCGAGGGTGTCAAAAAATCAGTTTGAATTTTTTGGGGTGAGCGGTTACTAAATCCCTACGCCATGCGGTATACACGCGGCTATGGACCAATACCGGGAGCACCCATGCTTAACCGAGTCATATCCATCGGCATTATTACCTTTATCGGGGTTACCTCCGCCCTGTTTTTTCTGGTGGCGCTGGTCATCTGGGTCCTGACGGTTTGCTTTGATCGTCGCCTGGTCATTCTGCACATGTTTTCCTCTTTCTGGGCGGTACTTTACCTCTGGCTGGTGCCGGCCTGGCAGGTATCTGTTTCCGGGCGTGAACGGGTGCGGCGCAAGGTGACCTACATGGTTGTTTCCAATCACCAGTCCCAGCTTGACATTCTGGTTGCCTTCAGGCTGTTTTTTCCTTTTAAATGGGTTTCCAAGGCCGCTGTTTTCAAGCTTCCGTTTATCGGGTGGAATATGGTATTAAACCGGTATATTAAAATAAAACGCGGCCGGAAAGACAGTATTGCACAGATGATGAAAGCGTGTGAAAAGAATCTTGCCGCTGGAAATTCAGTCTTCTTTTTCCCCGAGGGAACCCGCTCAAAGACCGGTATCGTTAAACCGTTCAAGCACGGCGCTTTCATCCTGGCCAAAAAAATGAAAGTGCCCATATTGCCCATTGTGATAAACGGCACGAAGAAGGCGCTTCCCAAAAACAGTCTCAATTTTCATGGACGGCATGCCATCCATATCAAGGTGCTTGAAGAGATTCCCGCTGCGCAGTTTGCGTCCCTGCCGGTGGCGGAAGTGGCCGAAATGGTACGCGGGATTATCAGCGCGCATGTGGATGAACACCAGAAGAACTAAAAAATCTGAAAATCGGAAGACAATTCAAAAGGTGATATCATGAAAGCAGCACTATACAGTTACCTCGCCGAACAGACAGACAAGCTGCAAAAAGACGGCCTGTTCAAGGACGAACGGATTATCACCTCCCCGCAGCAGGCGGCGATAAGCGTTCAGGCTGGTGGGGACGTCCTCAACTTCTGCGCAAACAATTACCTGGGACTGTCTAACCGCCCGGAGCTGGTCCGGTCCGCTCAAAAAGCTTTGGAAAAGTACGGTTTCGGGATGTCTTCGGTGCGCTTTATCTGCGGCACGCTGGATATCCACAAAGCGCTGGAAAAGCGCATCAGCGACTATCTGGGCCTGGAGGATACCATTCTCTACAGTTCCTGTTTTGATGCCAACGGCGGTCTTTTTGAAACCCTGCTGGGTGCCGAAGACGCCATCATCAGCGATGCCCTGAATCACGCCAGTATTATCGACGGGGTGCGGCTGTGCAAGGCCCGGCGCTTTCGGTATAACAACAACGATATGGTCGATCTGGAAACGCAGCTGCAGGCGGCCGCGAACTGCCGTTTCAAGCTGATCGCCACCGACGGTGTTTTCTCCATGGACGGCATCATCGCCGACCTGGGCGCCATCTGCGATCTGGCCGATAAATACGGTGCCCTGGTCATGGTCGATGATTCACACGCCGTCGGGTTTACCGGTGAAAATGGCCGGGGGTCGCATGAATACTGCGGCGTCATGGGGCGGGTGGACATTATCACCGGTACCCTGGGCAAGGCCCTGGGCGGGGCCTCCGGCGGGTATACCTCCGGTAAAAAGGAAATCGTTACCTGGCTGCGCCAGCGGTCGCGGCCCTACCTTTTTTCAAATACGCTGGCTCCGGTAATTACCGCCACTTCCATCGCGGTCCTGGACCTTTTGGAAGCGAGCGGGGAACTGCGTGAAAAATTGAAGTTCAACAGCCGCTATTTTCGGGAAGGACTGGCCGCGGCCGGTTTTGACCTGGTACCCGGCGAGCACCCGATCATCCCGGTCATGCTGGGAGACGCCGTTCTGGCCCAGCACATGGCCGCCCGGCTCCTGGAAGAGGGGATCTACGTGGTGGGTTTCAGCTTCCCGGTGGTGCCCAGAGGAAAGGCCCGCATTCGGACCCAGATATCCGCCGGGCACGATAAGATGCATCTCGACCGGGCCCTGGCGGCGTTTACCAAAGTGGGCCGGGAACTGGAGGTTATCCCATGAAAACCATGCCGGCGTTGGTCAAACTCAAGCCTGAGTCGGGCATCTGGATGGACGCTGTCCCGGTCCCCGCCATCGGGCCGAACGATGTCCTGATTAAAATCAGGAAAACCGCTATTTGCGGTACCGATATTCACATCTACAACTGGGACGCGTGGTCGCAAAAAACAATCCCGGTGCCCATGACCATCGGGCACGAATTTGCGGGCGTTATTGAAAAGGCGGGCAGTGAAGTCGTGGGTCTCAAGGAAGGGGACCGGGTGTCCGGCGAAGGGCATCTGACCTGCGGCCACTGCCGCAACTGCCGGGCAGGTAAGCGCCACCTCTGCCGCAACACTATCGGTGTCGGGGTCAACCGCCCCGGCTGTTTTGCCCGGTACCTGAGTATTCCGGCGGTGAATGTTTTCCCGCTGCCGGAAAATATCGATGATGAAATCGGCTGCCTGCTCGACCCCCTGGGAAATGCCACCCATACGGCCCTTTCCTACGACCTGGTGGGTGAAGATGTCCTGATAACCGGCGCCGGACCCATCGGCATCATGGCGGTGGCGGTTGCCCGGCATGTGGGCGCGCGGTTTGTGGTGATCACCGATGTCAATGACTACCGGTTGAATCTGGCGAAGAAGATGGGGGCTACCCGGGTGGTGAACGTGACCCTCGAACGGGTCGCGGATGTGATGCCCCGGCTGGGTATGCGGGAAGGTTTCGACGTGGGCCTCGAGATGTCGGGGAACATGGATGCTTTCCGGGATATGCTATCCATCATGAACTATGGCGGTAAGGTGGCCCTGCTGGGTATCCCCCCGTCCCAGGCGGCCATTGACTGGACCCAGGTGATTTTCAAAGGGCTTTTCCTGAAGGGAATTTACGGCCGGGAGATGTTTGAGACCTGGTACAAGATGTCCACCATGCTCCAGAGCAGCCTGGATATTGCGGCCATTATCACCCACCGGTTCAACGTGGCGGATTTCCAGGAGGCCTTTGAGGTGATGAACTCCGGGATGTCCGGTAAGGTGATTCTGGATTGGGAGTGAATCCGGATATCCGGATTCACGGTTTTAAGTCTTAACACGGATTTATTATGAATCGTTTTGTAGAGACACTTTACAACTCCTACGGACAGGCATTCGACATCGAAGAAGTCCTCTACGAAGAGAGGACTGATCATCAGCACTTACTTATTTTTCGCAACGCTCTCTTCGGGCGGGTGATGGTGCTTGACGGCGTCGTACAGACCACCGAAAAAGACGAGTTCGTCTACCACGAGATGCTGGCGCATGTGCCGATTCTGGCCCATGGCCGGGTAGCGCGGGTTCTGATCGTCGGCGGCGGTGACGGCGGCATGCTGCGCGAAGTATGCAAACACCGCGGTATCCAGACAGTAAATCTGGTGGAGCTGGACCGGAAGGTCGTGGACCTCTGTCGAAAGCACCTTCCCGGCCACTCACAGGGTGCTTTTGATGATCCGCGCCTGAAACTGGTTTTCGACGAAGGCTTGAATTTTGTAAACACCACTGCTGAAAAATTCGACGTAATTATCGTTGACAGCACCGATCCGATTGGCCCGGGCACAGCGCTGTTCAGCCGGGACTTTTATAGGGCCTGTAAACACTGCCTATTGCCCGGGGGGATTATGGTCACCCAGAACGGGGTCGTTTTCATGCAGCCAGATGAAGTGCGCACCACGGCGACACATCTGCGAGACCTTTTTGAAGATTGGTCTTTCTACACAGCGGCCGTTCCGACTTACATTGGCGGGTGCATGACCTTCGGGTGGGCGTCAGACGATCCGGCTTTGCGCCAAACCCGGGTGACTGACCTGCGGGCGCGTTTCCAGGCCGGTAAGCTTGCGACGCGGTATTATAATCCGGAAATTCATCTCGCCGCTTTTGCGCTGCCCCAGTATGTCCGGGAGGCGATTGACAAGCTGGATGAGCCGATCTGACGAATAGGATCAGCACCCTTGCATAGAGCGGTCTTTATTATCCAACACAGTTCGAATGGCGCTCGAAAGTTCTTTCATCATAACCGGCTTCAGTAAAAATCCTTTAATCCCCAGAGCCGCTGCTTTCTCTTTTGACATCGTTTCGCTGAATCCGGTGCACAGGATAACCGGTATGTCAGGTCGAATTTTAATCAGCTCTCTGGCAAGTTTATCTCCGGTTATGTGCGGCATCGTCATGTCAGTGATGACAAGATCAAAACTGTCCGGGTTTGCACGAAAATTATCCAACGCATCGGCACCGCTGGTGTTTGCGGTAACCTGGTATCCAAGTGCTTCTAAAATTTCCTGCTCAATATCGATAACATCGTTTTGATCATCGACCAGAAGGACATGTTCATTACCGGTTTGAAGCGGTTGCGTTTCAATTTGGGCTGTTTCTTGAAAGGCTTCTATCATCGGCAGGTAAACATGGAATTCAGTTCCCTTGCCCGGCTCGCTGTCCACACGGATATACCCTTCGTGACTTTTCACAATGCCATGTATGACTGCCAGGCCCAAACCGGTGCCCTTACCCTCTTCCTTGGTTGTAAAGTAGGGATCAAATATTCGGTTTATTACCCTTGGGTGCATGCCTGGCCCGGTGTCAGCTACAGTTAGCTGGACATATTTACCCGGTATCATGGTTTTATTTTTCAGGTCTTTGGCGGCCAACTCAACTTCTACCAGAACTATTTTTAATTCCCCGCCGGTTTCCTCCATGGCGTGGTAGGCGTTTGTACACAGATTCATTATGATCTGGTGTATTTGCGTATGGTCCGCCAGGACCAGTCCGCAATCTTTTTGTATCCTCTGGCGTATAAAGATGGTACTCGGCAGTAAGGATTTAATCAGATTCAGGGCTTCTTTGATGACAAGCTGAATATGCATCGGGTTGCGTTCATTCACTGATTGGCGGCTAAATGTTAAAATTTGCTCCACCAGTTCCTTGGCGCGATATCCGGCTTTGAATATTGATTCCAGGCAGACCAGCATTTCGGGGTCGTTTTGCAATTTTATTTTCATAAGTTCGGTATACCCGAAAATACCGGAAAGGATATTGTTAAAATCATGTGCTATCCCGCCAGCCAATGTGCCGATAGATTCCATTTTTTGAGCTTGCTGAAGTTGTTTTTCTAATTTGTCCTTTTCCGCCTGGGCGAGTTTCCTTTCAGAAATATCGCGGCCAAAGCTGACGACGCCGTTGACTTTCCCCTCCATCAATAGGGGGGCCGTATTCACTGCAAGGGTAAGTATTTCGCCTTCTTTTGTCCTCAATCTCAGTTCATATTGAGCGGCTTCGCCTTTGAGCCCTTTTTCGAATATTTCCATAAACATTGGCAAATCTTCTTCTAGAATGAGGGGGACAAATGATTTCCCAACCCATTCTTTTAATTTAAATCCGGTAACTTCTTCGGCTTGCTTGTTAAAGAAAGTAATGTTGCCCGATGTATCTAAAGTCCATATCATGTCATTAGAGCGTTCAACCATCGTGCGATATTGTTCTTCTGACTGTTTAAGTTTTTCTTCCGCAACTTTACGCTCGGTAATGTCCCGTACAACCGCCAGGATCATGGGACGACCGCTCAACTCAATAACTGCAGAGTTAATTTCAACTGGAAATTCCTCTCCCGACTTAGTGACATGGGTCGCCTCGAAGATCAGCCGTTTCGAACCACGTAGTCTCTGGCGGTGGTCGCGGGCGGAATGGGTGTTGGCGTCGGATTTCTTCGTTATATCAGGAGCCCTTAATGCAAGAATTTCCTCACGGGTGTAGCCGTAACGTTTACAGGCGGTGTCGTTGACATCAACAAAAGGCGCAAATCCCTCTTCGAGCAGTGGATGCAGGAATACAGGGTCATTGATCGCGTTGAAGGTTACCCGCGTTCTCTCCTCACCTTCCCGCAGTACATTTTCCACCCGCTTCTGTTCGGTAATGTCGCGTAGCGTTATAACCTGTCCCAGGGCTGGCCCCTGTTTGTCATTAAGGGTGGAAACATGTATGTCGTAGATACCTTCATGGCCTTCGATAAACAAACTGACCTCGGTTGTCTTCATTTCATCAGGCAGTTTGGACAACTGCGGATAATCCACGAATATCTGCCTGACATCCCGGCCTATATTCTCATTAACACAAATGTTAAACAGGGATTCAGCGGCCAAATTCATATCCGTAACACGGTTTTTGATGTCAAGGACAAGGATGGCGTTGTCCAACTTCTTGAAGATTTCCGCCCGGGCGATGGGCAGAATATCTAAAAAGCTGTAACGGAAAAAACCCCACGCCATGGCACCCGCTACAATAGTGAAGGCTATGGGGCCGATATCCATGTTGGGTATGGGGCTGTTTCCCGAAACATAAACGCCGTTCACCACCCAGACAATTACTACCGCAGACAGGAACACACGAGCCTGGGAGCGATAAAACCCAGCCGAGGTGAGCATCTGAAAAATCAGGATCGCGCTTAACGCCGCCAGTAAAAAATAATGATATACAATGATAACCCACCACATGAAGCCATGTTTCAACCCGAGCATTGGAAATGGACCCGTGTTGATGGTGTAGAAGTCAGTGAAAATGAGATTGTGACTGGCGTTTGTCCAAACCAGGAGGATAATTGTGACTGCAATGAGGAAAAGCAATGACACCCTCGTTCGCGTGATCAAGGATTCAAAACCGAAAAAGGAGATGGCGAACAGAAGCGCCAGGGGTGGCAGAGGGGCAACCCCCAAGTACTGGAGCTTGGTTATGAGTATATTGGTCTTGATATCCAGGCCCAAATAGAGGAGGCCCTCAGTTGCGGCCCAAACTGAAGCAGACAGGCATAGGGAAATCAAATACCATGCGCCGCGCGCCCGGCGCCGGCGATAGGTAAACAGGGCAACAACGAAGATTAATATCGCGGCTGCGAAAAAGGGGGTACAGTAGCCCACCATGGGCCTCATGATCACCTCATTTTGTTCACGAAGCTGATCTTAGAAGAGGGACGCCTACCTTTCATGAACTATTCCCGGCTGCGATGCCCGGGCTTACCTGATCTTACGGTGCCAGCGTCTTGATAGCGTCTGCTATCAGGGCGCTGATTTTGGCTAACGTTTTACTCTGGGCGGCTACCAGCCCCTCATAATCAGGTGTTTCCACGGGCTCGCGAATTTCGGTGCGTGTTACGTGCAGGGGTGTCGACACGCCGTTTTTCTTCAGGCTCCAGGTGACATCCAGCAACACTTCACTTTGCAGATTACCGTCAAAGCGGTTGATATTGAGCACTACATGGTGGGTGAACGGGAAGAGGCCCTCACGGTTGTGGGGCGCCACTTTTTCGGTTCCCAGCCGGGTGGCCAGGTTGGCGCTTACCACCGCCGCGATGTTGTCCTGGAGCGGTCCGGCCCAGCGGCTAAGCTCGGCCATGATTAACCGGTTGCCGGCATCCCGGGTAACAATTTGTTTCCGGTCCAGTTCTGCCGGTATCGTGACCGGACCGACAGCAATGGCCATGTCCGGTGAGAGGGTGGCAGCCGGCCCGGATGCAGGGGTTGCGCCCAGCGCGTAAAAATCCGATTTGGGGGATTTGCCGGTGCACCCGGCCAGCCATACCATACCAACGAGAAAGCTGATCAGAGTAAATAGAAAACGAGATTTAGACGGTATCATTCGTCACTTCCTTTCCCGCTGATAATAGATTCGGGGTGCCGTTCCAGGTAATCCATCAGCTGGCGCAGGGATCGCGAGGCCCGGGCAACTTCATCGAGGGCGGATTTCATCCTGATCTGCAGGGGCGAGTCGGTTTTCAGTATTTCACCGGCATTTTCCATTGCCTGGCGGGCCTCTGCGAGGGTGGCGGTCAACTGGGGCGCGACGGTTGAGCGCAGGTCGCTGATCATGAGCCGGGCTTCTTCTATGGTCGTATCCAGGTTTTTCAGAGACCGGGCCAGTTCCGGGGAGTCCACCAACCGTTTGGCTCCGTGCACGGCCGCCTGGAGGTCCTTGCCGATCTGTTCGATGGGCATTTTGTCCATGCGGTCAATGATACGGGCGACTTTGACTTTGATCTGCTGAATGGTTTTAGGAATCGTCGGGAATATCGGGTAGGGTTCCCGCCAGATGATGGTTGCGGGGGCCGCATCCGGAAAACGGCTGAGAGTGACAATCAACTGCCCGGTCAGAAGGTTTCCGGTTTCCAGCTGGGCCCGGTAGCCCTGTTTTACCAGGCCTTCAATCAGCTTGCGGCGCTTTTCATCAGTCAGGGGGCCAGCAAACGTGAACACCCTTTCCGGTTCAAATTCAACCAGTACCGGGATGCGAAAGTCCTTTTTGTGGTTGTCATATTCAAGGCTGACATCCAGAACCTGGCCGACCCGGATACCCTGGACTTCGACCGGGGCCCCTGGAGAAAGCCCGCGCACGGTTTCGTCGAAATAGATGAGCCAGCGCTCTTTGTCCAGGTAGGCCGTTTCCCGGGCCTTGTCCAGGTTGTCGTAGAGAATAAATTCGGAATCTTCTGGGGCTTCCAAATCAGGTTCGGTGCCCTGGGGAATGCCGAAAGAGATGCCGCCGACCAGCAGGCTGACCACCGAGTCGGTGTCGATCCGGACGCCCTGGCTGTCCAGCTTGACATCGATACCGCTGGCGTTCCAGAAGCGCGTATTTTTATACACAAAGCGGTGGTAGGGTGCGTTGATGAAGACTTTCAAGGTTACGATTTTTCCATCTTCGGAGAGGTTGTAGTTTACAACCTGGCCGGCTTCGATCTGGCGATATAAAACGGGCGATCCTGTGTCGATGGAACCCCGGCGGAGGGCCTTCATGTAAAAGCTGCGGCCCGGGGCATCGGTGGTGACGGCGGGCGGTTCTTCAATACCCTGGAAAGATTCGATGAAAGACCCGGGTTTTCCAGGATCCAAGGTGATGTAGGCCCCCGAAAAAAGGGTGCCCAGACCGGAGACACCCTTGGCGGCTACCCGCGCCCGGACCACCCAGAAACGCGTGTTCTCTGACAAAAAAGTTTCGGCGTTTTTAGCCAGCGCGGCGGTGACGATAACCCTGGACAGGTCCTCACTGAGTTCGATTTTGGTAACCTTGCCCAGATCGACTTCCTTGTACTTGATCCTGGTCTTGCCGGCTTCCAGCCCATTGGCGGATTTAAAGGTGATGGTGATGGTCGGGCCTTTTTCAGAGAGGGTTTTGTAAACCAGCCAGCCGCCGATGCAAAACGCGATAACGGGTATCATCCAGACAAGGGATATGAACCGGTTTCTGGGTGGCTGGACACTGGCTACCGGGATGTCATCTTCAATCGGGATTCCTTGTTCCACGTCACTCATGTGCGTTGCTCTCCGTATCCCAGATCAGTCGGGGGTCAAATGTGATGGCGGCAAACATGGTAATCACGACAACTGCGGCAAAGTAGATCGCCGCGTCTTCCACCTTGACCGTGGCAATCTGGCCGAGGTTCACCAGGGCAATCAAGACGGTTATAGCAAAAATATCGACCATGGACCAGCGGCCGATGGCTTCGGTTACGCGGTACAGCCGGGTCCGGTCTTTCGGTCGCCAGGTGGATTTGCGCTGAACACTGATGAGCAGAAAGGACAAAATCACAAGTTTCACAAGGGGCACCATAATGCTGGCGGTGAAGATGATCAGGGCCAGGTGCCACATCCCTTCTTCCACAAAATATATGACGCCGCTCAGGATGGTATCCGTTTTTTCGTCACCAAATGAAACGATGTTGGTGATGGGAAAAAGGTTGGCCGGTATGTAGAAAATGACCGCGGTCAGCACCAGGGCCCAGGTGCGTGATACGCTGAATTTTTTACGCCGGTGCAAGCGCGCCCCGCAGCGCGGGCACTTCAGTTTAGCATTTATTTCCAGTCCCCCGCAGAGCAGGTGGCAGGTCCGGCAACTGATCACACCGCCGGTGTTGAAATGGCATTTTTCAGATATTTTACGGGCTGTGTCCCACTTTTTCCAAATCTGGTGTGGGTCGAAAGTGGTGATGATAGCCGCGATGACAAAAGTGAACGCCATAAAAGCGTACAGGGAAATGCCGTAGGTAAGTTCGCCATCCTTGGTGAGTTTGACGACGGTCACCAGGATACCCAGCATGAAGATTTCGATCATACTCCAGGGTGCGGTCGCCTGCAGGGTGCGCAGAACACGCGGCAGGCCGGGAACAATTTTGCCAAACCGCAGGGGCAGCAGGATATAAAGCAGGCCCAGCAGCTGGATGGCCGGTGCGATGAAAGCGACCAGCAGGACCAGCAGTCCCACGTGCCACCACCCCTGGGCAAAGAACACCTGGATCCCCGTGATCAGGGTGGTCTCCTCCATCTGACCGCTCATGCGAAATGAAATAAACGGAAACGTGTTGATCAGGATAAACAACACGATACCCGCCAGGGTCAGCGCCAGGGTTTTGTCGACGCAGTCGGCTTTGTGTTTATACAGCAATGCGCCGCAGCGTAAGCACCGCGCAGATCCGCGGACCGGAACGTCCGGTATCTTCTGTACCAGTTCACAGTCGTGACAGGCTATGAGGGGGTTGGCTTCCATGGGCCTGATTGGTTGATTTTTGAGATAGCCTCTAATTATTTCGGAAATCTCAGCGCCCCTCAATAGGGCCGGTCCTACGCCGGGTTACGCTGAAGGGCATCATTTAGAAACAGCCCCTAAGGCAATCTTTTATTCTTTACTAAAGATAGGGGGGGTTGTCAAACGGGTTTGTGGCGGAACTCCTTGAATTTCTAATGAATTTTATCGCGGTTAGGGGGCGTTGACCCGAGATGGCAGGCGCGCAAGAAAAAAAGCCGCCCCGGAAAGGGGTCGGCTTTTTTCATAGATGCTAAGTCAGCTGTCTACTGCCCGACGATCACCATCATGTGAAACAGGGCCATTTTCTGCTCAACGGTAAGGACGTCCTTGGCCCGTAGAATATGGGAGACCTTGTTTTCGACAATTTTGGCACCGATGTCGGCGATGGCAGTTATGAGTTTGTTTACCTTTTTGGGGTCTCTTTCGGGTGACAGCAGTTCATCCCGCAGGTCGAGAAGTTTGTATTGCAGAGCCAGTTCATGTTTGATGCTCCGGATTTCCATATCCGCGCGGTATTGAAGCAGTTTTTTTACCTGCGCGCTGGTCAGGTCCAGGTCCAGGGCCGGTAGGTCAAGTTCCAGGTAGTAGGAATAACTGTCCGGCAGGTCCATATGAAACTCGGTCAGCTTACTTAGAATGATTACGCGCTGCTCTTCGGTAAAAACATCCTTGGCTTTGAGGAAATACGCAACCCTGAGTTTAAGCATATCGCCACCCAGAGCCGTCAATGTTTTTATCTGTCGGTTGACTATTTTGGCACTGGCCCTGTTTTTGGCTTCCGAGTCCCAGCGGTCCGCTTTACGCAGTTCCTGGGCCAACGCCGTGCGCGTGTTTTCGATTTTGGCATTGAGTTCAAGTTCTTCTGCGCTGAAGGTCTCGACAATCTCACCTAGTTTTTTGATTTGCGCTTTGGTCAGGTTGAGGTCGGAAACAAAATCGGTATTTTTAGCCAGGGCTGTATGAGTCCCCAGAAACAGTGCCAAAATGGTGATAAAAGAAATAAGCAAGGTTTTGCGTGTCCGCATGCTCTCCTCCTTCTTAATAGATGTGGCTGTGCCGTCGAGGCAGATTTCAGTATTCGGGAATGAAATAGGAACAACCCCTAAGCCACTGCATAAATTAGATACCAGATAGTAAGTAGTTTTGGTGAAATGTCCAACCGGTTCTATAGAAACCATCTAAAAAATTGATTTTGGTACCCTGACAAAGTGTGCGGGATCTACGACAAGTGCGGCGGTCGCAAGGATTAAACCGGAGGTGCCAGCGAAGCCAATGCCGGGATTGGGCTAAAAGACTTTTTTGATAGCGCCTAACCGGAGAGACGGTCTACAGATCAATCTCAACCATATTTCTGACCATGTCCGCATACGTTTCTCTTTTGCGAATGAGGTGGGCTTTTCCGTTGATGACCAGGACCTCCGCCGGCCGGGGGCGCGAATTGTAGCACGACGCCATTGAAAAGCCGTAGGCCCCGGCGCTCTTAATGGCGATGAGGTCCTTTTCCCGGACTGCATTGAGTATCCGGTCACAGCCCAGGTTGTCTATTTCGCACAGGTTGCCCACAACCGTGTATTTCTGCCGTGGCCCGCCCGGGTTGGAGACATTGACGATTTCATGGTAGGCATCATAGAACATGGGGCGGATCAGGTGGTTGAAGCCGGAATTGACCCCCACAAAATCAACCGCCTCGTTTTTTTTCACCACGGTGCATTCGGCCAGCAGGGTTCCGGAATTACCCACCAGGAATCTCCCGGGCTCGAACCAGATTTCTATTTCGCGGCCCTGTTGTTCACAAAAGTCCGCATAAAGGTTTTCAAGAGAGTTCCCGATTGCGCGCAGGTCGATCACCGGGTTGCCGTCACCCACGTCAACCTTGATGCCTCCGCCGAAATCGACAAACTCAAGATGTCTGAAACCGGCGGCGATGTCAAAAACAGCCCGGGCGCCCGCGGTAAATATTTCCGGACTCATGATCACCGAACTGGAATGGATGTGGACCCCATTGATTTTCAAGTCGTATTTTTTTTCCAGGTCTTTTACCCGGGCCAATTGTGACAGGGAAATACCGAACTTTGACTGGTTGTGCCACCAGTCTACTTTGTCGGCATTGACCTGTGAAGCGATGTTGGGGTTAAGGCGTATGCATACCGGTACACGGCTGCCATATTTGCGGGAAAATTTTTCAAGACTGGAAATACTTTCGATATTGATGGCAACCCCGGTCTCCACGGCGGTTTCAATCTCTGAAAAGTCCACGCAGTTGGGGGTGAAGACAATCTCTTCCGGTTTGAATCCGGCCGTCAATCCCAGGTGGATTTCAGCGGGAGAAACCGTGTCAAGTCCGGTCCCCAGTGTTCGCATCAGTTTGATGATATTAATGTTGGACGAAGCCTTGCAGGCGTATTTCAGCCTGGCGCGGATCCCGGAAAAGGCTGCTTTAAATTGTTTTACCTGGCCGGCAATATAGTCTGCATCGTAAACATACAAGGGGGTGCCGAATTCAGCACAGATCGCGTGGACATCGATTCCCTGGATCGTATAGTGGTCGTTTTCAAATTCCATGTTTTCCCGTTCCTGTTTATGGCGGCAGTGAGGGGTTGAAATTTTATTCTGTCCTTGAAACATGGTCCTCAGAACCAGACCAGAGGCATTTGGCTACACTGTCAAAAGTTGAAGCAAATGCCTAAAGTGAACTAAAGTTTGAAGTGATCTAAAGTTAAGGAATCCTGCCAGTTTGATAAAATCAGTGGAGCGTAGCGACGCCTTAACTTTAGTCACTTTACACTTTCTTTCCGAGTGCTACAATAGCCCCTGCAGTATGAGAAAATAGATATACCCGCAGGCCAACAGGATCAAGCAGGAAAACCACATGTGCCGGTATACCTGCCTCAGGCCGGTGTCGAAATATTCATTTGAGAGCAGCAGGCACAGATGCAGGGGCGACAGCAGGACACCCACAAAACCGCCGGCCATTGCCAGCATCATATAGGCCGGCAGCAGTTGCCCCTCCCCGTAACTGGCCACCAGCGTGATCAGGATGGGGAAGGTGGTGCCCACGAAAGCGATGGTGATACCGACCACCAGGCCTACAAGCATGGGCAGGACAATGGTAATCGGGACAAGCGGTATCTGCCAGCTTATCAGTTCCCGGCTCACGCCGTTCACCGCGTGGCTGTCCGTGAGAATCCCCTGGAACACAAGGATAGCCGCAACCATGTAAAACATTTTTAGCAGTTCCGGATTGCTGACGATTTTCCATTTCTCCCGACCGGTAAAGTGGTTCTGACGCCACACCAGGGCAATGGCTGCAAAAAGCGCCAGGATGAGACCCAGCTCCTTGGAAATGGCGGTCAACTTTTCCGGCAGCAGTGCGGACAGCAGTGACCCGGTGCCGATGCCGAGGATGATGGTCAGCAAAATGGGGAAAAGTTCTGAAATAAAAGGCCCCAGCGGCGGGCGGTCACCCTGCACAACGCTGTTGTTGCGGCCTTTACGCAATGTCTCTGCCAGGGGCTTAAAGCCGGCTGCTACAGCCACCAGGGTCAGCGGAAACAGGGTCATCACGAACGACCACAGGTTGAGGCCGGCGATGGATGTGGCCAGGAGAACGCCGGGATAGAGCGGCCACCAGTACTCCCAGATATGTCTGAACCAGTAGTTGATAAAGCTCAGCCGGGCTCCGGAAAGGCCCCTTTCCCGACCCAGGTGTTTGACCATGGGCGCTGAAAAGACGGCCCCGCCCGGCATGGGCAGCAGGCCGATGATGGCCGGAAAGATGGTGAGGTTCAAGGCCGGTTTGCGGATGAGCCCCTGGAACCGGTCCAGCAGTCTTTGCATCTGTCCGCACGCTTCCATGGAGTGGCTCAGCACCAGGATGAGGCAGACGGCGATAGCCAGGGAAATTGTTTTGGGATGTAAAAGGGCAGCCAGGGTTGATGTCGCAATGGCCGCCGGCGCCATACCGAACCCGATTCCCAGCAGGACGGCCCCACCGACAAAAGCGTTGCCCAGGGATAACTTCATCCGGATGGCAAAAAGGATAACGGCAAAGACGATCAGAACGCGGACAATGGCGGGTATTGTTTCCAGGTACGACACGATAGACGGCTCCGATTAAAAACAAATAAAGATGCCTCTTTAACAGACCCACCCGGCCGAATCAACCCGGTTTTCGGGGCCGGTTTGCGTTTTTCAGCAGGTTGTTTAATAGTCGCGTTTGTTATAAGGTTGCCGGAATTGCCGCCGGCAGGCAGGTGCATGTGAACCCGGGAAGATTTTATGGGCCGTAGAGAAAAAAGTAAAAAGAGACGCGCGCCGGTAAAAAGAAGCACCGCGGCCTATTTGGCCGTAAAGCTTATCCTTAGAATGTTCCTTTTTCCATTTTTCCGGCTTGAAGTAAGCGGGCTGCGAAACCTGCCCCGGGACAGCGCCTTTATTCTCCTGCCCAAGCACCAGCGCTGGGAGGATATTCCTTTCACCGGATTCGCCGTCCCCCGCCAGCTCTACTTTATTGGTAAGCAAGAGCTTTTCAAAACCAGGTTTATGGACTGGTTTTTCAAAGCCATAGGGGGTATTCCCCTGAACCGGCAAAAACCGATTGCGAGCCGCCGCTATCTCCTGGCGTCCATCCGGATGCTGGAAAAAGGTGAAGGGATAGTCCTTTATCCCGAGGGGACCTATTTCCGCAAAAAGATGGGGCCGGGGCATACCGGTATGTTGCGGTTTATCCTGGCGCGCCTTTCCATGCCGCTGATACCGGTGGGGATACACTACAGACTAGACGGCTGGCGGATTCACGTGAGGGTTGCCATCGGCCAGGTTACCTACCAGCAGCCCTTTGAGCCGGCGGACCAGCTGCTCATCCGGCTCATGGGTGAAATGGCCGCCCTTTCAGGTTATCCGCTGCATCCGGATACGGGCAAGCCGGGAGCCAACGATCAGTGACAGAAAAACAACAGGGATCATCTCCAAAAGAGTTGATCTAAATGAAGGGTCCAAGGATTCAAGGGTTCCAGGATTCGAGTGAAATTCTAAAAAAATATAAAGAGCAGAAATTAGGCATGTTGAGAGAATGCTGAAAGCCTTGACCAAATCCCTGGAGAACAAACACTTGGATCCTTGAATCCTTGAACCCTTGGACCCATTCTCCCAACTAATTGGGAGAAAAACCAACAATGAAAACTACAGTTCGAAAACAGATACACATGCGGGCAGACAGGTTTGACCCATCCGTGGCTACCCGGGCCTTGTATGACAGCAGTCGACAGGCCCTGGCAGCCGCCCAGCCCGGAATCGATTACCGTAAGGCTTCGGTGGTCCTGTTCCTTGTCGGCGACTGTCCGATTGAGAGCGGGGACCGACGGGAGCCCTGTCTGATTCTCAATAAGCGGTCCGCGCGGGTTCGACAGGCCGGGGATCTGTGCTGCCCCGGCGGCGGTATTACCCCCGGCCTGGATCGACCGGCATCCGGTCTGCTGAGGCTTCCCGGATCACCCCTGTCGCGCTGGCCGTACTGGCCTGGGTTGAAGCGGGTCGACGCCAACGGCCGCCTGCGCCTGCTGATGGCCACGGCCTTTCGCGAGGGGCTGGAGGAAATGAGGCTCAATCCCCTGGACCTGGAATTTTTGGGCTTGCTCCCACCCCAGGAGCTGGCTCTTTTCAGCCGCCGGATTTTTCCGCTGGTATGCCGGGTGAAACACCAGCGCCGTTTTTTCCCGAACTGGGAAGTGGAAAAAATTGTACCAATCCCCTTAAGACACCTGCTGGATTCGGACCGTTACGCTCAGTACCGGCTGACCATTGATATTCCCCGCCCGGACAGGACCGAACCGGAAATCAAGCGCCTGCCATGCTTCATCCACCATTATCAGCCGGGGGGTTCTGAAATTTTCTGGGGGGCGACCTTGCGTATGGCTCTGGAGTTTCTGGAGATCGTATACGGCTTTACGCCCCCGGAGATCGACAGCCTGCCGGTGGTGTCCGGGCAACTCACCACTGCGTATCTTAACGGGGCACCCGCATAATTAGGGTTGAGAATTTTAATTCATCCTGTATAACTATATGAATACGCAGGTTAATTTATAAGCCATCTCATAAAAGTCTTTTGAGATAGCGCCCATAATAAAGAACCAAACAGGCAGGGTTCTATCAATTTGCCCCTGGTGGCGGGAACCCTGCGGGAGTTTTACTATGGTAAGACATACCATCAAGGGCAGTACCGGAACATCAGAGCTTCTGGTGGGCGAATCCATTAAAAATGCCGGCAAGTATCTGCCGGACAGTCAGATTTTCATAATTACCGATACGGTGGTTGCAAAGCTCTACACGGGTCTTTTTCCTCCCGGCCGGATCATCTCCCTGGGAACCGGGGAAAAGATCAAGACCCTGGATACGGTGGCCTCTGTTTTCGGCCAGTTGATAGAGGCCGGGGCTGACCGGTCCAGTTTTATCCTGGGTATCGGGGGTGGGATTGTGTGTGACATCACCGGTTTCATTGCTTCCACCTTCATGCGCGGTGTCCGCTTCGGATTTGTTGCCACTACCCTGCTGGCCCAGGTGGATGCCAGTGTCGGCGGGAAAAACGGGGTCAACTTTGCTGGTTATAAAAACATGGTGGGGGTGTTCAGTCAGCCGGAATTTGTCATTTGCGATATGGATTTGTTGACCAGCCTACCGACGGCCGAGGTACGCTGCGGCATGGCCGAGATCGTCAAGCACGCTGCCATTGAAGACGCCCGGATGTTTGCATACCTTGAAGAAAACGTGCAGAAAGCCGTTGATCTGGATCCCGTGGTTATCGAAAAACTGGTTTCCGATTCCGTTGTGATCAAGGCGGCCGTGGTCAACCGGGACGAAAAAGAGCAGGGTGAAAGGCGCAAGCTCAATTTTGGGCACACCGTGGGCCACGCCATCGAAAAGACCAAAGGGATTCCCCACGGGGAAGCGGTGAGTGTCGGGATGGCGGTGGCCGCGGCCATTTCTGAAAAAAGAGGGCTGCTGGCCGGAGAAGATGTTAAACGGCTGACCGCGCTGCTTCACAGCCTGGGCCTGCCGACCATCATGGACGCGGACCCTGGACAAATTGTGGCGGCCCTGGCGAAGGATAAGAAAAGGGAAAAAGACGTGATCCATTACGTGCTTCTCGATGCAATCGGCAGCTGCCGGATCGAAGAGATCTCCATAGCGGAGTTGAATGCGTCCGTCAGGACGCTTGTTTAGAATTGCTTTTTACACCAGTTAAGAGGAGGCCAACCATGGAAGGCTGCATTTTCTGCAAGATCGTGAGAGGGGAAATTCCCAGTTTCAAGGTGTATGAAGATGAAAGAGTATTCGCCTTTGCGGATATCAACCCCATTGCCGACGGGCACACCCTGATCATTCCCAAGACTCATGCTGAAAACCTCTGGGAGATGTCCGAGAAGAATATTACCGCCATTGGCCGGGCCTCCAAAAAGATCGCGACGGCCATGCAGGCAGTGCTAGGGCCGGTGGGTATCGCCGTGCTTCAACTTAACGGAAAGGTTGTCAACCAGGTCGTCCTGCACTACCACCTGCACCTGATACCCAGGGCCGAGAATGGTCCCACGCTAAAAATGACCGAGTGGGAGTTGGTCCCCGGGGATATGGATAAGATCAAATCCATCGGGGAAAAAATTTCGGCAGCGATTTAGAAACAGCGCCTAAAACCACATAGAACCTATCTCAATAACGGATTTTGGTTCCCCGCAAAAAGCGAGCGGGATCTGCGACAAAATGCGGCGGCCGTGAATATCAAACCGGTGGAATACATCAGGTATTTTGAGGATTTGATATTCGCGCCCAACGCCGAGTTTGGGCCAAAAACCGTTTTTGAGATGGGTTCTAATCAGATTCGGGAGAAAACGGGATGAAGATCAGGTTCTGGGGCGTCCGGGGATCGCTGGCAACGCCCCTTTCCAATGCAAGCCTCAAAGAGAAGATTACCGCATCTCTATCACTGGCTGTTGAGGCCGGACTTTCCGATAAAAAGGCGGTGAGCGGTTTTTATAACACGCTTCCCGAACATATCCGGCTGACAGCCGGCGGGAATACCACCTGCGTGGAAATCATGGCCGGCGATACCTGCCTGATCATGGACGCCGGCACCGGTCTGCGGTCGTTGGGGATCGACCTGATGCAGCGGGCCGGAGGCAGTCCGGTCGCCGCTCATATCCTGATCAGCCACACCCACTGGGACCACATCTGCGGCCTGCCCTTTTTTATTCCGGCCTTTGTGCCCACCAGCAGCATCACCGTTTACGGTTCCCATCCGGATCTGGAAAGCCGATTCCGGCACCAGCAGGATTATGAATTTTTCCCGGTCCCGCTGGCCCCGGCTTTCCAGTTCGTACAACTGGAGCGGCAAGAGGGGCTTTCCACTGCAACGTTCGATATTGGCCCGGTTTCGGTTGAGACCATCCCCTTGAATCATCCGGGCGGCTGCTATGGATATCGTGTTACGCATGGCGGCCAGACCGTCGTTTTTGCAACCGATTCGGAATACAAAGACCCCTCCGCCGAAGCCCTGAAACCCTATGTGGATTTTTTCAAGAATGCGGACGTGGTGATATTCGACGCCCAGTATTCAATGGAAGAGAATGTTGAAAAAGAAGACTGGGGGCACAGCAACATGTTTACCGGGATCGATATGGCTCTGGAGGCCGGGGTGAAGAAGCTTTTTTTCACCCACCATGAGCCTGAAAACGGGGACAGACACCTGTGGGACAATCTCGAGCTGGCCCGGGAGTACCTTGCCCTCCAGGGGCCGGACAGCGACCTTCAGCTCGAACTGGCCGTGGAAGGACCGACTATTGAGATCTGATACTGCCAACAGCCACTTTACCCCCAAGATCCTATGGAAAGCCATGGTCACCGTTTGTCTGGCGGCTGCCCTGTTCCTGGGCGGACCAGGTATTTCACCGGCGGCCGATGAGGTGCGGGTGGGGATGTACCCAAACGAACCGCTGATTTTCAAGGATAAGGACGGGCGGATCAAGGGGATCTATAACGACTTACTGGTCCATGTCGCCCAGAAGGAAAAATGGAACTTGAAATATGTACCGGGGTCCTGGGAGGAGTGTGTTGAAAGGCTGAACAACCATGAGATCGATTTAATGGTCTCAATCGCCTATTCTGAAAAAAGAAGTCTGATCTACGACTTTAACCAGGTTGCGGTTATTGAAAACTGGGGGCAGGTTTATCTGCCCGAAAATTCCCAAATAGGGATGTTTTTAGATTTGAGTGGTAAAAAGATGGCCGTGCTGAAAGACGACATCTACTATGCCACGTTCAAGATTCTGGGTGACAAGTTCCAGATCAAGCCGCATTTTATAGAAGCAGAAAGCTACGCGGCCATTTTTCGAATGCTGGATCGGGGCGAGGTTGATTCCGGAATAGTGGCGCGCATCTTTGGCCAATACCATGAAAAGCGGCACCGGATCAAAAGAAGCCAGATGAATTTCGGCCCGGTGGAGTTGCGGTTTGCCATTCCCAAAGGCCGTACCCGTACCACCCTGGAAGCCATCGACAAACACCTGGAACCGTTGAAACTGGATAAAACTTCGGTTTACCACCAATCCCTGGACCGATGGCTGGAGGGGTCCAGCAAAATCATCCTGCCGGCCTGGCTGAACCCGACCTGGGTGGTGGGGTTTATTTTGGGCCTGATTGTGTTTATCGGTTCGGTAAGCCTTTTTCTAAGGTGGCAGTTAAGGCTGCGCACCGCCGCACTTAAAAAGACCATCGCTTCCAAAGAGCGCATTGAGAGCGATTTGAGGGTCGCCCGTGAAATCCAGATGGACCTTTTGCCCAAAATATTTCCCCCGTTCCCGGACCGGTCGGAGTTTGACATCTACGCGCTCATCGAGCCCGCCCGGGAAGTCGGCGGGGACCTGTTTGATTTCTTTTTCGTGGATGACGATCACCTCTGCTTTGTCATTGGCGATGTGTCGGACAAAGGGGTTCCGGCCGCGCTCTTCATGGCCCGCACCAAGACCCTGATAAAATCGCTTGCCGGGGGGGCGGGCAGTTCCGGTGAAATCCTGGCGGCGGTGAACCGGGAACTGTCCGTCAACAACGATGCCATGATGTTTGTGACGGCCTTTTGCGGTATCCTGGATGTCAATACCGGACAGGTCGGGTATACCAATGCGGGCCACAACCCCCCCCTGGTTATCGGTCCCGCCAAAGAACCCCGCTTTTTAGAGGGTACCGGGGACACGGCCCTGGGCATTGACGAAGACCTTGTCTTTCACCAGGCGGACATAACCCTGGCACCCGGAGAGACCCTTTTCATGTATACGGATGGTGTCACCGAGGCGTTCAACGACCGCGAAGAAGAATTCTCGGAGGAGAGACTGCGGCAGACGGTAACGGCTCACGGCGGGGGGGCCGTGAAAGAGACTGCCCGTGCGGTGATGGGAAACGTCAAGGCCTTTACGGGGGATGTCCCCCAGTCTGATGATATTGCCATCCTGGCCCTGAAATACCTGTTGAAGACGGCATGCGAACCGACATAACATTAAAAAACGATCTCATTGAAATCGAGCGATTGGCCGACCGTGTCCGGGATTTTGGTCGGGAGAACCGGCTGTCCGAAGACCTCGTCTGGGAGATCCGCCTGGTCCTGGAAGAGATCGTGACCAATATCATTTCATACGGCTATGAAGATCGGGCGGACCATGCCATTGACGTGAACATAGTAAACTCGGAACAGGATATCACCCTCAGGGTCCGCGATGATGCCCGGCCCTTTAATCCGCTTGACCAGACCGTGCCGGACCTGGAGCGTCCGCTAGAGGAACGGGGAGACGGAGGCATGGGCATTCACATAGTTCGTGAAATCATGGACGAAATAGACTACAAACGGGAAGATGATGGCAATCTGCTCGTGATGACAAGACGCAAACAGTAGCGCTGCACGCAAACAAGGAGGCGGTATGACTATGAATGTGACGTCAGAACAAAAGGCGCAGGGGATATATATCGTTACGGTCACCGGATCGCTGGACAGCAACACCTACACGCAGTTTGAACAGAAAATTGACGCCCTGCTGAGTGAAGCGACCGAGCTGATCGTTTTTAACCTCGAGTCTCTTACGTATCTGAGCAGCGCCGGTATCAGGGTGTTTCTAAAAGCCCGCAAGGCTCTTAAAAGCAGCGGCGGCGGGATAAAATTTCTAAATTTGCAGCCCCAGATCAAACGGGTTTTTGAAATTATCAATGCGATTCCCGCGATGCAGATTTTTGAGAGCACGGCAGAACTCGACCGGTATCTGGACGCGCAGATGAAAAAGGTGATTGCCGGCGAGGATTGATCTCACCTGGCAGGCAAAGCAGATATGGATGCGGCTCAATATTTAAGGCAGATGCCGGACGAATGCAGGGTAATGGCCCCGGCGGTTAATCTGAAAAAAGGAACCGGGATTGATGATAGAGCCAATTGAATGGAACGACAGCTTCAGCGTGGGCGTGGCCCTGTTTGATGAGCAGCACCGGCAGCTGATCGCTATGCTGAACAAAATGATCAAGGATCCGGCCGCCACCACGCGGTCGGAGACGGTTGCCGAGGTCCTGACAGATATGACGCACTACGCCCAGGAACATTTCAAGTCAGAAGAAGACCTTATGATTGAACATGACTACCCGCTTCTGGAAGAACATAGAGATCGGCACCGCGAATTCCAGGAAAAAGCCGCCCGGCTCTGCTTTGCAACGATAAAAGGCCAGACGTCTGTTCCCCAGGAGTTGCTGGCGTATTTGCAGCAATGGCTGATCCACCATATACTGCAGGAGGACATGGCCTTTAAACCCTTCTTTAAGCAAAAAGGCGTCTGGTGAACACCTCTGTACAAACGGGTATCCTAAACGTGGTTTCAATACCTGTCAAACGGTGAACAGGGCGCCATAACCGCCCTTTTTGACAGGCAGGTCAATCGTTTTTAACCCAGCCTTTTCCGCAACCCCCACCCATGACCGTTTCTCCCGGGTTGATATACCCGGCCAGGATTTTTTTCGGGTTCTGGATCAGCCGCCGAATCCAGTTGTCGAGCATGAACGCGAACTTGTGGGGGCACACATGGCTGTAATGGGGGTGGGGGTTCTGCGCCATTTTGCATTCCCTGGTTGTTTAGTTGCTATACACGTGTAACAAGCTTTTCTTGAAATTTCAATTCACAGCTGGCGAGATCTTTGCTAAGTACCGGAAAGCAGAAAGATTCCTTCCCAAACAGGTTATGCAATCAGCATGCAGGAGGTACCGATGTCCCCGGAAGCCGCGGTATTTGAAGAGACCTACAACGACTATCTCTCCCGGATTGCCGGGATCGATCTGACAGGCACAGCAGCGGCCCTGGGGGTGGTGATGGATGATGGCCGGGCCGTCATTCCCCTTTTGAACAGCACCTACCGTGTTTCAAAAGATGGCATTGCCCGTGAAGATGGCAAAAGACCCCAGTTGGGCACCTGCGTTATCTTGAGCAAGTACCTGCTCATGTGCCCGACGGCAGAACCAACCGGAACCGATTGGGCCTCCTATCGCGACTTCAAGGATTCCGGCCCCCTGGCCACCTACTGGGCCAACGAAGTGGAGGCTGCCCTGGTCGACACTTTTGCCGGCCGGACCGCCGACCTTGAAAAAGCCGCTGAAAAACTGGGTGGCTATGCCCCTGATGAAGATTTTCCCTATGATGTCTGCTGCTGTTTCAACGCCCTGCCCAAAATTTCTATGCTCCTTTTATTCAATGATGTCGATGATGAGTTCCCCGCCAAGTGCACGGTCCTGTTTCAGGCCAGCGCCGAAGAGTACCTTGACGGTGAATGTCTGGCCATGCTGGGGGCGCAGCTGGCGGGGCGGTTGGGGTTGGTCGCAGGGAGTTGAAACACCTTTATAGAAATTTAGGCCGCGGGTTCGACTCCCGCCGCCCCACCATTGTTATATTTAATATATACAAATAGTTATAGAGTTTTTAGGGGGTCAATTTTCACAATTGTGTCCTAAATTGTGACCAAATTGATCCCCTTTTGCGTGCGTGGACTCGTGGTAAAGCTTTTCAAATGCGCCCCCATCCTGTCTTGTTAGGTTGGGGATAAAATGACCATAGGTGTTATAAACCTATGGACGTGTCCGCATGTCCGAGCGTTCTGGCGACCCAACCGGGAAGTTCCCCGGCTGCTAACGCCCAGGACGCGAATGTGTGCCGTACATCGTACATGCGCCGATACGGCTCACTGTGCCCCTCTTAGCAAATGTTGAATAAGAGACTACAGTGATGAGGTGAGTTTTAGGGGGAATGAAAACGAATTATTTTCTTTCCCCTTATAAATCTTGAACCCCAAAGCTTTTTTTCATTAGCAATAATTTTCTTAAAAGTTTCCTTACTATCCGGAAGATCGGTGTCAATAAGTTTTTCACCATTACTATGGTCATATGCTATCCGTACCCAGGCTAATTACGACCGCAGACCTATTTCAGTATCGTTCCTTCGGGGTAGCACCGAGCTAACCTACAGAAATGATTGAATAGATGTTGAAAAAGAGGGCAAAAAACTTGCTTAAACACTTCTTTTTGGCATCAAAAAGCACCTTTTAAGGAAATCCAGTCTATGGCGCGTGCGCATCGTTACTACATCCCCGGCAACATCTACCATTTAACCCATCAGGCTTTGCCTTCAGCTTCGCCCCGACAAGCCGCTGCCTCTAAAGAGATTTTCTCCTAAGGTTCGTAGGGGCACTCCTCATTGATTTCAGGATGTTTCTTTGAGCACCCCCTTAAAAGGGGTATATAAATACCCACAACTATCTATAATCATGACAGTTTTTATTAAAATTGGCGCATTTTTTAGTTGACAATACAGCCCAATAGTCCATATCTAAATGATATTGGTGCCAATCCTCACATGAGCGCACCTTCAGCGCTCAACATCGGGTCCACAAAACAATCCCAACCTGATGGCACCGAACATGGCTGACCTACCTGAGAGAGCCGGCCAGACCTTCCAAATTTGTTTTAGCTCGATAAAGAAAATCTGATTCGTATCAATCTTCCAGCGATAAGAAGGATCGTTACGCAACTGTTATACATAACTAAATAGACTCGAGAGGTGGGTGACACGAAAATATCTAAGGAGGATTTCAAATGAAAACAGAAGATGATTCTCATCAATCGACCCAAAAAATGTTGGAACTGATCGAAGACATTGATGCGATGGCTTCGTTTGCCAGTAAAACAGGGAAATCCATTCCAGACGACATTGCGGTTTTGTTAGCAGATTTAAACATAAGAAAAGACCGTGGAGAGTTCGCTTTAGATAAGGAAATGAGCATCGATAAATTTTCTAAATCCTACGTCTCCGCTATCAAGGTTCACAACCAGCTTGCCAAAAAAGTATCTCCTGCAACGCCTGAATCAATAAAAGCTACAGAACGTATTGGAAACAGTTTTCGTATAAAAAATTCAGCAACGAATATATTAGTTTATTGCACGTTAGTCTGTTTAGCTTTTTTCGTCGCTACAGCACTGCCTATAAAGATATCTCAAAACTTGAGTGAAATCATTCGAAGTTTAAATTTGCTCTTTGGTGCAGGATTAGGTGCTGGTTTTTACTCTTTATCCACTTCTAGGCAATACATAAGGGATCGTACCTATAAACCGAGTTACAACCAGATCTACTACGTTAGATTTGTGCTTGGACTTGCTGCTGGTACCATCTTAGGTCACTTTGGTACCAATATGACTACCGGCCCCTTGGCTCAGCAATTAGGCCCAAGCGTACTTGCAATCATAGGTGGCTATTCCGCAGATGCTGTTGCTCAGATTCTACAAAGACTTGCTGAAACATTGGTTACCGTTGTGCGGGGTAGCAACCAACATGAATTAGAAAGCCGGGAACGTGAGATTCGTGCTGATGCCTCTGAATCAATGGTGCGAGAAAAAAGCCAGATAGCTCATAAACTACAAAAAATTTCACTTTCTGTAAAAGATAAGAATGTGTTTGAGACCCGCACGGACATTGATAAACTTATTGATGAACTTTTAAGTTAGAAAAACTCAACACCAATCGTTAAAGTAGAAATGCTCTATCAAGTTGAATAATCATATTGGAGGTGCGTCATGAAACCCTGTACTTCCTGCCAAGCATTAATACATGACGATGCAACTAAATGTAAGCATTGTTTATCTTACCAAGATTCTGGGTTTGAAAGTAAACCTAATTACGATGTCGCGAGTTTGGTCATCAGATATATTGGGGTTGCCGCTATATCATTCACATTAGTATCTGGTTTGCTCGGTTACTTAGGCTTTAGTACTATTAATGATATTGTGCAGCGTACTGACAAAATTCAGCATGATACTAAGGATATCATACGCCACCATAAACAAACATTGGTCGATCTACAAAATGAATCAAAGAGAACAATTTTAATGCAAAATAGTTTGTTGGTTACTCAATCCAATGATAGATACCAAGGCCTGCTAAATAAGATAGTTATAGATGAATTGGAAAAGCACCCAGGTGTATTGTATGAAATTGATAATATCGCAGAAACATTGAGAAAGGATCGCCCCTTATCTAAAAGAGACAAAATAATTTCTGAACGTATTGTCATTCTGACTGATGCACTACATTCATACCAAGAAGAAGAGTATGATATCGCGATAGAAATGTTGAATAAGGTTAGCAACAAGGCATTATTTAAACATCGCCTTTTAACATGTTGTTATAACAAGCTCCATATTTATCAAAAGGAGAGAGACAGCCAGAAAGCTAGCTTTTATCTTAAAAAAGCAATCGAGCATTGTAACTCTTACGAAGATCTAGCCAATTATATAAATATTAAAACTACCATAGCAAAAATGAATAAGGCCATTTTGCTTGTAAAGAGAAATCAGACCGGGGACTTGGACGCAGCCATCTATTTATTCAACGCAGCGATAATAGAAATGCCAGAAAAAGCTGAAATTTATTTTAATCTAGCAATTGTATATGATCTGAATAAAGAAAAAAAGAAAGCAATTGCATCATTAGAAAAGGCGAAGGAGAGAGGGTTTTTTCGCACTGAGGAGGCTAAGGAGCGGCTTAAAAATGCCTTCCGCGAATACTTTGAGAGTAAGGACAAGGATGTTAGAGAGGCTATGCAAAACCTTTTGAAAAGCTAATTAAGTCCAGCTTAGTAACCCTGGTCCTCAGGACCAGGTCACAGTTCAGTTGATACTTTTTAGGGCGATATTTCCAATGTTAACTTATTTTCTTAAGAACGCCTCCTATATTGCTCTGGGCCGTTATCCCGCCTGCCGGGAATACCGCCCGGAAGGATTACAGGTTTTACGAAACGGTTTGCCGCAACCGAGGCTGGCAGATGGAACTTTTCGAAGACCGCCAGGCAGCGATCGAACGGCTGTTGAGCGAACCCGGTAAGGACACGCTGGACGCTGGCGAAAATCGATGCCGCTTGCAGGTCAGGTATCGTCAGGACCGGTAAGCCTCTCTCCACATAATCGCCTTTTATACCAACTTCTCCCTTTTTGATTGACATTCCCGGCAGATAGAGGTCATCTCAATAGGTAGTGTCAATAATCTCTCAATACCAGCCCTGCGTTGCGAAACCACTGCAGGAACGAGATATGTTGAAAAAGTTAGCCATTTTTACAGGGATATTGATTCTGGTTCTGGTCGGGACCGTATTCTATCTTAACAATGCCGCCACCCGGCTTCCGGAGAACCGGCCGGAAGCCTTTACCCGCAAAGCAATCGATCCCAAACAGACCGTTGTGGTCTGTATCGGTGACAGCCTGACCCACGGGCGGGTGAGTCACAATTACGTGGATGAACTGGACGGACGGTTTTCGGATGATTACCTTTTCGTTAATGCGGGAATCAACAGCGAACTGGCGTACAATGTGCTCCAACGAATCGATGACGTTATCGCGCTCAAGCCTGACTATATTACCATCCTGATTGGGAGCAACGATGCCCTGGGGACCCTTGGCGCACAGAGCGCGCAAAGGTATATCAAAAAGTGGAACCTGCCGCAGGCTCCCGACAGGCAGTGGTTCCGGAAAAACCTGACACAGGTCGTCACGCGGTTGCAGGAGGAGACCCGTGCTAAGATTGCACTGCTTTCACTGCCGCCGATAACTGAAAATGTTGAGCACTCCGGGTATGTGCAGGCGCGGGCCTATTCGGCGATCATCCGAGAGATTGCGCAGGCGCGGCAGCTGGCCTACCTGCCGCTGAATGAAATCCTGACCTTCGCGCTGGAGGGGGAAACCCGGGAAAGCGCACTGGTTTTTAGGGGAGCTGAAAGAACCCTGCTTTACAAAGCGATTGTGTCCCATTACCTGCTGGGCCAGAGTTGGGATAGCATCGCGGCAGAAAACAACTTTCTCTTTCTGACTGATTTTATCCACTTGAACGCTAAGGGGGGCGGCATCGCAGCGGACTTGATAGGTGCGTTCATCCGACATAGTTAGAAGCCATCTCAAAAAAGTCTTTTAGCCCAATCTCGGCGTTGGGCGCTCGGTTCAAATCCTCGAAATACTTACCAGTATTCCTCCGGTTGGAAACTCGTGGCCGCCTTGATCTTGAGCCAAAATCCATTCTTGAGATAGCTTCAGAGGGGCATTAAAAACATGACAACCGCAACAGATCCTGAAAAAACAGAAGGCGAGGAATATTCCTTAAGCGAGGAAAATGAGCTTGACCGGGTTTTCAATTTGCAGCGCGCGGCTTACGACCGAAACCGCATGCCATTGGCCGAAGAACGGATCGGGTATTTGAAAAAGCTTGAAAGGGTCCTGATCGATTACCAGGACCACATCGCCATGGCAATTAACGCAGATTTCGGCGGTCGGTCCGCGGATGAAACCCGCCTGGCGGAGATCTTTCCCAGCGTTGAAGGCATCCGGTATGCAGCCAAGCGGGTAAAAAAATGGATGAAACCCTCCCGCCGCCATGTGGGGCTCCTGTTTCACCCGGCCCGGGCCCGGGTTCTCTACCAGCCCCTGGGCGTGGTGGGCATTATCACGCCCTGGAATTATCCGGTCTATCTTTCCATCGGCCCGCTGACCAGCGCACTGGCTGCCGGCAACCGGGCTGTGATCAAGATGAGCAAGTTTACCCCGCGGACCGCCGAAACCCTGAAGGTCATACTCGCCAAAACCTTTGACGAAGATCATGTGACGGTGCTGGCCGGCGCTACGGGCCTGGGGTCGGACTTTTCCAAAAAGCCCTGGGACCACCTGTTTTTCACCGGGTCTACCCAGGTGGGGCACCACGTGATGCGGGCGGCGGCCGAAAACCTGACTCCGGTGACCCTGGAACTCGGGGGCAAATCGCCGGCCATCATCAGTGCGGAGGTCCCCATGGCGGATGCTGCCGAGCGTATCGCTTTCGGGAAGGTATTCAACGCCGGCCAGACCTGTATTGCGCCGGATTATGTCCTGTGCCCGGAGAAGCGTATGGATGAATTCGAAGCGGCGTTTACCAGGGCGGTGAGTCGTATGTACCCGACCATGCAGCAAAATACCCAATACACCAGTGTCATTAACGCCGGAGAACATGCGCGTCTGGCAGCCCTTATCCAGGATGCCGAAAAAAAAGGCGCCCGGATTGTAAGGGTGAACCCGGCTGGTGAAAATTTTGAGTCGACCCGTAAAATGCCCGTGCATCTCCTGATGAACGTAACCGACGATATGGCAGTGATGAATGCAGAAATATTCGGGCCGCTCCTGCCGGTTGTCCCCTGTGACACGCTTCACGCCGCCGAGGCCTATGTCAACCAGCGACCCCGGCCGCTGGCCCTCTATTATTTTGATTACGACCTGAAAAAAGCCGACCATATCCTCACCCACACCCATTCGGGCGGGGCGGTGATCAACGATACCCTGGTCCACGTGGCCCAGGACGACCTGCCTTTTGGCGGGATTGGTCCTTCAGGCATGGGTATGTATCATAGCCATGAAGGCTTTTTAGCGCTTTCCAAAGCCAAGGGTGTTCTGTTCAAACCCCGTTTCAACAGCGGAAAATACGTCTACCCGCCTTATGGCCGGTTTTTCCAC
Organism: uncultured Desulfobacterales bacterium; assembly: GCA_964647585.1. Lineage (GTDB taxonomy): Bacteria > Desulfobacterota > Desulfobacteria > Desulfobacterales > CAJINA01 > CAJINA01. Next base: position 166,678 of record CAZYGG010000002.1, read on the forward strand.
GGCCTGATCTACAGGTTATTTTTACGCTGAATTCGATGAAACCGGAATGAATGGCAATCCCATTTAAAATTGCAGTTTGAAAGTGCGGGGATTACCTGTAATACCTTGATTATTCCAACCAAAGTCGTTATGGTACCGGGAATTTAGGCACCGGATTCAATTCATGAAACTCAATCTGGACAAATACCCATACGCGGTAACCGCGGTCGTATTCCTGGTTGTATTGCTCGTCGGGAATGTGTGGTTAGGCTGGGGCCAACTCGCCCTGGCCTATTTCGGGCTGCTCTTCTGCATTGTCATTATCGGCATACGATTGGATGAGATCGTCAGGCAGATCCGTGACCTGGGAGCTGTGCAGACAACGTTGCTGAAAGAATCCGGCAACCCGGGGGCCTTTACACCGGCTGTTTCGGAAATTCGTCAGCTGAACAAGGAGTTGGCCGAGATCAAGACGCAGCTGACCCGGATTAATGCAGCCCTGGAGAGAACCTCGCAATCTTCTGATAAATAGTCTGCGTATTGACAACCTGCAAAAGTTAAAATGAAACAGATACCCCCCAATCCAGGCTATGTGTCGGTCCACGGTGGTCACAGCGGCGAATTTTGCTGCCATGCCCTTGATTCTCTTGAAAATATTGTCAACGCCTATATTCAGAAAGGTTTTATCTGGGTTGGCCTTACCGAGCACATGCCACCGGTCACGGATGCCTTTATGTATCCCGACGAACGGGCTGCCGGTTGGGATGCCGGCCGTCTCTATGACCGGTTTGCAGGCTACGTAGACACGGCCCGGGAGCTCAAGGCGCGTTATGCCGGGGATCTGGATATCTATGTGGGGTTTGAAACAGAGCTTACGAGCCGGGCATTGCCTTTCACCCGGCAGCTCATTGAAAGATTCAAGCCGGATTATATTGTGGGTTCCCTGCACCATGTGGATGATATCAGTTTTGATTTCTCCTTGGAGGATTACCTGTGCGCGGTGGATACGCTGGGGGGCTATGACAACCTCTACCGGCGGTATTTTGACCAGCAGTATGAATTGATAGATACGTTGAGCCCGGCGGTGGTCGGCCATTTTGATCTTATCCGGATTTATGATGAGCACTATAAAGCCAGGCTTGCAAACCCTGAAATCGCCCTCAGGATTGACCGCAACTTGAAACTGATTGCCGACCGGGGACTGATTCTGGATTTCAACCTGGCAGCGCTTTCCAAGGGCATGGATGAACCGTATATTTCAGCCGGAATCCTGAAGAAAGCACGGGATATGGGTATTGCGGTGGTCCCGGGAGATGACAGTCACTCGGTGGATACCGTCGGGCGCCACATGGAAAAGGGCATCGCACTATTAAAAGGGATGGGCTTCAGTACGGTCTGGAAACGGCCGGCCTGAAATCGAGACCTTTGCCCCCCTTCTGGCCCCATTAGCGCTAAAGGTTGCGCCGTCCGGCTTGAAAGCCGACACTGCGAGCCGGCGGTTGGGCTTAAATTTAAATCTTCGAAATACTCAAAGTATTCCTCAGGTTAAAATTTTCGCCCGCCTTGAACTGAAGCAAAACCGGGCATTTTTCAAAGTTCTCGGATCATGGAAAAAGTTAAAAACCCATGCATATTACGTTTAATCTGTTGCGTAAAAATGCTACATAAAAAAGGTTATGGATAATCGGGCGACGCAGAAGATAGCAGACCGTAAACCCAACCGGCTGGTAGACACACTTAAAAAGACCTATGCCCGGTTTCTCAAAATCCGGGGTACTCCCCGGGAGATTGCGCTGGGATTGGCCCTGGGGTTGTTTGTGGCCATGTCGCCCACCATGGGATTTCAAATGGCCATCGCCATTCCCATTGCCGCCCTGTTCAAGTGGAATAAGCTTGCGGCCGCCATGGCTGTCTGGGTGACCAATCCGATTACCGCGCCGATTATCTACGCGCCGACTTACTTCATCGGTGCCAAGCTTCTGGGCATGCCTCTGGGACTGAATGCTGCGGATGCGGCCAGCGGGTCAACCATGCTGGCCTTCGCCGAAAAGGCGCCTAAAATATTCGGGGCCATGACCCTGGGCGGGGTTGTCCTCGGGTTGCCTCTGGCGGTTATCGGCTATTATGTTGCTTTTTTCGCGATTCAAAAATACCAGACGGAGATAAAAGCTAAAATTGTCGAAAAGAAAGACCAACTGATTGAAAAAACACGCAAACGCCGTGAGAAGAAAGCCAGGAAGAAAAAAAAGAAAAAAAAGAAGGCCCGGAAGCGATAAGCTGAATTGGTTTTTAGTTTTATGCCTTAAGTGTTAAGATCCAACCCAAACCCTGCGACTTTAAATCCTAAATCCTGACACTTATAGCGATTTCCAGAAATATGTTCCGATTGCTCTATTTTGTCATTCTGAGGAGTGGAACGACGAAGAATCCCTCACATCGAAGTACGGCCTTAACGTGGAGGGGACTCTTCGCTCCGCTCAGAGTGACGAAATAACGGAGCGTACTTATGACAATCGGTATAAAATGGCTGGAACGGCCTTCTATAATCTCTAAAGTTTCATTTTTTCAATAAAGACCGCTATAAAATATGCCGGAAATTCTCCTGATCCAGCCGCCGATTAAAGATTTCTATCTGACCCGGAAGCGAACCGTGCCATACGGGCTCACCTGCCTGGCGGCGTCTCTCGAAAAGGCCGACTTGTCAGTGGAGATTTTTGACGCCCTGGCAACCGGCAAATCACGGCCCATTGACCGTCCGCAGCACATGGCGCATCTTGATGCTTTTTATGGCCAGCCGGACACCTCGCCGTTTGCGCTCTTTCATCAGTATCGGTATTTTGGGTACAGCCATCAGCATATTAAAAAGGTTATAAATGAATCCGGGGCATTCATGGTGGGGATCAGCTCCCTGTTTACCGCCTATAGCGCCGAGGCCCTGGAGGTGGCGGCCACCGTAAAATCCGTCCGGCCTGAAGCGGTAGTGGTCCTGGGCGGCCACCATCCCACCGCGCTGCCGGCGACGGTCATGCAGAGCGAACACGTGGATTTCGTGATACGCGGGGAGGCTGAAACGAGCCTGCCCGCGTTGGCCCTTGCCGTGAAGACCGATCGTTCGCCGGAAACGGTGCCCGGCCTCGTCTTTCGCCGGCAGGATGGTCGGCTGAAAGTTTCCGATCCGGTGTGGATAAACAACCTCGATGCGTGTCCCCCCCCGGCCGGGCACCTGATCAAACGCAATTACTATAAAAGGGGCCCCAAAGGGGCGGCCGTGGTGATGGCCAGTCGGGGATGTCCCCTGAACTGCAGCTATTGCGCCTTCGGGTCCGGCGGCGGGTTCCCCTACCGGAGGAGATCCATCAGTTCAATTATGCAGGAGATCGAGACCCAGGTCCGGGACAACGCGGTGGGCTTTATCGATTTCGAAGATGAAAACCTCTCCATGGATCGAGGCTGGTTTATGGAGTTGATGGAGGCCATCAGCCAGCGCTTCGGCGACCGGGAAATTGAGCTGCGGGCGATGAACGGGCTTTTCCCGCCGGCCCTGGATGACACCCTGATCAGAGTCATGCGGACCGCCGGTTTTAAAACCCTGAACCTGGCTCTCGGGACGACCGATGTCGAGCAACTGAAACGTTTCAACCGGCCGGATGTGCGCGCGGCGTTTGATACCGCGCTTGAATCCGCCCGGCGGTACGGTCTGGAAGCCGTCGGATACATGATCGCCGGGGCCCCGGACCAGGTGGCGGACGAGTCGCTGGCGGATTTGCTCTTTTTGGCTGCCAGGCGGGTGCTGGCCGGTGTATCCATCTTTTATCCGGCTCCGGGCAGCCGCGATTATGATCGCTGCCGGCGACGGGGGCTTTTGCCGGATACATTCGGCCTGATGCGGGCGACAGCCCTGCCGGTGGATCACACGACCAACCGGCTTGAATCCGTCACGTTGCTGCGTTTGGGGAGAATCTTGAACTTCATGAAATTCTTGAAGGATAAGGGTGTGCCCTTTTTGCCGGAGAAAGATGCTCCCTCCGGTCAACTTTCCGCAGATGCCGACCGAACCGGCGTGGGCCTCCGGCTGCTGCAGGCATTTTTTCAAAGCGGTATCATCAAGGGTTCGACACCGGAGGGCAAGCTGTTTGACCACGTCGTTTCAACCCGGTTGACAATGGGGTTTATCGAGGGTATTCAGCATCTCGATATAAAAGGCGTCGCCGCGACGGCCTGATTTCAAATATACGGAGGTTTGCGAATGGGATTGGTACTTGATGAGCGCCTGAAACCGATTATTGATAAAGTCCAGGTGAACATTCCCTTCGGGATGCTTTTTGACGGCTACCTGGAGATTTTTGAAAGCGCGGGGCTGAACCCCGAAATCTGCATGGATGCCGAGGCCCTGGATCGCTTTACAAAAGCTGATTACGAAAAGGTTGCCAGTATATTTAAAAGTAACGGTCGCACGATCACCTTTCACGGGCCGTTCGCGGACATGGTTCCCGGATCCCAGGATCCGGGATTTTTGCAACTGACCCGTAAACGCCTGGACCAGATGATCGCGCTGATCGACATTTTCGAGCCGCTGACCATCGTCTGCCACCCCGGGTACGATTACCGTCGACATAGCTATTACCAGGAAGCCTGGCTGGCTACCAGTGTCGAAACCTGGCGCGCGGCGGGTGAAAAAATCAGCCGGGCCGGCAGTCGGTTGATGCTTGAAAACGTCTATGAGACCGAGCCCGAACAGATGCTGCCCCTTTTCAGCCAACTGGATGGGGTTGATATCGGATTCTGCTTCGATATCGGCCACCATTACGCGTTTGGTAAGGTCCCCATGGATACGTGGCTGACAGCGCTGGAACCCTACCTGGGACAATTCCACCTGCACGACAATTCAGGTGCGGATGACGAGCATCGGGCCCTCGGGCAGGGGGAGATAGTGCTGGCGCCGTTGTTCGACTACCTGCGGGCGAGAGAGGGTAAACCACCGGTGTTAACCCTTGAGCCACACCGGGTCGAAGATCTGGTTCCCAGTCTGGAATGCTTACAGAAACATCCTTGACAGGGGTTTTACCGTGTTGACATAATGCTTGTTATCGGTCATATCCATTTGGAGATAGGGTGCCCGAGTTGGGGCCGCAGCTCGATTTTAGGCCTATTACATCTTGGTATATAAATCCCCACAGAATACAATTTAAAAATTCCCTTTCAGCAACCCTGAAAAGGGGATTATTATCAACCTCCCGGCCCTGAACCGGGAAAAGGATCCCACATGCAAGAAATCCCGGAAAACGAAGGAATGTATGAAGCCCGGCGTGAACACGATGCCTGCGGGATCGGGGCGGTGGCCAACATCTCCGGAAAACCCGATCATGCCATTCTGGAATATGGCCGTGAAATTATCGAAAACCTGCAACATCGCGGCGCGGCAGGTGCCGACGAATCCACCGGGGACGGCAGCGGCATCCTCTTCCAATTGCCCCACGCTTTTTTTACCGAGGAGGCCGCGGCCCTGGGTTTTGATCTGCCGGCGGCCGGCTCATATGGCGTGGCCATGGTCTTCCTGCCCCCGGATGCAAATGACGGCAACCGTTGCCGGCAGGTCCTTGGGAAAGCGGTTACGCATTACGGGATGTCTGTTCTGGGCTGGCGGGATGTGCCGGGAAACCGGGACTGCCTGGGGGATATCGCGAGAGCATCGGAACCGGGCATTGCCCAGCTTTTCATCGATGGAAACGGGGCGGCTGACCCTGAACTAGAACGGAAGCTCTACCTGGCCCGACGGCGGGCGGAACAGCAGGTCCGCACTCTCGGTCAGACCTGTAAGGATTTCTATATCTGCAGCCTGTCGTGCCGCACCATCTGCTACAAGGGGATGTTTCTTGCCCCCCAGCTTTTTCAATACTACCCGGACCTGCACGACCCGCGGACGGCTTCCTCCCTTGCCGTCGTCCACCAGCGCTACAGCACCAACACATTCCCGAGCTGGCAACTGGCCCAGCCGTTCCGGATGGTGGCCCACAACGGCGAAATCAACACCCTCCACGGGAACATCAACAAGATCGCGGCGCTGGAGCATTTCTTCGAAAGCCCCCTGCTGGGCGACGACCTGTCCGACGTGGTTCCGGTTCTGACGCCGGGCCAGAGCGACTCGGCCTCCTTCGACAACGTGTTCGAGCTGCTCACCATGGCCGGCCGCTCCACCCCGCACGCCATGATGATGATGGTCCCCGAAGCCTTTGGCTCCCACTACCACATCAGCACGGACAAGCGGGCCTTCTACGAATACCATGCCGCCATCATGGAGCCATGGGACGGCCCCGCCGCCATGGTCTTCACCGACGGCCGGCTGCTCGGTGGCACGCTGGACCGGAACGGCCTGCGTCCCTGTCGCTGGATGATCACCAAAGATGGCCTGATGGTAATGGCATCGGAAACCGGTGTCATCGATTTCCCCCCGGACCGCATCCAGGCCAAGGGACGGCTGCAGCCCGGGAAAATGTTTCTCGTGGACACTGGCGACGGGCGCGTGATCACGGACAGTGAAATCAAGGGCCGGATCTCCCGCCAGAAGCCCTACCGCCGCTGGCTCGGGGAAAACAGGATCGAACTCAAGGGCGTATATGTTCCGGTCAATCGTCCAGAGCCCGCCCGCCCGGATCTCTTGACACGGTTGAAGCTGTTTGGGTACACGCGGGAGGATCTGCACACGCTTCTCCAGCCCATGGCCCAAAACGGGCAGGAACCGGTGGGGTCCATGGGAAACGATGTGCCGCTGGCCGTCCTCTCCGACCAACCGAAGATTCTCTTCCAGTATTTTAAGCAGATGTTCGCCCAGGTCACCAACCCCCCTATCGACCCGTTGCGGGAGGGGCTGGTGATGAGCCTCATGGGGTTTGCCGGCCGGCAGCAGAATCTGCTCTCCGAATCCCCCGAGCACTGCCGGCAGTTGAAGCTGCCCCACCCGGTGCTGACCAACGAGGAGATGCAGCGGCTCCGCCATGAAGCCATTGACGGTTTCGACATCGCCACGGTGGATGCGCTGTTCGACCCGGATACGACGGACCCCGGCGGTGCGCTGATAGCGGGCCTCGACCGGCTGGTGAAAAATGCCGTTGCGGCCATTGAAAAAGGTACGTCCATGCTGATCATTTCCGATCGGGGGGCGTCTGCAACGGCCGTGCCGATTCCCAGCCTGATGGCCATCGGCACCGTTCACCACGGGCTTCTGAGGAGAAAGCTCAGGGCGCGGACCGGGCTGATCGTGGAAACCGGCGAGGCCAGGGAGGTTCACCACTTCTGTATGCTCGGCGGCTATGGCGCTTTTGCCGTCAACCCCTACATGGCGTTCGAGGCCATCGAACTGCTTCACGGACGGGGCTACCTGCCCGGGGAGTGGAAGCGGTCGCGGATCGTGGACAACTACGTGAACGCGGTAAAAAAGGGGTTTCTCAAAACCATGAGTAAGATGGGCATCAGCACCCTGCGCAGCTACCGTGGTGCCCAGCTGTTCGAATGCGTAGGCCTGGATCGCTCCGTGGTGGAACGCTGCTTTTCGGGATCCAGCTCTCGCATCGGGGGGGCCGGGTTTTCCGAGATTGCCCAGGAATTACTGGAGCGGCACGCCGGGGCCTTCCGAAGCCCGAAACCCGGCGATCTCGAAATGGCATACGGGGGGGAATACGCCTATCGCGTGGACGGGGAACAGCATGCCTGGAACCCCGACACGGTCTCCCTGCTGCAGCATGCCGTCCGGGGCAATGACCCGTCGGCGTGGGACCGGTATGCAGAAACGGTCAACGATCAGAGCCGGCGACTGAAAACCCTCCGGGGCCTCTTCGCTTTCACTGAAAAAAACCAGCCGGTTCCCATCGGGGAGGTGGAGCCCGCGGGCGACATCATCCGGCGTTTCTGCACCGGGGCCATGAGCCACGGTTCCATCAGCAGGGAGGTGCATGAACTCCTGGCAGCCGGTATGAACGCTGCTGGCGGCATGAACAACACCGGCGAGGGGGGGGAAGATCCCGCCCGGTACGAACCCAATGCGGACGGCTGGGACCTGAACTCCCAGATCAAGCAGATCGCGTCCGGCCGCTTCGGCGTCACCATCGACTACCTGGCCCACGCCCGGGTGCTTCAGATCAAGATGGCACAGGGGGCCAAGCCCGGTGAGGGCGGCCAACTGCCGGGTCACAAGGTTACCGATGAAATCGCGCGCCTGCGGCACTCCACCCCCGGGGTCTCCCTAATCTCCCCGCCGCCCCACCACGATATCTATTCCATCGAAGACCTGGCACAGTTGATCTACGATCTGAAGTGCAGCAACCCTGGTGTGGGCGTGTCCGTCAAGCTGGTGTCCGAGGTGGGCGTGGGCACCATCGCCGCCGGCGTTACCAAGGGCCATGCCGACGAGGTGCTGGTGTCGGGCCACGACGGTGGCACCGGGGCAAGTCCCCTGAGCAGCATCAAACACGCCGGCTGCCCCTGGGAGATGGGGCTGGCGGAAACCCAGCAGACCCTGGTGCTCAACGGCCTGCGGGACAGGGTGCGGCTGCAGACCGACGGCGGTTTGAAAACCGGGCGTGACGTGGTGATCGCCGCCCTGCTGGGGGCCGAGCGGTTCGGATTCGGAACAGGCGCCCTGGTCTCCATCGGGTGCATCATGATGCGAAAATGCCACCTGGGCACCTGCCCGGTGGGCGTAGCCACACAGGACCCCGAGCTACGGAAGCGGTTCCGGGGCAAGCCCCAGGACATCATCAACTTCATGACCTTCATCGCCGAGGATGTCCGGAACCTCATGGCCAGACTTGGCTTCCGGAAAATGGACGACATGATCGGCCGGGTGGACCTGCTGGAAACCGGGCAGGCCATCGAACACTTCAAGGGGAAACACCTCGATCTCAGCGGCATCTTCAAGGTGCCGGACACCTCGGAAGGCCAGGCCCTCCGGTGTGTGCGGGAACAGAGCGACCTGGTCGCCACCCATAAAGACTGGTCGATCCTGGAACAGGTCGGCAACGCACTGGAGACGAAGGAGCCGGTCACCCTCAATCTGGACATCGCCAACACCGACCGGACCATCGGCACCATTCTCAGCAACCGGATCGTCAACCGCCACGGTGCCGGGGGGCTGCCGGCTGACACGATCCGGCTCAACTTCAGGGGGGCGGCCGGGCAGAGCTTTGGCGCGTTTTTGGCGCCCGGGGTTACCCTGAATCTCACCGGGGACGTAAACGACTACCTCGGCAAAGGCCTTTCCGGCGGAAAAATCATCGTGCGAACACCACCGGAGGCGGACTTCGTCCAGTATGAAAACATCATCGCCGGCAATACGCTCCTGTACGGCGCCACTGCCGGGGAGGTCTTTGTCAACGGCCTGGCCGGCGAGCGTTTTGCCGTGCGCAACAGCGGCGCTACCGCGGTGGTGGAGGGCGTGGGAGACCACGGGTGCGAATACATGACCGGAGGGGTGGTGGTGGTACTCGGCACCACCGGACGGAACTTTGCGGCCGGCATGAGCGGGGGCTTCGCTTACGTGCTGGACGAACACCAGCTCTTTGACACGCGGTGCAACCTGGACATGGTGGACCTGGAGAGTGTCTGGCGGCAGGAGGATATCGACCTGCTCCGGTCCCTCATCGAACGCCACCAGTGCTACACCGGAAGTCAGCGGGCGGGATTTATTCTCGACAACTGGCGGCACCGGATCGGCCGGTTTGTAAAGGTCATCCCCATCGACTACCGCAAGGCCATGCAACGGCTCAAGGCCGCAGAGACACGCGAAACCGAATGTATTCCGGCAACGGAGGAGGTATACCGATAATGGCGGACCCCAGAGGATTTATGACATACAACCGGGAAGATATTGCCTATCGACCGGTGGAGGAACGCAAGGGTGACTACCTTGAAGTGCAGGTGCCCCACAACGAGGAGACCCTGTACCGGCAGGCGGCCCGGTGCATGGACTGCGGCGTTCCGTACTGTCACGGGCCGGGCTGCCCGCTGCACAACCGCATCCCGGAATTCAACGACATGGTGTACCGGCGCAGGTGGCAAGAGGCGCTGGAGATACTGCACAGCACCAACAACTTTCCCGAGTTCACCGGCCGTGTCTGCCCAGCCCCCTGCGAGGGCGCCTGTACCCTCAACATCGAAAAGGAGCCGGTGCTCATAGAGCATATCGAGTACCAGATCGCCGAACGGGGATGGCAGGAGGGCTGGATCGTCCCGGAGCCGCCGGAGACCCTCAGCGGCCGGCGGGTGGCGGTGATCGGCAGCGGCCCGGCAGGCCTGGCGGCCGCCCAGCAACTGGCCAGAAGCGGCCACCGGGTGACGGTATTTGAAAAGGACGACCGTATCGGCGGACTGCTTCGCTACGGCATCCCCGATTTCAAGCTGGGAAAGGAGGTCATCGATCGACGCCTGGGGCAGATGGCCGCCGAAGGGGTCCGGTTCGAGGCCGGTGTCGAGATCGGCGTGGACATCTCGGCCCGGTATCTGCGCAAGACCTTTGATGCCGTCTGCCTGGCCATGGGCGCCGGCACCCCCAGGGATCTTGAAGTGCCTGGCCGGGATCTGGGCAACGTCCATTTCGCCATGGAATTTCTCACCTTACAGAACCGCCTCATCGCAGGCGAGGATGTGGGCGACGCATCCCGGATATCCGCAAAAGACAAGGTGGTAGTGGTCATCGGCGGCGGCGATACGGGCAGTGACTGCGTTGGCACCGCCAACCGTCAAGGCGCAAAAGAAATCCACCAGTTCGAAATCCTGCCGAAACCGCCCGACGGCGACAACCCGGACACGCCCTGGCCCACCTGGCCGGTCATTTTCCGCAGTTCCTCCTCTCACAAGGAGGGCTGTGAGCGACGGTGGAGTATCCTCACCAAGGAACTCACCGGGGCAGATGGTGTGGTGAAAAAACTCCACGCCTGCGAGATCGAGTGGACAAAGGATGGGGGCCGCTACCGGTTCGATGAGATCCCCGGCACCGACTTCGAGATGGATGTGGACCTGGTGCTCCTCTCCATGGGATTCCTGCACGTGGACCACCCGGGGCTGGTAACAGATCTGGAATTGTCATTGGACGACCGGGGCAACGTTATCCGGGACAATCGCCACATGACCAGCGTTTCCGGTGTCTTTGCCTGCGGGGATTCCGCAAGCGGGGCCTCACTTGTTGTGCGCGCCATCAACGACGGGCGCCTGTGCGCTGCCGGTATCGACCGGTGGCTTGGGGGTGTGGGCGGGAGGAGTCCCTACCGATAGTCGTTTTAACACCCGGGACGTCCGTCATCTTCCCATCCGGGTGGACAGAAGGGGGGTATTGGCAAGATTAACTGGTAATAAGGAAAAGATTCAAGGTAAGCCAGGTGATTGTCAGGCAAAGATTGGGAGGGGTTAAGGCTGCCGATGATATCCTTCATCTCGATCTGCGACTGGCGGCCAAGGGTATGCTTCATGTATTCCACCATCAGGACAGATTCCATTTCCTCTTTTTTAAGCTGCTTTAAGTACCTTTTTGTTTTGAACCACTCCTGAAACCACTCCTGGGGGAATGTCGTGTCGTTACGATGATGGGTTTCCAGGGCGTTCAGGTAGCTGTGGAATTTACCCTGTAGCTGGGCCAGGCTGTAGCTGCGAACCTGTGAGTATGTTTCCGCGATTTTATCGACACCCGGCAGGACCGGGTCCTCGATGATTTCCTTGAAAGTTTTGGCGTAGCGCACCAGGCCGCGGTGAATGTGCTCCTTTTTGACCATATTGATTTTTGACCACCCTGCGTTTACCCATTTAAAGGTACCGCACCTGACGCCGGGCCGCCCTTTTTCAAGCTGGGCATAAACCGCCACCGAGTAACTGTCGTACATGTAGGAACTGACCCACCCAAGCCCGGGGCGGGTGATCCCGTTCTGACCCGAATAAAGGTAGGTCCAGTTCTCGTCCGGTCCCAGAATGACCCCTTTTTTACCCACTTCGGAAACACTGGTTTGCTTGGAAATAGACAGCAGCACGAAACGGCCGTCATGCTTCACCAGGATGAGGAGTTTGTCCAGGTCATAGGCGAAATAGGCGCCGGAATGCAGATCCGGGGTGTTTTCTATAAATTCAACGCCCCGTATGGTTACCGCGTCGGTAAGGTTCGGCAGGGCCTGCCAGAGTTTCGGCAGCGGCTGCTGCTTACCGTCGACGGTTTTCCAATGGGAGTGTCTAATGGAGGCCGGCATGAGCAGGTAGGAGGGGACATCCGGATTGAACGCGAATTTAAGAAACTCGTCGAACCCGGTATTGATGTCAAACTCGCCATAGGCCGAATTCATATTAAAGTTTTCGCCGGTGGTATACAGGATATCGGCTGGTTTGGGGGCATAGACAAACGCCATCAGGGCCGGTATCCGGTTGCAGCCAAACCCCGCTTCCTGACCGGAATCCAACAGGGCCAGCAGGGACTCGAGCTCTTTTGAGACGGTCGGGGAAACCCCGGCTTTAGTCGGTTCGGCGGCCTGGCTGGTCCAGGCCGGGGAAAGCACAACCGTAATCATAACTATTAATATTTTAATTGAAAAACCAAGTTTCATATTTTTTCTGTTAACCAATCCGGTGTATTTTATGTAAATTCTAACTAAAATAGGACTAAACTGCCTGTTTAGCAAGTGTTATAGGCCGCAATTCACATGTTTGGCCCTTTGATGGTAAAAAGTTCTGAGCAACAACCCTGAACGGCCACCGAAAGGTTGACCCGGGTTCCCTGCAGGGCCTGCCCCACTGTGCCGCGTGCTTTTTCGGGCGTGTTGTTCTGTTCACTCAGGTGGGCCAGGATAACATGTTTGAGCTTTTCATTGAGCACTTCTTTCAATAACCGGGTGGTGTCGTCGTTGGAAAGGTGGCCCGACCGGCTCTGGATTCTCTGCTTCAATGGCCACGGGTAGGGGCCCTGCTCGAGCATGGTCCGGTCGTGGTTGGCTTCGATAACCAGGGCGGCGCAGTCCTGCAGATGCGTTTTTACCATGGTTGTGGCAATCCCGAGATCGGTGGCAATCCCAATCCGGGTGCCGTTGGATGTAACGGTAAAGCCAGCCGGGTCCGACGCGTCATGGGAAATTGAAAAAGGGTGCAGTTCGAAATTCCCAATCCGGAAGGGGGTGCCGCAGCTGAAACTGTGTGCGGTTTCAATACGGCCCAGTTGATTTCGGGCGGCTGTATAGGTTTCATCTGAGATGTAAACCGGCAGTTTGAAGCGTCGCGAAAGCACCCCCACCGCCTGGATGTGATCCGTGTGTTCGTGCGAGACAACGATCCCATCGAGCTGCTCTGGATCCAGCCCCCGCGACTGCATGCGGCGTTCGATTTCCACCCCGGAAAGACCGGCATCGATAAGGATGCGGGAGTTGCCGTCGGAAAGATAGATGGCATTCCCCCGGCTTCCGCTGGCCAGCAAGCAGATGGATATGGCTTGGTTAGATTGCACGCAGATCAGACTCCCGTGTGCCCGAAACCACCGGAATCCCGGTCGGTTTCATCAAGGCTGGTCACCACCTTGAGCCTGGCCTGGCAAACCGGGTTGATCACCATCTGGGCGATCCGGTCACAACGCTGGATGGTAACCGGGGATTTGCCCAGGTTGATGAGGGCGATCCTGATTTCTCCCCTGTAATCCGCATCAATGGTGCCGGGTGAATTGATGATTCCGATTCCCCGTTTAACCGCCAGGCCGCTCCGGGGCCTGATCTGGGCCTCATATCCGGCCGGTAGCGCAATGGCCAGGCCGGTGGGTACCAGCGCGATGGCACCGGGTGCGATAACCGTATCTGCGGTAACCGCGGCACAGATGTCCATGCCGGCGGCCTGGGCCGTCATGTAACGGGGAAGGGGTATATCGGCATCCTGTTCAGGATTCAGTCTGGTGATATTTACGCTGGGGCTGGTGGTCATGGCATTAGTTCAGGTTGTTTAGGTTGAAGGCTGAAGGCTGTTAGGTTGTTTACTGTATTGGGAAGGGTTTTCCTTCAGCCTAAATACCTACAGCCTATCGACCTGTATTTCGTTGTTTTTCTCTCAGTTGCTCCGGCAGACTGGATAGATCCCGTCGATTACTGTCGGATTCCTTTGAAACCCGACCCCAGTTCCGTCAGGGGACCCAGCAGGGTCAGTGAGAACCTGCCTTCGGCAAACAGCTGGCGGGCGAGCGCCTGAATATCGCCGGTCGTCACTGCCTCGATGTTGGCTACAACGTCGGAGATGGGAACATACTGTCCAAAATTGATCTCATTTTGGGCGAGCCTGACCATCTGATTGTCGTTGCTTTCTGCAGCCAGCAGCAGGTTACCCTTAAGAAACTCCTTGGCATCGGCCAGTTCGCCCGTTCCCACTGGTTCGGTCTGCAGGCGGTCCAGCTGTTTTAACATCAGGTCAAGCGTCTGCTGCGTATTTTCGGGTGAAACCCCCGCATACAGGCCGAACAGGCCGTTGTCCATGTATGAGGAGGCAAAGGAGTAGACCGAATAGGCCAGTCCCCGCTGCTCGCGGACTTCCTGGAACAGTCTTGAACTCATGTTGCTACCCAGGATGGTATTCAAAATGGAAAAAGCAAACCGGCGTGGATCTGATATGGCAATGCCCGGCGTGTTGATGCAAAGGTGCTCCTGTTCCAGATCACGCTGGAAAATACCTGTGTTGGCAAGTACCGGCGGTGCGGTCCTTTCCGGAAAACCATTGCCCGGGCCGATCTTCTCAAACCCGTCGCGGACCAGCGCTACAAACTTTTGGTGATCAAGGTTGCCGGCCGCCGAGATGAGAATACGATCGGGCTGATACAGGCGCTTGAAAAAGTGTTTAACATCCTGGGATGTAAAGGCACTGACATTTTCACGGGTGCCCAGAATGGAACGCCCCAGCGGTGTATCGCCCCAGACAGCTCTGCCCGCAAGTGTCTGCAGGTGGTCTTCCGGATTGTCTTCCGACATACCGATTTCCTGTAAAATGACGGGTCGTTCCCGTTCGATTTCAGCCGGGTCGAAAACGGAGTTCAGAAAGATGTCGGAAAGGATGTCCACCATCGATTCGAGGCGGGTATCCATTACCTTGGCATGGTAGCAGGTGGTTTCAAAAGAGGTAAACGCATTGGTATGCCCGCCAATGGCATCGAACTCCTTGGCGATATCATACGCACTGCGGCGCCGGGTGCCCTTGAAGATCATGTGTTCGATCAGGTGGGACAACCCGTTTTCGGCGGGAGATTCATCCCGGGCCCCTACGTCCACCCAGACCCCCATGGACACGGAGTGTACATGGGGCATGTGCTTGGTAAGAACCCGGATACCGTTGTCTAAAACTGTCCTGTTAACTGCTGCTTTTGTCATTTTCCTCGGCCAGGACAGCCTTGCG
>CAZYGG010000003.1:0-145137 GCA_964647585.1 uncultured Desulfobacterales bacterium
ATCGGGACAACCCCCTGGAAACCGATGTCATGATCGTCGATGAAGTGTCGATGGTGGATACCCTGCTCATGTACCAGCTTACCCGGGCCCTGCCGGCCACGGCAGTCCTGATCCTGGTGGGGGATGCATTCCAGCTGCCCTCCGTGGGTCCTGGAAATGTGCTGGCGGACATCATTGCCTCCGCGGCTGTACCGGTTTTTTCCCTGAACACAATCTTCAGGCAGGCCGAAGAGAGCCCCATCGTTCTCAATGCGCACAGGGTGAGAAAAGGCGCGTTTCCGGAGATCGTTGCGCAGGAGATCAATAAAGGGCTCTCAGAGTTTTATTTCATAGAAAAGCAACAACCGGATGACGTCGTCTCCCGGATCTGTCAACTGTGCACGCAGACTTTGCCCGAGAAATTCGGGTTGGATCGTGTCCGGGATATCCAGGTACTCACCCCCATGCACCGGGGCGAGGCCGGGACGATCAACCTGAACCAGGTCTTCCAGAAGAAACTCAACCCGCTGCCAGCGGGTGAAAAACGGGCAGGGGTTGCCTTCCACCCGGGCGACAAGGTTATGCACCTGCGCAATAACTACCAGAAGGATGTCTTTAACGGTGACATTGGGACCGTAAAATCGATAGACCCCAAAGAGAAGACCCTGCGCATCACCTACTATGACCGGGATGTGGATTATGATTTTGCCGAACTGGATGAACTGATTCTGGCTTACGCCATCTCGGTCCACAAATCCCAGGGGTCGGAGTACCCGGCCGTGATCGTACCCCTGCTTACCCAGCACTATATCCTGCTGCAGCGCAACCTGCTGTACACGGCCATGACCCGGGGTAAAAAACTGGTCATCCTGATCGGCTCGCTCCGGGCCCTGGAAATTGCCGTGAAAAACGATCAGTCCGGAAATCGGCGGTCTGGATTGGTGGACAGGCTAACGTCTTTTTCAGAGGTAGTTTGAATAATATGACGCACCCCAACCAAAAAACCAATGCCTCCCGACAGATCCTTACGGCCGTGGTAGCCGGTGCCAATGGGGAAATTTTTGAACTGGACGGGTATGGCGCGGTCAGTATGGCCGGCCCGGCGTTGACCCCCCTGACCGTCAGCGACACCATTGAACTACCCCACGGCAGCGAACTCATGCTGTTGCCGGACAGGTACCCTCTGCTGTGGAACATCGCCGAAAAACGGTTTGAAGTTCTCACAGAAAACCCCTACGCACCCGGGGAGCCGATTTTCCCTGTGGCCGCGTTCAACTCCCCCGGGTATGTGCTCACCGGGGTCTGCGCCTATGAGGAGGCCCCGGGGGCGGGGCTTCTGCCGCTCTTTTCTTACGGCGCCGCCGGCTGGCACCGGAATGGATTCCGGTCCGCGGCCCTGCAGGTGGATCGTGAGCGGCGGCAGGACCTGCGCCTGATGAAACCGGAAGATGTGGCCCGGGGGGTTCGGCAAAAACAGAAATCGCTCCCCGAAAACCGCCTGAGGGCCCACCTCGAAAAATGCGCGTTGACATACGGTTGCCCGGCCGGCAAGAATTTTTTTCTCGGCCGTTACGAAGCCCCGCTGCCCACCTCCCGGAGCTGCAACGCCCACTGCCTGGGCTGTATTTCCCTCCAGAAGAACGATGCCATTGTCAGCAGCCAGAACCGAATCGCCTTCACACCCACCCCGGATGAAATCGCCGGGGTGGCCCTGGCACATATCCGCGCCGTTAAAAACAGTGTGGTAAGCTTCGGCCAGGGCTGCGAGGGCGACCCGCTCATGGCCGCAGACGTTATCGCACCGGCCATCCGCAAAATCAGGGCCGCCGCTGCTCAGGGCACCATCAATATGAACACCAACGGCAGCCGTCCCGACATCCTGGAAAAACTGTTTGATGCCGGGCTGGACAGCATCCGGGTCAGCCTGAACAGTATCCGCCCGGCGTGCTATGACGCCTATTTTCGCCCCTCCGGCTACCGGTTCACCGATGTCCTGGCCAGTATCTCTCTGGCCCGGGAGAGAAACAGGTTCGTCTCCATTAACTACCTGAATTGCCCCGGCTTTACCGATACACCCGCTGAACAGGAAGCCCTGATGACCTTCCTGGCCAGGTTTAAAGTCAATATGATCCAGTGGCGCAACCTCAATTATGATCCGCGCAGGTACTGGCTGGCCATGGGCGTCAAGACCGAACCAGCCCCCCTGGGCATGCACCGCTGTCTGGCACGCGTGAAAAAGAAGTTCCCCCAACTGATACACGGTTATTTTAATCCGCCCCGGGAAAAATGGGGTCGATCGGGTGACAGCTCATGAAATGGATCGCGGTAAAAGTGCTTTTTGAATTCCAAGACATTGCGCTGGCAGCCGACCTGATAGCCGACTGTTTTTACACCGTCGGTCTTAAGGGGGTGGTCATTGACGACCCGGTGGCCGACCCGGATGAAGATTGGGGTTCCGATGCCCTGCCCATGCCGGAAAAAGACGCGGTAACCGGCTACCTCCCCCAGGACAGCCGCTCTGAAAACACGCTGGCAACCTTAAAAAAATATCTGGGTAAGCTGGAACGCACCACGGGGGTCCGCTGCCGGGTCGTCTGCAGCGAAATCGACGAGGAAGACTGGGCGCATGCCTGGAAGGCCTTTTTTCACCCGGAGCGTGTCGGCCGCCACATCGTGGTCAAGCCCACCTGGCGCGACTATACCCCCCAACCGGGCGACAAGGTACTGGAAATCGATCCCGGCATGGCATTTGGCACGGGAACACACCCCACCACTTCACTTTGCATCGGGTTGATGGAAAAACACCTGCGGCCAGGGGGCTCGTTTCTGGATGTAGGCACCGGCAGCGGCATCCTCATGGCCGCCGCAGCCAGGCTCGGCGCCGGGCACGGGCTCGGTATTGATAACGACCCCCTGGCAGTTGAAATTGCCGGCAACAATTTACGGTTAAACGGGGCCGACCCTGAAAAGTTCACCGTCGCCAGCGGCGATCTGGTTTCGGTGGTGACCGGTGCCTATGACCTGGTGGCAGCCAACATTCTTTCAGAGGTCATCGTGCGGCTGCTGGATGACCTGCCACAAAAAACAACCCCTGGCGGCATCGTGATAACCTCCGGCATTATCGAAAAAAACCAGTCCGTTATAACGGATAAAATG
Organism: uncultured Desulfobacterales bacterium; assembly: GCA_964647585.1. Lineage (GTDB taxonomy): Bacteria > Desulfobacterota > Desulfobacteria > Desulfobacterales > CAJINA01 > CAJINA01. Next base: position 3,136 of record CAZYGG010000003.1, read on the forward strand.
GCCGCGCAAGGGTTAAACATCCTTGAAATTCAACGCAAAGAAGGCTGGGTGGCAATTGTGGGGAAAAACCGGGATTAAACAGCGCAGATACCATGTCGAATAGTGACGGAGGGTTTGAAACGTATATGGTTACGCAGCCGGGAAACCGGGACCAGCCGCAATCGGGAGCCGCACGCTGAAAGTGGTGCCCTGTCCTTTTTGAGACTCCACGGAAATCGACCCGTTGTACGCGTCGACCATGGTTTTCACACTCGCAAGTCCCAGCCCGGTACCCTTACCCACCGGTTTGGTGGTAAAATACGGTGAAAAGATCCTGGTCATATCGCCGGTGTCTATGCCCTCCCCGCTGTCAGTTATGGCAAGCTCGACGTGTCTGTTCTGGACCCGGGTGGCCACCGAAAGTCGTTTGGGGCTGCACGCCTCCATGGCATCAATGGCGTTTGTAATCAGGTTGTCCACAATCTGTTTTATCTGCACGGGGTTTCCGAAAATGATCGGCGCCGGTTCGACCAGGTTAACCTGCTTTTCAATTTCTTGCTTAAATATTGGATTAATCTTAAAAAATTCGAGCTCAGAGATAACAATACTGTTTATGTCGACTTCACTGGATTCGTATATGGTGTTGCTTCTCACGTGGAGCAGGATCGACCGGATGATCTTCTGAAGGTCCATGGCTCCATTTTTAATCCTACCCATTAACTGGGTAATTTTTTCCAGATCCGGTTCAGCCTTGGAAAGCTTCAGCCTGGCCAGGTCAACGTTTCCAAAAATGGCCTGCAGCGGGTTGTTCAGGTTGTGGACGATCTGGGAAACATGTTTGCCGATTTCCGCCTGGCTGTTGATATCCACAAGCTGTTGGGTCCGTTGGGCCACCTGTTGTTCCAGAAGCCGGTTGTTCATTTCAAGCTGGTTCAGCAGCTCTTTTTTCTCCTGTTGAATTTCAAACAGTTCCAGGGCCTGCCGAACGGTTATCTTCAACTCTTCCCGGTTCCAGGGTTTAACTACATAACGGTAAACACTGCCGTTGTTGATGGCTTCCAGGATGGTCGTGGTATCGCTAAGGGCCGACAGGACCACCCTGATGGCCTCCGGATATTCCGCCTGGACCCAGTCAAGCAGCATCATGCCGTCCATTTCCGGCATCATCAGGTCGGTGACAACCACATCCACTGTCTCAGAAGCCATGATATCCAGCGCCTGGCTGCCACTCAAAGCATAAAGCGAATGATAGGGTTCAGCCTGCATGGTCCGCTCGAGGGCCTTCAGGGTAATCCGGTCGTCGTCGACAAATAGTACGGTCCTGTTTTTCATGGGCAGCATGGCTGAATAGAGGCAACAGAAATAAAGTGTATAGAAATTTGTACCACAATCTTGTCGTCTTCGGCAAGAACCGATCCTGTTCCCGGCTGGATCCGCTGCCGGAATACCAGAAAAAACCGGCAGGCAGTCCTGCTCGGGTATAACTGCAAGGGCGGCCTCAACTAATCTTTAAGCTTGACACCCGCGTGGTCCTACTTTATAAGATAATTTCTTTAAAATCAAAGGCCTGTAGTCGTCGGCCCTAAAAAGGAGATGGAATGAGCATGGAAATAAAAGCACCGATGCCCGGCACAATTATCGAGATTCTGGTCCAGGAGGGTGAGGCCGTCGCTGAAATGCAGGAAGTCGCCATTCTGGAAGCCATGAAGATGGAAAACGCGATCCCCACCACCGTGGCGGGAACCGTCAAATTAATCAGCGTCCAGGCAGACGACAAGGTTGCGACAGAACAGGTGTTGATGGTTATCGAATAGAAGCTGTCTCAAAAAAGTCTTTTGGCCCAATCTCGGCGTTGGCCGCTAAATTTAAATCCTCGAAATACGCCAGTATTCCTCCGGTTCAAATGTAGCGTCCGCCTTGACCTTGAACCAAAATCCATTTTTGAGATAGCTTCTCTACGCTGTCTCAAAAAAATTTACGAGTAGGGAATCAGGTGGACCATCTGCGATGCGGGCACGATGTCCACCTGTTTTTTTATTTCCGGCAGCATCTCTTCCAGCACCTCTAAGGTGATCTCATAGGGGTGACCGATCCCCACCGCCCCCCCCTGTTTTTTAGCGGTTTTTATCAACGCCCGGATCTGTTTCTCAACAAATGCTCTCTCCTGAACGTGATCCAGAAAGATATCCCGTTGTGAAAAAGGAACCTGCAGTAAGCGGGCCGACTGCCAGGCAATCGTTTTGCTGGTTGTACGGCTATCGATGAAAAACAGGTCTCTCTTTTTCAGAATTGTAAAAATCTGGTTCATCTGAAATGAACTGCTGGTGAGCTTGGAACCCATATGGTTATTCACCCCCTTTGCCAGGGGCACATCATCGAGGTTCTGGTTGAGCTGGTCTATCAGTTCATCGGGCGTCATGGAGGACAAAAGCGCCCCGGGTCCTGGATCGACCCGGGGGAATTCGTTGGGTTCCATGGGAAGATGTAACAAAATTTCATTGCCATGGTCGTTGGCGCTTTTGATGATATTTGTTTTGAAAGGGCTGTGCGGAAAAACCGAAAACGTCAGAGCCGCGTCCAACCGGCAGAATTTTTCCGACAGGGCTTTCTTATATCCCATATCATCGATAATAATGGACACTGCCGGGCGGGTTCGTTTTTTTACGGGCAGGGACGGGCGGTCACCGGGAAGGTCGCGGGCCGGATAGATTTCATACGTCGGCGGCTGTTTCGCGGACGGGATCTGGGCCGTCACCACCCGCCCGGTTTTTTTGATCTGAACGGGTCCGGTTTTGACCACCGGCTTTTTTAGGGCCGGGGTCCGGTGCGGCGTGATAATAAAATGGGCCGTGATGGCCGCAGAAATCACAAACACCAGTAAAATGGCAAGCACTGCAAAAATCTTGAATACGCTGCCACCCACCGAACCCTTGCGGACAGTTCTTTTTTTGGAGGCCTTTTTGTGCGCAGTTTTTTTTCGGGCTGTCTTTTTTTTAGCCATATAGCTTCCTGGTCCGGTGCCCCGCCTCTGGCAGCCGCCCGCCCCACGAACAATGCGACGGGCTGCCGATCATCCGGACGGGACTGTCCCGGTCTACTTTGCCCGGGCGGTATTTAAAATGGCGTAGCCCATCAATATATCCAGGGCCCGCACCACCTGGTTGTCCGTTTCCAAGCGTTCCGGGTCCAGCGGCCCATGGCTTCTTGGTTTACGTTCTTTCTTCTTGCTCTTTTCTTTGTCTTTGTCATCCGATTTACCGGGCTCGGCACCCAGATGGTTTTTAAGATCCTTCTCTTTAAGAAACCGCTTCTCATCCGCGACCATGTCTTTCTCATCCAGAATCGAATGGTAGACGGTGATGTCAGGCTCGATACCTTTGGCCTGGATCGACCGTCCGCTCGGCGTATAATAACGGGCAATGGTCATTTTGAGACCGTACCCATCCCGCAGGGTCTCCACGGTTTGAACCGAGCCCTTGCCAAACGAGGTCGTCCCCAGGATGACCGCCCTCTGGTTGTCCTGAAGCGCCCCGGCCACGATTTCAGATGCACTGGCACTGCCCCCGTTGATAAGAACCACCAGCGGACATTTTACATCGTCTTTGTCATCATGGGCGCTGAATAAGCGGGTGTGCCGCTTGAGACGGCCCTTGATTGACAGGATATCTCCATCGGAGAGAAAGAGATCGGACATCTTGATTGACTGGGGCAGCAGGCCGCCTGGATTGTCACGCAGGTCCAGTACCAGCCCCTTCAGCGGCTTGGTTTCTTTTTCAAGCTTTTTCAATGCCTTTTTTAAATCTTTAACGGTTTCATCCCTGAAATGGGTTACCCAGACATAACCGTAGCCCGGTTTGAGCATGGTGGCCCGCACGCTCTGAATCGGGATCACATCCCGGATAAGATTGAAAACGATGGGTTCGGGTGTGCCTTTGCGGATAATCGAAACCTCAACCTTGGTTCCCTTGGGACCGCGCATCATCTTAACGGCCTCCCGGAGATCCTTCACGGGTTTCCCATCGACTTTGATAATTTTATCGCCAGCCTTGATGCCGGCCCGGTAGGCCGGGGTGCCTTCGATGGGCGACACGACCGTGACAAACCCGTCCCGAATACTGATACTGATGCCGATTCCCGTGAACTTGCCTTTGGTATCGATCTGCAGGTCCTCAAATTCCTCGGGCGGCAGCAGCACTGAATGGGGATCGAGGCTGCTGACCATACCCTGGATGGCTTCCTGGACCAGCTTTTCAGTGTCCACCGGGTCGACATAATTTTTTTCTATCATTTCAATTACATCTGCAAAGGTCTTAAGTCCTTTATATACCGCTTCACTGTCGGCGGAAGACTCACGGGTAAACCCGGTTGCAATTGCAAGAAAGAGAACCGCCGCCACCATCATGTGCCAGAGTCGTGGTTGTCGTCTGTTGTTACGCATCATAAATCGCACCTTCTATCCTTTCTTTATCCATTTTGCAGGGTCCAGCGGTTTTCCGTGATAACGCACCTCAAAATAGAGTCCCGGCCCCGCCATGGAGCCCGTGTCACCAACCGTCGCGATGACTTCGTTATCTTCCACGACCTCGCCCTTTTGCTTGAAGATCTCCTCAACATGCGCATACACCGTGTAGTAATGCCCGCCATGGTCAATGATCAGCATGTTCCCGTAGCCCTTGAACCAGCTTGAATACAGGACCTGGCCGGGAAAGACAGCATAGACGGGTTCGCCCCTGTCCGCGCTTATATCGATGCCGCTGCGGAAATTTTTGGTTTTGAACTTCGCATTCCGATAGGCACCGAAAGAGTTTTTGATCTTACCTTTGACCGGTAGTTTTAGCAAGCCTTTACGGGCGGTAAAGGTAACCGGCAGGGTCTCGCTCAAGGTCTTTTTTTTAGCCGCCGCTTGCGCTGCAGCGGTTTGGGTCTCGCGCGCAACCACGCGTCCCAATTGCCGAATGGCCCGGTCAAGGTTTTGGGCGTCTTCCCGAAACATCTCAATGGCGGCCAGTTCAAGCGATTTTTTACTTCTGATTTCAATAAGAACTGCTGATTTGCGCTGTTTTTCAGTAAGCATTTCACCGGCCCGCAAACGGTGTTCGTCGTCAAGCACCTGCTTGGCCGCTTTTCGTCTTTGCTGTTCGGTCTGCAGCGCTTCCAACCGACGGTAGTCGCGCTCAAGAATCTCCAGGTGCTGCTCGTCCTGGTCCAGGATCATTGACAGCGCCCGCTCCCGCTGGAGCATTTCCCCCATGGAATCGGCAGAGGCCAGGATGTTGATTTTACCGAGCCAGCCCAATTTATACAGCGCTACCAGGCGGCCGGAGGCATAGGCCTCGGCTGCGGCAATTTCTTTTCCCAGTTTATCGAGAGCCTGTTGATTCTTAGCAATTTCGCGATCAATCCGGGAAAGGTCAGCCCGGGTCACGGCCACACGTTTACGGGCCCTGTCAAGTGACCTTTCGATATCATCGAGACTGCGGATAACCGTAGTTTCTTTTTTGGTATAGGAAACCACGGCCGCCTCTGATTTTTTAATTTTTTTCTCGAGGGTCCTGGCTTTTTCCCGGGCCCGGGTGATATCCTGCCGGGTTTTCGCCGTGGCGGGTTTGGACGATACGATTTTTACATACCGGGGGCTGTTCCGCAGATAACCGGTTTTGTTTTTATACTTAACTTTCAGCCAGTTGTCCTTACTATCCATCACCGCAACACGGGTCTGTCGGCCCAGAACCGCAACGGTGCGGCTCTTCAGGCTGGGTTTGGACCGCAGGTTCAACTGGTCTACCTGAACAATGGCGGTTTGGGCAGCCTGAATCTCCGTTGCCACCGGCCCGGCCAGGAGACCGGCAGCCACCACGGCACACGCAAGGAAAACTGCCTGAATGAAAGAGATACGCTCTGGACTCATGGTTTTAAAAATTGTTTCAATGACAAAAAACAACCCAGCCAGCCGACGAACATACTCGCCAGGATGATTCCGACATACGCGGCAGTCGGCAAAAACCGAATCTCAAACGCCCCCGCGCCGAAACCCTGCTGAACCCGGGTGGAAACCGCAAGGTAGGCGGCCATCAGTCCGGCAAGTCCAAGCACACCGCCTAAAAACCCCTGAATGAGCCCCTGAATGTACAGGGGGGCTTTGATAAACCCCGACTCGGCCCCCACCAGCCGCATGATTTCGATTTCATCGCGTCGGGAATAAATGACCAGCCGGACGGTATTGGCCACAAAAAAAATGGCCGCCATGAGAAACATGCCGCCCAGGATATAACCTGCCAGTGAAAAAAGCTTGATCACCTGGGAAAACCGGCCGAGCCATTTCTGGCCGTACTCCACCTCTTCCACAGCCACCAGGCGTTCAAGCTTCCGGGCCAATTTTTCAACATTTTCAAGGTTCCGGTCGTCGACCACCATCCGGACCTCAAAGGCATCCGGCAGGGGATTGCGCGCGAGCCCGTCAAGCAGAGAGGCGTGCCCTTCCATCTGTGTTTTCAGCTGCTTCAAGGCCTGTGCCCGGGGAATGAACTCCACTTTTTCAATACCGTCCATGGCTTTGATTTTAGCCTCTATGGACTTGAAAGCCGTAGGCGCAGTGGACGGTTTAAGGTAGACCATGACCCGGATGCTTTTTTTCCAGGACTCCAGCAGGGTATTGGTATTCATGATAAACAGGGAGAATGAACTGACGATCAGGATGGAAAAAGCAATCGTCAGGATCGTAACCGTATTGAGGAACCGGTTATCGAGAATATCGACCAGCGCCTTTTTAATGTAAAGTCGCATCATTGCCTGCTTCAATGTTGTTTTCGGGCTGCACCTGGCCGTCTACCAGGCGTACGATCCGTCCACCGGCCTTTTCCACCAGGGACCGGTCATGGGTGGCGATAACCAGGGTTCCACCCCGGTTGTGAAATTTTTGCAGCAGCCCGATAATGATGTCTGCCGATTCGGGATCGAGGCTGCCGGTGGGTTCATCCGCCAGGATAATTTCTGGATCGCCCACCACCGCCCGGGCAACCGCCACGCGCTGTTGTTCGCCCCCGGACAGGCTGGGCGGCAAGGTTTTCTGCCGGTCTTCCATGCCAACGGTTCTGAGGACGGCGTTCACTTTTTTTTCGATGAGCCTGTGTTTTTTACCGGCCGCCTCCAGAACGAGAGCGACATTGTCAAAAACGGATTTGGTGGGTATCAACTTGTAGTCTTGGAAAATGATGCCGAATTTTCTTCTTAGAGCGGGGATCCGTTTACGGGAAATCCGCGAGAGGTTCATCCCGTCCACCAGCACCTGTCCGCCGGTAACCGGTTCGCCGAGATAGAGCATTTTCAGCAGAGTCGATTTTCCGGCACCGCTGGCCCCGGTTACCAGCACGAATTCGTTTTTGTGTATATCGAGGGTGATATCGGCAAGCGCTTTTTTGGCACTGTACTGCTTGTTGACATGAAACATGCGGATAATGGCGTCTTTTTCACCCGAATTCATCATGGCTGATTAGAAACAGGTTCCTTTTATTCGAGGTTCAAGCTTAGTTGCGGATATGCTCAATTAATTACACAGCTACTTATATAGCTATTTCTAATGTGTATGCGAGCATTACTGTTTACCTGGTTTCTGGTGCCAAGAGGCTGTATGGTAACAATCTCTTGAGAGTGTACAAAAACAGAAATGAACTTTCAATCAACTCATTCCATAGCGTTTGCCATGGTCTATACTGAAACTTGCCGAACCCCGTAATCCGATACACTGAAATATGGTTATGAACTAATAACTCACGCAAACGCTATTTCGCATTGGGATTGACCCCTCAAGGATATATTGATATGACCCGGTTTGAGCCTAGGGAGTGCTGTCCCCAGTTTTCCTTACTCGGAGCCTCCACTGAATCCCATAAAGCATGCTTCTTCCATTTCAGTGGAGGCTTTTTAATATCGAATCAACACCTTAAAATCAACCTTTTAAACCGGCGCCGGAATCTGCTGCCGTCTACAAATCCGCAGGTTAGCGCAAAGGAATCCTCCATGAAAAACGAACTGATTGAACTGCTTTGTGAAAAATCTTTCAAATATACCGAGGAACCTTCGTTTAAACTGGTTTCCGGCCGGATGAGTCAGTTTTACGTGAACTGCAAGCCCACGGTTTTGAGTCCGCGGGGAATGTTTCTGGTGGGCCACCTGGTTTTTGAGGCTATCCGCGATCTGGATGTAAAAGGGGTCGGCGGGCTGACTTTCGGTGCGGATCCGGTGGCCGTGGCCACAGCGTTTGCCTCCGAGCTCAAGGGGCAGCCGATCCACGCCTTTTCAATCCGAAAAACCCAGAAAGATCACGGTATTATAAAATGGGTAGAGGGCGATCTCGCTCCCGGCGACAAGGTGGTCATCATCGATGATGTGGCCACCACCGGTGGCTCCACCATCAAGGCCATTGAACGGGCCCAATCAGAAGAACTGGATGTGGTCCGCGCGGTGATCCTGGTTGACCGCCAGGAAGGCGGATTGGACAATATCCGTAAACACATCCCGGATACCAAGGCCATCATCACGCGTGACGAACTGATGCAGTCCATCGGGAAATAGCGGCAACCCCATTCAAAACAGATCCTGCCTGTGATAGCCGCGGGCTAATTAACGACGCCTATAACCAGCCGTCCCTCAACAGTCCCTTTTTTGACCGGGTGCTGCTCCTGCCCGGTTGCCCGGGGTACTTCAGTGGACACATAATTGTAAATTTCATCCACCGTGATCAGCCCGTCACGATTCGCATCCGCAGCGCCTTCCAAACCCTGGACAAGAAAGTGTGTAAAAACTCCATGTTTTAATTCGGGTTTTTCCGCGCTAACCTCATTGGCGCCACTGGCCGTCAAGATAATACGGCCTTTGCCGCTTGAAATCCGGTCCAGAAATTTGTCCGAGATCCTGGCTCGTAATCCTCCGGTAATGCTGATCGTTCGGCCACCGGTCGCACCGCTGTAACAGGCATCTGCAATAAAAATCAAACGATCCGAACGCAATCGGTTAAAGATATGGGAAAGCTCCCGCATGGGCAGTGCGGATGCATACAGGTCCTCCGGATCAGCATCCACCGGCAGGAGGTATTTCTCCAGGCCGTCACCATCCGGGGACATGGTGTCCCTTTCTGTCGCGCCGTGTCCTGCAAAGTATATGATTACCATATCCTCCTTGCCCGCTTTCTTCTTAAGCCGGGTTCCGAGAATACTCCTCAATTTGCTCAAGCCGGCTTTTTTATCTAAAAGCAGGGTGACGTTTTCGGCCGGAACCCGATTTTCCTCAACTAAAATCCGGTAGAACTCCCGGGCGTCATTAACCGCGTATGATAGGTTCGCGACATTTGTATACGCGTTTATCCCGATCACCACGGCCCAAACGTTGCGCTGTACTTCCAAGCGATGGATGACCAGTTGCTTTTCCGTGACCAGGCCATCCGTATCAACTGCCCTTATCTGGATTCGGTTTTCACCTTTGAGCAAGACGATTGACTCTGAAAAATCCACATTTCGGCCGAACTGGGCACCGGCGACGGTGACCCCCCTGTCGACCGCCGCATCCAACCGCATGTCGTTTACTATGATTTCAAAGCTAGCGATGCCGCTGTCATCCTGGGCGGCGCCGGAAAGGGTGATACGGCCAGCCTCTGTGCGGGATTGACTCTTGGGGGAGGCGATCACAATAACCGGGCGGGTCCGAGAACCGTCCTCAAGTTGGGTTCGCAGGTCCTTTTCCCGCGCTTCGTATTCATCCAGTTCTGCGGCCAGTTTCTCGCTCTTCCGTCTCTCCTCGCTGAGCCGCCTTTTCATATCATCCAGTCCGGCGAGCATCAGGGTCAATTTCTGAAGCTGGGCTTCGAGCTGAGTAATCTTATCCCGGCTGGCCGCATCGGGGGCCGCAGGTGGCCGGGTGGTCGGTGCTATCGCCGGCCCCATCGGTTTTTCCTTTTCGGTCTGTTGCGTGACAGCCTTTAGCTGCTTTCTGGTATTTTCCAGTGCTTTGTTGGTTTCTAATTTGGCCAGCTCTATTTTTCTGAATTTGGCTGCATCGGTAAAAGCACCGGTCAGGGCCGGACTTTCAGGGTTGGATTTGAGTTGTGCTTCCAGGAAATCGGCAATTTTAATCCAATCATCCGTCTGCCATACGATGATGTCAACAGAGTACGATCCAGTGTCATCCTGATAAAACTCAGGCCTCAAGGCATTCCCGTTCGTATCAACCGGGCCCTCCTTATATCCAATATAAAGGTTTCCCGAATCATTGTATTGGGTTCTGGTGAAATGGTTGGTGTTGTAATACTTTGAAAGCGGCCTGAAATAAATACTTGTTGCCGGGTCCCCGACCCGCGCGATAAAAGGCCAGCCGAGGTCTGGGGTCACGTTCTTCCATTTGCAGCTGCCCCTGGGGCAATAATTGATGCTGCCTGTCACCAGAACCGTATAAATGTCTCCCTCTTCAATCCGGACACCGGTGTCCTTCATTTTGAAATTTCCACCCATTAAACGGACATGTTGGTAGGTTTTGATAACCTCGGGCGGATTTCCAGCCAGTTTGATATTCGGCTCGGCCAGACACCCTTTGGCCAGGAAGGCAAGCATACAAATCGCAAAAAGCCTAAAACCGGGTTGCTTGGAAGACATGGCGAACCTCCAAGAAGACTATCAGCATTATGTTTTGGGGGATATTTGATTATATCTGGAAGATATATTGAAAGGCAAGCGCTTAGTATTGAAAACCAGATGTCGGTAGGCCGATTGAGCCAACCCCTTCAACGGGCGTTTTGGCTGCCTGGGCAGCCAGGTTGTTTTCCTGGTAAATGATATCAAAATCACAAACCAGCGGCACATGGTCTGAAAAGGTTACCTGCGGTATAAAAAACTGTGACACTTTGATGCCGGGACTGTGCAGAATGTAATCAAGCTGCCGCTTGGGCGCCCGACTGGGATGAGAAGGCTGCCCGTGTAGATTGGCGCTTTCCAAGCGGGCAGCCGCCTTGAAGAGATTCAGTTCCCGCGCCCCCCTGAAAGCATTGAAATCTCCGGCCACAATGACGGGCTTTGGCGTCGCGTCAATCAGCTGATAAAGGTCATTGAGCTGGGCTTGCCGCTGCCTGAATCGCAAAGAAAGGTGGACCAGGAAAATGTTGACATCTTCCAGTTCGATTTCGATGACCAGACGTTTAACGCCATTGTTGAGGTAGTGGAACTTGCGGGATTGAATCGCCTGGTTGGTCAACAGGGCGTTGCCCTGCTTGTTGAGGATCGGCAGCATGTCGACAACCGAGCCTGTGCCATATTTGGATTGAAACACCGGGTCATGGCTGATCCGGCTTGCCAGGGTCCGGGCCTGATTTTGCCTGTTGGTCCGGAAAGAGCCGATATCCACCTCCACCAGCCCCACGATATCCGGGTCCATGGAGTCTATAAACTCAACGATCTCGCCAAGGTTTCGGTCCGTGTTTTTAAAGTACCCCATGAAGGGCAGCGGCAGGTGAAACCGTTTTCCGATACCGGTAGCATAGCGTATATTGTAAAGTAAAAAGCGCATAAAAAAGTCTGGAAACAGACCGTGGGCTGAGTGGGGCTCCCCTATTGATTGTTTTGGTGATTTTTTGGCCGCCGGTCTGTCGCAACAAGGCTATTTCCCGGTAACCATAAGCAGTAACTTTGCAGAGCGCAAGTCCAAAGGTCGGTTTTCCCGGAAGTCATACGCCTTTCAGCAGGCTAACCTTCCCCCACCACTGTACTTTTTGTCTTCCGGGCAGCCAGGACCACATTGGCGCTAAAAATCAGAAGGGCGCCCAGCCACCCGGCAATTGTCAAAGCGGGTTCTGCCACCAGAATCGGTCCAAAAAGGGCCGCCAGCAGAATTCGGGTGGATGAAATGATGCCCCCTTCCACTGCGGTTACGTACCTGAATCCCAGTGTCAGGAGATACTGGCCGGCGATCCCAAAGGCTGCGCAAAGCACCAGATAGTAGAATTCGAGGGTATCCGGAAAAAATATGTGCCGGTAGAACAGGGCGTAAATGACCAGAGTACCCAGACCGAACATATAAAAGAGAATCGTGTGGGTGTCGTGATACCGGCGACTGATATTCAGGTAGATAATGGCCGCCGCGGCGGTCAGACCCGACATCAGGCCCCAGATGTGGTCGGATTTCAGGCTGAAGGTGCCGGGCGACAGCACCAGCCAGACACCTACAAAAGCAATCAACACCATGGCCAGGGTGGTAAAGTCGCGCTGCCTTTTAAGAAATATCCAGGTGAATATGGCGATAAAAAGCGGGTAGGTCATGTTGAGAATATTGGCCTGGGCAACCGTGGTAACGGTAACCGCTTTGAAAAAACAATAGACCGCCGCACAATTCGAAAGGGTCCGGCCAATCAGCAGGTGATGGTTTTTAAGGACCAGACGGCGGTGCCGCACCTTCATCACCGTGGTGACCACTATAAAACCCAGCAGAAACCGGGCAAAAACAAAATAGGACGCATCGATGGCCACCCTCGCCCGGGACCATTGGATGGCAACCGTCGACATATAAAAGCAAAACGCGGATGCAAAAACAGCCAGGCATCCCAACAGTGAACGCCATTGGTCACGGCTAAAATTCGCTCCATTCGTGGACGCATTCTGCGACATAATTCCAGGTTCCCAGTGTTAACGGTCCACCTGCCAGAGGCCGTAGCGTAATCACAATTGAGGGTTTTAGCAAGTTGCAATCCCGGCAAAATAGGCCTGCAAACCGTATCCGGTTAGTCCGGGCCTCTGGTGAACCGCTTTCTGGTCGAATCGTTAATAAAAAAGGGCGGCACCATCCGATGACCGCCCTTTCCTTCAAACACTAATTATGCGCTGCTTACAAGTGTCCATCCACAAATGGTAGGTTTTGGTTCAGAGCAAGGCCTGAGCAATTTTGAGACCGCAGGCATAACGCGCTATGTTGAGGATCTCAAAGTAGCGAAAACGCGGCTCTGGGGCAAAAGATGCCGTTTGTGGTTGGGCACTAACTTCCGGTGTTCATCATGGCCGCGTTCATCTCCATCATCGCCTTTTGAACTTCGGGATCCATCATGTACTGCATGGTTTTCATGGACGCCGCCGACAACCGGTCAACCACTGCCTCGGATTTCTTTGAAATTTCCTTGAACTCATCGGGCAACTCGGCATTGGGCTGGTAAAGTTCCGGGTATTTCTCCCGCAGCCCCTCCGCTTTGGCGGATAATTTTTCCATTTTTGCTCCAAAGTCTTTCATGGCCGCAATCATGGCTTCCTTGCTGTCCGCTTTTTCAAGACTGTCCGCGTACGCTTCCATGGCATCGAGCTGCTTTTCCGACAGATCAATGGCATCGGCGTACTTCCCACCGCAGGCGGCCAGAATAAAAATCGCGAGCACCACCAGAACAGAAACAACAATCTTTTTACTTTTCACAGGATCTCCTCCCCAGAATCGCATGGTTCGCCCGAACGCAGCTTGAATAAATGAAAGGAAAATAAATAATTGAATATCCTGGGATTGTCAACAGCGTTACCGATACTGCCGCAGTGTGCGAAACACTGAAAAAAGAAGTGCTTCAGGTATCGGCCGGAAAGGTCAAAACGACGGTCGTGCCCTGGTTCACCACGCTATTCAACACGATGCTTCCGCCATGGGCCTCCATGATGGTTTTGCACATGCTCAGCCCCAGGCCGAACCCACCGGTTTTGCGGGTCCGGGATTTATCCGCGCGATAGAAGGGCTCAAAGATGTAAGGCAGGTCTTCCACCGGGATGCCAAGACCCCTATCCCCAATGGTAACAAGCACTTTACCGGGATCCCGTTTAAGTGAAATTTCCACGGGCGTCCGGCTTTTTTCAGAATATTTCAACGCGTTATCAATGATGTTCTTAAGGGCGGTGCCGGCCTTTTCCCGGTCGGCTGAGATCCGGGTTTCAATAAGTTCGCCCATCACTGTGATTCCCGGCGGACGGTCCTTGAAATCGGGCAGAATCGAGTCGATCAAGGCTGCCAGGTCTAGCGGCTTTCGAGTCAGTGAACCGGCATTGTGCTGCATCCGGGCAGCCTCAAGAATGTCGGTGATCATTTTTTCCATCTCGATGATATCTTCCTTGAGGGACTCTTTTCTGGGTCCTTCCGGAAGCATCTCCAACCCTATTTTCAGGCGGGTTAAGGGAGAACGCAGTTCATGGCTGACATCAAGCAGGAGCTGCTCGCGGGCCTGCATGGCCTTGCCGATGCGTGCCACCATGTCATTGAAGGCCTCGGCCAGGTCCCTGAATTCATCGGCACGCGTTTCCGGAACACGATGATCGAGATCCCCGGCACCGACCCGGTTAACACCTTCGGTGAGCCATCTCACCGGTTTGAGAATCCAGCGGATGGCGAAATAGGCCCCAACCAAAACGAAGCTAAAAAGGCAGACCAGCAGCACAAACACCTTCTGGACCTGGTCGGATATGCCGGGGCCCCTGGCCGTTTGGAAGAGGAGTTCTCCGTCACCGTGGTGAACCTTTACAAAGTACCGCCCCCTGACGGACCCGGCGAGGATGCCCGGGCTTTCATGCCAGATATGCATACGCCGGTCGGAAATAGGGAAGAAATGATCGGCGGTTGACCAGCTTTCGGAGGAACTTGTATAGCGGATCGCCATGGAGGCTTTTTTGGCAATTGCGCTTGCCCGCGCCTGATCCGGCGGAAGGCCTAAATCCTCGGTAATATAACTAATATATTGAATTAAATGCGTATGGTAGGAATCCAATACCCGGTGGCGCAAAAACCCGAAAAAACCGATAACCAGGAAGTTAATTAAAAACCCGGCGACCAGGATTGTCACCAGAAGCCTGGTGAAAACCGACCCGAATAGCCGTTTAATCCGTCCGGTCTGCATCTTCCGGATTCTCTCCTATAAAAACGTAGCCGGCACCCCAGACTGTCTTGATGAATGCCGGATTTTTGGGGTCATCCCCGAGCTTCTGGCGCAGGCGGCTCATGGTAATATCCACGGTGCGATTGAAAGCATCCGCGTCCATACCCCGCAGTTCCTGCATGATCTGGTCCCGGTCCATGACTTTGCCGATATTGCGTACAAGCAAGTTTAGGGCGGTAAACTCATTGGTTGAAAGATCCACATCCCTTTCATTGACAAACGCTTTGCGCCTTGGAAAATCAACTTGAAGGGACCCATATTTCTGGACCGGGGAGGCATCCACCCTGACTGTCCGGCGCAGAACCGTCTGGATGCGCGCCACCAGTTCCCGCGGTTCAAAGGGTTTGGGCAGGTAATCATCGGCGCCCAGCTCCAGACCGACGACCCGGTCCATCAACTCACCCCGGGCCGTCAGCATGATCACCGGGACATTACTGTCCTGGCGGATGCGTTTGCACACCTCGAACCCACTCATATCGGGCAGCATCACGTCCAGGATCACCAGGTCCGGTTTTTGGGAATGAATCAGCTGCAGCCCCTTTTCCGGATGGGTAACTGAAAACACCTTATATCCAAAATCGGACAGGTAGTTTTTCAGAAGGTCATTCAGCTTTTCATCATCGTCGATGACAAGAATTTTCTGAAGCATCGGTCTGCTCCGGTAGTTAATTCATGGTTTGATTTGAAGGCACCGGCATCCATGTATAAGGCTACCGGCGCCTTTATGTCAAACCGGCCAGGGCCGGCGGATATGGACGCTGCTATTTTGCGGTATGCCGTGACGCACCGGCTACCTCCAACAACGCCCTTTCTCGTGTTTCTCTATTTTTTCCGCCAGCAAGGTGCGTTGCTCCGGCGTCAGCATCTGGTGAAATTCCACCGCGTGATCCATAACAACATCGATAACTTCCTCGATATGGGCACGTTTCTTATCCACCAGCCGCTCGAGATCCGTCCGGCTTAAAGTTTCAGACCGCACCAGTTCCGCCAGTTCCAGGCGGCCTTTTTCACGCTCCGGCGCCATCTTTTTCCGGCGATCCATGAGATCCGCAGCGATGGCATCCAGTTTTTCGTTCTGAGCCGCATCCAGGTTCAGTTCATCCGATATGTGCTTTTTGACCCATTCCACCCGTTTTTCGGGGGTCGCACCGTGATACCCTGCAAAGCGGCTGTGGCCGCAGGCCGCCAGGATCACAGCCAAGGTTATGAACACGCTAACGCCGATCAGGATACGTTTCTTTTTCATGATTCCTCCTTTTTAAAAAGTCTGTTTTGTAATCTCGCAGCCGATGGGTCCAGCCGCATGTTGTAGAAGGAACATAAAACAATGTTCGGGGGAATGCTTTTCAGGAAGGTAACAAGTTGTATCAAATTGTAGAAGCACGTCCTGAGCTAAGCCATGAACACAATCTCCGCGTTGGCCGCGAGGTTTAAATCCTCGAAATACCAGATGTATTCCTCCGGTTTAAATCTCACGTCCGCCTTGACCTTGAGTCCATGGCTTAGCTCGAGACGTGCTTCAGATTAATTTCAACACATCATTATTAAAGTTACGAAAAATCTTTCATGAAGACGAGGGCTGTTTGGATGTCTTCGTCATTGGTACCTGGTTTGAGTTCAACAACTATGGGAATATTCAGTTTCAGGTGTGGCTTGATGGCGTTAAAGTCTATCTCGCCGGTGCCGGGCGGCAGGTGGTCCTTGAGACCGAGGGCGTCGTGGAAATGGATTCCAACGAGATTGTCGGCATACTTGTCAAGCAGGGCTCCCGGTGTCATGATGGTGAGTTTCTCCGCCAGGTGGGCGTGGCCGGTATCGTGCCAGTAACCGACCGGGCCTCCGGAAAATTCGACCAGCAGGCGTTCGAAATCGTCGCCGCCCGGCAGTTCGTGGTAATGGGCCCGGTTCTCGAGTCCCAGGGTGACACCCTGTTTTTCCGCCACCTGGAGCAACCGGTCCAGGCTAAACAGCAGGCTGTCCAGGTAGGCCGGTTTCAAAGCGTCCAATTCATTGAGTTTCCGTCCGATAAATGTCTGCGCCTCGGGTGTTATGGTACTGTTTCCTCTGAAAAACCCATGGAGTTTTTGAATTTCCGCATTCATCTCCACCTTCCCGCAATGGAGTACGACAGCCCCGGCCTCAAGGTCGTTGGCCGTCTCAATTGTCCGGGACGTCCAGTTCACCGCCCGCTTGCGCTCTTCTTTATCCGGAGAGGAAAGCAGAAAGAGATCACCGCCCGGCTTCAATTTTTCAAACCGGGTGGGAAAAGGAAAATAATTGTGGAGACTGGTCACCTGCAAACGTGATTTCAGCAGAGCGTCACCCATACCTGTAAAAAACCGGTCGGTCAGCCGGTATTCCAGTTCCACCCCCTGAATATCCAAATGCTCCAGATAAGCAATGAAAGCCTCCGGATCATCCATATCCAGTGACCGAAACGAAGTAGATAGTGAAAACATGTACTCTACGATAATCTTTTTAGATATTTTTTAAACCCGGAGAGTCGCGTCACAGGGGGTAGATTTCAGTTCAGGGCAAGGCTTGAGCACTTTTGAAACCGGAGGCGTAGTGCGCTACTCGAGGATTTCAAAAGTGTGAAAACGCCGCCCTGGGCTAAAATATGCCCCCTGTGACGTGACTCTATGAGCCGTCGCCTACTGTTATGAACGGCGCCCAGAAAATCGGATGCGCATAGCTCGCCACCGTCTTGCCGGTCTTTTCATCCACCATCCCCCGGCTGTCAATCAGCTCCAGCATGGCGGCCCTGACCGCCCCGGCCCGGGAAAGGGCCCGGTCTGTTTTTTGGTGCCTGAAAATCGCCGTGGTCAGTTTGGCGGCCGAGGTGGTTTCCACCGGCCACATGCTCACCAGGATGGCCCGGGCGCCGGCAAAGAAAAAGGCCCGGCCCAGACCGGAGGCGGCTTCACTGCCCGCGCCATCCGCCGCACCGGTATTGCAGGCGGAGAGCACGATCCAGTCCGCATTCAACTTCAGCCGAAACACCTCTTCCATGGTCAACAGGCCGTCCTCGTCCTCGCCGGTGATCTGTGGAGAGGTCAGCGCCAGGGCCGGCTGATCGAGACCGTCAAGATCCCCGGGTACCAGGGCATGGGTGGCAAACGCAATCACTTTCCGGTCGGACAGATCCAGGGTTTTGATCCGTTTTTCCGAGGCCTGGGTGCCGAGAAAAACGTCTGAAGACAAGTCGGCCCCCAGCGACCCGGCGATGCCCTGGATTTCGCCGGCCGTATCGGGAAGACGGCTGAGATCGCCCAGGCGCAGGGAGTTGGCCCCTGCGTTGTCCATATCTGCTTTTTCAGACACCCGGATTCCGCGGACATGTACGGCCACCGGCCGACCAGCCGTGTCACCCGCAGCCGCATGGATCTCGGCAGCGGGCACCCGGCTGAAAAATGGATCCCCGAACCCGGCGAACGTCATCTGGTCGGTCTGCTCTCCGGGGAGCGAGCGCAGTCCGGCCAGGACTGACACCGAGGGCAGCCGCGTGATGGCGGCTGTTTTAATCAACCAGGGGCTCTCTTTATAGTTCCCAAAAAGCGCTGTCCGTCCTTTTCCAGACCGGACGGCTTCGGTCACCAGGACGGAGAACGGCAGGCGTCCCAACGGTCCCTGGGCCACCACAATCAGATTTGCAGTGCCCTGCCAACCCTTTTTTACCGGCGCAAGCAGTTGCCGGAAAAGGGTGTGTGCCCCAACAAGGTCGAAGGCAGGGATATCACCCAATGTCAGCGGACCGGGATCGAGCGCCCGACGCAACTCGGTTACCATGCGCTCAAGGTCGGGGCGCCCCAGTTTGACAACAGCCGTTTTCAGCGGCCCGGAACGGGTAAACGCCCAGACGAACGTCCGTAACTCCCCGGGATAGATCGCGATCATCGCCTCATCGGCATAAAGGATCTTTTTAGTGGCAGCGATACTGCTGGCGCCCGGTCGGCGCAGTTCGAAATACTTTGGAAAACGGGTCTCAATCTCATCCAGAAACGCCTGGCGGGCCCGGGAGAGGATCGCAACCTGCTGCTGCAGGTTTTCGACGGTTGCCTGGTGATCTCCGCCCGGCGGCATGGCCAGGACATCAAACAAAATACCCTGCAGCGCATCTGTGCGCTGGGACAGATCCTGCTCCTTGCGGGCAAGATCGGCAAGTTCCGGGTCCAGCCCGGACAAACGCGCGCTAACGGCAGCAATCGCGCTCTGCACGGATCGCCCCCGCAAACGGTCCGCAAGTTTAAACGCCATGTGGGCCGCCCGGATTCCTTTTTGCTTTTCAAACTGCGTCCCCCGCATATCCATGAGAAGCTCCAGGTAGGTTTCCGCAATGGCCCGGGGCACAACTTTATCCTTTCCGAAATTCCGTTTCCGGATAATGGGGATGGCCCTGGAAAAATCTTCGTAAGCCGGCTCTACCTGGCCACGGGCATAATAGACCATGCCCCTTAACCCGAGCCGGATGGCGGTTTTGCGATGGGTCTCCCCGAACCGTTTTTGAAAAACAGGATATGACTTGTCAATATAGGCGGCCGCTTCATCGATCCGACCGACTTTTATCAACGCCAGCAATATTTCCGGCTTCAGTGTCAGGAGCCTGTGCTGGTAGCTGTCTTTTTTGAGATACCTGCGGGCCAGATCATACTCGGCCACCGCCCCGGGAAAATCAGCCCGGCTGCCCAGGACCGATACGAGGAATTGCCGGGCCTTTATAATTGAAAAAGAGTCCGGCGGCAGTCCGGCATTTTCCATCAGGCGCACCCCGGCCCGGCCCAGTTGCTCGGCCTCTTCGAAACGCTTTTGGACGAGAATCGCTTTCCCCAGGACGATGACGGCCCGGGCCGTAAAATCGCCCTCCTGGCCGCCCAGGCCCAAGGCTTCCTGTATGGCTTTGCGCGCCTCGATCTCCGCCTCCATCAACCGTTTTTGCCGTATCAGGTTGGCACTGAGATCCAGGCGGGCATTGATTCCTATCCGCGGGTTGCGATCCACCATGTTCTGCAAACTGTCCAGGCGTTTGCGTAAATAGGGTTCCGCCTGGGCATTCTGGCCCTGGCTCTGGTAGTACTGGGCTTTGATTCCATTCATCTGGGCTGTCAGCCCATAAGGGTTTGCTTTGCGCTTTTTGCCCTTACGATGAATCTTCTCCGTCAGGGCAAGGCCGTCGTCCAGATACCTCTCCACCGATTTAAAATCACCCTTGCGGCTGTAATACTTAACCAGTTTCTCATAGTGTTTGATGCGTGGTTTAAGGGCGAGACTCTCTTCGGTCAGCGTGATGGCCTGGTCAATATTCCCGAACTGGGCCTCTATGTTTCCCATTCTGAACAGGAGGTTAGAATGATGGCGGTCGTCCTCCGAACTGTACTGCAGGGCAGAGCTTAGGTCCTCCCGGGCCTGGCGGCTGCGTCCGATATTGCTGGCGGCTATGCCTCTTTCACGATAGAAAGCAGCGAGAACTTCGGGATCGGTTGTTTCCGGGGCGGGGGTCTCGGCCAGCTGCCGGTATCGCCGGGTCACGGCCGGATCGAAAACACCCGGCTGGTCAAGGACATCCAGAATATCTCCGATGCGCCGGGGGGGTGGCTCAAAAGCGTCCTTTTCCATTGAAACCGTAACAGCCCTGGCTTCCTTGACCGACATTTTCTTTTCAACGCAGCCGCTGCCTAGGATCAACAGGCCCAGGGCAGCCATAATGATCGACAGATGGAAGCGTGATGATATTCGCTGCGGCGTTAACAAGGTTCCCATTGTAGGCCTCATGACTATTTCCTGGAGAAAGGACTGCCAAGCGAGCCCCTGCTCAAATCGAGTAAAACGGGTTTTTCAAGAGGGTTGCCAACAGCTCTTCGGGCGACTGGTCAGGAATATGGGTAAATAAGTTAGCTATCTCTAAATTGTATTGGCCGGGGGGGGGTTGTCAATCAATTGTTATGAAAAGGGCGCTGAAGGCGTAGAAGCTATCTCAAAAAATGGATTTTGGTTCAAAAGGCAGGCGTTTTCCCGGTATCTTATTAAAAGACAATTTGGGGGGCAGTCCCTAATTTTGGGGGGCGGATTTTCAAGGACGAAAAAGGTCACGGAATGTAGGTGGCGCAGGCGTTTTTAGATTCCCAGGCACTTACCCTGGCAATTTTCACCGCCGGGTTGTCCAGCTGTTTCTCCAGGGAAATCGCAATGTACCGGGCAATATTTTCAGAAGAGGGGGGTACGGACTCACTGAAAAACTCAAGCTCGTTCAGAAATTTGTGATCAAGAGTCTCCATCACCGCACGAACATGTTTTTTAACGATGCCAAAATCCAGGACAACACCACCGGCATCAAGGGTTTCACCGGCCACGACCACTTCAATCTTCCAATTGTGACCATGCAGATTTTCACATTTTTCGCCGACCATGGCAAGTTGATGCGCGGCGGCAAAATCGGTTTCGACTTTCAGTTCGTACATTCCGGGCTGCCTCCAAAGATCCGACTGATTATCTGGCCACCTTTTCAGCGGCCCCCTTGAAAATGTTTTTCAGCTTGGTGGATATTTTATCAGACTCCAGTTTCGCGAATTCCTTGAGGAGCTGTTCCTGTTTTTTGGTGAGCCCTGTCGGTGTCTTGATAACCACCTGCATAATCTGGTCACCCCGGCGTCCCGACTGGAGCGATGCAATCCCCTCGCCCCGAAAACGGAAAACATCACCGAACTGGGTGCCCTTGGGAATCTTGAGGGTTTTTTCATCTACCAGGGTCAGCACCGTAAGGCTGTCTCCCAGGGCCGCCTGTACAAAGGAGACGGGCACCTGGCAGATCACATCCGAATTGTCCCGCTTGAAAAATTCGTGGGGTTCCACACTGATGAACACATACAGATCGCCGTGGGGACCCCCCAAGGATCCGGCCTCGCCTTCGCCGTTAAGCCTCAGCCTTGAACCGTTGTCAACACCGGCCGGGATCTTGACCGAAACTTTCTTGCTGGCCACCACCTGACCACGTCCCCGGCACTGCTGACAGGGGTGGGAGATGCTTTGTCCGCTTCCCTGACAACGGGGACAGGTGGTCCTTACCGTAAAAAATCCCTGGCTGCGGGATACCTGCCCCGATCCCTGGCATTGGCCGCAGGTCTCCGGGCTGGTGCCCGGCTCACAACCGCTGCCGTCACAGGTGGCGCAGGTTTCCGCTTTTTTTACCTCGATTTCAGTTTCAGTGCCAAACGCGGCTTCCATGAAACTGAGATTCAGATCGTAGCGCAGGTCGGCCCCTCTCCGGGCCCGGCTGCGGCCGCCGCCACCCCCGTTGCTGAAACCGAAGAGGTCTTCAAAAATACTGCCGAAACTCGAAAAGATGTCGTCGAAACCACCAAATCCCGAAAAACCGGAACCTTCAAGTCCCTGGTGACCGTATTGATCGTATATCTGACGCTTTTGCGGGTCCCGCAACACTTCATAGGCTTCGGACGCCTCTTTGAATTTGTCCTCGGCCGACTTGTCGTCCGGATTCCGGTCCGGGTGGTATTTGAGGGCCTGCTTGCGATAGGCCGCCTTCAAGGTGCTTTCATCGGCATCCTTGCCGACGCCGAGTACTTCGTAATAGTCCTGTTTCGTGCTCATTTAGGATCCTGATTGTTACCGGTATTCCGGTGGTTATTCATCTCCCCGCCCCGATGGGAACAGTCCCGCTGTGAAAGCCGTCGGCTTTGGTGAAAATTAATGCACATTACCCTGATGTCAACAGGCCCGGAGTGCCCTTTCCGGTAATAAACAACCAACGGGAAACGGGTGGCTTTGGGGTTATGCCCTTCCAGTCTAACCTACGAAGGGCCGGCGCAACACCGTATCCTTGCACCAGCGGCGGTCATCACGATGGGGATACTGGATATTGTAATGCAACCCACGACTCTCTTTGCGATGCATGGCGCATTTCACGATTAATTCAGCCACCATTGCAATATTTCTGAGCTCGATCAGGTCAGGTGCGACCCTAAAACCCCAGTAATACTCATCTATTTCCGCCTGAATGGTTTCGATCCGACGATGGGCCCGGGCGAGCCGCTTGTCTGAACGCACAATACCGACGTAGTTCCACATCAAGCGCCGGATTTCATCCCAGTTGTGGGACACCATAATCAGTTCATCGCTGTCGGTGGTACCGACTTCATCCCAGGGTGACGGATCCGGTATCGAGCCGGCATCAATTGACTTAAGGTCCTTCACAGCCTGTTTGGCCGCCGTGTCCGCGTAAACCAGGGCCTCGCAGAGGGAGTTGCTGGCCAGCCGATTGGCACCGTGCAGGCCGGTGCAGGCCGTTTCACCGATGGCATACAGCCGCCGGATATCCGTGCGCCCCAGCACGTCGGTGGCCACGCCGCCGCACATGTAGTGCGCCGCCGGGACAACCGGGATTGGCTCAACCGTCATGTCTATCCCGAAATCCTGGCACTTTTCATAGAGGTTGGGAAACCGCTTTTTCACGAAATCAGCCGGCTTGTGCGAAATGTCGAGATAAACCGAGTCGTCCCCGCTCTTTTTCAACTCGGTATCAATGGCCCGGGCGACCACATCCCGGCAGGCCAGGTCTTTCTGGGGGTCGTAGGCCTCCATAAAACGTCGACCGGCGGTGTCCACCAGGATTCCCCCTTCCCCCCGAACCGCTTCGGATATGAGGAAATTCTTGGCATCCGGGTGGTACAGGCAGGTGGGGTGAAACTGGACAAATTCCAGGTTGGCCACCGTGGCCCCGGCCCGATAACTCATGGCAATACCGTCGCCGGTGGCAACATCGGGATTGCTTGTATAGAGGTACACCTTACCGGCGCCCCCTGAAGCCAGCAGGGTAATGCCCGCATTAAATGTGTGCACTGTATGGGTCTCGGTATCGAGCACATAGGCGCCGCAGCAGAAATCCTCGTGGGTGGTCGTCACCATGCCGCGCTGCATCCGGGTACTGACCGTGATCAGGTCAATGGCCATGTGGTTTTCAAAAACCTGGATGTTTTCATGGGCAAACACATGGTTGACCAGAACGGTTTCCAGCTCCAGGCCGGTCATGTCCTTGGCGTGAACAATCCTTTTGCGGGAATGACCCCCCTCCTGGCCGAGATCAAGGCTGGGCTCCGGGAGGTCCTTGTCCTCTTCGCTGATATTAAACTGCACCCCGAGGTCGATGAGTTCGCGGATTCTTTCCGGGCCACCTTTTACCACCCGTGCCACAACGTCCCGGTTGCAGAGGCCATCACCCGAGGCCAGGGTATCCTCGATATGCAGGTCAAACGTATCCAGCTTGCCGAACACCGAGGCAATCCCCCCCTGGGCGCGGGCGGTATTGCTGTCCATGATGTCTCTTTTGGTTACCAGGGCAACCGTTCCGTAGCGGGCCACCTTCAGGGCAAAAGTCAGCCCGGCCACCCCACTGCCAATGATAAGAAAATCTGTTTTAATCTCCATGCGTGGTGCTTATCCGGGTTGGTTGATATTTTGGGTTTAAAAAGCTAATCGGCCTTATGATGTGTAGGGTTTCACTGGACCCCTCGAAGCCTTGCTTGCCGGGCGTAGCTCGGAGAGTGAAGACTGGGACCCTTGGACCCTTTGTTAGTACAATGACGATCGTTTTCGTCGGGGCCGCACGGCGAAGCCCAGTATGAAGCCGAAAAGCAGAACCCCGGCCCCAGCGATGAACCACCACAGGGTGTTTTTCTTTTCCGCGGCCGCCAGGGCTGTCTTCAACTCGCGGGTGTCCCTGGATTTATCGGCAAGTTCTTTGGACAACTGATCCCGCTCTTTTTTTACCCGGCGGGCATCTGCGGTGGTCTCTCTCAGTTCCTGGTAGGACTTCTGGAGCTCCCCCAGGTCCCGTTTCGTCTTTTCAAGATTGGCGCGCAGCCGGGTGTTTTCCCCGTTCACTTCCTTGAGTTTTTTCAGGGGTGCATCGGCGCCCGCCATCAAATCGTCGTATTTTTTCTGGAGGGTCTCAAGTTGAATGCTCTTCGGAATCTCGTCCTTGATAAACCGGTTGAGCACCCAGCCCTCTCTACCGCTGGGCAGTTGCACCAGGCTCCATTCGGCTCCTTTTTCTATGATCTCCATGGGTTGCCCGGACTTAAGCATTGCGGTAATTTTACGGTCAAGCTCGGGTCCCGTTCTCAGGGTAATTTCCAGAGAGTCGGTGACATACCAGGTCTCGGCCTGTGCCAGACCCGCCCCGCAGAAAATTATAATAAAAACGATCGCCAATGGTCTCATAGAAATGTCCTCGTAATGATACCCGGTTTAAAATTCCCCCACCCGAATGTTCACTCCCCGACCCAAGGAAAGTGATACGCTTTTCGAAACCGACGAAACGGCGCCTATTTTGGGTTGAAACGCCGGGTCTGTCAATAATTTCTTTTACATGCAGGGGTTTTATGATATTATTTCAGAAGTATTTGATACAGGGGAAAAGGGCATGATCGCATACGATTTACAGTGCAGCCAGGGCCACGTTTTTGAGGGCTGGTTTGAAGATGACCGGTCCTATAAAAGCCAGAAAAAAAAGGGTCTGCTGACCTGCCCGGTTTGCAACGAAAAAGAGGTCAGCCGGGTGCCCTCCACGTTTGCCATCAAGGCCGCAGCCGGCAGCGGTAGCCGCAGTGCCGCAACCGCCCAGGTCAATCTGGACCAGATCGGTAAAAAAATGGCTGACTTCGTGGAAAGCAATTTCGACAATGTCGGCTGCGATTTTGCCAAGGAAGCCCTGAAAATTCACTACGGCGCATCGGAACCGCGCAGCATCCGCGGTACCAGCACCCCCGAAGAAGAGAAAACCCTCAAGGACGAAGGCATCGATTTTAT
This sequence comes from uncultured Desulfobacterales bacterium, assembly GCA_964647585.1. GTDB lineage: Bacteria > Desulfobacterota > Desulfobacteria > Desulfobacterales > CAJINA01 > CAJINA01. The sequence continues at coordinate 28,859 of CAZYGG010000003.1, forward strand.
TAAGATCCCCCTGCCCCAGCAGCCTGAAACCGACTCCTAAATCGTCTCCATCAAAAAGCCATCTTTTCGCTACGCATCAGAATCTTGGAACCCCCTGTTGCAGCCGGCGGTGTTTCTCCGCTTAAACCTTGGCCGGCAGGCAGGCATACCTCAATTTATGGCGGTCAGAAGGTCTTTCTTGGCGCGTTGAAAGTCCGCCTTGCATATTGACACAGAAGCACCCTCCCGCTATATTAACTCGGTTCGAAAAGTAAATTCCTATCTCTCTATCTATCCTATCACGACGGAGGCATTACACATGAGCGACAATGGTTTTGTGAAGGTGAACGATGAAAAACTGGATCTTACATTTGCATTGAACTGTCAGCGGGGGCTGGAAGACGACTCTCTGTCCAGTCTTTTCGGGATGATCGCCGGCCGACAGTACGCGCAGGCCAACAACATCGCGGTGTCGGACGAGGAGCTGCAGCGCGCCGTGGACGAGTTTCGCTACCTCATGGGGCTGGAAGCCACCGAAGCCTTCAACCAGTACCTGAAAGACCGGCAGATCGGCCTTTTGCCGCTGCAGATCGCCATGGAAAACGTATTGCTCCAGAGCAAGGCTGCTGCGGCCATCCCCGACGATGAGGTGGATGCCGTCATCGCTGAAAACCAGCTGACTCTGGAAGAGGTCGAACTGTACCACATCCGCGTGGACGACGAAGACACCGCCCAGGAGATCAAGTCCCTGCTGGATGAGGATGAAAATTTCCTGGCCCTGGCCTGGGAGCACAGCCAGGATGAAGAGACCCGCAAACAGGGCGGCTACATCGGGCTTTTGGGACGCCAGGACATGATCGGTGAAATCGAAGCAGAAGTATTCAACGCCGAACCCGGCGCCATCATCGGCCCCATGAAGACCGAGGCGGGCTACAACATCTTCAAGGTGGAGCGGCTGGTCAAGCCGGACCGGGAGGACCCCAAACTGCGCGACGAGATCAAGATGGACCTGTTGAACGAAAAGGTCGCCACCCTGCTGGACAAAGCGGACGTCGATTGCTCACTTTTTGAATAATCACTGAGCAGGTCCGGACCGCAGATCACAAGCTGGCCATCCGGATGGTAAATACCAGATCTATTGGTCTTGACTTTCCTCCCCTTTGTGACGCGCCGAGCATCGCAGGAAAGGGCGAGAAAGGCGAATTGCTGTTTGAGCGCAGCGAGTTGCACTGAGCCCGCCCTTTCTGAGAAGCGCAGGGCAGCCCGCAGGGCCGCGTAACAGGGCGATTTCTTTTGGTTACTTTTCTTTTCGAAAAAGAAAAGTAACAAGATGATACATAATAACAGATCGTTACATGTAAGATAACATAAAATGCCGAAATGGCTTTCTTCCCGGATTGGTGGAACCTCTTCAGGTTCGCCGCCAGATGTGCAAAACTAAAACGGCGAAGCAGGGTAAGCACGATTTCCTTGCTTCGCCGTTCACGCTCGGACACCCCGAAACTGACCCACCAGACCCTTTTTCCAGGCTTTCCAGAAAAAACGTGACAGTAAAAAAGATTTTACTTGACAGTATCACTGTTAGTGTAATAGTGTGGTGTCACGCAAATCGAAATGACCTAATTTTTAGCTGTCTATAGAAAAATCCATTAAGAAAGGAAAAACCATGCTGAACGAAAAAATCCGCATCAATGTCACCGACCTTCCGGCCAGGCCCTCAAGACCCTCTGACGAAGAGATGGAACAGATTTTCGGCGGCTGGTGGGGCCGGCGCTTTTTCAGGCGGGTGGGCCGGACCGCCATCAAACTGGGCCGCCGGGGCTGGCGGGCCAGTCGGCCCGTTTTCAGGAGAGTCGGACGGACGGCTATAAAAGTCGGCCGTGGAGTCGGCCGAGCTTTTCGCCGCATCTTCCGCGGGTGGTAAGAGCGCAGGGGCACCCTGTTTGCCTGCAGCCATGAAATGAAGCCGGGGTTCCGGCAACAAAGTTTGAAACCGTTTTCTAATCGAAAAGGAGCTGGCAATGGAGACAAAATACTCATCGTTTGACAACACCATCCGGATCACGGTTGAAAACCTTCCGGAGCGGTCCTCCCCTCTTGCCGAGGACGAACTGGACCAGATTTTTGGTGGCTGGTGGCGGCCCCGGCGACGCAGACGTCGGAGACGCCCAAGACGTCCAAGGCGTCCAAGACGTCCGAGCCGCCGGAGACGCAGGCGGCGCCGGAGACGGGGGAGACGCCGGAGACGTTCGACTGCATGGGCCTCTTTCCGCAGCTGGTAGGCTCATCCAAAGTGTTTACAGGCTGGGATCACTTGCCGCAAGATGGCAAGTGATCCCAACCTGCATCTGGATAGGGTTTGACCACCCCGCAACCTGGTTTTTCAATGACATACTCTCAGGCGTTTAAAAATCATATCACTGAAAGCTTCCGGGAACGGATGACGGGTGCGCAGGCGGTCTTTTGCCTGGACCTGGAGCTGACCAGCCGGTGCAACAACGGCTGCCCCTACTGCGGGGCCTTTGCCGATGGTGGGGTTCATGACATCGACTATGAGCGCCTGCAGCGGTTTTTGAAAACAGCCGGCGACCACCTGCCGAAGCCCTGCACCGACCTGCTTGTCACCCTGTGCGGCGGCGACCCGCTCCTCTACCCGCTCTTCGGCAACCTGGTCATGCTGCTCCACCGGCTGGGCATCCCCTTTTTTATCAAGGGCAACGCCTCCACGATCACCGCGGACAAGGCAGATTTTCTCCAGCGCCACGGCTGCGCCGCGGTCAAGATGACCCTGTTCGGCAATGAAAAAACCCACAACCTGAACCGGGGCAAAGACACCCTGGATGTGCTGACCGCCAAGACCCAACTGCTGCAATCTTGTGGTATCCCGGTCATCTGGCACCTCTCGATCTGCCCGGAGAACCTGGATGAAACCCTCGAGATGCTGCCGTTTATACAAGAGCAAAAGCCGGACGGCATCACCATCGGCCGCCTGGCCCGGATCGGCCGGATGGATCAAAACGCCGCCTATTCCGACTTCACACCGGACACCTACCGGAATTTCCTGTTGGCCGTTCTCGATTTTTACCACCGGCATTATCAAGACGGCTTCAATCTCCAGTTCCGGGAAAAACTCTGGTTCCCCCTGCTGGTGGAAGAGGGCCTGCTGGAACCGCCGCCGGACGGTACGGAAACGCTTCTTTGCGGATGCGACGCCTATGGTCCGGGAATTACGGTGAGCAACAAGGAGGAGATTTTACTCTGCGGCCTGATGCCGAATAGCTCCATCGGCACCCTGGCCGAGTTTACGGATCATCCCGAGCGCATGGCCACCCACACCACCCTTGACCCGACGCAGCCCTCCGCCTGCCACGACTGCCGCTTCACCCCCGTCTGCCGCGGCTGCCGGGCCATCGCCCTGGCCCACAGCGGCAACCTCTACGACAAAGACCCCCAGTGTTGGGTCCAATCACTTTAGTGAAGCATCCCCAACCAGGACGGTAAGGCCTCGAATTGTCATTGAAAGGGCTGGATTATAAAACCAGGGGCAAAACCATGCATCGCGCAGGGACGCAAAGGCGCCAAGAAGGGCTAAAATCATTATTGTCAGCTGCGCTGAAAGGTCAAAACCGAACAATATTTCGCGCAAGCGCAAATAAAATCGGCCCTTGGGTTTCTTTGCGTCTTGGCGCCTTTGCGCGAGGATACAGGTTTTAGGTCCTCCATTTTCAGTTGACGGCCTGACCGGGGGCATATAAGTAAACTGGGTAGTAGTTGTATCTTCCGGACAGTTTCGGAAAATATGGCACCCCTATATCCATCCAATACTATGACCATAAAAAAAGACGAAAAAACCTACACCCTGGACGAACTCAGCGCCGCAACGGGCATCACCAAGCGCAACGTCCGCTACTACATGCAAAAAGGCTTGGTGGACCGTCCCGGAGGCACCGGCAAGGGCAGCTTCTACACCCAGACCCACCTGGCGCAGCTGCAGGAAACCCGGAAATGGAAACAGGCCGGACTCTCCTTAAACCGCATCCACGATATTGTCCGGGGGGTGGTCAAAAGCAGTAAGAAGCCACTACCGCCGGTGCGGCGCGGGCAAAACGGCACGTTTGAAGTCTGGAATCGGTCTACGATCGCTGAAGGCGTGGAGCTGCATATTGACCCGGTCCGGTCCGGATTAAGCCGGGAGCAGGCTAAAGCGCTTATTGAAAAGGTGCGCCAGCTCTGCTCGGAAGCAAAGGCTGACGACGGTCAGTAAAACCCATCTCAAAAAAGTCTTTTGGCCCAAACTCAGCGTTGGGCGCTCGGTTCAAGTTCTCGAAATACTACAGTATTCCTCCGGGTTGAACCTCGCGGCCACCTTGATTTTGAACAATAATCCATTTTTTGAGATAGGTTCTATTGCCAGTCAGCTCAGCTTTCGGGTTTCATCCAAAATTTGAGGTTTGCACTTTGTGGGAGCGGCATCTTGCCGCGATCAGCGTGTCCCCAAGTTGCATTTTTCGCGGCAAGATGCCGCTCCCACATAAAGCCGAAAAGTTGAGTTACCAGCCACCTTTAGGGGTCTTACAGATACCCCCGCTATGTTGGCTGAGTAACAGACCGCGCCACACAAACGGCTTCTACTGCTTCTCCGGCGATAATTCCCACTTCTGATAGGTAACCCCTAAAACCAGATCATTCTGCGTCAGGGCGTTCAGGTAATCGATGGCGGCCGACACCTCATCGGTCATGGACTGGGTCACGTCGTTTTTGAAGGTGGTCACCGTAAAGGTGGAAGATCGTCCAGTCTCCAGCTTTTTCATTTCCACTTCCAGCTTTTTCTCGGTCAGCTCCCGGGCCTTTTGGGCCACGAGAAAAGCCCGGTAGGTCATCTCGATGTTGCGCAGGCTGTTTTTAACTTCGATACGGATGTTTTCCCAGACATCCTTGAGGGTGTATTCAGCCTGCCGCACGGCGATGCGGGCCTGATGATATTGCTGGTTGCGGGTCTCTTCGGCAAAGGTGTGTTTTAGAAACAGGCCCACATGCCAGTCCTCATTCCGACGTTCGTCATCCACCTGGACAGTCGTTTTTACGGTTTCATCTTCGTATTTTTTGTTGTATCCCGCCTGCAGATCCAGATCCCACAAGCGGTTGTTTTTAGCGGTAAGCAGGGCAAGCTCCTTACTTTTCAGATCCTGCTGGGCCTTCAGGCGGTCCGGCCGGTTGGACAGGGCCGTCTGAAAGGCCGCCTCCAGGTCCAGGGGCGTCTTTTGGACAACGATGTCCTCAACCGGCACGACCCGGTAATCCTCGTCCACATCCAGCAGCTTGTTCAGGTTCAGTTGGCTTGTTTCAAAAGCGTTCTCGGCCTGAATCAGCTTAAGATCGTTGGAGGATATCTCCGCATCGGCCTGGATCAGATCCAGCTGAGCCATGCGGCCCATCTGGATCAGGCGGGATATCTTCTTGTGCTGCGCCCGGGAACGCTCCAGGGCGGCGGTCTCGATCTTGATCTGGCGGTGCGCCTTGATGAGTTCCCGGAAAGCCAGAATCGCCTCGGTTACGGTCTGATTCAGTGACGCTCTCAGGGTCAGCTGGCTGACTTCATCCGCGTTGCGGGCGATCTCTACCTCGGCCGTATTGACGGCAATCCCGGCATTGCGCAAGAGGGGTTGCTTGAAAGTCGCCTTGAACTCAGGCGCCCTGTTTTGAGTATCGGTGGAGACCTCACCCGTTGCCACACTATTTCTGAAATCGCGATCGATATCGGAGCGCGTATCACCGTACAAAAAGTCCAGGTTCAATTCCGCGCCTGTTTTCAGACGCGCAGCAACCCCCGAACCGACCGAGGACTGCGTCCCTTCGGTCTCGGTTTTCCCGGAAACGTCTGACAGGACGTCGTCATAGTTCTGTCGCACGGACGATGTGATGGAGAGGTGGGGGGTGAAGGTATCTTCCGCCGCCGTCAGGTTGTAGGTATCGGACTGGCGTTCCAGGTAGGCGTTTTTCAGCTCCCGGTTGTGGGCGGCGACCAGATCGACCACCTCTTTGAGATCCAGTTTCACCGGTTTGCCGGTCACCGGCCCCACCCGGACCGGGCTTTGTAAGGGCTCTGCGGCAAACCCGATTCCCGGGGCTGTTAAAATCAGAAACCCCACTGCCACGGGGCCTATCAACCAGGGCACTCTTTTTAAAATGGGCGCTAAGACCATGGGCCAGTATATCCGATGTCGTTATGCCGTTTAAGATTACGGCGTTATCATGCGAGGCACCTTAAAACTGAAAGTTGAGTTAAAACCTATGCAAAGCAGGCCCGGCCGATAGCGTCTACTCCTGCCGGGAGTTCAACAGGTAATACATACCCCGGTTCCCCATCAATGCGTCGTGGTTTCCCGTTTCGATGATGGTGCCTTTGTCCAGCACAAAGATTTTATCGCAGGCCTTTACGGTTGAAAGACGATGGGCGATCATGATGACCGTCCGGCCCTGGAACTGTTCCCGGATATTGTCGATCACAAACCGCTCCGACTCATTATCCAGCGCCGACGTGCCTTCGTCCAGGATCAGCATATTCGGATCCTGCAGAAAGGTCCGGGCCAGGCTGATCCGCTGCCGCTGCCCCCCGCTGAAGTTGGCCCCGCCTTCTACAACCAGGGTCTCATAGCCGGCCGGAAGTTTGGTTATGAATTCGTGCGCTGCAGCTGTTTTAGCGGCGGCCACAATCTCCCCAAAGCTCGCCGAAGGTTTACCCCGGGCAATGTTTTCCCGGACCGTTCCGGAAAACAGCACATCCTCCTGAAGCACCACGCCGATCTGTTTGCGCAGGGACGCCAACTGGCAGTCCCGCAGGTCAAAACCGTCCATGTTGATCGTGCCCGAGTTTGGGGGATAGAACCGATAGAGCAGTTTAATCAGGGTGGATTTTCCGCTGCCGCTGCGGCCCACAAAGGCGATCGTCTGGCCTGCCTTGATGGAGAGGCTGATATTTTGCAAGGTATTATCCTGGGCGTCTTCATGGTAGCGAAAGGTGACGTCAGAAAAATGGATATTGCCCTTTAAGGGCGGCAGCGCCATCAGCCGCTCCTTTTCGTCGTCGGTCACTTCGGGCCGGGAGTCATAGATGTCATCCACCCGCTCAACGGCGTTGAGGGTCTCCTGGAAATCGTCCCAGGTACTAACGATACTGGCCAATGGCTCGCGTACATAGTTCACCATGGCAAGAAAGGCGATCAGGGCGCCGATGGACATTTTGCCGTCAAACACCATGAAGGCGCCGGTAAACATGAGCGCGGCCGTGGTCAGGGAACTGACGAACCCGGTGGCCACTTCCATCCCGGCCCCGATGACCTCCCCTTTCAACTCCGTATTCATGTAAGCGGTGTACCGGCTTTCATATTTCCAGCGGATCTGCCGGCCGATGCCCAGGGTCTGCACGGTGCGCATGCCTTTGAGGGACTCGATAAAATTACTCTCCATCTTGGCCTCTTTGGCGAAAACCTCCCGGTTGTTGCGCTGTAAAATAGGACTGGATATGAGAATCTGGGCGATGTCCAGCAGGCTGAAGGCCAGGGTCATCAAGATCAGGACCGGACTGATGGTAAAAAAGATAATGCTGACGATGACCGCGGTTAGAAAGTCGAGGAATATTTGAAAGCCGGTCTCGCTCAGAAAATCAGTGATGGTCTCGTTCTGGTCCAGCCGGGTGGTAATGTCGCCGATCGGGCGCGTCTCGAAGTAGGCCATGGGCAGCGACATAAGGTGCATGTAAAAACCGCTCAACACGGACAGGCTGATCTTATTACCCGCGAACAGGGAGAGGTTTTGTTGAAAGTACATCACGGCAATCTGGAGGGCGGTCAGCACGGCCACGGCCACAATAGAGGGGAGAAAAAACCGCATTTCCCCCTTGATCAGGACGTTGTCGATGATGTGCATATTTAAAAGCGGCAGGAAGATGCCGAAAAACTTCATGGCCAGAGACGCAAGCATCACTTCGCAAAGAATGGTTTTCTGGGGCAGGATATGGGGGATAAAGCGTTTAAAGCTTCTGCGGGCCGGTTTGAGTTCGAGAAACTTTTCAGTGGGCGCCAGGAAGAGGGTAAACCGGGTCCAGCCCTCCTCGAACTCCTTTTTGGAGTATTGAACCCGTCCCATGCCCGGATCGCCGATGATAATGCGGTCCTTTTCAACCTGGTAGACGACAACCCAGTGGTACCCCTGCCAGTTCGTGATGGCCGGCAGCGGGGCCGACGCCAACTGTTCCCAGGTGGATTTGTAGGCGCAGGTGCCGTAGCCAATCTCCTTGGCGGTCCGGATGATATTGGTCAGGGACGCCCCACTGGTAGAAATTCGCAAATGCTCCCGCAGATAGTTCAGGCCGGGGCGGATACCGTAGTACTTCGAAATCATGGCCAGACAGGCAGCACTGCAATCCATCTGGGACTGCTGGTAGATAATGGGATACCGGAACGGTTTAAACCGCTTGGGGGGCGTGACGCCCGGCGGTGGGAGGTCAATGGGGAATGCTTCAGCATCATAGGACAACGGGATCTTGCTGGAAGCAGCGGGTGGGGTCTCGTCAGGTTTTTTTTCCGTCCGCTGGTCAACCAGGTGCTTTATCGATGCGAACAGCTCTTTTTGCTCTTTAAGAAGCGCAAGAAAATCGGCGCGATTCAGGGCCAGGACCACCGCGTCGTCCAGAGCCCGGACCGAGGCATTGCGGCGCGCTTGGGTAAAAAGCGCCATTTCGCCGATAATGCCGTCTTCAGCCAATGTGGCAATCACCTGATCAGGGGTTTTTTCCAGGTAGACCTGGAACCGGCCCTTTTCAACAATATAAAGGAAATCCCCCTGGTCGCCCTCCCGGATGATGACGTCGCCGGCCGCAACCTCTTTGCGTTCCAGATGGCCCGCCAGGTCCCACATCCGGTCAGTGGACAGGGAGCTGAACAGAGCCAGTTTTGAAATCCGCGCAAAGATGGGCTGCACGCGCCCATAGCGCCTGAATTTATCAGCTTCCTCTGGATACCGGCTACATACCACTTCCAGATCAGCCTTGCTCAGAATCACCAGGGTCGCGTCCTCTCCGGCGACATACGTGTATTCTGAGAACGCCCGGGCATAGAAACAGGCCTTTCCGAAACTGGCGCCCTCCCGGAGCCGGTCGATGGTAATCTGCTGGTTGTGGGCAAGATTCTGAACCAGTTCCACATGACCGCCGGCGATAAAGACACAGACCTCAACGGGCGCGTCTTTTTCAAGAATAACCGTTCCCGCATCGGGTCCCGAAACCCGGCACTGCCGGGCCAGGTCCGTCACAAACGCGGAAGATGCATCTGCGAGAAGCGGTTCGGCCTTCAGCAGGTCGGCAATCCCGGCGATATTGGATTCGTGATTCATTCGGATTTCCTGCCGGTTCCCTCTTGTTCTTTCTGGATCAGCGGCCGTTCGAAATTGCTGTACATGTCTCGCATTTCCTTAAAAATGAGCTGGTACAGGCGGATCTTCTGGGTAATGAAATCCGCCTTCAGGGTGAGGCCCGGAAACAGCGGATACACCTGCCCGCCCTTTTGAAGGGTCTGCCTTGACAGGTTGACGACCACTGCAAACCCGCCCTTCCCGCTCAAGTTGGGAATCACCCTTTCCACCACACCGGGAATGGCGCCGAAATCTTTGAAAGAGTAAGCCTCCACCTTGATCGATACCGGTGTCTGATCCGATATGAGGCCGATGTCCTTGTTGTCAACCAGGGCCAGGGCCTCCATTTGACTGCCCTCGGGGTAAGCGGTGGTGACGACTTCGCCGGCCGAGACCATCTGGCCGATGTTGCTTATTTTCAGGTCACCGATATAACCGGTAAACGGCATGCGGATCACCGTTTTTTTGATCTGTTCCTCACCCAGGCGCAGCTGCCCCTTTTTCTGGGCAATGCTGTCGGCCAGGCGCTGGTGCTTCTCCAGGAGATTGTCAAAGCCTTCCCGAAACTGCGTCAAAGCCTGTCGATAGGCCAGAGTTTCAGTCCTGAGTTGCTGTTTATGGGTTCTTTGGGCCTCTTCAGACCGGATCTGAAGATCGTTGAGCCGGATTCTCTCATTTGAAATCGCCAGGTCTGTATCGGAAAGCCCTTTGCGTTTATTTTCATATTCTTTTCGCGCCAGCTTGAACTGTTCCTGTTCCCGATTCAGTTCCACGTTGGAGTAGTAGCCCTCTTTGGTCAGCTTTTCAAAGTCGGTCAGCATTTTCTTCTTCCGGGCCAAATCATCCGCATCCCGGACCAGTTCTTCGGCGGTCATGGCCCGGTTTTTTATCATTGTCTTAATCTTTTCATTGGCCAGCCGAATCTCTTTTTTTCTCTGCCGTCCGCGATCCGCGACGTTCTGCGCCAGCACGGTTTTAGCGTCCTGCAGCGCCAGGTAACGATTTTTCAACTTCATAAAATGCAGGAGCATCTCACCGGAAAGATCAACGTTTTCGGAGCGGGCCAGCCCCGCAGCCACATCCTTTAAAATGGCGGCGGATATCCGCCTGTTGTCGGCATTCTTTTCCATCTGCTTTTCCAGGCTTTGCAGCTCATGGCGAACCTGTTCGAGGTTCAGGCCCCTTTCAGAAGCATCCAGGTGAAGAATCGGAGCGCCTTTTTCCAGCCGATCGCCCGGTTCAGCCAGGATACGGGTCACCATACCACTCTCAACCGCTTCAATCCGGAAGGTATCCTTAATGGTTCGAATGAGCCCGGTTGACTGGACAACCAGGTTCACTTTACCAAAATAGAGCACCCCGATGGCAACCACCATCATCAGGGTGATGAAGTAAATGCCGACCCGCGAGACATTGGGGATGGGGAGCTTTAAGAGCTGGTCATAGGACGAGGTTTCCGACTGTTTGTCGGCAAACTTGTCCAGTTCATCCAGGTCTTCGCCCGATATCTCCTGTTGATTGTCCGTCATGCAATGCCCCCTTCTGCAGGCAGGTTACTATCTACTCGACTTTGAAAGCCTGGCCCTTGAAACCAGGCCAGAGTATATTGTCCAAGTGCCTAAAGTGCGCTTAAGTTCGAAGTGATCTAAAGTTAAGGTATTCTGCCAATCAGATAAAATCAGTGGATCACAGCGACTCCGGAACTTTAGGCACTTCATAATTAGCGGTTTTGGCAAGCTCCCTCCCTATCAGGGGCAACCCCCATCACGGTCCTCTTGGATAGAGCCATTACGCCGCCTGCTGACCGGATGTCAGCAGGTAATGATAAAGGCCCTTCTTCTCGACCAGGCTGTCGTGGGAGCCGGATTCCACGATGCGCCCCTCGTCCATGACCACGATAAGGTCTGAGTTCATGATCGTGCTCAAGCGGTGGGCGATAACCAGCGTCGTTCTATTTTTCATCAGCTTGTCCAGGTTTTTCTGGACGATGCTTTCCGATTCCGTATCCAGGGCAGAGGTGGCTTCATCCAAAATGAGTATCGCGGGCCCCCGGACAATGGCCCGGGCAATGGCAATCCGCTGGACCTGGCCGCCGGAAAGGCTCATGCCGCCCTCACCTACCCGGGTCTCCAGCCCCAGCGGCATCCGGTCGACAAACTCCTTGACTCCGGAAAGCGCGGCCGCGGACACGACCTTCTCGTAAGGTAAATCCGGATCGGTCAAGGCGATATTTTCCCGAATGGTTCCGCTGAACAAAAATGGCTTTTGCTCCACAACACCGATATTTTTTAACAAGGATGCCCGGTCAAGCGACTTTATATCCGTGTTGTCTATGTAGATTTTCCCGGAATCCGGCTTCAAAAATCCGCAGACCAGGTTGATCAGGGTCGACTTGCCGCATCCGCTGCGTCCGATGAGGGCGACCTTCTGGCCGGGCTGGATCTCCAGACCAATGTTTGAGAGGGTGTCTTTTTCAAGCCCCGGGTAACGAAAATCGAGGCGTTCAATGCGCAGGCGGCCCTCGACATCCAAAAGCTCCCGGTTCTGCCCGCTTTTCTCCACGGGCATCTCCAGAATGTCGTTAACGCGCTCATAGGAGATACGCATCTCCTGGATCTCGTCCCACAACCCCACCAGGCGTTCGATGGGGCCCATCAACAGGCCGTAGACGGCATTAAAAGCGACATACTGGCCGATGGTGAGCTGGTTACCCATCACCATGTAGGAGCCGTAGGCCAGCAGGGCCAGGGTGCCCAGCGAACTGAACGCTTTGGAAAGCACCCCAATAATATTGGCGAAGCGGGCACCTTTCCACTCGGCAGCCCTTTCCCGGGCAAGTTTATCCATCCCCTCTTTATAGAAATCATTCTCCCCGGCCAGGGATTTAACCGTCTGCATGCCCCCGATCATGTCGATGACAAAAGACATGTTGTCCGACGAGGCGTCGAAAACATCCGCATCATTTTTTCTGAGTTTCCTGGAGCTCAGGATCACAATGAGTGCTTGCGGTACAATGAACAGTAAACCGATCCCGGTCAGGGTGGCGTTCTGGGTGAAGAGTTTCAGCAGGTAGAACAACCCTGTGGTGATATCCATCACCAGGGTCATGCCGGTTTCCGATATCATCCCCAGCAGTTTTTTATTTTCCTCAAACCGGGTGGAATATTCACCGACCCTGAACTTGTTGAAGCGATACATGGGCAGGGATAAAACATGTTGAAACAGGCGGGTGTTGATGACCGCCTCGAGCCGCTGCATGATCGTAACGGTCAGCAGACTTCTCAAACCGCTGCCCAGAAGCTGAAAGATCGTGATGCAGATCATCCCCACCAGCATCAGCTTCAAGAGGGATCTATCCGAAAAAACAAGCACCTTGTCGATAATCGTCTGGGAAAAAAATGGGGCGGCCAACCCAAGCAGCGTCAGGATGACCGACGCGGCAAAAATCCAGGCAAGAATGCCTTTGTGGGGTCGGATCAGGGGTAAAAAGCGAGCATAGATGCTCCAGATGGATGTTTTAGCCGCTCCAAACTCCGGAACTACAGAAGAAAGCAGGAGCTCGCCGTTCCAGAATTCAAAAAATTCTGTCAGCGGCAGATTGCGAAGCCCCTTGAGAGGATCGCCTATAAAAATCTCCTTTGAATTGAAACCGAAAAGAACCAGCGGCCGGTTCTCTTCGTCCATGAACAGGGCCGGACAGGAAATATTCTTCAACGCCTCCTGTTTGATCTTGACCTTGCGGACGAGCAGCCCGGCCTGTTCCAGGCGTCGTCCGATGTCATAAATACCCTCCGTGCGGTTTTGCCGCAGGCACGCCGTTGCCCAGCGATGCCAGTGGGGCGGGGGAAACTGGGTGTGAGCATGCAGGATCATGGCCACACAGCCCAGGCCTGAAAGCAATTCGTCGTTCACGGTTATGCAGGTAACCGGCTTTGGCCGGAATCCCAGGGAAAGTTTCTCTATACTTTCCTTAAACTTGGGATGGACGATTTCCTTTTCCTGCTTGTCGGCATCAAAGGCTTCATATTGCAGGATCCGGTTGGTAATGATCTGTTCAACCGTGTCTTTGATCCTGGGCAGGGTGTTCTGGAAGAGCTCGCGGGTCAGCCGGTAGAGGCGGCAGGCCTCCATCGCTTTAGCGGAAGCCAGGCGCGGCTGTTCCCGGATCAGAGATATTTCACCGATGAGGCTCCCCTCCCGGGCAATGGAGAGGATTTTCCTGGTGTCCTCCCTTAAGATCTGGAGGCGGCCACTTTGCACAATGTAGGCCGCATCGCCCGCATCCCCTTCGCGAAAGAGAAAATCCTCCGGACTCAAATTGACTGTTTCGATACCCTTGATGAGTGTTTCGATTTCAGACGGCTTCAACTCTGAAAATATTTTCAGTGTTTTCAGCGAATTGAACTGGGCCTGCCTTTCTCCGCTCTCCAAAAAATGCCGCTTGATCTGTGGATAACCCGAGACCATCTCCAAAAATTCCGCGGCGCCCATCTTCAGGAGAACCAGCTTGCCCGAAGCTCGCACTGAAGCACTGGCCGGCTTTTGGGTCAAAAGAGATTGTTCACCAAAGCAGTCCCCTTTTTTCAGGACCGCCAGGGTCAGGTTGTCTTTTTGGGCATTAACCACCCGGGCCTTACCTGAAAGAATAAGATAAAAACCATCGGAGGGCTGTCCCTGGAAAACGACCACCTCTCCGAGCTTATGCGATTCAGGGGAAAAATAGGGTGCGACCCGGTCCAAGTCCGCCTTTGCGAACATACTGAAAACTAAGTTTTCTTTCAGCGCTTTCAGGATTTTATCGTGACCGATGATCATATCTGGCAAGGCCCTATCAGGTTTCCGGTGTTCACCGATTGACCGATAATACCAGCATGCCAGCACGGTACGCATGACTGTTTTGGAATCTTAAACCAGGCTGTCATTGAACCTCTCTTCGATCATTTTTCAACGGGAAGATATCGAAGAATGTTGGGGTTGGGGGTTTCTGAGCAGGAGGGCCCGGGCAAAAGCCTGTTAGGATAGGGTGGCGGCGTGCTAGTGGCTTTTTCAAAGGAAGTCCCGGGTAACGGAGTAACCAACGAGCGCAAGTGTAATAATACCAGAATGCTGTGTGTGATACACATCCGAACGGGATTTAAACTATCGAATCCGGGGTTTGTTGTCAATCTGTGATTTATAGGGGCGGTTCTGTGTCCCGATTTTCTCTACAGACTTGGAGAACGCGCTGACAATCCGGTAAACATGTTTTCCTTGAAGCTTCTGAACATATCGGGGAATATTTGGGATCTGTATCAGCCAAACCCGGTTCCGGCAGCAGGCCCGATTCAAAAGGTTTGGTGCCAGGATGCCGGGTGTATTTTATCGTTGCGCCTATCACGACAGAAATAGTAAAGAGGGCTTTATGATTAACATGACACTTGTTGACTTTCTGAAGGAAAGAGCCACCCGGAACGCAGACGACCTGGCTTTTCGGTTTTTGGGCAACGGCGAATTGGACGGGCCGATCATAGAATGGACCTTTTCTGAACTTTATCATCAGAGTGCCGGAGTGGCTGAAGACCTGGTTGAGCAGGGGCTTGCGGATTCGAGCGTCCTGCTCGCCTTTCCGCCGGGACTCGACTTCGTGAAGGCGTTTTTCGGCTGCCTCCTCGCGGGGGCGCGGGCGGTACCTGTGCCGCTTCCCAATCCCCATAGTAAGAACCCTCTCGGCAGAATCCTGAAAACCGCCGAGGCCTGCGGGGCTTCGACGGTATTAACCAATCAGGAACTGGCAGCGATGGTCGCGCCGATGGTGTCCGAATTACCGATTTGCTTAAGTGCGATCACCGACCGGGTTGCGACCGACTGGGCCGGACCCCGAGCCGATATGAACGCGGTTGCCTACCTGCAGTTCACGTCAGGCTCAACCGGGCACCCCAAAGGGGTCGCCATCAGCCATGCCAACGCCGTGGCAAACATTCGCGTGATGGGGCAGATGCTGCGACTTAAGTCGACGCTGCCGGCGATGGTGTGGGCCCCCCACTACCACGACCTGTGCCTGGTCGGACACATACTGGGTCCGGTGTACTATGGGTACGAGTCCAACCTGATGTCCCCCTTGGATTTTCTCCGCAAGCCGGTTCTGTGGCTGCACGCAATGAGTCACTACAAAGTCGTCAACACCGCGTGCCCGAATTTCGGCTACGAGTACTCGGCGCGGCGGATCAAAACCGAAGACTGCGCGGGGCTCGACCTGAGCCATTGGGTCATCGCTGGAAATGGCGGCGAGCCCATCCTTCCACAAACACTGGACATGTTCATCAAAAAATTCGGTCCGTACGGGTTTCGGCCACAGACCTTCATGCCCTGCTACGGCATGGCTGAGTCCGTACTCTTTGTGGGTGGGCTGAAGCCGTTATCCGAGCCGCCCAAGGTTCTCACCCTGGGCGCAAAGGACCTGGAACGGCATACCGTCCGCGTCTTGACCGGCAACGGGGAGGGCCGGCACCATGTCGTCAGTTGCGGCAGTCCGGCATCCGGCCACCGGGTGATCGCCGTAGACCCCGCCACGCTGACGCCGTCCAGGCCCGACCAGGTTGGTGAGCTTTGGGTTGAGGGCCCCAGTGTACCGGAAGGTTACTGGGGACTACCGGAGGAATCCGCAGCCACATTCGGGGGGTATCTGGCCAACACGCAAGAGGGTCCCTTTCTCCGCACCGGGGACCTGGGCTTCGTTGCCGATGGCGAGATCTATCTGACCGGCCGCTTGAAGGACCTGATTATCATTGCCGGCCGAAACCACTACCCGAACGACATCGAACTCACCGTGCAGAACTCCGGTGCACCGGTTCGCAGGGGATCCTGCGTTGCTATATCAGAATCCATCGACAGCATCGAACATCTTGTCATCATTGCGGAAGTTGATGAAAGACAGTTTCCTGCGGATGCTCAACCCGAGGGCCCGGGGGACGAATCTTTAAAGGCTTTCTGGGCTTCAGCCGTAACGACAGTAAAGGGTGCCGTCTCCAAGGGACACGGCCTGTCAGTTCGCTCCGTGGTGTTCGTTAAGCCGCGGAGTCTTGAGAAAACCTCCAGCGGCAAGCCGCGGCGGCGTTACTACAAGAAACTTTACCTCACGGGGGCGCTCGATGTGGTTTTTGAACAACGATCGCCCCAGGTCGCCTGACCGGGACCCGGTAGCGGCAATGCTGCAGATTGTGGGGGTGCGAATCCTGGCCCAGAGAGGTCAGGCTTCGGGTTGCCCCTTAAAGGCCGTGCAACCACAGCACTCAGCCGTAGCGCGGCCGGATTCAGGCTGACAGGCTGAAGGAAAATCCTTTTTATATCCTATTAAGGTGGCGCAGGCTGGTAACAACAAACAGTGACCTTAGGGGTTGGAAATCGTAGATTTCCTGGTTTTCCTAACAGTCTTCAGCCTACTGCCTAAACAACCTACTCACAGATTGCGTTCACCCAAAAAGTTTAGAATATTGAAATTTTTCGCTTGACATAATCGAATGATCGTTTATTTTAGGTCCCATGAGAACGAAAGACGAACAGAAAAGAGAGGCGCTGTTCAAGGCGACGGTTAAACTCGTCAATGAAATCGGGTTTGCTTCCGCCTCTGTTTCCAAGATTGCCGGAGAAGCCGGGGTTTCGCCCTCCACGCTCTATGTATTTTTCAAGAACAAGGAGGACCTGCTGGTTTCCACCTATGTGGACATCAAGCTCGATATCAGCCGGGCCATGCTGGAGGGCTTTGACGATTCGCAGCCGATTCGGGATATCCTGCGAAATGTCTGGCATCGTATGTTCGAATATATTTCCAACAATTCCGAGGACTACCAATTTGTCGAGCAGTTTGCCAACTCGCCTTACAGCGATCTGGTCGACCGGGAGACCCTGGAACAGTATTTTATCCCCCTCATCGAGGTTATGCAGCGGGGGATAGAGCAGAAAATCATTAAAAACGTAGACCGTGAGTTGCTGGCGGCCTTCCTGTTTCATCCGATTTCCCACCTTGCCAACCCCCGGGCGTGCCATGGCTGGGAAATGAGTGAAGAAGAGCTTGAAGCCGCCTTTAACATGGCCTGGGATGCTATCAGCCGCTAAAAAAATTTAACCCCCTAAAAACGATCATTCGTTTAAGGCGTATGCAATGAAACCTTTAATATACACCAGCATTCTCATAGGAGTCGTGACGACCATGTTGTTTTTTCAGACCCTTTCTCCGGCACTTTCCAGTTCGGACAGAACCCAACCGAACAAAATTGAGCGTTCGCCGCAATATGCAAGCGGCCGATTCAAACCCGAAGCCAGGACCCTGGACATGTCGCCTGTAACGTTTGTGTCAACCACCTGGGATTTTATTTTCGGCGGAAAGAACAGGACGCCGGACGCCGAATTGCCGGTTCAACCGGTCGACCTTTCTCACTTCAACCAATCGGCAGACAGGCAGCTAAATGCCACCTGGCTGGGCCATTCATCCCTGATGATCAACATCGACGGTTATAAGATCCTCACCGATCCCGTGTTTGAAAAAAGCGTCTCACTGGTTGGACCCACCCGCTTCAACGGAGAGGTGCCCCTGGATATCTCCCAGGTGCCGCCCATCGACGCGGTGATCATTTCCCACAATCACTATGATCATCTCAACCGATTTTCCATTGAGCATTTACATGCGAAAGCCAAAAAATTCATCGTACCGCTGGGTGTCGGGGCCCAGCTCCAAAAATGGGGCGTGCCCGACAGTAAAATCGTCGAACTCGATTGGTGGGAAGAGTTTCATATCGATGCGCGGCTGATGGTGGCCGCCACCCCGGCCCAGCACTTTTCCGGTCGCGGGCTCACCGACCGTAACAAAACGCTCTGGGCGTCCTGGGTCATCAAAACGCCTGTCCACAGACTCTTTTTCAGTGGAGATTCCGGCTATTTCAGTGGTTTCAAGAAAATCGGCGCCAAGTACGGACCTTTTGATATCACGTTTATAGAATGCGGCGCCTACAATAAGTCCTGGGCCCGGGTGCACATGTTTCCCGAACAAACGGTACAGGCGCACCTGGATCTGAAAGGCGACCTCCTGCACCCGATTCACTGGGGCACCTTTAACCTCGCCCTCCATCCCTGGTACGAGCCCATGGAGCGTCTGACGGCCTGCGCCGCTGAAAACAACATCGTGGCCGCCACGCCCATCGTGGGTGAAACCACCGTGTTTAATACAAGCATACCGGTTGTACGGTGGTGGCAGCCGGCAATGGGACAACCTGAACATGTTCGTATGACCAGCGGGAACCCGGTTGTCAACAAAATCCCCGGTTAAAATGGAATTCTGCCATGCAAAAGAAACGGATCATCGTGCTGGGCGCCACCGGTATGGTCGGCGAATGCACCCTGCGCCTGTGTCTTGATAATCCTGAAGTTGTCCAGGTAACGAGTATCGTGCGCCGGGTCATCCTGGGTATTTTTTAGCCTCCATCTGGTATGTAGCCTACCGGCTTCGCACCCTGTTCGGCCTGATACGGCTAAAAGCCAGCTCATGAAAACGCATAGATAGAAGGACTGTGGCTATTCTCTATAGTGGTGTTTAGCAGATATGAACGGACGCTTTACAACGCCCTTTTCAGCCTTTGTCTATATGCCTGATCATATGTCCAATTTCCGGAAATATGAGTTCCAAGCACGCCAGTTTACAGGCATTTAAACTGCCCGGCATGCAAAAGACCATGGCCCGGCCGACCCGGCCGGCCACGGCCCGGGACATGATGGCCGCTGAATCAATCTGATCGAAGCTGAGCTGGGCAAAAAGAATGCCGAAGGCGGTCAATTCTTTTTCAAGCAGGGGTTTCACCGCCTCGATGGTCACATCGGCGTCACTGAGCCCGGTTCCCCCGGTCACGAGAATAACCCGGGAACCGCTGGTGGCCACAAGATCCAGAAGGGTCCCGCGAATCAGGTCGGCGTCGTCTTTGACCACCTGGTGGTAGACCACCCGATGGCCCTCTTTGGCGGCGGTTTTTGCAATCCAGTGCCCGGCTTTGTCCTCTTTCAGAGAGCGGCTGCTGGAGACGGACACAACCGCCACGTCCACGGCGGTCGGGGCAGATGCTTTGTGCGATTTCAGACCCATAAAGTTTACCTTCATCTACCATGTTGTGGCCAGGTACACCTCAAGACGGTTTTATACTCTGAATATTCTTGATTTTACCAGCTTTTTTTCATAACTAGAGTAGCACTATGTCAAGTGCGTGTACAGGGGTCATCCTCGCCGGTGGTGAAAACAGCCGTTTTTCCGGGGAGCAAAAAACCCTGATGAAAATCGGCGGTATACGAATTCTTGACCGGATCTTTGAGGTTATGACCGCCGTTTTTGATGACATTATTTTGGTCACCAATACGCCCGCGCAGTACCTGGAATGGGACGCGACCATTGTCACCGACCTGCTGCCTGTGAAAAGTTCGTTGACCGGTATTCACACCGGACTGTTTTACACGCGTACCGATTACGCATTTTTCACCGCCGGCGACACACCGTTTCTTAAAAAGGAGATGGTTGCGGCCGTGGTGGCCGGTATCTCCCCGGGTATCGACATTGTGATGCCGGAAACCGAGTTTGGCCGGGAGCCGCTCTGCGCGGTGTACGCACGCAGCTGCCTGGAACCCGCCCGGTCCAGTGTTGAAAATAGCCGGTTCAAAATTATGCGTACGTTCAGAAAGAAAAATGTAAAGGTTATCAGCGAAAAAACCGCCCGGAAAGCCGACCCCCGTCTGCTTTCCTTTTTTAACGTCAATACACCCGAAGACCTGCAGCGGGCCAAAATCATTGCCCGTGAAACAGAGGAATTCTGATGGACATGAATGCAATGATGGCTTCCATAAAGGCCAACCCGGATTACCATAAGGCCGGTATGGTCCTTTACCACAACGGTATCGTTCGCAGCACATCCCGGGACGGCCGACCGGTGACCGGGCTGCGGGTCGCGGTCGATCGACAAAAACTAAATGACGTACTCACAACATGCCGCCAGCGACCCGGAATTGTGGACATCCAGGTGGAAATTGCCGCCGACCGGGATCTTACAGTGGGCGATGATGTCATGCTGCTGGCCGTGGCCGGTGACATTCGGGAAAATGTAATTGACACCTTGCGGGATACGCTTAACGCCATTAAAACCACCGTAACGCATAAAACCGAATTTTTTGTTTAGGAAAATATTATGTCTGAATTTACACACTTAGATAATAACGGACGTGTCCGGATGGTAGATGTGACCGCCAAGACGGCAACCGTCCGACAGGCGACCGCCCGGGGGGTTATCCGGATGACGCCCCGGATTATCGAGCAAATCCAGAGCGGATCCATTGCCAAGGGCAACGTCCTGGAAACGGCACGGATCGCCGGGGTCATGGCCGCCAAGAAAACTGCAGATCTCATCCCCATGTGCCATCCCCTGGCCATTACCCACGCCGCCGTGGATTTCGAGATCCTGCCTGAAAAACACGCCGTGGAGATACTGGCCACCGTGAGCCTGGCCGGAAAAACCGGGGTTGAAATGGAGGCCCTCACCGCTGTTTCAGTGGCTGCCCTGACACTCTATGACATGTGCAAGGCCCTGGACAAGGGCATGGTTATTTCGGATATTTGTCTGCTGGAAAAAACCGGCGGTAAAAGCGGAACATATAAACTGGAGAAAGAAACGAATGAATAAATTTACACTTCTCGGTCTAATATTCCTGGTCCTGGGCGGTTGCATTGTAGGCTTCCAGGCCATCTCTTCCATGATGACAGCCGGGGACATAGGCTGGAAAACCATGACCCTGGTGGAAGCGACTGGCCCGGAAACCCTGGAATGGGTAAACGGTATTTCCATGCAGCTGGTCCAAAAGGGGCTAAGATACCTGGTCACGATGCCCCTGTACATACTGTCATTCGCCATTGGGGGATTGCTGCTGATCATTGGAGGGTTTATCTCTAAGTAAACGTTCATATGGCCGGGCGGGATGCTGCGCCTGCCATTTCAGGATATTCTCACGGTAGAGCATCTATGGTTTTTCAAAACGGAATTGTCGAGCTGCCCGTTTATCTTCTCATCGCCGTTGTAGTCATCGGTGGGCTGTTGACCTGGCTGGCCTGCCGGCTCCGGTACAACTCGAAACTGGCAGCGGCGCTGGCGGCTTTCAAAGAGGTCCAAACCGGTCTGCAGGAAACTGTCAGCCGCCAGGTGGGCGAGCTTGAGCAGCTGACAACCCGGTTTGCGCAGGCTGAAAAAACCCTGGAATCTAAAAACCGGGAACTGGTGGAACTGACCGGGCTTAAATCAGCCGCCGAGGAGAAAGCCGCCAACCTCGAACACTTCCAGGAAAAGCTGCCGGACCTGTTTCGCAGCGTTTCTCTCAAGGTCATGCAGGATAACAATAAGGCTTTCATGGATTTGGCCGGGACGACCATGTCAAAATATTTTTCAGCTGCGTCAAACGACCTGGAGTCCCGTCAAAAAGCCATCGGCACCATTGTAAAGCCGGTCAACGAAGCGCTCGACCGTTATGACCGGCAGATCCGGGAGCTCGAGCGAGCCCGGGAAAAAGCCTACGGCGGCTTGCTCCAGCAGGTGCAATCCCTGGCCGAAAGCCAGAACGCCCTGCAGCGGGAAACCGGCAAGTTGACCAGCGCCTTGAGCAAACCGCACGTGCGCGGCCGCTGGGGTGAAATCACTCTCAAGCGGGTGGCGGAACTGGCCGGCATGCAGGACCACTGCGATTTCGTCGAGCAGGCCAGCGTCGATGCCGGAGACGGCCTCATGCGCCCGGACATGATCATTCAGCTGCCCGCCGGCCGCAACATCGTGGTGGATTCAAAAGTGCCCCTGGCGGCCTACCTGGAAGCTCAGGCGGCCGGCTCTGCCGACGAACGTGAAACCCTGATGGAAAATCATGCCCGGCACGTTCAAACCCATATCCGGCAGCTGTCCAAGAAGGCCTACTGGACCCAGTTCCAGCCGACACCGGAATTTGTGGTCCTGTTCATCCCCGGTGAAAACTTTTTCTCCGCCGCTTTGGCCCGGGACCCGAACCTGATCGAAACCGGGGCTGCGAGCCAGATCATCCTGGCCACACCGACCACGCTGATTTCTCTGCTTAAAACCGTTGCCATGGGGTGGCGCCAGGAGGCCCTTGCCGAAAACGCAAAGGTGATCAGCGCCCTGGGAAGCGACCTCTACCAACGCCTGGCTGTGATGACCAGCCATTTCAAAAGCCTGGGTCGGGATATTGAGAGAACCACAGAGTCGTACAATAAAATGCTCGGCTCTTATGAACGCCGGGTCCTGGCGACGGCTCGAAAATTCAACGGCCTCGGAATCACCTTGAAATCCGACACGCCCCTTCCGAAAGTCGACCCCGTTGAAAAACAGCCCCGGCGGCTGTCCGACACGACCCTGGATGAATACGATGACCCGTCCTGATCGCTGGTTTACAGATACCCCTGAAAGCTTTTTATTAAAAGGCGCCCTACTGACCCTA
Organism: uncultured Desulfobacterales bacterium; assembly: GCA_964647585.1. Classification (GTDB taxonomy): domain Bacteria; phylum Desulfobacterota; class Desulfobacteria; order Desulfobacterales; family CAJINA01; genus CAJINA01. The sequence goes on from CAZYGG010000003.1 coordinate 51,740, forward strand.
CTCTGCCTGCTGCTCTGCCTGTCCGCCGGGTGCGCCCGGTTTCCGAGGCCGGCCGTGGAAAAACCCGAATTGCCCCTGGTGTTGGTCAATGAACGGAAACTTCCTGAATTTTTTGATGATATGTGCTTTGACGCGCTGTCGGCGTCCATTGACCAGAGCTTATCCTATCTGCGCTTGCTCTCCCCGGACACCCGTTTTCTGTTCGGTGACGATGCCTATTCCGCCGCCCACATGGTCCTGTCGCTGGAAACGTTCACAGAATTTTTGAAAACGGTCCCCGACGCGGCCGCATTAAACCGATACATCCGGGAACATTACCAGGTCTATCAGGCCACGGGTAATCAAGGTGCCGGTCAAATGCTGGTGACCGGGTATTATGAACCCTTTCTGAAAGGCAGCCACCAGAAAAGCACCCGCTTCCGATTTCCGCTTTACACCCGGCCCGTGGATCTGGTAGCGGTTGACCTTGCCCTTTTTTCTGAAAAATTCAAGGGAGAAACACTCTGGGGCCGCTTCAACGGAAAAACGCTGGTACCCTATCATGACCGCCACGAAATTGAATCAACCGGTGTCCTTTTCAAAAAAGCCGATGTCCTGGCCTGGGTAGATGATCGTATCGACCTGTTTTTTCTACACATCCAAGGGTCAGGCAAGCTTTACATGGATATCGGCGAACCAGTCAATGTCCATTACAACAGCCCCAACGGCCGTCCATACCGCAGCATCGGCAAGTTGCTCATAGACAACGGGGCCATTCCCCGGGAAGAGATGTCCATGCAGGCTATTAAAAAATACCTGCGCGAGAATCCCGAAGCCGTAGACGACATTTTCAACGCCAATCCGAGCTACGTCTTTTTCAATACGGAACCCGAAGGCCCCATCGGATCCATCGGCGTAAAACTCACCGCCGGCCGGTCCATAGCCACCGACCGGCGACTGTTTCCCAAGGGCGCCCTGGCCTTTATACAAACGCAGAAACCGCTGGTGGATGGCGATGGCACCATTGAAAAGTGGTCTGACTTCGGCCGTTTTGTGCTGAATCAGGATACCGGCGGCGCCATTCGGGGGGCTGGCCGGGCCGATCTGTTCTGGGGCAACGGGCCGTATGCGGAACTGGCGGCCGGCTACATGCAGCACTCGGGAACACTTTACTTTCTCGTACTGAAACCGGAGTAAACAAACACCTGTAATGCGCTGTATCCATCTTGACAGTCCACCCTAAAACCAGTACTAGAAATTTTTCCCGGTCTTTCCCGGAAAGATCCGGGTAAAGGAATATGCCTGAGCGCCTGGCGGGAGCAGGCACACCATTTTGGCAAGGAGTTGTTTATGTTCGGCATGGGTATGCCCGAAATAATGCTGATTATGGCCGTGGCCCTGATTGTCATCGGTCCCAAAAAACTGCCGGGCCTGGCAAAATCAATCGGCCGGGCCATGGGTGAATTTAAAAGCGCCACCCGGGATTTCAAACATTCCATTGACCTGGATGGCGACCTGCAGGATGTCAAGGACTCTATGAATAATCTGAAAGATATCCCCACCTACGACCCGGACCAGTCCGCTTACAAAGGGGCGGATACCGCCCGGCCCACAGATGACGCGGAGGATAAAACCGAGAAAGAAAGCGCCCAAGCGTACGCTGACGACAAAACCAAAGCCGAGACGGAAACCACCGCCGAAGCCAAAGCCGAGACGGAAACCACCGCCGAAGCCAGGGCTGAGACGGAAACCACCGCCGAAGCCAGGGCCGGGGCGGAAACCGCCGACACCGAAAAATCGTCCCCCGACCCCGAAGCAGATGAGCCGCCGGCTCCCGGAGCCAAATCCCATGGATGAAGAAGAGAAAATCCCGTTTACCGATCATCTGGAAGAGTTGCGGGAACGTCTTATAAAAAGTTTTATCGCTGTGGCCATCGGCTTTGTCGTTTGCTACGGTTTCAAGGAAAAGCTGTTTGAACTCATTACCCGGCCGCTCATTTCCGTTATGGAAAAGGGCGACCAGCTCATCTTTACCGGCCTTCCAGAGGCTTTTTTTACCTACCTGAAAGTGGCCTTTCTGGCCGGCCTGATCCTGGCCGGGCCAGTGGTCATCTACCAGTTCTGGATGTTTGTGGCCCCCGGTCTCTACAAGAAAGAACGCCGCGTAATGATCCCCATTGTCGTTTTATCGACCTTTTTTTTCATCGGCGGCGCCCTTTTCGGCTATTTCATCGTTTTCCCCTGGGGATTCCAGTTTTTCCTGAGCTTTGCCTCCGATTCCATCAAAGCCCTGCCGTCCATGAAGGAGTATCTCTCCTTTGCCACCAAGCTGCTTCTGGCCTTTGGCCTGGTTTTCGAACTGCCCATCGTCATCACCTTTCTGGCGCGCCTGGGCCTGGTGACAGTTCCCTTTCTGCGTAATAATCGTAAATACGCCGTATTGCTGTTCTTTGTCGGCGCCGCCATGATCACCCCCCCGGACGTGGTGACACAGATCATGATGGCGTTTCCCCTCATGGTCCTGTATGAAATCAGTATCTGGGGGGCCATCATGTTCGGACAGAAAGACGCATCGGAAGAAGAGGAAGAGGCTCCTTCACGGAGCGCTTCCTGACATATTTACAAAACCGCTGTATTGCAGCTATTGCGGGGTGTCGAGGCCGCTTTGCCTTGACACAAACCGGTTGAATTGATAGGTAAGGATGTTCCTTAAAAACCAAGTAGTAGGATGTATAAAAAATAGGAAAGGGGGCATAAACAGATGAAGTCAAGGAGTTTGATAATTACGATTGCAGTAGTAACCGCGAGCCTGTTCTTAGCAGTCGGCCTGTACGCGGCAGCGGCACCGGAAGTGATTCCCCTGAATGACGCCCGGTACAAAAAACACAAGAAAGCCATCGTTCAATTCACCCACGCCAAGCACACCAATGATTACAAGATCACCTGTGGCGAATGTCACCACGATGACGCCGGCAAACCGCTGGAATTGAAAGACGGTGACCCCGTCCAGAAGTGCGGCGACTGCCACAAGGAGTTCGGTAAGCTGGCCAAAGCTGACAAGAAGATGAAAAAGGCCGACAAGATCATGAAGTACCAAAAGGAAGCACTTCACGCGAATTGCATCGGCTGCCACAAGAAAGAGAAAAAGGGGCCGAAAAAGTGCTCCGAATGCCACCCCAAAAAGAAGAAAAAATAAACGTTCCGAGTTCTCAGGTTAAATAAAAACGGCCCGCTGGCAGACAGCGGGCCATTTTTATCTGGTACCTATACTTTTTTTAAAACTTGTACCTTTTATCTTTTATCTGGACGCCTTCTGCATCAGTATCGCCGCCCACCTCTTCTCCTGCCACGCCCGCAGCTTATTAAATGCCAGCGCCGTGTAGGTTTTTTCCACAACAGCCTGCTCTTCGGTTTTGATACCGGACACGATCAATATGCCGCCGGATTCTACCGTCCCGGCAATTTGAACACTGTATTTTTCCAGGGTCGGCAACCGCAGATTGGCCGTGACCAGGGAAAACCGGTCCGCCTGTGATTCAATGGGGGTGTCTTTTATCCGGATTTTGCGCTCCAGGCCATTCAGGGCGACATTCCGTCCGGCCTCTGCCAGGGCGCAGGGGTCGATATCGAGCCCCAGGCCGCCCTGCATACCCAGCAGGACGGCGGCAATGATCAGCACCCCCGATCCGGTGCCGAGATCCAGGACCCTGCGGCGGGAAGCGTCGGCCCGGCCGGGCGCCATTGCCAGGGCGGTGTCCACTGCCTGCAGGGCCATTCGCGTGGTGGGGTGCTGTCCGTATCCAAAGGCGGCCCCCGGGGCGAGCCTCACGGCAACCATCGCTGCTTCAGACCTGACCTGATGCCCCGGAGGCGTCAGGATAATCCGCTTTGAGATCTGGACGGGATGGTTAAAAGAGCGCTCGAGGAAACTGTTGCCCAGCTCGTAACTGTAACTGAGCTCTCCGGATTCCACCAGCTGCCGGATGGCGCTCCGCAGTTCACGGCGCGGGAAGCCGTCCGGGCCGGACAGCGCCTGTACAACCGCATCCACCGCCAGGCGGCGGTCCGATTCGGAAATCAGTTTCAAAATTGCCGAGGAGGGTTCCGTCACGGAAACTCGCTATGATTTAATCAGATCTGTTTTCTTGAAATTGGGCGGCATTACGGACCATGGCCGCAGCCCATTTAGGATTGCCAAGCGCGTGGATGTGGGTGTAGGTGGCCAGGCAATTCTTATAGCTGGCGCCGTCCCTCCCGTCGATAATTCCGTTGCCCCGCTGCATTTCAAAAACCAATCGGGCATCATCTCCCTTCCACTGCAGCACTTTGGAATAGTGAAATTCGTGCCCCTTGATTTCAAGGCCGGTTTCGAAAAACGGGTTGTCCTCCGCTATCTTCAAACAGGTGTAGCCGTGCCCCTGGGGTTTTTTCGAAAAACCAAATTCAACCGGTAAAATGCCGGCCATGGGATAGGTGCCCTCTTTCAGCACCAGGGTTTCACCCAGGAACATCAGGCCCCCGCATTCGGCGTAAACAGGCAGACCGGCATCTGCCAGCCGCTTCAGTTCCATCCGGTAAGCTTCGTTGGCGGCCAGCTCCGCCGCATGGGTTTCAGGGAAACCGCCCCCGATGTAAAAGCCATCCACCTGGGGAGGCACCCGCTCTTTAAGCGGGCTGGTAAACACAAGTTCGGCACCGGCATTCTCTAAAGCCTCCAGGTTTTCAGGGTAATAAAACTGAAAGGCTGAATCCTTGAGAATCCCGATTTTGGGTGCCGCGCTTTTCCCTGCAGCTTGCGATGAGGGGGCGCTCCGGGTGAGCTCAAAACCTTCCGGAAGGACCAGCTTTTCCGTTGCCAGCGCCGCGTTGAGGATCGCCTCCAGATCAAGATAGGCTTCGGCCATCTCCCGGGCCGCCCCAATGGCATCCTGGGCCCAGCCGTGTTCCGGGGTCGGCACCAGTCCCATGTGCCTCTCCGGGAAGCGCTGCTTGCGCAATTTGGGGATGGCCCCCAGGACCGGCACGTGACAGTACTGGGAGATGCTCTCCCGGAGGATGTTTTCATGTCGGGCCCCGGCCACCCGGTTCAGGACAACCCCGCAGATATTGGTGTCGGGATCAAAGGTGCAAATACCGTCCACAACGGCCGCCATGGTGCGGGTAGTCTTGGTGCAGTCCACGCAGAGGATAACGGGCAGGTTGAGAAACTTGGCCAGCTCCGCCGTACAGGTGCTGCCGTCGGTGTCGATGGCATCGTACAGGCCGCGGTTGCCTTCGATTACAGCGACATCTTCAGAGGGGTTGATATTGGAAAGAAAGGAGGTCAGAACCGTTTCCGGTTCCAGGAGAAATGTGTCCAGATTATAGCAAGGCCGGCCCGCCGCCAGGGCAAGCCAGCCCGCATCAATATAATCGGGCCCTTTTTTAAATGGCGCGATGCGCTTTCCAAGGCTCTTTAAAGCCGAAACAATTCCCAAGGTCAGAATCGTCTTGCCGGCGCCGCCATGCAGGGCGGATATTACAATGCCTGGGCATTTCATGAGTAACGTTGCACCGGATTCCTACAGAAACCAGACTGGATAATTGAGGCGGTGCCTTAGCGCGTATGCGTCAAAGAGAACCGATTAGTCTTCGTGTTCGGCGGCCGCCTGTTTGCCGGTTCCGGGAAGTCCGTACATGGAGGTGCTTCCGCTGGACCAGTATTCCAAAACACCGTCTATAACCAGCTTGTTAATGGTTTTCTTGGCTAACCTGGGTTTCTCGCCCAGAATCTTGGCAAGGTCATTAAAGTAGAACTTGCTCTTGGTTTTAAGTTTCTTTGTCAGTTTCGCAACAATTAGCTCTTTGGCCTCTTCGTATTCCATCTTCGTACCCCTTTTCTTAAAAGGATGCAGGGAGCACCGGTAAAGATGCCCCCTGCAAAACAGACATAACCTTAGAACTTGAAGTTCGTGGTCTGACGCCAGGTGTAATAGGCGGCATCCCGGAAGTCATCGATGAGATGATGCGTGAATTCCAGTTCGCATTTCTCAAAGAATTTTTCCCAGCCGATGCGCTCGGCCCAGTCGCCGACACGCTCGTATTTATTGGCGTCGGCGGCATAGACTTCAACGATCTTTTTGATGCAAGCGGTGGTTTTGTCCCAGCGCGGGGCATCATTAGGCAGGAAGGCAACCGCAACCTTGGAGAATTTCGGGTTGCTGATACGGTTGGAAACCTTGCCGCCAACCATGATGACGATGCCGTCGCCTTCGGTATCCGCCAGAGGCATGGAAGGACACATGGTGTAGCAGTTGCCACAGAACATGCAGCGCTCATTTTTAATCGCAATGGACTTGAGCTGCTGGTCGCCAATTTCCACCTTAGTGGGCTTGAGGGCCGCAGTCGGACAGGCCGCAATGGCCAGCGGAATTTCGCACATCTTGTCCAGATACTCATGGTCAAGCAGCGGCGGCTTACGATGGTAGCCGAGAATGGCGATGTCGGAGCAATGTACCGCGCCGCACATGTTCAGGCAGCAGGCCAGGGAAACACGAATCTGGGCCGGCATTCTGTGGGCTTTAAAATCGTCGAACAGGACATCCATACAGGCCTTGACCGGTCCGGAAGCATCCGTGGCCGGGGTGTGGCAGTGGATCCAGCCCTGGGTGTGTACGATGTTGGTAATACCGGCACCGGTGCCGCCCACGGGGAACTTGAAAGAACCGCCGTCGAACTTGCGGCTTTCCAGGTCGTCGATCAACGGCTGAACCTTGTCTTTACTGTCCACCATGAACTCGATGTTGTTACGGGTGGTGAACCGCAGGTAGCCGTCACAATGCGCGTCGGCAATGTCGCAGATTTCGCGAATATGGGTAATGCTCATCAGGCGGGCGCCGCCGCAGCGAACCGTGTAACATTCGTCGCCGGATTCGCCCACATGTACCAGTACGCCGGGCTGCAGGATTTCATGATACAGCCATTTGCCTTTGTTCGCCGCAATAACCGGCGGATAAAATTCGTCATATTTTCTTGGCCCGATGTCGGAAATTCGGTCTTCCATCGGTTTATCAGGATTGTAACCTGAGGATACAAATGCCATGGTCAGTCCCCCTTATCTCAGATGGTGTTTTCTGAATTCGTTAATGTCGCGATCCCATCCGCCGTCAACTTCGTCCTCTTTCCAGAAGATGTACGGATTGGTTCTCGGTGCGATAACATGCTGCGGCACAGGCTTGATGTCGGTCATTTCCAGAAGCTTCTGGAAACCCTGGCGCTTGATCAACTCGCCGAGACGTTCGCGGTTCTTACCTTCTTCCATCCACCAGTCCCAAATGGCTTCGATGACTTCTTTGATCTCGTCGTAGGGTTCTTCAACCTTGACAAAGGGAACCAGCAGGGAGCCCATCTGGGCACCGTCAAGAATAGGAGCCTTGGCACCTACCAGGATGGAACAACCCCGGTCGTCGCCAATTCTCAGGGCACGCGGCATAACATTGATGCAGTGCATGCAGCGGGTACAGTTGGCGGTATCGATGTAGAGTTTGCCGCCGGAGTACTTCATGCACTTGGTGGGGCAAAGATCCGTGACTTCTTTTTCAACGTCGAATGCACCCCAGTCACGACCGGAATGGGCGCCGCCGTTGGGAGCAAACTCGCCGCCCTGGTAGGCTGCGACCGCTTCCTGATCAATTTTGATATCGTCTTTCCAGGTACCGATAAAAGCCATGTCGGCCCGGGCGATGGAGGCCACGCAGCAGTTCGGGCAGCCGTCAAATTTAAACTTGAACTTGTACGGGAACGCCGGACGGTGGAGCTCATCCTGATATTCTACGGTCAGGTCATGACAGATGGCCTGGGTGTCGTAGCAGGCATATTCACAGCGGGAAGAACCGATGCAATCCGCCGGGGTCCGCAGGTTAGAGCCGGAGCCGCCGAGGTCCTGGTCCAGGTTGTGGGTCATCTCGTAAAAGATTTCTTCCAACTGGTCGGTCTGGGTGCCGATGAAAATGATGTCGCCGGTGGAGCCGTGCATATTGGTAATGCCGGAGCCGCGGAACTCCCAGATGGCCATGAGTTTCCTGAGGTATTCTGAGGTGTAGTATTTTCCTGCCGGCTGGGCTACGCGAACCGTGTGAAAATGGGCCACGCCGGGGAACATTTCGGGCTGATCGCAGTAACGACCGATGACGCCGCCGCCGTAACCGAAAACACCCACGATTCCACCGTGTTTCCAGTGGGTGCGGCCGTGCTTGTAGGACAACTCCAAGACGCCCAGAATGTCGTCTACACAATCCTGAGGAACCTGGTACTCCACGTTGTTCTCATTTTTTGCCCTATTTGCGGCCTCTTGCTTCAGGTCGGACACGAAGCTCGGCCACGGGCCGGACTCCAACTGGTCCAACATAGGGGTTTCATGTTTTGCCATTTCTTACCTCCATTAAAGTTTGGTAATTTTCCTGCCTAAACAATACGAAATTTATTTCTAATACTTCGAGGGTTTTACCGGTCACCTCCTCTCAAAATCCGATTTTTAATAGAACTAAAATAAGTATGTAGATTACGCCTCTATAGTCTACTAAATCAAGGGGCAGATATATTATTTTTGGAAAATCTTGTCAATAAAAATCAGAGTTTAGATGGCTTATTAAATATGGAATTGGGCGTAGGGGAAGGGCATCCTCTATTTTGTGGTCGGCAATAAGAAATGTACTTTATATTGTATCCGGTCCCGGCTAAATGGCAGGCTATCCGAAACCTAAAATGGTACGGAAAAGGGCTTCATGTTTTCCGAGTCGGTTCTTAATAAATTTATGTTCCGGGGAGTTGCCGGGAATCGTGTCAACTACTGCTGAAAAAAGATCGTGCAGTGCTTCCGGGGAGTGGGCCTGGACGTAGTTTTTAAACTCCTCCGGAAAGGTTTGCGGTAAATCCAGCTTGCGGACAACCTGGGTCAACCCGTTGAAAAAACCGTTAATCGTCCCCTTAAGGGCATAATCATCCACCCAGGCCAGATCTCCGGTACCATCCAGTCGGTCAAGCCGGTTCCGGATGGTCAGGTTTAAAAAAAACAGTAACAGGCCCTCAACCAGAGTGGCTGGATCCGGCTCAACAGCGTCAATCAGGGGCGAATATTTTCTCACCGTGATCAGCCTTAGATCCACGTGGGTTGCGTCAACAGGCCTGAGGATGAAATCACCGGCGGCATGGTGCCAGGCCGAGATCTGTTCGAATGTAAAGAAATTATAAGCACTTGTCAGAATACTCGCTACTTGTGTATATGTGTCTTCGGCCTGCTTTTTCGTCAGGAAAAAAGCCGTTTCAGCCTGATCCCAGACGATAATGTTGCTCCTGTTTTCCGGAGGGTCCGCCGAAAGGTGAAATTCACAGAACCCCCCAAACCATTGCCCGCTGAACATGGGTATCTTCCAGCCGGGGCCAGAGGGTATCTCGTCCAGATCATACACCCGGGGCAGGGCCGGTGACTCAAATACGGAGTAAAGACCGACAAGCAGGTTGAATTCTTCTTTGATGTGGTCGCGGCCAACACCTGAAATTGCAACGTTGACCACAAAGGACAGGTCACCGGACCCGGTTTTTACAACCACCCGGGCCGGATGGTAGAACTCACCATGTTTCACAAGAAAAACAGATAGTTTCTGCAGGTTCCGCTGTTCTATTTTTCTCCCGACAGTGTCTTTAAGCCCCTGGTTGACGGTCCGGTAGCGTTCCTTTTCCAGGTACCGGCCCACGGCTGTAAAATAGTCTCCATAGGAAACCGTTGTTTCGTCAGCAATTGAATTCTCGATCGCCCGGGACTTTCTGGAAAGGGGCAAGGGGCGTTGCCAGGTGTCGTCCCCGGGGATAACGGGATGGTCTGGCGTGGCCAGGAAGAACTCCAGGGGTATCTTTTCCGGCATGGGGCAGTATCTTTTTCAGGGGTTGGGGGGAGAACCAGGAGCGGGATCCGCAATCCGGGTTTCCGTTCCTGGCAATGCGTTGAACCTTAAGCCTGCCGGCGCGACAGCTAGCGGAGCGTGTCGATCTCTTTGGCGATTTCCGGGGCCGCTTCAAAACCAAGCTCGCAGGCCTTGTCGAAATGTTCAATGGCCGGGGCGGTTTCGCCTTTCTCAAGATAGGCGATGGCCAGGTTATAGTGGGCAACGGGAAACTTCGGCTCAAGCTTCAGCGCTTTCTGGTTGGCCGCGATGCTTTCATCCACAAGGCCCTTCATCAGGTAAGCGTTCGCCAGGGTGGTGTAAGCCTGGAGGAAATTCGAATTATGGGTAATCGCCTTTTGAAGATATTTGATGGCGTCGTCCAGCTCACCTTTCTGGAGATACACAAAACCCATATTGCCGTACCCTTCGGAAAAACCCGCCCGGGTTTTAGTGGCCTGGATATTATAATTCAGGCAGCCGTCGAGATCCCCTTTACTCAGGCAGATACCACCCAACTGAACGTAAGCCTCGGCCAGCGTCGGGCTGTTCTCAACCGCTTCCAGCAATTCCCTTTCAGCCTCATCAAACTTGCGCTGGCCCAGAAGGCCGACGGCCAGGTTATAGTGCGATGTGCCGCATTCCGGGTTCGCTGCAATCGCCGCCCGTTGCTTCGCGATATATTCTTCTACGTTTTTTGCTTTTTCCATTCTGTTTCCCGTTACATTTGAATTTGGGTTAATATTTCTGATTGCCTTATCAGAACTCGTCATGGTTGCAAGGGTTTTTATACGCAAACCCAAGGTACTAGTTGTTGACACAATTTATTTGAGCTCTTATAAAAACTGAAAAATTGTGGTAAAAGTAAGAAGCTGTAAGGGTTCTGTCAACCCTGGCGGTTGTTGTCAGTTCAACAGTCGCCCAGGACCAACAGCGGCCGGCCCAAATTGGTCTTTTCACACGCACGGCCAGGCGAGGACCGGGCACGCTACAAACAGGGAGGAAACAATGAAAACAGGATGCTACACCGCACTTGCCACGCCGTTTAAAGGCGACGGGGTAGACTACCAGGGCCTCGAGCAGTTGGTGGATTTCCAGATTTCCAACGGCATCACCGGAATATTAGCCGTGGGAACAACTGGAGAGAGCCCTACTTTGTCATGGGAAGAACACGACCGGGTCGTTGAGACCGTTGTCGGTAAGTGCAAGGGTAAGTGCATCAGTGTCGCCGGTGCCGGAAGCAACAATACCCGGGAAGCGCTGCAAGCGGCCGAGCACGCCCGGGCGGCCGGCGCGGATGCCGTTCTCCTTGTGGATCCTTATTATAATGGGCCGAGCAGCCTCGAGATCCGGCGCGAGTATGTGGCGCCGATTGCCCGGGCCGTCGCCGGTACCGAGGTGATCCCCTATGTCATTCCCGGCCGGACCGGCGCCCAACTGCTGCCGGAAGACCTGGCCCTGCTCAACCAGACGTTCGATAACGTCAATACCGTCAAGGAGGCCACCGGCAACCTGGACAACATGCGCCGTACCCGCGCCTGCTGCGGGGAAGGATTTACCATCCTGTCCGGTGACGACGGCTTGACTTTTAAAATGATGACGGCCGGTGACATCGCTGCCGCAGGCGTGGTGTCTGTACTATCCAACGTGGCCCCGGCCGCGGTGACTAAAATGGCGACTGCCCTGAAAGAAGGTGACCTCGATACGGCCAAAGCGCTGAATACCGCCCTGGCACCCCTTTTCGGCCTGGTGACGGTTATTACGCAAGAGGACACCCCGTATGGCGAGGTTGCCTGCCGGGCACGTAATCCATTGGCCCTCAAGGCCCTGATGCACATCCTCGGCATGCCGGCCGGCGGCTGCCGCCGACCGCTGGGAAAGATGACCGCAAAAGGGCTGGAGGTGGTCCTGTCCGCAGCCCGGAAGGTTCAGATGGAGAACCCGGAAATTCTTCAGCCGCTCGGTGATTTTTTCAAGGTCGATATCAACCAGCGACTGGAAGACTCCGCCAACCGGGAGGGCCTCGCCTACGGCGAGTACTGATTGCGTCCCAGGGTACCCGAAAACTGTTGAAAGGGCCGTCGCCGGAATATCGGCGGCGGCCCTTTCTTGTTTTCACGCCGTAAACCCTATTTGACAATTCCTGGTTTTTCTATTCTAATTGGACTGTTGTAAACGCTGCCCATTCCGCCTGTCGGGAGGTTGCCGTGACGCCGTCCCTTTTTCAAAACACTGTCTTATTACGTCTCCGTACAGGTCTGTTTTTCTTACTCTGCCTGGCCCTGGTGGTGGGGTGTGCCTCAACCACCAAAGGGTTGCTGGACGAGGTTAACACGGTAACCGTGTGCCTGAACGGCCAGTGCGGCCCTGCCGCCGGAAAGTATTCAGCGGATGAGCTCACCGGCAGCCTGTACATCATGTTCAAGGCCAATGAGAATGTTGAGGCGGTCCTGTGCGGCTCGGAAGAGGGTGCTGATGAATGCTCCAACGATGCCATCGGCTGGTTTGTCCAGGGAGGACCCATGCCGGGCAAGGCCACCATGAAAAAACCGGTTCCCCTGCAAGTCCGCCTGGACAAGGAATCGGCCCATATAAAATTTGACATGGATGCCACGGTAAGGTGGATCGGGACCCCGGTCTTCTGTGGCGACGGTAAAACCAGTTTCACGCATGTTTCCGCCGATAAAGTTACCCTTGAGAGCGAGTTCGGCTGTTCATGGACCGCCTTTCCGCATGTCTGGGATCAACAGTATTCGGTTCGATTGATTGATTTCGACAACAGCACCATCGCCGGAAACTACGCGGTGGCCGGGGCCGGGTTTTATGTGGCCGGGGGCGGGAAGGGGAGTTTTATCCTGCGCCTGCCCCGAAAAAACACCCTGGTGTCCCGGGTGCCCGGCGTTGTGGTCGGGAAGGCCCGGATGGTTTCCGTAAAAGATATTCCCGCCGATCTATTGCTGGCTGCCGCGCCCACAGACAACGCCGGTGACGCCGCGCAAAAAGAACCGCTCCCCGAAGCAGATCCGGTTGAAAAAAAGATGTGGGAAACGGTCTCAAGGGAAAAGGCGGCGACGGGGTACCAAAAGTACCTGCAAACCTATCCGGATGGCCGCTATGCCGGTGCTGCGGTGGCGATCCTGGCAGCCATTGAAGAGAGAGAAGTAAAAAACCAGGAACTGGTCTTCTGGAGCAGTATCAAGGACAGCCCGAATCCAACCGATTTCGAAACGTATCTTTCCCGGTACCCGGAAGGTCTGTTTGTTGATCTGGCGACGGTCCGGATCCAGAAGTTGACGGCCTCTGCTTCCGACGCGGCCGCCATTGATGCCGAACTGCTGCTGTGGGACCAGGTAAAAACCAGCACCGCCATCTCCGAAATCCAGGTCTACATCAAAACCTACCCGGACGGTCGCTTTACCGCCGCGGCCCGGGACAGGATAAAAAACCTCACCGCTGCGGAAAACCAGAAACAAAACCTTGAAGTGAAGATGTGGTCCGCGGTTAAAGAGAGCCGCAACGTCAGCGATTTTCAAAACTTCCTGAAGGCGTTTCCCGACGGCCTGTTTGCCGGGATCGCCGCCGCGCGCATGGAAAATCTGATCCGGGTGGATGCCGAAAGCCGGGAACTGGCCTTCTGGAACACCATAAAAGACAGCGCTGATCCTAAAGATTTCAACGCCTACCTGGAGCGGTACCCGGAAGGCCAATATACCGCCCATGCCCGCCGCCTGGCCGCCCAGCTCTCCGTGCTGCAAAGTGAGCAGGCCGAGGTGGCGCTCTGGGCATCTGTGAAGGAGAGCAAAAACCCCGCAGAGTTTGAATCCTATCTTAAAGAATATCCCCGGGGCCGTTTTGCGGCGGTTGCCCGTACACGTCAAAAAGCGGCTGAGCAGGCCCGGGTGCTGGCGGGAATTGATTTTGGCCGGTACCGGGCGCTGGTTATCGGTAATAATGACTATACCCATATCCGGGATTTGAAAACCGCGGCCAGGGATGCCCGGGCCGTGGGTCAGCTCCTGGAACGGGCATACCGGTTCCGGGTGACCTATCTTATCAATGCCGGACGCAAGGAGATTATTGATGAATTGAGTCGCCTCCGCCGGGAATTAACCCGGCAGGACAACCTGTTGATCTATTTTGCCGGCCATGGCTGGCTGGATCGGGATGCCGGCCGGGGCTACTGGCTGCCGGTTGACGCAGAGCGAGACAGCAGTGCGAACTGGATATCCACCGGGGCTATCTCCGATTTCCTGAAAGCCATGGCGGCCAAGCACGTGATCGTGGTGGCAGACAGCTGCTATTCCGGAACCCTGTCGCGGGCCGTTAAATTAACGGTACCCACTTCGGAATATCTGCGCCGGATTGCCGGCAAGCGGGCCCGGGTAGCCCTCACCTCGGGTGGCGTCGAGCCGGTTTTGGATGATGGCCGGCAGGGCCACTCGGTTTTTGCCGCCGCCCTACTGGAGGCGCTGGAAGAGAACACCGGCGTGCTCGAAGGTGCCCGCCTCTTCAACCAGATCCGGCAGCCGGTTATTCTGAATGCTCCCCAAACACCTGAATATTCAGACATTCAGTTTACCGGTCATGAGGGGGGAGATTTTTTATTTATCAAGCGGTAGTCGCCTCATCCAACAAAAAAAGCCGGGCCCCCTGCACGGGAGCGTGGCCTCAGGCTCTGATCCTCACGACTTAAGCGGGCCGTGGAATCCGTCTTTACGCTTCTGTTGTTTTTTTGCGCTTGCTTTCGGCCCCCTCCTTCTGGGACAACTTTTCATTCTCTTCCACCTGGAACAGAACGCCTTTCAACCATTTAAGGCCGAATTTTAGAAGCGCCACCTCATCCGCTTTAATTTCCTTAAGGGTGGCGGCATCTACTTCGTAACGGTCGAGGAAAGAGCTTTCAAAAACGAACGCCTTGAATTTATCGATGTTGTAGCTGACCATGAAAAACATCTGCTTGCTCTGGGGGGTGAGCTTCACGTTGGCCGGAAACGACCGTTTTCTGACCACCAGGTCGGTCCAGTCAGCGTTGATTTCATCCTGAACATCCACCTCCTGGTCTTTGCGCCACTCTTCGACGGTCCACTCTTTGTCCTCTTCAAAACCAAGGCAGTGCGGCTCATGCACGAAAAAGAAGAAATCCTCGTCGTCAGCCCCCTCTTTGTGGCTTAAGGAGGCCACCCCCAGGGGATAATAACGGCAGGTGGTGGGGCGGTCCTCGTAAAGGATACAGCCGTCATCGCGGACAAACGGGCAGGATTTCTGATCGTCTTCCGCCATCTTGAGCGTCACCACCGGAAGGTCGGTCTTCTCAAACAACTGGGGGACGGTATAAATCGCCATAAATTCTTCCGAACTCAGGCCCAGTCGGTTTTTCAACCGTATAATGTCATAGGGTGTGAGGATGATATTGATGCCCCGGCAGCATCTAGTAAAACATTTCACTCCCTTGTGGCATTCAAACTTAAATTTACTCTTCAGGCCGAGACGATTGGTCTCAATATTGGCCATCAAATCATTATTACTCATAGTGTCTGTCATCTCCTTGAAGCCCACTCATAAACGGCATCTTTTGGCCCAGAGCGGTATTTGCGCTCATTTGTGAGTGGCTTCTCTTTATTTTCCGATGTTCATATCCAAGCCAAAAATTAAAGTCAAATTGTTTCATCCCTGTGAAATGTTATAACTATTGATAATTTGAATCAATTTGCTACTATTTCCGTTAAATTTACCAGCGGTGTTACCGGTTTAGAAGCATTCACGATACAGCGTCCCCATGATTGGCCGCAACAACAGGGAGATTTAGCGATGACCCAATATATAGGTGCCATTGACCAGGGAACCACCAGCACCCGCTTTATTATTTACAACCGCCGGGGAGAAGCGGTGGGCTCCGCCCAGAAAGAACACCGCCAGATTTTCCCCCAACCCGGACGGGTGGGACACGATCCGCTTGAAATCTGGCACAACACGGCGGATGTTATCCGGGTCGCCCTGGAACAAGCGTGCATTAAAAGCTCCGGGCTGGCCGCCGTGGGCATTACCAACCAGCGCGAAACCACCATCGTGTGGGACAGACACACCGGCACCCCCTATTGCAACGCCATCGTCTGGCAGTGTACCCGGACCGCCGACATCTGCAACGGCCTGATGAAAGACGGGGGTCAGGACCGTTTTCGGGAAACTACGGACCGCCGGTGGCCACTTATTTTTCCGGACCTAAAATTCGCTGGATCCTCGACAATGTTCCGGAAGTCAAAACCGGAGCCTTGAAGGGTGACGCCCTTTTCGGCACCATTGAATCCTGGCTCATCTGGTGGTTAACCGGTGGTCCGGATGGCAAAAAGCCGTTGAAAGAACCTTGAACTGGGCCTGACGCGGTTTTTTTAGAAAAACGTTAGGGCATTGAAAAAAATCTATTTTCGATCTATAACGAACTTGAATATAAATCATTCCGGTTGTCGCTTCAGGAGGATACATGCAGATTACTATCAACAAGGCTGAGACACTGAAAGAAAAACCCGATGAAAACAATCTGGGGTTTGGTACGATTTTTACCGATCATATGTTCAACATGGATTACAACCCCGACAAGGGGTGGCACAATCCCCGGATTGAACCCTACCACGCGCTCACCATGGATCCTGCCACAATGGTGCTCCACTATGGGCAGGGGGTGTTTGAGGGGCTGAAAGGCTACCGGTCTCAAAACGGCGATGTAACACTCTTTCGTCCCATGGAAAACGTGAGGCGACTGAACCGCTCATCGAAAAGGTTGTGTATCCCGGAAATGGATGAAGATTTTGTCCTGGAAGCCGTCAAGCAACTGCTCTCTGTTGAAAAGGAGTGGGTTCCCGGTGTGGAGGGAACCTCTTTATACATCCGGCCCACCGTCATTGCCACCGATCCTTTTCTTGGGGTCCGGGCCTCTTTCACCTACCGGTTTTTTATTATCCTCTCACCGGTCGGGGCTTATTACCCGGAGGGTTTCAACCCGGTCAAGATTTTCGTAACCCGAGATTTTGTGCGGGCCGTGCGGGGCGGTGTTGGGGAAGCCAAAACCCTGGGAAATTATGCCGCCAGCCTGCTTGCCGGCGACAAGGCCCACGAGGCGGGGTATACCCAGGTATTATGGTTGGATGGCGTCGAGCAAAAATACATCGAAGAGGTGGGGGCCATGAACATTTTCTTCGTTATCGGGGATGAAATTGTCACCCCCGAGCTCAACGGCAGCATCCTCCCGGGGATCACCAGAAACTCCGTGGTTGAACTTGGCAATAGCTGGGGGCTTAATGTCTCGGAACGAAAGATCAGCATCGACGAGGTTCTCCAGGCCAATGCCAATGGAACCCTTCAGGAGGCTTTCGGATCTGGAACTGCGGCGGTTATCTCTCCGGTGGGAGAAATTAAATACGGTGACGACCTGATCACCATCGGAGACGGGGGTGTCGGCCCGCTGTCCCAGCGGTTTTATGACTCCCTCACCGATATCCAGTATGGTAAGGCGGAAGATCCCTTCGGCTGGATCGTCCCGGTATAGGCATCTGTATGCAACCCAAACTCTCCGTTAAAAAAGCGGTCTTCCCCGTGGCCGGCCTCGGGACCCGTTTTTTGCCGGCCACCAAAGCCATGCCCAAAGAGATGCTCCCGGTGGTCGACAAACCCCTGATCCAGTATGCCGTCGAAGAGGCCTTGTCTGCGGGAATAGAAGAGATCATATTTGTCACCGGCCGCCGGAAGGAGGCCCTGGAAGACCACTTCGACCGCTCCTGCGAACTTGAGCACACCCTGATGATCCGGAATAAAGAGACCCTGCTGAAGGAACTCGACTCGTTGGTACCGGAATCGGGTACTATTATCTACACCCGTCAAAGCGAACCGCTGGGGCTGGGCCATGCCATCTGGTGCTCCCGGCACGCGGTGGGCAACGAACCCTTTGCGGTCCTGCTGGCTGATGACCTGGTCAAGACGAATCGGCCGGTTCTGGCCCAGATGCTCGCCCAATTCGAAGTGGTCCAGAGTTCCATTGTGGCTGTAGAAGAGATCGATCCAGAGCAGACGGAAAAATACGGAATTATAGACGTTGAAAGCTCTGATAACAGCCTTTTAAAAATAAAAGGTATGGTGGAAAAACCGCTGCCAGACAAGGCCCCCTCCAACCTGGCCATCATCGGCCGCTATATCCTGATGCCCGAAATCTATGCACTGCTGGGCCGTAAAGAGCGCGGCGCCGGCGGGGAAATCCAGATCACCGATGCCATGGCAAACCTCCTTGAGGATCAACCGATTTACGGATACCGGTTCGAGGGTCGGCGCTTTGATTGCGGCAGTAAAGCCGGCTTTCAGATGGCCAACCTGGCCTATGCCCTGGACCGGCCAGATATAAAAAAAGCCCTGGTCCCCTTTATTACCGAATATCTGAACCTGAAGTAACCCGAGAAAAGAATTCATCTGGATGGGGTGTCCATGCCCAGCTCTTTCACCCAGAAAGTAAAAGTCCTGATCCGGCAGATCCCGGCCGGCAAGGTCGCGTCGTACGGTCTTATCGCGGCCCTGGCCGGCAACCCGCGCGCAGCCCGACAGGTGGCCTGGGTCCTGCATTCCTGTTCAGCCGCCGACCAACTGCCCTGGCATCGCGTGGTCAATCGAAAAGGGAAAATCTCATTAAAACCTTTCGGGGGATATGAAATCCAGAAACAACTTTTACTTCAGGAGGGCGTGGTATTTAACGAAAAGGACGCCATCAACCTGGACCATTATCTCTGGCGTTGTGAATAACTGTTATTTTTGACCCGTAGGCGTGTTTCAAAGTGTTCAATCGGATTTAAGATCAAGGCGGAGCTTCGGAGAAAACCGGAGGAATACTATTCTGTATTTCGAGGATTTTCTCCGTAGGTCCAACGCAGAGATTGAATTCGAGGGGACGCTTTGAAACCACGCCTAACTTTTTTTGTAGACGTAGTAGTACTTCATCACCTTTTCCACATAGTCGCGGGTCTCTGGAAATGGCGGTATGTTTTTATATTTATCGACAGCTTGCGGGCCGGCATTGTAGGCGGCCAGGGCCAGGGGCAGTTTTCCTTTGTAGCGGGTGTGCATCTGTTTGAAGTATTTGGCGCCGCCCATAATGTTTTCTCTGGGGTTGAACGGGTTGCGGATATTGAGAGCGTTGAAATTCTGCGGCATAATCTGCATCAACCCTTTGGCGCCTTTTTTGGAGACGGCCCGCGGGTTGAAGTTTGACTCGGCCTTAATAATCGCCTTGAGCAAAGATTCGGAAAGGCCGTGCCTTTGGGCCGCCTCGCGGATAAGGGGGGTGTAACTGCTAGGACCGACATCACCCAGGTCGCCAACCGGCCGCTCCTTGATATAAAGCTGGTATTGGGAAGAGGTCGGCACATTCGAAAAATGCAGAACCCCGCGACTGTCGATATACATGTAGATATCGGCAAGGGCACTCACGCAGGACCCGGCAACCAGGATTACAATCACCCCCAGGCCGCACAGATATTTTTTTCTTTTCGCCGGTTTCATGGCTGGAAGGTTACTGGTTTGTTCTAAAATCCCAGATCTTCATTAATGAGGATAACCTTTATTCTCCCTTTTGGAAACGACTTTTCAGAAATAGACCAGGCATTGCATATCCGTTCCGGACTATTACAATTCTGGCAGACCCCTGTCTTCAAACAGGGGGTTTTCTTCTCGAGGCGCATCACGTTCACCGGTGCCGCGTATGTTTTAATTCTCTCTATAGCCTCGTCGACATCGGCCACAATCTTATTCCGGCCGATAAGAATGATAACATTTTTAGGCCCGAAGGTGATTGCTGCCACCCGGTTGCCGATCATATCGAGGTTCACCAGGCGCCCTCTTTCAGTCACGGCGTTGGTGCCGGTAATAAACAGGTCCACCAGTAATGAACGGCGGCGCAGCTCATAAGCCTCTTCCGGAGACAGGTTTTTGTCGTAGGTATCCAGAATGGTGATATCCTGCCGTGTTTTCAGTTCCGCATACAAACCGGTCTGAACGTGCGTCAGGGACCCTCCCCAGGAAACTGTTGCGGGGGAGAGCTGGGGCAGGATTGTATCGAGGACAATTTTTGGGGCGTCTGCGGCCGTACTGGCCCGGTAGACTTCAAAATTGTTTTTCGTGAGTGCTTCCTTGAGCGCTTCTAACCTGATGTCCCAGAAATTCGATATCGGCTTGTCCACTTTGGGTCTCCTCTATTTCACTTTTGTTTAATCTCGATATTAAACAGGGCCGCCACGGCGTTTTTCCGGATAAGCGGGTCGCTGTCTTTTTTACACGCCGCAAGACCGGTGACCGCACGATGATTCCCCTCCCATCCCAGGGCCAGAACAACCAGGCGCCTTAAGACCGGATCGGGGCTTTCCAGGTCGGCAAGTAGTTTTTCGGGCAGATCCTCCGTGTTGTCCATAAGCGCCGCAGTGACGCTTATCTGGAGGGCTGCGCTGCGACGTGCGCTTTCCTTTTCCCCGGGGTCGGTCATGACTGTGTACAGCCACATGGATACCGTCCGGTGGGCAAAGGTCCCCAGCAGAAAAATGATTTCGTCCTTGAGATCGGCGTCGGCCTTTTTATAAACCCCGATCAGCAGCGGTACGGCGGTGTCCACCTCATTCAAAAAAAGTTCGATATCGTTGATATACCCGAGCGTCTTTTGAAGCTTGCACGCTCCGGGCGGCTGGTCGCCGGGCCTATTTTTCATCATGATATTTTTTTAGAATGAGCTTTCTGGGAAAATCGGGATGCCCGATATACCTTATTCCGAAATCTTCGGCAACGGTCATGATATCCGTTAACACCGCCGGCTTTTCTTTCTCATCCACGAAATTTCGTTCCTTCTTTTGTTCGAACGCGACCACAGGGCCGACTTTTTTGACGATATCCGCAAGCCCTGGTTGGGCCGGGTCGTCTTCCGGGAACCATTTTTCTTCCACCGGTACCGCCACCCTGGTTTTAAGGACCACCAGATAGCGGTCTCCAGCTACTTTACGTGATACATCAATAAATTCAAGCGTTAAACCATTATTCAGCGCTATCTTCTTTATCAGAATTTCGTCCATTTTTCTTCCTTGCATCGTTTAGAACCTATCTCAAAAAACGGATTTTGGTTCAAAATCAAGGCGGCCGCGAATATCAAACCGGAGGAATACATCGGGTATTTCGAGGATTTGATATGAGCGCCCAACGCCGAGTTTGGGCCAAAAGACTTTTTTGAGACAGGTTCTTAGAACAGTTTCATCTGCTCCTGTTTGGGTTTTCTGGTTTTTGCCTTGTTCTCGGTATAATCAGCGAGAAGCCCCTTTTCAATATCTTTCACAAACGGGGAAATTTTATATTTTTGAGACTTGCCGAACAGTCTTCCCCGGCGCGCATAGGTAAAAAACACTTTTTCCCGGGCCCGGGTTACCGCGACGTAAAACAACCGGCGCTCCTCAGCCGGGTCGTCCGGTGCCTTCTGGTCCCGGCAGTACGGTATCCGCTTATGATCACATCCCGCTATAAAGACAACCGGAAACTCCAGCCCCTTGGCTGCGTGCATGGTCATCAAAGAGACCTTCTCAGCATCTTCCCGGTACACATCGGTGTCCCTGCAAAGTGCCAGCTCGCCTAAAAAAGCCTGGGCATCATATCCAAAAAGTTTCGAAAATTCCAGTAGCCTTTGAAAAGCCTCCCGGGTCTCTACATCTGAAGTCAGGTGCGCGGACAGGCGGGTATTCTCCACCAGGTAGATCAATTTATCTCCTACCTTCAGCCCACCGGTCTCATTTTGAAGCGTGTATAGGCGACCCAGATAATCATACAGCCGCTCCTGGCGGGACCGGGTAAGACCGGCCACCGGAAACTGCCGGACCGTATATCTCAATGCGGTTATCTCCAGATCATTACTTAAAAACCACGCTTTTAACTGCTGGGCGGTTTTCCGGCTGATACCCGGGTGGATTGAAGCTCGAATGCGTTCAATATCCGCCAGGTTGGAGGAGCCTTCAATAACGCTGAGCAAGGATACGAGTTCTACCAGGTACGCATGGTCCATCCAGGTTTCGCGGTGCGCGCGCTGGCAGGGAATCCCGGCTGCCGTCAAAACCGATTCAATGTTCTTGCCCTGAAAATTTGTCCGGTACAGGATGGCAAAATCTGAAAAACTTCTGGGAGCCGTATCACTGCCGGGCTCAATATTTCCAAAATCCATACTGTGAAAACCGGTGCCGCCCACCAGCCTTTCGATCGTCTTGCCGATGGCGACCGCCTCGGCTGATTCAGAAGCCGCCGCTATCACGGAAAGGGTGCGGTCGCCCTCTATTTCGGAATAGAGTCGTTCACCGTTCCGGCTGGTCCGATGCGGGTCGATAACCTGGTAGGCCGCTTTCAGAATGGTTTTCGTACTGCGATAATTTTTTGTGAGGCCGATCACTTCCGCCCGGGGGGAATCCTCAATAAAACGACTAAAGTACCGGCTGTCGGAGCCCCTGAAACCATAAATGGACTGGTCGGGATCACCAATCACGCAGAGGCTGCCGTTTTCGGGCGCAAGCTCCTGAATAATACGGTACTGGCCATAGTTGATATCCTGATATTCATCCACAAAAAGGTTCTGATAGCGGGTGGTCAGTTCTGCTTTCAAACCGGGGTCATTTTCGAACCGGTGGACGACGTTGAATATGAGATCTTCAAAATCGTAAAGCGCCTGCCTTTTCATAACATCTTGATAATATTTATATATAATACTTATGGTCTGGCTATCGTCATTTTCCGTTATCTCCGCGAGGAGATCGTCCGGTCCCAGAATATTTTGTTTGGCCCTGATTATTGCGTCCAGATAGTAACCGGCCCGGTAGTTTGGCGACACGCTTTCCGTCTTTGCCCGGAGCATCGCTTCTTTCACCAGCAGGGTTCTGTCTTTATCCGGAACAATTCTGATCTGTTTATCCGGCGATATAGACTTGAGAAGGTTGAAGCAGAAAGAATGGAAGGTGGCCACCTCCGGGAGGTCGTCTTTTTGGCCAACCATCCCCTCCAGCCGGGTACACATTTCCCGTGCGGCTTTATTGGTAAAGGTAACCGCCAGAATATGCTTCCCTTTTATTCTTTTTTCACGAATCAGGTACGCTATTCTACGGGTCAGGGTCAGGGTTTTACCGGTTCCCGGTCCGGCTACAATCAACAGGGGTCGCTGGACAGATGTAACCGCCTGCGCCTGTGCTTTATTCAGTTTGAACCCAATTTTTGTTGAGATGAGTTCACTTGCTTGCTTTCCGGAATTTTTTTTGTCAGCCACTTCATCTTTAAATGTGGTTGCCGGTAGCCTTTTTTCTTTTTTATCAGATTTTTTTTTCGGCACCTGGAAAAGAAGCGGCTGGCCGGACAGTTTATCCCGCTCCTCCGGACTGAATATTTTAACAACACCGAATTCCCCATCATAACCACCGGATATTTGAATATTGCCCGCGCGCATCCGTGTGATCGCTTCTGAAAAAAAGGGAATACCGGCTTTGTCAAGCTGCTCAGAAGGAAGATCTTTGAGAATTGAAAATTCAGGTCCCAGGGTCATCAGGGCATTTTCATAACAGGCGGCTACTTTTTTTGAACCGGGTCCCACCTGGAGTATTTCAGAAAGAATGTCAACCAGGGGAACAAGCTTATCATAAGGAAGCGCTTTTTCCGGTTTATCATCATTTTCCCGATCCGCTAACATTTCAACTCGATAGGATACACCCAGGGTAAGCGGCTTTTCACAGACCGGGCAAATACCGTCTTTCTTTAGGGTTTCGCCGGGATGGAGCCTGACCTGGCACTTGCGGTGTCCATCAAAATGGTATTTTCCCTGTTCCGGATAAAATTCAATGGTTCCCATGAATGTTTTGCCATCTCCTGCGGCAATGGCATTTTTAATACTAAAATAGTTGAGGTCCGTATTGAAAATATTGGCTTCCCGTCCAAGTTTGGCCGCCGAGTGGGCATCGGAATTGGAAATAAGGGTCATGCGGTCTAATTGGGATATACGCCAGTTCATCTCCGGATCGGAACTGAGACCGGTTTCCACCGCGAATATGTGATCACTCAGATCTTCAAAACAGGCTTCAACCGTGTCAAAACCCGATTTGGATCCCAACAGTGAAAACCAGGGTGTCCAGATATGGGCCGGTACAAAAAAGGCGCTTTCATCAACTTCAAGTAATATTTCCAGAAGGTTACGAGCATCAAGACCCAATATGGGCCTTCCATCCGATTTAATGTTTCCGATCCGGTCCAGTTTTTGATTGAAGCGTGCGGCCGCATCCAAATCCGGAAAAAAAACAAGGTTATGATTTTTGCGGGTTTTGCCATCTTTTTTGTAAATATTGCTTATTTCCGACTGCAGCATAAAGCGGACCGGTCCCCGGCAGGCAGCCGGTACCTGCTGATCGCAGGTCCTTTCAATATCCTTTTTCAGCCTGAACAGGCCCGCTTCAGCAGGAACAAGTTTCGTACTGATTTCAGAAAACCAGCCGGGATGGGTGCAATCTCCGGTACCTAAAACGGTGATACCTTTAAGTTGCGAAAATATATATAGATTTTCAAAATCCAGATTTTTAGAAGTGGCCCGGGAATATTTTGAATGAACGTGCAGATCACCTATAAATTTCATTTGATCCCTGTCTGTAAATTACCAACAGATTGTTCATAAACTGGACGTTATGATCAATTTTTCCAAAGGTGTTCTTAAAAGAGAAGTTATGTCGATTAAGGCCTAAAAGATTTGTATACTCTTTACACCTTAAATTTTATTAGAATTCAAGTAATTAAGTACTTATTAGCGTTATGAACAGATATTAATCTTATTCTTTTATTTATTATATAAAAAAGGAATTAAAAGAAGTTGGGTACCCATAAAAAAACGGTGTTTTTTGAGAGTCCCGAAAGGTTAAATATGTCTTGTAACTGCCCTAAAAAAAGGCTATATATACATGTTTTTATTAAATTGAGCACAACATATTGGTATGCATGTCATTTTCTTTTAGAACTCTGATTGGTGTTCCGTCAATCAGTAATTATTAAAAAAAACCGGGATCTGTTTAATGGGATTATTATCATCCTCCGTTTCAATTACCCAGTATAAAGTTGAGGGGCAACTGCCCGCGCCGGTGAACGAAGCGGTGCTGGAGGGTCTTCAAAAAAATTCCATTATTGATATTGATAATGAATCCGATGAACTTGTCTCCGGGTGGGCCGCTTTTGAAAACCCCTATAAACCTGAATTTGAACTCGCGGGTATATCTATTGACACCCATTATGTTTTTTCCCTCAGAATAGATAAAAAAAGTATTCCAACTAAGGTACTGAAAAAACATTATTTTATAGAAATGTCCAGACGGCTGACCGAAACAGGTCGGGATTACCTGTCAAAAAATGAAAAGAGTGAAATCAGAGAGCACGTTAAAACAACGCTCAGTCTCAGAATTCCGGCCACGCCCAATATTTACGATATCATCTGGAATTACGAGGCTGGACAGTTATGGTTCTTTTCAAATTTAAAATCAGCCAATGAGGAACTGGAAACCCTTTTCTCCAAAACATTCAAGCTGACACTGATCAGAATATTTCCGTACACCATGGCGAACCTGCTGGCGGATCTTACCGAACCTGAAAAAGACAGACTTGCCAAACTTGCGCCAACCGCGTTCATGGGGTAAAAAATGCTGGATGTCAGTGTCAGTTATAACCGCTATAAATTTATTGGTTATGAGTTCTTAACCTGGCTGTGGTTCACGATTGAAAACGAACCCGAAAAAATAAAAACGGTTGCCAAAGACATAGATTCACTCACCCTCGGCAACCGGATGGTTATTGAGAACAGAAGAAATGATGAAGTGCTTGAAGCAATCACCATAAAAGGCGATGATGCGGGGCTTGAGGAAGGACTCCTGGCCCTTAAAAAAGGGGCTGTTGTTACTGAAATGAATCTTATCCAGACGATAGGCGATAACATCTGGAGCTATACCCTGAAGGGGGAAAGTTTCAATATATCCAGTTTAAAAACGCCTGTTGTAGGCCAGGTTGAAAGTGGTGATGAAATTGAAGGGGCTATCATTGAAAAAGTCTATCTCTACGACCAGGTTCTCCAATTGATAAACAGCCTTTTTAAATTATTTATAAAAAAGAGGGTTGCGGACAAATGGCCGGAAACGGTTAATCATATAAAAAAATGGATTAGTTCATAATATCAGAATTCTTTTTTTTGAAAGGAACTCATTATGAAATTTATGATAAAAAAAAGTGATGTTCTGGATGTGCTGTCAAAAGTTCAAGGATTAGCCGGTCGCAAAAGCAATCTTGCGATTACCTCTAATATTCTGGTCAGTGCCACCGAAGACGGCATAACATTGGCTGTTACAGACTTGGAAACGGGTTTTGAAGGTTTCTATCCTGCCGTGGTGGAATCCAATGGAACCATTGCCATAAACGGTCGGAAATTCTTTGAAATTGTCAGAGATTTCCCCAGTGAGGACATTCTGGTGAATGAGGTGGAAAATCACTGGATTGAGATAAGCAACAAGAATGTGGAATATCACATAGTGGGAATGAATCCGGAAGATTTTCCCAGTATACCGGCCATAGACAACCAGGGACTTTTTGAAATTGAAAGCAGCGCCCTAAAAAAAATGATTGAAAAATCATTAACCATCAGCGCCTCTGATGACAAAAGGGCGCATATTACCGGTGTTTACCTGGAAAAGATAGAGACGGATGAAGAAAAGCTTTTAAGGATGGTATCAACCGATGGAAGCCGTCTTTCCAAAACAGATTATCTGTCTGAGGATATCGGCAATCTGGCGCTGGACGACAGTGTTATCATCCCCAAAAAAGGACTCAGCGAAGTCAATAAATTTTTGGATAGCGACGACACTGTCGGCATCGGGATCAGAGAGAGCCACCTGATTATCAAAAAGAACAGCGAGAATATCATTATCAGACTGCTTGAGGGTGAATTTCCAAAATATGCCGATATTATCAAAATAAAGGGCGGACATTCCGTCCGGCTGAATAATAATGAGTTTCAGATGATGCTGAAGAGAATGTCCATTCTGAGTTCTGAAAACTATAAAGGCGTTATATTCAAGTTCTCTAAAGACAAACTTGTGATCACGTCCACCAATCCCGACATCGGCGAATCAAAGGAAGAAATGGCGATTGGTTATGAAGGCGAAAACATGGAAATGGCCTTTAACCCTAGATTTTTTATCGATACCATCACTGTTTTAGACAGTGAGAGTATTCTTATTAATCTTATCGATGAAGAAAAACCGTGCATTATCGAAGGAGAGGATGAACAGCGCTTTGTAAGCGTTATCATGCCTATGCGGATCTAATGGAAAAAACATACGATGAAAGCAGTATCGACGTTCTCGAAGGCCTCGACCCGGTAAGGCTCCGGCCATCGATGTATATCGGCAACGTGGATGTAGCCGGCCTGCATCACCTGGTGTACGAGGTGGTAGATAACAGTATCGATGAAGCCATGGCGGGACACTGTGATACCATAACCGTCCTGGTTCATACGGACAACAGTATAACGGTTGAAGACAATGGACGCGGGATTCCCGTGGGTATCCATAAAACGGAAAAGGTTCCGGCGCTCGAGGTCGTCCTCACAAAACTGCATGCCGGTGGAAAGTTTGATAATGACAGCTACAAGGTTTCCGGCGGACTCCACGGTGTCGGGGTAAGCGTGGTGAATGCGCTGTCGAGTTTTCTTGAAGTTGAAGTTTACAGCAACGGCCGCAGCTATCACCAGACATACGAAAAAGGCATAAAAACAAATGAATTAAAGGAAAATGGGGCCACCACGAAAAGGGGCACCAAAATACACTTTTTGCCGGACAGCAGCATTTTTAATTCCACTGAATACAGTTATGATATTTTAAGCCGCAGACTCCGCGAACTCGCTTTTCTAAACCGCGGGGTGCGGATTAAACTGAAAGATGAGCGCTCAGAAGATACAGATGAATTCTACTACGAAGGCGGGATTGTCTCTTTTGTAAAATATATAAACCGGCACCACGCAGCCCTGCATGAACCGGTTTTTATAGAAGGCACGAAAAACGAGGTCCAGATAGAGGTGGCAATCCAGTACAATGACACTTTCAAGGATCAAATTTTTTCGTTTGCCAACAATATCAATACAGCCGAAGGCGGATTTCACCTGATTGGCTTCAAAGCCGCGCTTACCCGTACCATTAACCAGTATTCCCTCAAAGGCAACCTGCCTAAAAATCTTCAGGCCAAGATAAGCGGCGATGATATCAGAGAGGGCCTGACGGCCATTATCAGCGTCAGAATTATGGATCCCCAGTTTGAAGGGCAAACCAAAACAAAGTTGGGAAACAGCGAAGTCAAGGGGTTGGTCGAGTCTCTGGTCAATGAAAAATTGAGTATATTTCTTGAGGAAAATCCAACGGTTGCCAAAAAAATTATGTCCAAAGCCGTGGATGCCGCCCGGGCGCGCGACGCAGCCAAAAGGGCCCGGGACCTGGCCCGGAAACAGGGATCGCTGATCGACTCAACCCTGCCCGGTAAACTGGCTGAGTGCCAGTACAGTGAACCGGAAGCCCGGGAAATCTTTCTCGTGGAGGGTGATTCCGCCGGCGGCAGCGCCAAACAGGGCCGGGATAGACGGTTTCAGGCTATTTTGCCGCTCAAGGGCAAAATCCTCAATGTGGAGAAAGCCCGGTTTGATAAAATCCTGCGCAGCGAAGAGATAAAAAACATTATCACCGCCCTGGGAACAGGCGTCGGTAAGGAAGAATACGACATTGAAAAAATAAGGTATCACAAGGTTGTGATCATGACGGATGCCGATGTGGACGGTTCGCATATCAGAACCCTGCTGTTGACCTTTTTCTATCGCCAGATGCCTGAAATCGTGGACAAGGGCTATCTTTACATTGCCCAGCCACCCCTGTTTAAAGTGGGTAAGGGCAAACACCCGATCTACCTGAAGGATGAACCCGAACTCAATGATTTTGTTTTAAAACGGGCCTGTGATAAAAGAAGCTTAAGGGCTGGAGAGACCCTGATTGCCGATCACGATCTGTACCTGTTTATGTGCGAACTTTCCGAATACTTATCCATTATCGAAAAAATCGAAGCCAAGCGAATTATGGCAGACCTGGTCGAGTTTCTGATTAAGATGGGAGTTGAAGGTAAAGACTTCCTTAAAGATCAGGAAAAGATGTCGGCGTTGAAAGAAGCCCTGCTGGAAAACGGGTACGATGCCGGCGAGTTGCTCTGGAATGAAGATGCCGGGGTCTACGAGATCATTGTAACACCGCCGCCCCAGGATCTTCCGGAAAACGCGTTTGCCGCAGGTTCCATAAAGGCCGTCCTACCCCTCAAGATCGGCAGGGGACTGGTCTATTCAAACAACTATCAGAAAGCCAGCCTGCTGGGCAAAAAGGTTTTAACACAGGACAACCCGCCCTTTACCGTCATAAACAATGACAAGGATGGGGTTGAAACGGAAATCGAGGATAAAAAGACGCTGGTTCTGCACATGATCGAAGAGGGCAAGAAGGGTCTGAACCTGCAGCGCTATAAAGGCCTCGGGGAAATGAATCCGGACCAATTGTGGGAAACCACCATGGATCCCGACAAACGAACTCTCTGCCAGGTTAAAATTGAAGATGTCATTGAAACCAACGCCATCTTTACGATTTTAATGGGGGAAGAGGTGGAGCCCCGACGGGAATTCATCCAGGAGAATGCCCTGGAAGTCAGCATGCTTGATATTTAAAGTTGCGCTCCGAGCAGGTTTTTTCAAACGCGGATTATCGGGATAACAGCGACAAAATTTAGGGTTAAAGCCAAATAGTTTTCATTAACCGGAAGGAGCCGCCTTCCGGTTTTTTATATTAAACCATTGAAAACTGAACTTTTATTGATATATTGAGAGTGTCTGGCGGCACTATCCGCCGACGATTCCCGGAGATAGAGATGACCCTTTCGAAAAACGCTTTGAAGGTTCTTAAAAAACGCTATTTCGCCAAAGGTGAAACCTGGGAGGATCTTTGCCGGCGGGTTGCTGACAGAGTGGCGGAGGATGAACCGGCCGCCGCCCGCAAGAAATGGGCGCAAAAATACTATGACCTTATCCACGGTCTCACCTTTCTGCCGAACAGCCCGACCCTGAGAAACTTCGGCCGCAACAATGGCTGCGGCAGCGCCTGTTTCGTTATGCCGCTGGAAGACAGCCGCAAAGCTATTTTCAAAACCCTGTCCGATGTGGTGGATGTGCAGGCTTACGGCGGCGGTACCGGTATGGATTTTTCAAAAATTCGCCCCCGGGGAGACCGGGTGAGCACCACCGGCGGTGCGGCCACCGGCCCCATTGCCATCATGGGCATCTTTGATTACACCGTTGGCGATATCATCAAACAGGGCGGTACCCGCCAGGGAGCCAACATGGGTGTTTTGAGGGTTGATCACCCGGACATAGAAGATTTTATCACATGTAAAACCCTGGAGGGCGATCTAAAAAATTTCAATATCTCCGTGGGAGTAACCGACGCGTTTATGCGGGCTGTCGAAAAGAACGCGGACTATGATCTGGTGTTCAACGGGAAAAAGCGCACGTCGGTGAAAGCCCGGCCGGTCTGGAATTTAATGGTTGAAGCCGCGTGGCGCAACGGAGAGCCGGGCATTGTTTTTCTGGACACAATCAATCGCAACAACCCCCTATCAGCCGCCGGCCGGATCACGGCCACAAACCCCTGCGGTGAGCAGCCGCTTTTACCCTATAGTTCCTGCAACCTGGGATCCATAAACCTCAACGCGGTTGTTATGGGTGACTGGGTTTCCGGCAAAGCCCGCATCAACTGGAAAAAGCTTAAAACCATTACCGCAACAGCCGTACGGTTTCTGGATTCTGTGATTTCGACCAACCAATACCCCCTGGCCGAGATTGAGAAAACCACCAAACGGTTCCGCCAGGTTGGTCTTGGCATTATGGGTTTTGCGGACCTGTGTATAAAACTACATATTCGCTATGGTTCGCAGCGGTCCGTTAAAATAGCCAAAAAGTTAATGGCCTGCATATACAAACAGGCGGCGGAAACTTCTCAAAAACTTGGCGCAGAGCGTGGGTCGGCCCCCTTTTTTAAAGAATTCAAGTCTAAGCTACCCGCACGGCGCAACGGCGCCCTGACGTCTATTGCCCCCACCGGGACCCTGTCGGTGCTGGCGGATTGTTCTTCCGGTTGTGAACCCCATTTTGCTTTCAATTATACCAAAGAGTGCCTCGAGGGTGAAAAACTAAACATGTTGCCAGCGGTTTTTCGACAATGGCTGGAGAAGTCGGGTGAGAGCCGGCACCCGGAATTTTTTGTGACAGCCGAGGATGTTTCCCTTAAAGAACACCTTGCTGTTCAGGCGGCGCTCCAGGGCAGCGGTGTGGATGCGGGGGTATCCAAAACGATCAACGCGCCCTACCACACCAGTAAAAAGGCGGTCTCCAAGGCCTTTTTCAGCGCCTGGAAAGCCCAGTGTAAAGGCATTACCTTTTATCGCCAGGGATCCAGGGATGTACAGGCGCTTTACGATGAAACCACCGCGATCCCGGAGAAAGACAGGGATAGGCTCAAACGGGGTGAATTGAAGAAACGACCGCGGGCCACCACCGGCCCCAGCCTGAAGATGAAAACCGCCTGTGGCAAATTATATGTGGACCCGCATTTTGATAACGAGGGCGTCATCGAGGTTTTTATCCGCACCGAGGGCGGTGGCTGTACCGCCAACACCAAGGCGCTGGGCATTTTACTTTCGTATTGTATCCGGGCCGGGATAGCCCCCGAAACTCTGATCAAAGCAATGAAATCCGTTCACTGTACGGCGTGCACCCGCGCAATTCTTTCCGGAAAAGACGTGGAGGTGAACAGTTGCGCGGCGGGGATGGGTAAAGGTCTGGAGGTTGCCCTGCGTAACAGCACAATTTACCGTAAGGTTATTACCCAAATGGAAGATGCGGAAATTCATTTTTCAGAAGATGGCGAGGGCGGTGCATCCGGACAACGCCGGTGCCCGGACTGCGGGAGCCTCCTGAACCGAACCAGCGGGTGTGTGTTGTGTTCGAGTCCGGATTGTGGGTGGAGCCGCTGTTAGAAGTGGTTTCAAAACCTCCCCTCGGGCTCAATCTCTGTGTTGGCCGCAAGGTTCCAATCCTCGAAATACTGGAGTATTCCTCCGGTTAGAACCTCGAGGCCGCCGCACCTTGTCGAAGATCCCGCGTTTTTTGCGGGGAGCCCGATTGAAGATTTTGAAACCACTTCCAGATGTAACAATATGATGCTTGACCAACGCGTGATATGTACGGTATTTTAAACATTCAAACACAACAGGTAAATTCTTACTGGAGCTGAAACTGTTATGAATATTCACTTTATTCAGGCGCGCGATCTGCCGGACCTCTGGTTTCAGGCTGTTCACGATATCCTTGACAATGGGCGCAGGTTCACCATCGATCGCGGATCTTACGCCGGGCAGACCCGGCTGGAATACGATTACTTTTGCGGCCACGTGAAATACCCCGGCACCCAGCCGGTCATTCCCGATATTCCGCCGGCCTGCGGCATTCCCAATCCCGTCGAAGAAGGCTATATTTACGGGGGAGAGGGTTACGAAAGATCCTATATCGAGTATTTAATGACCGGCGAAAAAGAGATCGGTGAATCCTACACGTACGGCGAAAGGCTAACCCGGGCGCCCATTACCGGTGACAAGCTGGCCTGGTGGGAAGAAAAAAACGATGAAATCATCGACAAGCGCGAAGTGGATGGCGCGGCCGTCTTCGAAGAGGGGGGGCAGCTCTATCTCAACCAGATCGAGTGGATTATCCAGACCTATAAAAAACACGGGCAGCGCAACAATCAGATGGTGCTGCAGGTGGCTCACCCTTCGGATTGTACCCTGCTCGATCCCCCCTGCCTGAGATCGATCGACACCCGTATCCAGGATGAAACCCTCAATTTTTTTGTCTATTTTCGCTCCTGGGACCTGTGGGGCGGCCTGCCGGCCAACCTGGCCGGGATTCAAAATCTCAAGGAGTACATGGCGGGTGAAATTGGGGTGAAGGACGGTGAAATGGTTGTTGAGAGCAAGGGGCTGCACCTTTATGGGTATGCTGAGGACCTGGCCAAACTGCGCTGCCTGAAAGAGTAAACACCACACCGGCCCATTTGGGCAACCATGGTTTATTTAAAGCAACACCAATTTTTTGAGCCGACCACACACCTGGCGGGCATCCCTACAAAAACCGATGATTTTCACCCAGCCGGTTTAAAATTTGAAACTGGCCGAGTGAGGCTCCTCCCGCAGAGCGGGAGGCAACCGGAAGCCCCCTCGAAGGGGGCTAACTTAAAAGAACAGTTTTCTCTCCGGATCGATAGAACCTCGCAGGGTCTTCCATTAGAGGTGGAGGGTTTAGATCAAAACTAAAACTCAATACTTCCGGGTGTCCGTGGAAAGGGAATCACGTCCCGGATATTGGAGATGCCTGTCACCAGCATCAGAACGCGCTCAAACCCCATGCCAAAACCACTGTGCTCCACGCTGCCGAAGCGACGGGCATCCAGGTACCACCAGTAGGGCTCCGTTGACATCCCGGTTTCTTCCAGGCCGTGCTCAAGAACATCCAGGCGCTCCTCGCGCTGGCTGCCGCCGATAATTTCACCGATTCGCGGAACCAGTACATCCATGGCCGCCACAGTGCGGTCATCATCATTCCGGCGCATGTAAAACGGTTTTATCTCTTTGGGATAGTCGTAGAGAATAACCGGCTTTTTGAAGTGCTGTTCGGAGAGATACCGCTCGTGTTCAGACTGGAGGTCTTTCCCGAAGGAGACGTCGTAGTCAAATTTCTTTCCGGATTTGGTTAGAATTTCTACGGCATCCGTGTAGGGCAGGCGGACAAATTCCGAAGAGACAATGTTGTCCAGCGTGGGCATCAGGGTCTTGTCCACAAACCGGGCAAAAAGGTCCAGGTCCTCGGCACAGTTGTCGATAATCCAGGCAACCAGAAACTTGATTAGATCTTCTCCCAGTTGCATGTTGCCGGCCAGGTCGCAGAAAGCCATTTCCGGCTCCACCATCCAGAACTCGGCCACGTGTCGGCTGGTGTTGGAATTTTCCGCCCGGAAAGTGGGACCGAACGTGTATACATCCCCCAGCGACAGGGCCAGCATTTCCGCCGAAAGCTGACCGGAGACGGTCAGGTTGGCTTCGGTTCCGAAAAAGTCGCCTGAATAGTCGGCAAGGCCTCTTTTTACCGGTACCTGGTCCGGCTGAAGGGTGGTCAACCGGAAAAGCTCGCCGGCGCCTTCGCAATCAGATCCGGTGATGATCGGGGTATGAATATAGCGAAAATCCCGCTCCCTGAAAAATTTATGTACCGCAAAGGCAAGTTCTGAACGGATGCGAAAAACAGCGCCGTATTTGTTGGTCCGCGGGCGCAGGTGGGCGATGGTTCTTAAAAATTCATCGGTGTGTCTTTTTTTCTGCAGGGGAAAATCGTCCGGAGCGAGATTGATGATCGTCACCACCGCCGCCTGAATTTCCCAGCTCTGACCCTTTCCCTTGGATTCAACCAGTTGGCCGGCTATCGCCACCGCGGACCCCGTGGTGATTTTCCGGATATCTTCATAGTTGGCAAGAGCCTCATCGGCAATCACCTGGATATTCTTCAGGCAGGAGCCGTCATTGATTTCCAGGAAGGAAAAGCCTTTTGAATCCCGCCGGGTTCTGACCCACCCTTTGATAAGGACATTATCCGCCGGGTTTGCGGAGCCCAGTAGTTTTGCTATTTTTTCGCGTGTCATTGATACATTCTCCCTAATATGACGTTTCCATTTTTCAGATAGCTTATAGACTTAACATTTGGGTTTCATGCAAGTTTTGGTTTAATAATCGGTATCGAAATCGATTTCCGCATGACGATTCCAGACCCGATTTCGATCCCGATTACGATTTCGGCTGAAACCCGTAAGCGTTATAGAGTCTGCAGCGACACAATTTCAGCCGACACCATACATAGCGTTTGCCCGGTCAGACGATAATGCCGCGGGCATTAGAATTTGTACCGCATAATCTGTGCAATCGAAAAATTACGCCCGCAAACGCTATAGCTCGACGGTTATATAGTACCCCCGGTGCCCGCGCTGCAGCAGCAGCACCACGGATTTTTTCCGGCGGAATTTTATAATCGCCGTCTTAAAATCTTCAATGGTGTTAATCTCGAAATCATCAATTCGGCGGATAACATCTCCCGGACCGGCACCGATTCTGGCAAGGTAGGTGCCGTTGCGAAGTTCGGTGATCAGTACACCCGATTCGGCTGCAATGCGCTGTTTCCGGCGGGTTTTTGCATCGAGGTTCACGACAGAGACCCCGAGCAGGCGTGTGGCCAGGGCCAGGGCCCGTTCGGGCGGAAAGACCTTGGCGTCTACCGCAACCGACAGGAACTTATCCCGGCGCTTGAGTTGGATCCGCAGTTTCTGTCCGGCGGAAACCCCCCGCATGATATCCTGAAACGCGCTGTTCGATGGAACCGGCCGGTTGTTTATTTTCATGATGATATCACCGCTTTTTATACCGGCCTGTTCCGCGGGCCCTTTTGGGGAGATCGATTCCACAATGACGCCTTTGCCGGTGGGGATCTTGTAGTATTCCACCAGCTCCCGGTTCAGGTCTTGAACCAGCAGGCCGATCCAGGCCTGGATAACTTCACCGTAGGCGATCAGGTCATTTACAATTCTCCGGGCCTTGTTAATCGGGATCGCGAAGCCGATGCCGCGGGCACTGGCGTATATGGCGGTATTGATGCCAATCAGATCGCCATTTATATTTAAAAGCGGACCGCCGGAATTGCCCGGGTTGATCGGTGCGTCGATCTGGATAAAATCATGGAAGGTGCGGGCCTCGGTTCTGACGCTCCGATTGATCGCACTGATGACCCCCGTGGAAACCGTGTGGGAAAACCCAAAGGGGTTGCCGATGGCGATAACCGTTTCACCGATCAACAGGTCGTCACTGCGGGACATTTGAATATCCGGCAGGGCATCTTTAGCGTCAATCTTCAAAACGGCCAGGTCGGAATCCGGGTCCGCCCCCACGATCCGGGCGTCGAATTCACGCTCATCTTTAAGGGTAACCGTAATAGTGCCGGCGCGGGTGATGACATGCGCGTTGGTCAAGATGAAGCCGCGCTGGCCGTCTATGATAACACCGGAGCCAAGGTTGGTTCGCTTTTCCTGACGGTTATACCCGTGGTCGAAGAAGTCTTTGAAAAACCGGTCAAAACCCGGGTCCATACCAAACGAGCTGAAGGGGTTGCGTTGCTGGCGGGTTTCATACTCGGAGCTGATGTTGACAACCGCCGGGCCCACCCGCTTGACTGTTTTGACAACTGCGGTTTCACGGTTATATTTTTCAGCAAGGCAAACCGATGGGCCAAAGGTACCGAAAAACATGAAAACAAGGCATAATATGCAAAAAATACGGAGGTTTTTGTTGCTTGCCACTTGTTTTTCTGTCATCTAAGATCCTTTTTCAATAAATTTTCAAGTGCACCCGCGTACATCAAAACAGAATAATATGCCATACTGAAATCTCATGGATCG
This sequence comes from uncultured Desulfobacterales bacterium, assembly GCA_964647585.1. Taxonomy (GTDB): domain Bacteria; phylum Desulfobacterota; class Desulfobacteria; order Desulfobacterales; family CAJINA01; genus CAJINA01. The sequence goes on from CAZYGG010000003.1 coordinate 88,308, forward strand.
TTTCTGACCACAACATATGAAAATTTATAGATAAAAGTTGTTTTGGAATTCACAGATAAATTGTCAATGTTTCTATTTAAGCCAGCACCGTTTTAATTTGAGTATATTGTTGGCCGGGACCTTGTAAAAACGATTACGATGACTCCGGGCTGATGCTACGGTTTTATAAAAACTATCAACCACGTTTAAGGATATTGATTAGAAACAGTCAGATAGATATTGATGAATGCCTTGTTAAAGACACCTGAATAAGGATGCACGAGGCGAAACTGCAACGCGTTTCTAATTTGGTAAAATTCATAACATGCCCCCCAAAAGCGTTCAAGACCTACTGCCCTTTGTAGAGCAGCCGAGCCAGTATCTTGGCAATGAGATCAACAGTGCTCACAAAGACCCCCGGGATGTGGAGCTGAAAATGGCACTCGCTTTTCCCGATCTCTACCAGATCGGGACGTCTCATTTCGGAATGCAGATTCTCTACCATCTTCTCAACGCTGAAAAAGACATTTTTGCAGAGCGGGTTTTCGCGCCGGGAACCGACATGGAGGCCCAATTGAGAGGCGCCCGCATACCACTGGCCACCCTCGAAAGCCGCACGCCCCTGGACAAAATGGATATCATCGGGTTCAGCCTGTTGTATGAGTTGAACTATACCAACATTCTAACCATGCTGGAACTCGGTCGGATTCCTTTTTACGCGCGGGAGCGGGACGCTTCTTTTCCCCTTATCATTGCCGGTGGGCCCTGTGTGTGCAATCCAGAGCCCGTGGCAGACTTTTTCGATGCGATGGTTATTGGCGATGGTGAACAGGTCATCCTGAAAATGACTGCCGCCTGGCTTGAATGGAAAAGGTCCGGGCCAGGGGATAAAGAGGAACTGCTCAAACAGTGGGACCGTATCGAGGGTGTTTATATACCCTCTTTTTTCCGGGTAACGTATGATGAAAACGGCCTTCAGAGTTTGATACCGGAAAAAACGGATAAGACAGCCATAAAAAGAACCATCGTGGCTGACCTTGACCGGGCACCCTTCCCCACGGCACCCCTGATTCCACTCGGGCGGCCGGTGCATGACCGTTTGAGACTTGAACTTTCCCGGGGGTGCACCCGGGGCTGTCGTTTCTGCCAGGCCGGCATGATCTATCGGCCGGTGAGAGAAAGGTCGGCCCACAACCTTGTGAACCTGTCCCGGACCGGCCTTTCAAAGACCGGCTACGAGGATCTCTCGCTTTTGTCGCTGAGCACCGGCGATTACAGCCAGATCACAGCTCTTATGGAAAACTTGATGGCAACCTGCGAAAATGAACACATTGCCATCTCCCTGCCTTCTTTGCGGGCCGGAACCCTGACACCGGAACTGATGCGGCTGATAAAAAAGGTGCGCAAGACCGGTTTTACCATTGCGCCGGAAGCCGGCAGCCAGAGATTGAGAGATGTCATCAATAAAAATATCACCCGGGAAGATATCTTGGGCACGGTGGACGATGCCTTTTCCCTGGGGTGGAAGCTGGTCAAGCTCTATTTTATGACCGGGCTGCCCACCGAGACCCGGGAAGATCTGGATGAAATTATCCGGCTCGTGAAAGCGCTGCGGAAGCAGAAATCCGGCCAACGGGGCAGGCGCAACATGAATGTAAGTGTTGGTACGTTCATTCCCAAACCACACACACCGTTTCAATGGTCCCCCCAGATCTCCCTCGAAAAATCACGCGAAAATCTGGCGTACTTGCGGGGGGAGTTGAAAATGCCGGGCATCCAGTTCAAGTGGCAGAATCCCGAGATAAGCCTGCTGGAGGGCCTCTGGTCAAGGGGCGACCGCAAGCTCAGCCGGCTGCTGGTAAGTGCCTATCACAAAGGGTGCCGATTTGATGGCTGGGGCGATAAATTAAGGCTTGATCTCTGGCAGGCGGCCATAGCGGAAAACGATATCGATGTTGACTTTTATACCCAGAGAGAGCGGGCCCTGGAAGAACCGTTGCCTTGGGATATTGTCGATATTGGTGTTTCCCGGACTTTTTTACAGCATGAGTGGCGGCAGGCGGTTGGAACGCAAACATCCTACGACTGCCGCAACGGCGAATGCAATGATTGCGGCGTCTGTGATTTTGATAAGATCGAACCGCGGCTTTCATCCGATGAAGCCGGCAACCTGGAAAACACGCCGGATGACGTTTCCGGTGACGATGATCATTTCCGGGCGACAACGGTCTACTTTTCAAAGACCGGCGATGCCCGGTTTCTAGGTCACCTGGAAATGGCCAGTATTTTTACACGGGCCCTCAAAAGAGCCGGGGTCGTGGTTAAATTCACCCGGGGACATCATCCCAAAGCGAAAATTTCATTCCTGGATACCTTGCCTTTGGGGGTGGAAAGCCTGGAAGAGTTTTTCAATATTTCGATTCCGGAAGATGCGGGCGCGAAAGCGATCATCGTCCGGCTCAACCGGGAACTGCCCCGGGGTCTGGAGGTCCAGGGCATCTTTCCAGCGCGCAAAAATAAAAAAGCCCGAGAGCTCCCGGTGCACTACACCGTCGCCCTGATAAATGGGCACTTCGATGGCAGCCGGCTGGATGAATTTTTAAAGGCCCCGGAATGGATCTATAAAAAGGCTGGAAAAAAAGGCCGCCTCAAGGAGCTCGATCTTAAAAAAATGGTTGAAAATATTGCAATTTCATCCGAAAAAGAGTTATCGTTAAGTCTTAAAATGGATTCCGGTAAAATCATCCGGCCGGCCCAGGTGATCAACAGCGTTTTCAATCTTGATGCTGGTTGTATACAGACGGCGCGAATCGTAAAACTGGGCACAGGAACAAAGTAAGCCTTAGAAACTTAAAAGTATTTTGGAATAGCAGGAAAAGTATGTATCGAAGACTGATCGTCAATGTTGCGGAACACGAGACCCGGGTCGCCATCCAGGAGGATGGGACCATTGTGGAATTGTTTGTTCAAAGAAAAGACGGCTCGGATATAGCCGGAAACATATATAAGGGGCGCGTGCAGAGGGTCCTACCGGGCATGCAGGCCGCTTTTGTGAATATCGGGCTGTCGCAGGCGGCGTTCCTGCACGTGAATGATGTCGTCGATGAAAGCTGTTACAACTTAGACGATTTCGAGAAGGCGTTTGGTTCAGATGACGCGGAGGATGAAGCCGAGGCGCTGAAACCGGATGATGATGAACGCCTTGAAAGTGCCGTTGACCGGGAAAAACACATTGAGGAACTCCTCAGGGAAGGGCAGGAAATTTTGGTTCACGTGGCCAAATCTCCCATCGGTACCAAGGGGGCCCGGGTCACCAGCCATATCTCCCTGCCGGGCAGATACCTCGTGCTAATGGCCACCTCCGACCACATCGGCGTTTCCCGGAAAATAGAGGACGAAGAGGAAAGAAGCCGGTTGAAAGAGATGGTCGCAGCGTTCAGGGAAGACCGGATAGGTTATATTGCCCGGACAGCCAGCGAGGGGATCGACAGTGCAAAAATGTCCCGGGAGATGAAATTCCTCAACAATCTGTGGAAAAACATTCTCAAGCGATATCAGGCCGCCCCAGCCCCCGCGTTGTTGCACAAAGAGCTCGATGTAAGCCTGCGAGCCCTCAGGGATTTAATGACCAGTGAGGCTGAGCGGCTGATTATCGATTCAAAGAGCGCTTATGATACCATTAATAAATTTATTGAAACGTTTATGCCCGGCCTGAAAAATTCCATTGAACTGTACGAGGGGGGGGAGCCCATCTTCGATGCCTACAACCTCGAAGGGGATATCTCCAGGGCCCTGCAGAAAAAGGTGTGGCTTAAATCCGGCGGTTATATCGTCATCGAGCAAACCGAGGCGCTGGTCTCCATTGACGTCAATACCGGTCGGTACGTCGGCAAACACAATCTCGAAGAGACCATTGTAAAGACCAACCTGGAAGCGCTCAAAGAGATTGCCTACCAGGTCAGGCTGCGGGATATCGGCGGCCTCATTATCATAGATTTTATCGACATGGAGAAAAAGTCCAATCAGGATAAGATCTATAACGCCTTCAAGGAAGCGCTGAAGAAAGATCGCAGTAAGATCAACATTTTGCCGTTTTCTGAAATGGGTTTGATCCAGATGACCCGCAAGCGGGTTAAAAAGTCACTGACCAGTCTTTTATGTGAGCCCTGCTTTTATTGCGACGGGGCCGGCTATCAGATATCCCGGCGCACCATTTGTTTTAATATTTTCCGGGAAGTTTTGCGCGCCGCACAGGATATGACCGGGGAACGCTTTACCCTGCGGGTCAATCCCCAGATTGCGGACTACCTGCATGACGAAGAGAATCGGATCATTATCCTGCTCGAGCAGATCACCGGAAAACCGGTGATCATTTATCCTCACAAGGAATTTTACATGGAGGAATTTGATATTTTCGAAAACCAGGCCTAAAATATCAAACTTCGATCTTGACAGGTGCAAATGTATATGTATATGGTGATCGATTGTAGTGGACCAACAAAAACGGATTGACCCAAACCGTTGGAAAAACGTGAAATGGATAAAGGTTAAAGGGAAGCGGAAAAATGAAAAGAACATTTCAACCAAGCAGAATCAAGAGGGCCCGGACGCACGGTTTCAGAAAGCGGATGTCAACCAAAGCCGGACGGCGAATTATTAACCGGAGAAGGGCCCGGGGCAGAGCCCGGCTCGCCTGTTAATTGCCCGGATTATAATCTCATTAACACCAAGAAAAAAGAATGCGCCCCATGGTGGATTCTTTTTTCGCATTTGACCGCAGGAAATTCTTTTTTTCAGGACGATGCCCGCGGCGGCCCTATAATCCCCCTGATCAAAGCCATGTCGGAATACGGGTACCCCAAAAAAGAAAGGCTCCTGAAAAGAGGCGACTACCTGTCTCTTTCCAGGGCCGGAGAAAAGTGCCACAAAAAATACTTTCTCTGTATTTATAAAAAGAGGTTGGGGGCACGGTCACGCCTGGGTATCACCGTTTCCAAAAAGGTGGGGACGGCGGTCACCCGAAATCGCTTAAAAAGGATGTGCCGGGAATTTTTTCGACTTAATCGTCGCAGACTGGGGAGCGCTTGGGACATCAATATCATTGCCCGGCCCAGTGCCGGGGCGGCATCCCGGAAACAGGCCGAGAAGTCCCTGGATGATATTTTTAAGGTTATTGCGGAGAACCGACCATCACAAAACTTGCGCTAATTCTAATTAGGGTTTATCAGGTGGCAATTTCACCCTACCTGGGTCGCAATTGCCGATTTTACCCCACCTGTTCTGAATACAGCTACCAGGCCATCTGTCAATACGGTGTTTTGCAAGGTTGTTACCTGTCTATAAAAAGAATAGCCCGGTGCCACCCTTTCCACAGGGGTGGCTATGACCCTCTACCGTCGCACCAGGATCCGGAAGAGACTTGATTTCAAACTGAAAGAAGGACCATTAGCGTCATTCAATACAACCAATATTACCGGGTCGCATTTCGTATTGAATGACACCAGGAGAAGAGCATGGAGCAGGTAAGACTGATTATGGCCATTGGCCTATCGTTTCTAGTTTTTTTTATATGGGATGCTTTTTTTGTTGAAAAAAAGCCGGTGGAACAGGCCCCGCAGCAACAGGCGGAAACACAGCCGACAGATACACCGGCTCCCAGCAGCACGGAAGCCGCCGACACACATTCAACACAAGCCCCGGCAGCCGAGTCCGCTGTCAAGGCAGCTCCGGTGCAGGACACACGCGATCCCCGGATAATCACTGTTTCCACGGATAAATTTGAAGCCCGGCTTAGCGAGCGCGGGGCCGCCATCACCAGTTTTAGACTCAAAGACTACAATGACGTCGTGGGGGAAAGCGGCACCATGCTTGAACTGATCCCTGGAATTATCAAAGGGGGTACCGCCCTTATAAATTTTAAAGACAGCCGCCTGGGGGGATTGCAAAAGGCATTGTTTATGGCCGGCAGCACGCCTAGCAGCGTGTCTGTATCCGGTGAAAAAGAGAGCATTGCTTTTTCCTGGATGGGGGAAGACGGCATTGAGGTAATTAAGACATACACCTTTAATCCCGGGAAATACCTGATCGATCTGGATGTGGACATCATCAACCGCTCATCGGGTACAATAGAAGAACAGATGGCGCTGGAACTGGTGGGTGCCGCGCCCCAAAAAACCTCCTATGCTTTCGAAGGACCGAGCGCTTATATTAACGGCGAGCTTGAACAGATCAAGATCAAGAGTATTGAGAAACAAAACAGCTATGCCGGCAATATAGAATGGATTGCGCTGCAGGACCGCTATTTTCTCACCAGCTTACTCACCGACGTAAAAAGTGATGCCCGCCTGGTTCTTGGTGCCACTAAAGAGGTGCTGAAGAGCAAGTATGTACACCCGGCTATCAAAATCGAGCCCGGCAAACAGGTGACGCTTAAACACCAGCTCTTCTTTGGCCCCAAACAGATAGACCTTCTCAACGCAGCTGGTAAAGGACTTGGCAACCTGATCGATTTCGGAATGTTTGATATTCTGGCCAAACCTTGCCTGCAGTTCATGAATATGATTTACAGCGTGGTTCCTAACTATGGGCTGGCGATTATACTGATCACCATTATTATAAAAATTATTCTTTGGCCTCTGGGGTCCAAGAGTTACAAATCAATGAGCGAGATGAAACGCGTTCAGCCGCTCATCACGGGAATCCGGGAAAAGTATAAAGACGATAAAAAGAAACAGAATGAAGAGATCATGGGGCTCTATCGAACCTACAAGATAAATCCCATGGGCGGCTGTCTGCCGATGGTGGTGCAGATCCCCGTTTTTTTCGCGCTTTACCGGATGCTCTACGAGGCCATCGAACTGCGGCACGCACCTTTTATCGGCTGGATTAATGACCTGTCTGCGCCGGATCGGCTTTTCAATTTCGGATTCAGCATACCCTTTATGGAGCCGCCTTACGGTATTCCGGTTCTTACGCTGATCATGGGCGCCACTATGTTTTTACAGCAGAAAATGTCGCCACCCATGGGAGATCCCGCCCAGGCCAAGATGATGATGCTGATGCCGATTGTCTTCACATTCATCTTTATTAATTTTTCTTCTGGTCTCGTCTTGTACTGGCTGGTAAATAACGTGTTATCCATCTCCCAGCAGTATTACATACAGAAAAAATTCGCATAAAGACGGAGGATACATGTCGTCTGGGGTTGAGTTTTCGGGCAGTACGGTTGAACAGGCGGTTGCGGCTGCCTGCCAACAACTTGATATAAAAGAAGAATATTTAAATTTTACTGTTATCACGGAAGGATCCACTGGAATTTTTGGGCTTGTTGGAGTTAAAAAGGCCGTAATTCGAGTACTTTCGAAAGAAAAACAGACAGATAGAGACGAATCACGGCTAGACAACACGCAAAATGCCGAGGTTGAAGAAAACACAGTAATAGAACCCGGAAAGTTTAGTGACGCTGGCAGGGCCGGCCGGGACGCGTTAGAGAGAATTGCGGAAGGCATCACGGCCGGCACCAGCATCAGTACCCGGGATGACGGAAAGCGGATTTCATTCGAAATCGCGGGTGGCAAGGCGGGTATGCTTATCGGTAAAAGAGGGCAGACACTCGAAGCCATACAATACCTCGTCGAAAAAGTCGTTAACCGCAACAGCAAAGAACGCGTTCGGGTCAGTATCGATGTGGGCGGGTATCTGGCTAAAAAGAGGAAAAACCTGGAAAGCCTTGCAGAGCGCACCGCCAATAAAGCTATAAAAAGCGGCAAGCCGGCCACCCTTGGACAACTCAACGCCCACGACCGGCGCATCATTCATCTGGCCCTGAAAGACGATCGCGATGTGATCACCAAAAGTATGGGAAACGGTTTTTTAAGAAAACTTGTGGTGCTGCCTAAAAAGCACCGCAGCAGCCCTAAAAGGCGGCCTTAAAAAGCGCCGTGCATGCAAATGAACCGCTCCACTATCGCTGCAATTTGTACGCCCCGGGGATTTGGCGGGGTCGGTATTGTCAAGCTTTCCGGCCCGGACGCTGTCAGGATATCCCGGGTGCTATTCAGAAGCAAAAACAGTCGTCTGACCCCCGAAGAAACCGACCCAGCTTGGGAGAGTACCTTTAAATCCCACCGACTGAGATATGGCGTGGTCGTTCACCCGGAGGACGGCAGCCGGATCGATGAAGTGCTGTTGGCCATCATGCGCGCCCCCAAAACCTACACCGGTGAAGATGTGGTGGAGATCAACGCTCACGCCGGACCGGTTGTTCTCAATAATATCCTTGAGGCGGTTTTAAAACAGGGCGCCCTGCTAGCCGCGCCCGGAGAATTTACACGACGCGCCTTTTTAAACGGCCGCATTGATCTCACTCAAGCTGAAGCCGTTATTGATTTGATAAATGCTAAAACCACCGCATCCGCTGATATGGCCAACGCCCAGATGGCCGGACAAATGCGCCTGGAAATAGAGCGGATTGGGGAAAATGTCAAACGCCTCATTGCCATCAATGAAGCCCGGATTGACTTTCCCGAGGATATAGAAACGGGCGGCCAAGTCGCCGAAGAAATTACTGAATTAAAAACAGGTATTCTGGATCCGCTACAAAAATTAATTGACCGGTTTCAGGAAGGGCGCATTTTCAGAGATGGCCTGAAACTAGCGGTGGTCGGACGACCCAATGTAGGTAAATCCAGCCTGATGAACTGCCTGGTCAGAGAAGACCGGGCGATCGTTACGGATATCCCCGGGACAACGCGTGATGTGGTTGAGGACTTTATAAATATACGTGGGATTCCGGTACTCATCGTTGACACGGCGGGTCTTCAGAAAACCGAAAACCCGGTTGAGATCATCGGTATTGAAAAGACCTTAAGAAATATTGAAAACGCGGATCTGATCTTATTTGTTGTGGAAGAAGGGCGGGGGATACAGGCAGAGGATTTTAAGATTTTCAAAAAAGTTAAGGACAAACCGCTATTCATTGTTATTAATAAGAGAGACCTTGAGAAGGTGGACAGGCGCACGTCAATTCCGCCAGAGTGGTCTGTATATAAATCCTTGCGGGTATCTGCACTCCACGGAGAAGGCCTTGATTTCCTGGAAGATGCCATTTATGACTTTGTGGCAGGGGGTGAACAAGCAGAGAAGGAAGTTGACTTTGCACCAAATTTACGACAGAAAAACTTGATAGCGAAAAGCCTGACGGCCGCCGAGGCGGCCTTAAAGAGTGTGGAAAGAGAAGACCCTGGAGAATTGACCGCCCTGGACCTGGCGGAGTGTCTGTCCGGATTGGATGAAATACTGGGCCGGCATTTAAAAGAGGATATTCTGGGGCGCATATTCAGTCAGTTTTGTATCGGGAAATAATGTTTCACGTGAAACATTGCCGTCTTATATCAACAAAACAATATATTATTAAGAACTCTCATAATGACAAACAGGATGGACAGCATGGATTTTGATTTTAAGCCGTACTTTGATAAGTACGAGGAGCTGGTTACAGCTGCGGAAGAGGCCTTTGATCGGGTTAAAAATGACCACGCAGATTGTGTGAAATGTAAGGTGGGATGCGCGGACTGCTGCCATGCGCTTTTCGATTTGACTCTGATTGAGGCTCTGTATATCAATCATAAATTCAAGACAGCGTTTACGGGTGAAAAACGAGAGCCGCTTCTGGAGCGGGCCAACCGGTCTGATCGAAAAGTACATAAAATTAAAAAGAAGGCTCACAAGCTGCTTCAAGAGGGACGCAAGGATGAAGAAATCTTGGAGCAGATTGCGGCCGAAAAAGTGCGGTGCGCGCTTTTAAACAACCAGGATTTGTGCGACCTTTATGATTTCCGGCCAATTACCTGCCGGTTATATGGGGTGCCTACAGCCATTGGCGGCAAGGCACATACCTGTGGTTTGTCGGGCTTTTCCGAGGGGGAGGCATACCCGACCGCCAACCTGGACCGTATCCTGTCGGCCCTGATAGACCTTTCGAATGCCCTGGTGGCGGATCTGAAATCCAGATTTACAACCATGGGGGAGATGCTGGTGCCACTTTCAATGGCGCTATTGACGGATTATGATGATGAGTACCTGGGTCTTAAAGAGGCGGCCGAAAAGAGCCAGGAACGTATGGAGGGTGAGAATGAGTAATCTTACACCGGAAGAAGAGGCCGCTAGAAAAAAGGCCATATTTGATACCATGTCACCCAGAGGGCAAAAATACATCCTTAAAAGAGGCTATGAACAGTGGGATCCTTTTGAAGAACCCAAGGATCCTATCGATATCCGGACGGATAAGACCAAGCGAACGACCCAGCAACTTGTACGGGAATTTTTGCAAATCTGCTCCCATGAAGAGTATTCAACGGCCTATGGCAAGGGGGTCTTTGAGATTTGCCATGGGATTGTAAACGGCGATGATGCGAGTCGGGGTATGTTTGAGTTTTCATGTTGGTACCAGGATCTTTTAAGGCGGGAAGGATTCCTGGAGGATAACGACAAAAAGTAGGGGAGCCTCATCTTGCAGGGTGGTGAAGATTTAGCCCGGTGCCTGAAAAGGGTACCGGGCTTTTTTATTCAGGCGCCTGCAAAACCGGATCACCCTCTCGTTCATCTGCTAGCGTAGATTCTCAGGTGCAAAAGTCCCGTAAGGGTAAAAAGTGGCCAGAAGGTCTGTTTTTAGTGAAAAAAGGGGCGAAAAACACGCTATTTAGCCCCAAATGCAAAATCAGGGAAAGGCATACAACAGTATGCGGGCGGGTGTGATCGGGCCATATACGGGCAATCAGGCGGTCGGCCCGCGAGCCCTAGAGCACCAAGGGTTTGCGCGAAGAGAAACACAAGATATAGTAGGCAAATAGGATTGATACACTATTTGTTGCGGTTTTAGCCGAGCTGTCACGATATGTCCGTATAAATCGGCGAGCAGCCCTTTATAACGCAATGCGGCATGAATCCAGTGGCGAAAACTGAGTATCTGTTTCTGAAATACAAAAGCCCTGCCGATTCGTTCGACAGGGTAATCCAAAGCATAGTCCTCTGGGCCAAGATGCTTTACATTTTAGGTAGCACCTCAAAGGTGCCGCAGGCGGTTATCTGCCACACCGATCGGTTTACACCATAAAGCTCCAGAGAATACCAGCGCAGATGGCTGAACCAATGACACCGGATGAATTACAGGCCATGGCATGCATGAGCAGAAAGTTGGTCGGGTCTTCTTTCAGGCCGGTCAGGTGAACCTCGCGGGCCGAACCGGGAACCGCGGATACGCCAGCGGCCCCCAGCAGCGGGTTGATTTTTTCTTTCGAAAAAAGGTTCATAAGTTTGGCGAAAAGGACACCGGAAGCTGTCGCAATGCTGAAGGCAACCGCGCCGAGGAAAAATATACCGACGGATTTTCCAGTCAGGAAAACGTCGCCCTGGGTGCTGGCTCCTACCGTGAGACCCAGAAAAATAGTGGCGGTGTCTATGATGGCGCTGCTGGCGGTTTTTGCCAGGCGGTCAACGACACCCGACTCTTTCATGATATTACCGAAGAAAAACGTTCCCAGCAGGGGAATCGATGCCGGGGCGAGAAAGCAGCACAACAGCAGACCAACCACGGGAAAAATCAGCAACTCTTTTTTGGATGGCTGGCGAGGTTCGGACATGCGGATCAGCCGTTCCTCCCGGGTGGTGAGCAGTCGCATGATCGGCGGCTGGATGATGGGAATGAGCGCCATGTAAGAGTAGGCGGCAATGGCGATGGGCCCGATTAAATGCGGGGCCAGTTTGGCTGTCAAGAAAATGGATGTCGGCCCGTCGGCACCACCAATAATAGCAATCGAAGCGGCCTCCTTGGGTAAGAAGCCGAGGCCCAGGGCGCTGAGCAGGGTAAAAAAGATGCCCATCTGGGCCGCCGCCCCCAACAGCATAAGCTTAGGGCGAGCCAGCAGTGATGAAAAGTCGGTCATGGCCCCCAGTCCCAGAAAAACGATGGAAGGGTAAAGACCGGTGGTGACCCCGAAATAGAGGTAGTGCAGGACACTGTTCGGCTCGTAGATGCCGAGTCCGAAGCCTTTGAAGAAGGGCACGTTTCCCACCAGGACGCCAAAGCCGATAGGCAGCAGCAGCAGGGGTTCATACTGTTTGGCAATGGCCAGGTATAGAAAAAGGCAGCCCACCAGGATCATAGTCACATGGCGCCAGTCTGCCAGGTAATAGCCGGTGTTGGATAAAAATTGAACTAGCAGGTCCATTTAATCTGTTTCCTTAATGACTCTATGTGATAGATTTCCAAGCAAATTGACCTTCTCCCTGCGATATCAGGATACCGGCCTCACGAAAGGCCCGGATGGTCAGGTGGGGATGGGGATAATTATTTTTCTGGGTGAGCGCGTACAGCGCTTCCAGACCGAAACTTTCCGGCAGCTGTTTGACAAGCGGTTCATAAAGCGCCGCAACTTTTTCGAGGTTTTCTGGAAAAATTTCGGGAATCCTGTCAGGGTCGGCCGCCTCGGGCGCGGCCTCTTTTTTTTCAATAACTTCCACCAGCCGGTGGAGCTGGGAAATAATAAAGGACAGGACCGACAGCCCTGTCATGACAATCAAGGCGCCGGCAAGGGCCATGGCCCAGCCATTATTGGCGGTTATTGACTCAAAACTAAACACCGTGAACCTCCTTAGTATTTTATGACTGACATCCAGAGTTTTCGTCGAGTGCGTGGAATTCTTTCAGCAGGCATTTAGAGGGACGAAAAGAAAAATATTCAAATATTAAAAAAAAGTATCATAACTCACAATTAGGGATTAATGTCAATAGATTAATATGTGCTTCAGGGTCTGTCAGCCATTGGCGGTATCAATGCTGCAGGCCGGCCATCATCAGGCCGATCTGCTCAACTTTCCCGGCGTCGGCAACCGGAAACGTGTCCACCAGTTTTCCTGAGTAGATCACCGCAACGCGGTCAGACAGGGAGAGAGCTTCTTTCAAGTCTCCGGTCACCAGGAGAATTCCGGCGCGGTCACGGGCCTGCAGCAGCAGGTTCCAGACCTCTTCAGTGGCCCCTATATCCAGGCCCTGGGTAGGCTGTTCGGCTACAATCAAGCGCGGTCGCCGGAAGAATTCCCGAGCCAGAACCAGCTTCTGCAAGTTGCCGCCGGATAACTGTCGGGCAGTTGCGTTCATGCGGCCGGGCTGGACATCGAAAGCCTTTATCAGGTCTGCCGCTTTTTCCCGGGCGGCCTTTTTCAGTAACCAGGGGCCGGTACAAAATGCGTGTCGGGTAGTGATTAAAAAATTGTCCAGAAGGTTCATTTGCGGGCAGGTGGCCAGCCCCTGGCGGTCCTCGGGAATGTAGCTTAACAGATTGTCCCGGTTGGTCGTTCGATAAAATTTCTGCCACTGTTTTCCGAAAATGGAGATGTTCCCGGTGGTTGGCCGATGGAGACCGCAGACAATTTCAACGAGCCGTTTTTGTCCATTGCCGGCCACACCCACCAGGCCTAGAATTTCGCCCTGACGCAGTTCCAGATTCATATCCTGCAGGACGTCGTCCGTGAAGTTGTTGATGTTAAGGACCCGCTGCCGGGGCTCCAGCGGGCATCGGTCCACTTGCAGAATTACCTCCCGGCCCACCATTTTACGGGCCAGTTCGGCCCGGGAAGTCACCTCCCCGGCAACCATTTTTTCAGTCAGGGCCCCCCGCCGCAAAATGGCTATTTCATCCGCCAGCGCGAGCACTTCGGCAAGCTTATGGCTGATGAAGATAATGGCCTTGCCCTGGCGTGACATCTGTTTCAAGGCCCGGAAAAGCAGTTCGATTTCCGGTGGTGTCAGGACCGCGGTGGGTTCATCGAAAATAAGAATACGGCTGTCCCGGTGGAGCAGCCGTAGAATTTCAACCCGTTGTTTTTCACCCATGGAGAGAGTTGCAACTTTAGCATCCGGATCGATTTCCAGACCGGAAGCATTGGAGAGCTCAAGGACCCGATCCCGCATCAAGTTGCGGTTTAGAAGCGGCCCGGCCTCCTGACCCAGAAAGATGTTCTCTGCAACGGTCATGGCTTCAATCAATTTAAAATGCTGGTAGACCATGCCGATCCCGTAACCGATGGCACTGCGGGTACTGCTGAGGTTCACTTTGCGGTCATCAATGAAAATGGCGCCGCTATCGGGAACGAGCTGACCGGCCAGGATGCTCATCAGGGTGCTTTTACCGGCGCCGTTCTCACCGAGCAGGGCTGTGATGGTGCCGGCCTTGATATCAAGGGAGATATCCCGGTTGGCCTGCACCGGTCCAAAGGCCTTGCTGATTTTTTCTAAGCGTACCAGAACTTGGGCGGTCGAGGTCATTATTGTATTTCCGGGTTGCGACAAATCGGCTGCACGAACTGGGATTCGGAATCCCAGGGAAACAGGATCCACGTGTCCTGGCTCACTTCGGTAATGAACGTATCCACCAAAGGCCGGCCGGCCGGCTTGGCGTAAACGGTGGCAAAATGGGCCTTGGGAAGCATTTCCCGTACCGAGCGGGCGGTGTTGCCGGTATCCACCAGGTCGTCAATGATCAACCAGCCTTCGCCATTGCTATTAACGGACTTGAGAACCTCGATTTCGCCCTGACGATCCTGCCAGGAATAGCTGGCGATGCAAACGGTATCCACCAGGCGGATGTCCAGTTCCCGGGCAATGATAGCCGCCGGGACGAGGCCGCCCCGGGTAACAGCGATGATGCCCTCGAAAAAATCCATATCCAACAGCCGCCACGCCAGGGCTTTTGAATCACGATGCAGTTGTTCCCATGAAATGGGATACATTTTGGTATACGGTTTGTCTTCCATTATTTTTCCTCAGCAATGTTTAACAGGGTTTTACTTCAGCCTAAAACAAACTTCCAGGTTTCATAAAAGTTGAAGTCCAATTTTGCTATCGAAAATCGATTTCAGAATAATTTTCCCGAATCCGAATCAGCCTGAAGCACGAAATTTCAGGCCATACGCTATTCCGCCGGTTCGATATTTACCCCCAGGGCCGCCGGCGCCTGGGCGCGCGTCCCCTTGCGAGAGGAAATAACCAGTACCAGCACCGTTAAACCATACGGCAGCATCAACAGCAAAGACGACGGGATATGCGTTCCCATGGCCTGCAGCCGGAGCTGAAAAGCCATGATGCCGCCAAAAAAATAGGCACCGATCAGGGCCCGTTCCGGGCGCCAGAAAGCGAAGATAACCAGGGCCACCGCAATCCAGCCTCGTCCGGCCGACATGCCGCTGGTCCACAGGTGCGTGTAAGCCAGGGAGAGATAAGCGCCCCCCAGCCCCACCAGAAAACCGCCGCCCATAACACCGGCCCAGCGGTAGAGATTAACGGGCAGGCCGGCGGCAAAGGCTGCGGCCGGGTATTCACCCACGCTGCGCAGCCGCAGTCCCCACTTGGTATTCCGGAAAAAAAGCCACAGGGCCGGGACGGTAAGGTACGAGCAGTAGACCAGCGGATCCTGGTTGAAAAACACCGGCCCGATACCGGGGATCTTTGAAAGCAGCGGCAGGGCCACCGGAGAAAAGCCGCCCACTTTTTGCCCGACAAACGGGGTGCCGAGATAATCAGCCAGCCCGGTGCCCAGGATGGTCAACGCCAGACCGGAGACCACCTGGTTGCCCTGGAAAACGATGCAGACAATCCCGTGCAGAGCTGCCAGGAGAGATCCGGCCAGCCCGCCGGCCAGGAAAGCAAGCGGGGCGTTGCCGGTGAGAAGGGCGGTAATAAAACCCGCCAGCGCCCCCACCATCATCATGCCTTCGACCCCGAGGTTTAAAATCCCGACCTTTTCAGTAATGATCTCTCCCAGGGTGGCAAAGAGTATCGGGGTACCGGACTGAACCGTGGCCGCCAGCAGTAATATGAAGATTTCCAGTGTCATTACTTAAAAATTTCTGCAACAGGTTCCCGGTTCAAGGTTCCCCGTTCAGGGTTTCAAACCTTTGAACCCTGAACCTTTGAACCCTGAACCTCCAACATTTCTTTTTCCCGCGGTCTTTCGGTTTTACAGTGAAGCCCGAATCTGACCGTGTTGTCACGCCTTCTTATTTATCCCCACCCGGTATTGAGTGAAAAATCCGGCTGCCAGAACCGTGAGCAGTATCAATCCTTCCATAATACTGCCGAAGGCCGCCGGAACCTGAAAATCAAGCTGCAGATTTTCCACGCCGACTCTTAACCCGGCCAGAAGAAACGAAGCCAGACCGATATACAGGGGGTTCAGTTTGGCCAGCCAGGCCACCACGATGGCGGTATACCCGTAGCCGACCATAATGCTGGGCTGCAAGCGGTTGAGGTTGGCGGAGGCCTCCAGGAAACCGGCACTACCGGCCAAAGCCCCGCTGATAATCATCACCAGCGCGACCAGGCGTTCATACGGTAGCCGGGCGTAACGGGCGCAGCGAACATTTTCCCCGCTGGCGGCCAGTTCAAACCCCAGCCGGGAAAAGCGGAAGAAGATCCAGATGAGAATTCCGAAAAGAAAACAGAGGAGGATTCCCCAGTTGACACTGGTGGAGCCGATTGTTTTGACAATGGCCCCTGGCGAAAAAACCGGTGTCATGGGGAAACCATAGCTCTCTGTGTCTTTCCAGCGACCATAGACCAGGTAGTCGAGAAAGAGAATCGCGATATAATTCATCATCAGGGAGACAATGATTTCATTGGCCTTCATACGGAGTTTCAGGAGCGCGGGAATGAGGCCCCAGAGCCCACCCAGGAGAAGAGACATGATCAGCATGCCGGAAAGCAAAAACCAGGATGCCTGGTTTTCAAAGGTCAGGGCAAACCAGGTGGCGCCGATGGCACCGAGGGCAAACTGTCCCTCTGCGCCGATGTTCCAGATCTGCAGCCGGAAGGCCACGGCCACGCCCAGGGAGCAGAGGAACAGGGGCACCGCTTTCAACAGGCAGTCCTCCAGGGCCCAGACGGTGCCGAAAGCTCCCTGAAACAGGTGCATGATACCGACCAGGGCCGGTTTGCCCTGGAGCGCCAGCATCACCGCGCTGAGCCCCAGAGAGAGCAGCACGGCCCCTGAAAAAATAAGACAGGAGTGCCAGATCGGCAGCTCCTGTCTTCTATGAACCCTGAGTTGCATCATTATTTACTCGGTGGTGCCGATAACACCTTTTACAAACCAGGTCATGCCCAGGAGCACCTTATCTTCCGCAACTGAATTCGCGGCGATTTTTACATTGCCGGCCTGGTCCCGGATGGGGCCTTTAAAAACTTTGGCTTTCCCGGATGTCAGATCCGCTTTCATGGCCAGGACTTTTTTCTGGACCTTGGCAGGAACCATGTCGCTGAAAGGCGCCAGGTCTACGATCCCCTGGTCCATTCCCGGCCAGACCGCACTGCTTTTCCAGGTGCCGTTTTTAATCTGGTTGACAACGCCGACGTAGTAGGGGCCCCAATTCCAGATCGGGGCGGTTAAATGTGCCTTGGGGGCAAAAGCCGACATGTCGGAGTTGTAACCAATTGAATAAACACTTTTTTCCTGGGCAGCTTCCTGGGGGCCCGGGCTGTCCTGATGCTGGGCGATGACGTCTGCCCCGATATCCAGCAGGCTCTTGGCAGCCTCTTTTTCAGTGGCCGGATCGTACCAGGTCTTGGTCCAGACGACCCGCACTTCCACATCCGGATTAACGCTCTGGGCGCCCAGGGTGAAGGCGTTGATCCCCCGGATTACTTCGGGGATCGGGAACGCCGCCACATAGCCCAGTATATTTTTTTTCGTCATGGCGCCGGCCACCATGCCGGAGAGGTAGCGCGCCTGGTACATGCGGCCGAAATAGTTGCCCATGCGTTTGCCGGTTTTATACCCGGAGCAGTGCATGAAAACGGTTTTGGGAAACTTCTCGGACACTTTGAGCATGGGGTCCATGTAACCGAAGCTGGTGGCAAAGATGACATCGTAACCCTTGCGGGCCATGTTCTGGATCACCCTTTCAGAATCTGGGCCCTCCTTGACCGACTCCACAAAGGAGGTGGTGACACCGTCCATGGCTTCGACCGCCAGGCGTCCCTTGTTGTGGGCATAGGACCACCCCGCATCACCCACCGGGGAGACGTAGACAAATCCCACTTTGAGGTCTTTAGCGGCCACGGGTTGTACAGCCAAGCCCAGCAACAGTCCGAGGGCTAACAACACAGCAATTTTTTTCATGGTATCACTCCTGTATTTAAAGATTTTTGGGTAAAGGTTTCATAGTTGCGTCCGCCGGGTCACAATGGAGAAAAAAATTTTGAGTTATAGTGAGCAGGCCCCTCAAATGTCAACACCGTCCTGCAGGTTCTGCACATACGTTTCCCACTCCATGGGCAGCAGGTTTTTTTTCTGGGTATTACACGCTTTGCAGCAGGGCACCACATTTCCCTTTGACGATTTACCGCCGCGGGCGATGGGTACCACATGATCCATAGTGAGTTCTTTTGGGGGGGTGGGTTGCCCGCAGTAATGGCACTTGCCTTTGGCGCAGCGACGCTTCCACCACTGTGAAGCGCGCAACTCCCGCGCCTTGTGTTTTTCGCGCTTTAAATCGGACTGTTCAGGGTAAAAATTGTAAGGATCCATCCATTTTTCTTTAACTTTTTTACGCGGAGAATACCAGCGGTAAATCACCTGCCGCCATTATTTTAAAAGGCAGCGGGATACCGGCAGTGATCATATTTTCTGTTCGGCAAGCCAGTCTTGGATTTGGGGGACCAACAGCTGGTAAAAAGCCTCACTGCCCCCCAGGCCGGTGCGTCCGAAAAAGTAATTGATCTCAAGCAAGACCGGCTCAGGGTGAGGTTTTGACGGGTCGAAGATTACATCGAAGCCGGCCAGGTTGATGCCGGTTTGCACACACACCTTTTGGACGGCCGTTTTTCCCAGATCCTGCAGGGCCGGGTCTGAAGCCGGGTCGATCCGGGCCCCGGACGCCAGGCTTGTGCCAAAGGTCTGCCGGGATGGCTGAACCCGCCAGTAAGAAACCATCATCTGATTCATAACGACCACGCGCAGGGCACGGTTGTCGTGGGGAACGTACGCTTGCAGGATAAAGCCCTTAAAGCCAGTGGTTTCATATTTTTCGGCAGCATCGAGCTGATGCAAAAGACCCTGTGGGGTTGTGATCAAAAAAACCGTTTGCCCCTCACCGCCCCAGTTGAATTTGAAGACAAAGGGAAGCGCCAGCGGCAGAGCCTTGCCTCCGGGAGGGTGTTGACGGTAATAGTCGGCCAGATCATGGAATACAAGGGTTTGTGGAAACGGGGCTTTCAGTTTTTTGAAAAGGTCCGCCTGTCCGGTTTTCCCGGGATACTCAAAACGGGCCCGGTAATCCGGGAAAACACGCGTGCAATTTTTCACGGCCAGGGTCCACAGCGATTCACGGCACCCCTGGGGCAGGATAACGGCCCCGGCGGATTGAATGGCTGCCAGTTCCGCCTTGCCGGGGTCTCTGCCGGCGACGATGATATTGGTATCCGCTTCAAAACAGGGATGGAAAGAGAGTATCATCAGTACCCGAAGCGCCTTAATGCTTTGGTGTCCTGGCTCCAGTTTTTTTGGACCCTTACGAAGAGTTTCAAATAGACCCGGGTGGCCAGCATTTGTTCAATCTCCTTGCGGGCGGCCGCTCCGATCTGCTTGAGTTTGGCGCCTTTTTTGCCAATTATAATGCCCTTCTGGGAATCGCGTTCCACGTGAATCGTGGCTTCAACCCGGGTCAGGTTTTTTGTGGGATTCTCTTTGAACGTGTCGATGGTCACCGCCACCGCGTAGGGAATTTCCTGCCCGGTGAGCCGGAAAACTTTTTCCCGGATCATTTCGGCCGCCAGAAAACGAGACGGCAGGTCGGTGAGACTGTCTTCCGGGAAGAATGGCGGGCCCTCGGGCAGGTATGTTTCCATAACGGACAACAGCTGGGCAACGCCATCGCCCCCCTGGGCGGAGATCGGTACGATCTCCCGGAAAGGGTGGCGGTCAGACCACGCCTCAATAGCGGGCAGGATGTCATTTTTGGTCACCAGGTCGGTTTTATTCAGGGCCAGGATAACCGGACATTTCAGGTCTTTGAGAGCCTTTAACAACAGTTTTTCAGCCGAGGGCGCCGGTGTGGCCAGATCGGCTATCAGCAGGACGAGGTCCACGTCACCCAGGGCGGTCAGGGCTACATCGACGATGCGGGTATTGAGTTCACCCCGGGCGGCGTGCACCCCGGGCGTGTCGATAAAAACCATCTGGGATTCCGGCTGGTGGGCCACACCGAGAATCCGGTTGCGGGTTGTCTGCGGTTTTTTGGACGTAATACTGATCTTCTCACCGAGAATCCGGTTGAGCAGGGTTGATTTGCCGGCGTTGGGTGCCCCGGCAATGGCGACAAAACCGGAACGGAAGACGAAATTGTTATCAGTAGGGGTCATTTGTCGTATAGTTTTAAAAAGGAGCCTGAAAATTTAAAAAGTTGAACATTTAACATCCAACGCTCAACATCGAACATTGAACTGTGGTACGCCTTCGGCGGTCAATAATATGAAAGCCGGTTTTCGGTATTTATCAAGGCCTGCAGGGCCTGTAAATCAGAGAAGCGAAGCTTCAGTCCTTATTCGATGTTGGACGTTCGATGTTGGACGTTCGATGTTGAATGTTGGATGTTCGCTTTACCCGACCCCCTCTTGTCCGACCGAGGAGACCCGCTCTTCAATCAAACTCCAGAGTCGATCTTTGCCCAGCCTGGATTTGGCCGAGAAAAGCGTCAGCGCCTCCCGGTTGATCTCCAGGGCGGCGGTGATGAGTTGAACCTGTTTATTCTGTTTGTTCTTGGACAGTTTATCCGCTTTGGTCAGGACCGGTATGACCGGGATATGATGCATATGGAGCCAGTCTATAAAATTGCGCTCTTCCGCCTGCGGCGTCCGGCGAATGTCCATGATCAGGGTCACTGCCTGGAGGCTGGTCCGTTGTGTAAGGTAGCCCTCGATCATGGGGCCCCACTTTTTTTTGACTGCGGCGGGAACCCGGGCATAGCCGTAGCCGGGCAGGTCCACCAGGTAGAAGGTCTGGTTGATGATAAAAAAGTTGATCAACTGGGTCCGGCCCGGCGTGGAACTGGTCTTCACCAGCCGTTTCCGGTTGACCAGGGTATTGATCAGGGAAGATTTGCCGACATTGGAACGGCCGGCAAAGGCGATTTCCGGCAGGCGGGCCTCTGGATACTGGTCCGGTTTGACGGCACTGGTGACGAATTCGGCTGATTTAATGTGCATGGTAAGTATCTGTCTGGAATCTGGTTTTCGGTATTGCTTTTCGACCATGCTTAAACTGTCATTCTGAGGAGTGAAACGACGAGCCGATTTCGCCATAGTAGCGATAGCTACGACGGCTGAAAGAATCCTCACAATGGGGTGCGGCCTTTACTCGGTGGGGACTCTTCGCTTTGCTCAGAGTGACAGAATATGAAACCCGATAGTCGCGTTTTGGTTTGGGCCACCTACGCCTTTTCCCGGAAATACTTTTCCAAACGATCCATGCCCTTTTCAATATTTTCCATGGAGGTGGCGTAGGAGAATCGCAGGTACCCTTCGCCTTGCCGGCCGAAATCGATACCCGGCGCTACCCCTACATGTGCCTTTTCAAGGATATCGAAAGCCAGGGCATAGGAATCGCCGGAGATGTGTTTCGCGTTGGCAAACACGTAGAACGCACCTGTGGGCTCAACGGTGATACCCAGTCCCAGTCCTTTAATTCTCTTGATCATGTACCGGCGACGGCGGTCATAGGTGTCCCGCATCCGGGCGGTGTCGTCCCCGGCCTCTTTCAGCGCGGTGATGCCGGCTTTTTGCACCATGGCGTTGGCGGAAATGAAAAAGTTCTGGTGTATTTTCTGAATAGGCCGGACAAACTCGGGCGGTACGATAACATAACCCAGCCGCATGCCGGTCATTGCAAAAAGCTTTGAGAAACCATTCAGGACAAAAGCCCGGTCGGTAAATTCAAGGATGGAGTGCTCCTGTCCCTCATACACCAGGCCATGATAAATTTCGTCCGAAACGATATGGGGTCCGAGATTGGCAATAGCTTCCAGTCTATCCGTAGAAATCAGGTTTCCGGTCGGGTTGGACGGGTAGTTGATAAAAATGCCTTTGGTTTTGGGGCTGATTTTTTCCCGGATAGCCTCCGGACGGTATTGAAATCCATCTTCTTCGAGGACGGGAACCGTCACCGGGATCCCGCCGACGAATTTAATGAAATTGGGGTAACAGGCATAGTGTGGATCGGAAATGATGACCTCTTCGCCGGGTTCTACCAGGGCGGCAAACAGCATGAAGATAGCCGGCGAGGTTCCCGAGCAGACAATGATGTTTCCGGGATCAACCCCGACGCCGTAGGTGGCCTGGTAGTATTCACTGATGGCCTCCCGCAGTTCCAGGAGGCCCAGGCTGTGGGTGTAGTGCGTATACCCGGCATCCAGGGCCTGGCAGGCGGCACTCTTAACACATTGCGGCATATCAAAATCCGGCTCACCGATTTCCAGGTGGACGACATCAACGCCATCTCTCTCCATTTCATATGCTTTTTCAAGCACGTCCATGACAATGAAAGAGGTTATGCCTGCGGTGCGGGCAGTTGTCATAGCTATACGACCTTGTTGAGGGGGTATTCAATGATGCCTTCGGCCCCCTGTTTTAAAAGTTCGGGGATCAGGTCCCGGACCTGGTCTGAACCGATCACGGTTTCAACTGAAAACCAGGTGGTCTGGTAAAGCGGCGCCACAGTCGGCGCATTGAGGCTGGGTAGCAGGGCGACCACCGTTTCCAGGTTAGCCTGTTCCACGTTCATTTTCAAGCCAACCAGCTTTTCACCCTTGAGGGCACCTTTCAGCAGTAGCGCGATCTGTTCAATTTTAGCGCGCTTTTCCTCATTTTCCCAGGCTTTGCGGTTGGCGATCAGCTGCGTGTTGGTCTGCATCAGCTCGTGCACGATCCGCAGGCCGTGGGCTTTTATAGTGCTCTCTGTTTCCGTAACCTCAACGATGGCGTCAGCCAGCCCGGAGACGACTTTGGCCTCGGTGGCGCCCCACGAGAATTCGGTCTCCACCGCGATCTTTCTTTCGGAAAAATATTTCCGGGTAAATTGCACCAGTTCGGTGGCGATTTTTTTACCCTGCATATCCGCGAGCGTTTTCACCGAAGAGTCGTAGGGCACCGCCAGGACCCAGCGGGCCGGCCGGGCACTCACCTTGGAATAGACCAGGTCCTGGACAACCTGTACATCCGACTCATTTTCGGCAATCCAGTCTTTGCCGGTCAAACCGGCATCCAGGGTACCGTTTTCAACATAGCGTGACATTTCCTGTGCGCGGCAGATAGCACATTCGATATCTTCGTCATTGATTTCAGGGAAATAGCTGCGACCATTTACATTAATTGTCCAACCCGAACGTTTGAAGAGCGCCAGGGTCGCGTTCTGGAGGCTCCCCTTGGGGACCCCCAGATTTAATTTTGACTTCATTTCTTATAAACCTCCTCAGGATCAAATACAGGCGAACCGGTAACCTTCAGTTTCCCGTTTTCAACGATTCTGTAAAAACAGCTGATATGGCCGGTATGGCACGCGGCTTTTCCAATCTGCTCCACTTTCAAAAGGACTGTATCATCATCACAGTCTATCCGGATCTCTTTTACGTTCTGGATATTCCCCGAGGTTTCCCCCTTGACCCACAGCTTCTGGCGGCTGCGGCTGAAGTAGGTTGCTTTGCCGGTTGCCAGCGTGGCGTCCCAGGCGGCCTGGTTCATATAGGCGAGCATGAGCACCTCGCCGGTCTGGTCATCCTGTACAATGGCGGGGATGAGCCCGCCGGTCTTTGCAAAGTTGAGCATATTCAGCCTCACTGTGATTGTTGTTACGATAAAACATAACCCAGTAACCAGAACACTATGTAATGTCAAACATTTTTTGATTATAATCCTGCTTGCGAAGATGAGCGGGCGGGGTTGTGATTCGCTTGCCTATCGGGACGTTATCTGTTAGAAGCTATCTCGAAAAAGTCTTCTTGTCGGGAGCAGCTCGCAGAGCAAAGACCAGGGGCTGTTTAGTTGCCCCACGGGGGCTGGTTCCGGATAAATTTACAGAAAGTTTTACAGCAATGCCCAAAACGAAAAAAAGCGCTGCCCAGATAAGGAAAAAGCGCGCCATTAATAAAAAGCCGTCTTTCTTAGCGCGCCTGGTGCGCCTGTTTATATGGCTCACCCTGATTGCGGCCGTCACCGGGATTCTTGCCGTGGTGGGCGTCTTTGTTTACCTCGGCCAGGATCTCCCCCGGATTTCCACCCTTACCGACTACCGGCCGCCAACCATTACCACCGTTTACTCGGATGACAATCGCAAGATCGGAGAATTTTATAAGGAACGCCGCATCCTGATACCCCTGGAGCAGATGCCGGAAATGCTGAAACAGGCTTTTGTCTCCGCTGAAGACGCACGGTTCTACCAGCACCGGGGTGTCGATATCATTAGTATTATCAGAGCATTTGTTAAAAACCTGGAAGCCGGCACCATTGTCCAGGGGGGCAGCACGATTACCCAGCAGGTGACCAAGTCCTTTTTACTGACCCCGGAGCGCAGCTATACCCGCAAAATCCGTGAAGCCATTCTGGCTTACCGCATCGATAAAACCTTCAGTAAAGATGAGGTGCTTTTCCTCTACCTGAATCAAATCTATCTCGGCCACGGCGCTTACGGTGTTGAGGCCGCGTCGGAAAATTATTTCGGCAAATCCGCGCGGGATATGAACCTGGCCGAATGCGCCATGCTGGCCGGTCTGCCCCAGGCCCCCAGCCGGTACTCGCCGTTCCGGTTTCCCGACCGGGCCAAGCAGCGCCAGATTTATGTTTTGAACCGCATGGTTTCCGAGGGGTATATCACCAACATCCAGGCGACCGAGGCCATCGACATGCCCCTGGATATCAAACCCCGGCGCAACTGGTATATCGAGAAAGTACCGGCCTACACGGAATACATCCGGCGGTACGTCGAGGAGAAATACGGCAAGAACAGGCTCTACCTGGACGGGTTGAAAATCTACACATCCGTCAATATCGACATGCAGAAGATGGCGCGCGAGGAGATCGGCATCGGGCTGCAGGCGCTGGATAAAAGACAGGGGTATCGGGGTCCGCTGCAGACCATTGTCAAAGAAGAAATCGAAACCTTCTCAAGTGAGTTGAAGCGAAAATATGACCTCAATCCGCTTGATAAGGGCAAGACGGTTACCGGTGTGGTGATTGCCGTTGATAACCGGGCCGGGAAGGTTACCGTCCGGCTGGGCAGCCAGCGCGGCACCATCGCCCTGGAAGATATGCAATGGGCCCGCAAACCGAATCCGGATGCCTCCTATCGTTATGCCAAAATTAAAAAGCCGGGCAAGGCCCTGAAGATCGGGGATGTTATCCTGGTGAAACTTAAAGATAAGGTCGAGAAGACTGGCGACTGGCAGCTGGCCCTGGAACAGGTTCCCAAGGCGCAGTCGGCCCTGCTTTGCATCGAAGCGGAAACGGGCTATGTGAAAGTCATGGTGGGCGGCCGGGATTTCAAATCCAGTCAGTTCAACCGGGCGGTCCAGTCCCGGCGGCAACCCGGCAGCGCCTTCAAACCGTTGATTTACGCTGCCGCGATCGACAAGGGGTACACGCCGGCCACCGTGATTATCGATTCGCCCATCGTGTATGAGGACGAACAACGGGATTTCAAGTGGAAACCGGAGAACTACGGCCGGAAATTTTACGGCCCGACCCTGCTCCGCAAGGCCTTGTCCAAGTCTAAAAACGTCATTACCGTCAAGATCGTACAGGACATCGGGATTGATTATGTGATTGATTATGCCCGCAAGCTGGGGATCCACTCTGAAATGCCCCGGGATCTTTCCATTTCGCTGGGTTCCTCGGGCGTCTCATTGCTTGAGATTGTGAACGCCTATTCTGTTTTTACGAACCAGGGCTATTTTGTGGAACCGGTCTTTATTACGCGTATTGTGGACCGGGACGGCCAAGAGCTGGAGCAGGCACGGCCGCAGAGAGAGAAAGTCATTGACCAGACCACGGCGTACCTGATGACCAACCTGCTGGAAGAGGTTGTCAAGAGCGGCACCGGTCGCCGGGTCAGGGCCCTGCGCCGCCCGGTCGCGGGCAAGACCGGAACGACCAACAACCTGTATGATGCCTGGTTTGTGGGATATACACCGGAATATATCACCGGTGTCTGGGTCGGTTTTGACGAGGAGGCCCCCATGGGTGTGGGCGAGACCGGTTCGCGGGCGGCCAGCCCCATCTGGCTGGGATATATGCAAAGACTGCTGTCCGGCAAGCCGATCCGGGTTTTCCCGGTGCCCGAGGGCGTGGTGTTTACCAAGATAGACGCGGAGACCGGTCTGCTGCCGATACCTGAGTCAAAAGAGACCTACTTTGAGTGTTTCAAGGAGGGGACGGTTCCCATTGAGCATACGCCCCGGCCGGATGTGGTTGTGGAGCCGGAGCAATTCTTCAAAGACGACATCTAGTGCCCGGCCAGAGCGGGCATCTTTTGGCCCTGGGCCGCGTTCTCGCTTCCTGTCAATCCTCGACGTAGATTTACTACGCCTCCGGTTGACAGGAATGCTGCGGCCTTGCCCGGAACCAAAATCTACCACCCCTGAAGGGACACTTTCAGTTAAGGGGCGCTTATAACAACGGTCTCGCTTTTTCTCAATCCTCGCCGTAGCACGACTACGCCTCCGGTTTCAAAAGTGCTCAAGCCTTGCTCTGAACCAAAATCTACCACTTGTGAGCGGACACTTCGTATTTCGACCGGAGCAGCATCTTTTGGCCCCGGGCCGCGTTCTCAGTCCAGATATTCTCATCATATCGAAAATTTGGCGAGATTCTGATAATGGCAAGATAATCCAAAGTCCCTAAATCATTCGATGCTTAAAAAACAGCAAAAAATAGAACCATTGGGGCCCTAATCTAATAACTCGCCGCCTGCTCAACACTCTATTACCATTAAAAATTATATGACATCCCAATGTTCAGGGTTCAATTTTTACATTTCAGCCTTCCTAAAACGCCTTAATAAATAAGTCTAAAATTGAAAATCAATTGGTGTTGACATTTCTAACAAATCAATTTAGTGATTAAAAATACTTACCCGTTACAATCTATTTCACATCTCAACTCCACCACAAACCATCTCTACTGTTTCTGTGTGTTTTTTCATCCTCAAATCATCGTTTATTTTTTATTCAATTTCGATCAATTATAGTAAGTATATTCCCTTGCCAAAATTATCACCATGGAAAAACCTCTGAAAATCTGCATGCCATGCTCCTGACAGGATATAATCGATTCTGTTAGGAGCTGAAGCGGTCTATATTTCTGAAGAATTAAAAGATCTGTTGGAACAATAGGTATGAAACCTAAACTGTTATCTCATTTTTTAATAGTTAAATAGGGAAGTAAAGGAGGACAGAAATGAATAAAAGATTGTTGCTCTTTTTATTTGCCTTGGCAACATTTTATATCTTTGGTGGGTTGGCTACGGCTCAAACTTGGATTGAACCTGTGGTAAACGGAGGCCCACCGAGCTTACCTAACTATCAGCTGTCGGTGGTCCGGGATTCCGAGACGAACCGGGCAATTGTCTATGGGCGTAGACTCGACAGGGTTTCGGAAGTATGGATTCTCACCAATTCAGATGGCACTGGAGGAGAAAGTGAATGGATCAAGCTGAACACCGTTGGGGCACCACCTTCACGCGGTAATCACTCAGCTGTTTACGACTCTGTAAACAACCGAATGATCATCTTCGGAGGATGTGGCGGGGGATGCACTCCGGTGTATAACGATGTCTGGGTCCTCACAAATGCGAATGGCCTGGGAGGTAATCCAGAATGGATTCCGTTATTTCCCTCGGGGTCCCCTCCAAGCAGCCGTCATGCGAGTGCTGTTGCGTATGATCCTGATAGCAATAAAATGATTATTTATGGGGGCCATACTGGATCTGGTTCGGGTTGGACAACCTATACAGATTTGTTTGTACTCTCTAATGCTAACGGGTTGGGGAGCCCCAAATGGACCCGACTGTATCCTGGTGGAACTCCACCACCGGGTCTTTATGGCCCGAGTTCCTCTTACGATTCCGCCAACAATCGTCTTATCATAACCGGCGGTTGGCGAGGCTCAGTAACAAATGGCACCTGGGTCCTTATCAATGCTGATGGATCAGAACCAGTAAGTCCAGAATGGGCTAACATAGTGCCACAGGGAACTGCAGGGGCGCCTTACATTAATTGGGGGCCTGCTTTTTTTGATCATTCTGCCAATCGGATGATGGTTCTGGGAGATAGCACTGATAGACTCAAATACTGGATCCTCAACAATGCAAATGGCCTTAACGGGAATCCAATTTGGACACCGCATCTTTTAAACGGTGAACCGCCCCTTCCACCACCACCGATATATCCTGGGGCCAGTCCTTGGGCGTATTCGGCTGTTTATGACTCTGAAGTCAATCGAGCCATGGTTCTTTTCCATATGACTCCATCGGAGGGAGATCCTGGATATGAAAAACCTTGGGTGATTGCTGAAGCCAATGGGGTAGATGAATGCATCGACTCTGATGGCGATGATTTTAGCGTTGAAGGTGGAGACTGCGGTCCAGCAGACTGTGATGATACAGATGCAGCAGTCTACCCGGGAGCTGTTGAAATCTGTGATGGCCTTGACAATAACTGCGACGGCGCAGTTGATGAAGGGTTAACCAGTCTTTTCTACCAAGATGCTGATAGCGACGGCCATGGAGATCTTTTTAATGTAACAGCAGGGTGCACAGCTCCTGATGGATATGTTTCAAGTAACACAGACTGCAATGATAACGATGCTTCGATATATCCCGGTGCCGCTGAGATTCCCTACGATGGAATTGATCAAGATTGTAGTGGAGCCGATCTAACTGATGTGGATGGTGACGGATACGATTCTACTGCCGTTCCAGATGGGAACGATTGTAACGATAACAATTCTGCGATAAATCCCGGAGTGATCGAGTCCTGCGACGGCATCGACAACAACTGTGATGGCCAAGTTGATGAAGAAAATATATGCGTTCAGGAAACGGCAGAAGAACTCAATGAAGCACTTGGTCTTGTACCGCCACAAGCGCCAGCTGGTGTTTCTAAGAAGGCAGAGTCTGCTGGAAAGAAGCTGGATGACTATTTGAGCTTTATAGACAAAGAAAAGTACTGTGATGCTGTTGGCAAACTGGATGCGGCAATTGATCAAATACAAGATATGATAAATCAAACCAATGCCCAGCAATGTAGCACAAAAAAATGTAAAGGAAAGGACTGCTGCATTCCCGATGATGATGCCGGTGCGTTGATACAGGTACTGGAGTCAGCATACCAGGCTTTGGTGTCGGAAAAGAATTTATTTGTATCAGAACATCCAGAATGTCCCTAAATTTTGAACGAAATATATTAAGAATTTTGGTATAGCTTTCTGGCTCCAGAAGAAGAAATAGTGAATCTAGGGCTACTAACAAAGAGAAGAAAGGCAGGGGAAAATTGGCCCTGCCTTTCTTTTGATGACTGCTGTGAACCTTTACATATCAGGTCGCTGAAAACTTTGTGATTTATTGGGCAAAACCCGCAACATAACCAAACTGGCAACATAACGACCATCATTACGCTACTGATAGTTGGGTACTAAAGGGCAGGAATATCGTTAATATTGTAACGCCTGGCCCTTATTAACCAGCCACTGCATATTGGGGTTGTGAGATTTTCAAATGCGGCATTTCTATTGAAGATAAGATCTGTATAACCCAAAATTTTCGGGTCATCGAAACCGGCGACTACTGCTATGATCCCCTCCATATCAGTGGGCTTAGAAATCTTGTGATATCTCAGACAAATCACAACACTGAAAACTACGACTATAGTTTCTCAGCCGCCCAATAGACTTTCAAACAAAACGGGCACGATGAATGCTTCATCGTGCCCGTTTCTTTTTAATCGATTGTTTCGGTTATACAGCCGCGTTCTTTTTCCCGAACAGCTGTTTGGCCCAGATTCCGCTGAGGATGTAGCTGTAGAGCCAGGTTCCGAAGAAGATCAGGACCATAGCTTTAATAATGTCCGTGGCGCTGCCGTTCAATGAAAAACCCGGGACATAACCGAACAGAAACGGTCCGAGGTAGAGGAACTTGGCGAACTTGAAAGACGCAAACGCCGTACGCCACATGTTGGCCTTGGCAATGGTCGCCCCGGCAAAGGCGGCGATGCAGACCGGCGGCGTGATGTTGGAATCCTGGCTGAGCCAGTAAACGATCATGTGGGCGGCAATTTCGTTGACGCCGAGATGTATGAGGGCCGGTACGGCCACCACGGCTGTGATCAGGTACGCGGCTGTCACCGGGACACCCATACCCAGGACCAGGGAGGCCAGGGCGATCAATAAAATGGTCAACCAGAGCCGTCCGGCTGCCAAATCAATGATGATGTCGGCAAAGGTCAGCATGAGGCCGCTGTAGGTCAAGACGCCGATAATAATACCGATGACTCCGACCGTGGCACCGATTTTCAGGCTGCTTTCCGCGCCCTTGCGGGCGGATTCGACGAATTTACCCAGTTCCGATTTGATATCAGCACCGCGTCTGTGCCTGATCACGGCAATGATCACGCCCAGAATCAAACCTGCAAGCAGTACCCCGTTTCCCGAGACGCTACCCGTTATTTTATTCACTGTGGCCGGTTCCGCCACGTGTCTGAGGCCTGCCATGGAGACACTAAAAAGCAGGACGAGCGCCATGATCCACACCATGGTGAGGTCTGTTTTGGTTTCGGCGGTTTTATGGCTGACAGCGATGCAGGTGGCGATACCGATGATGGCGGAATACCCCGGTGAAAAACCGGCCAGCATGAGAATGGTGATGAGTACCAGCGGCGCAATATAGATCCATTGCTCCTTCAGGATTTGACCGGCGCTCTGTGCGCTTTTTTCGCCGATGATGTTGTACATCTTGGCCTCGTAGTGCACCATCACAAACACGCTGAACACATACATCAGGGCCGGAAAGATGGCCACCAGCATGATTTTCGAATAGGGCACACCGGTGAGTTCCGCCATGATAAAGCCGCCGGCGCCCATGATGGGCGGCATAAACATCCCCGAAATAGAGGCCGCTGGCTCTACGCCACCAGCTATATGGGGCCGGAACCCGGCCTTTTTCATCATGGGTATGGTGAACGCGCCGGTGGAGACGACGTTGGCAATGGCGCTGCCGGAGATGGAGCCGAAAAGCCCGGAGGCGACCACGGCGACCTTGGCCGGACCGCCGATTTTGTGTCCCACCGCGGCCAGGGGAAAATCAATGAAAAACTTCTGGGCGCCACTCTCTTTAAGAAAAGCGCCGAACAGAACGAACAAAAGGACATACGTGGCCAGGACATTGGCCATGATCCCGAACACGCCGTCACTTTTATAAAAAATACTGGTGCACACCTCTGGAAAGGTATCGCCGGCATGGGAGAAGAGATCCGGCATGTAGGCCCCGTAGACGCCGTAAAGCAGTAAAAGGGTTCCCATAATGACAAAAGAAATGCCCACCACCCTTCGGGCCAGCTCGATGCCGAGGAGGACCCCGATGATGGCCACCGACTTGTCAAAGTTCGTTTCAATACCGGTACGGTAATTGATGGCTTCGAAATTAAGTATCCAGTAACCGATGCTGAAAATGGAAAGCACAATAAGCAGGTAGTCCACACCCCGCAGCCACTTGTTCTTAGACTTATATATTAGAAAGACAAGAACATAGGTGATGATCACGTAAATCCCCCGGTGGTACTGGGTGGCGGCGGGTGAAAGGACGGCCGAGTAGGAGTAGAAAAGCACCAGGGCGACCGCCAGGGCGTCAAAGATGATTTTTTCGATTTTATTCAGTTTGTCGTACACTTTATTGACCTTCTTTTCAGAGGGTTACCTTACGGGACTGGATAGAGCAGATGCGGGGTACGGCTTTTATTTCTAAAAACCGTACCCCGGTCTGGTTTGAACAGATAGTGCTTTGGTTACATGCTAACCTAACTGCTACAGCATGCCCTTTTCTTTCCAGAACTTCTCAGCTCCGGGGTGGAAAGGCGTTACGATGTTGGTGGCGCCGGTTTTCAGGCTCATGTTCTTGAAGGTTTTCTTCATGGAGAGCATGTGCTTGAGGCCCGCGTCCGTGTAGATCAGGGAGAGCAGCTTGTAGACGACATCGGCGGATACCTTGGCGTTGGCGACCCACAGGGCGCTGTCCTGGAAGGAAGGCGCGTCATAGTCAACGCCGCGGTAAGTGCCGGCCGGTACGGCCAGTTTCCCGAAATAGGGGTATTTGGCGAAAAAGCCGGAAGCTTTTGCGTCGGCGGCCAGGTCGAGCATGGCAATGTCATTGGTCTGGGCAGCCATGATGACTGCGCCGCTCGGAAAGGCGGTGAACAGCCAGAAGGCATCCAGCTGGTTGTTGCCGAAAGCCGCTGCGGCATCGTTGTAACCCATGGCGTTTCTTTCAACTTTATCCCACACGCCCATGTGGCTGAAGAACAGCTCACAGTTGGCGAATGCACCGGAACCGGCATTGCCGACCCCTACTTTTTTACCCGCGAGATCTTTGACGCTCTTGATCCCGGAGCCTTTTTTAACCACCAGCTGGGCCGGGGCGCCGTACAGCCAGGATACCGCCAGAACGTCGGTGTACTTGCGGGTATCGTTTTTCATCTTACCGTTGCGACCCAGCCAGACATGACCGGAATAGACGGTTGAAAATTGCTGTTTGCCGGCATTGGTTTTCCTGAGGTTTTCAACCGATCCGGCCGAGGTCTGGGCCTTTACGGAAAAGTTGGGAACATCTTTTACAGGCTTATAAACCTGGATACCATTGGCTACGACCTGGAACGTTCCGCCAGCCGGGCCGCCACCGAAGATGATCCGTTTTTTCATGGCAAAGGAGCTAGTTGAAAAGGCCAGGGTGATCAGAACGACCACGCTGACGCCCAGCACTGTTTTAAAAAAATTGTTCTTCATCGCGAGTACCTCCTTAAGGATTGATGGATAGAAAAACACGTGAACCGCGTTCACGGGGTTTACCGTACGCATGCCTCGGGCATGCGTCGATCATCATTCCCTATCTGCAATGGTGCCCAGGGTCAATTGGACTATTTCTGATATTTATGTCAGAGAATTTCTTACAATAATTGAATGGCTTTTAGCCTAATGTCGTATCGGTCTGTTATTTAATGCAATTCACAGCTTCCCGGCTACGGATCAATAAGGTGGTTTTGAATGGCGAAACGCGATATGTCGGCGTTGTTACGCAGATTGAGTTTTTTCAACAGCCGCAGCCGGTAGGTGTCGACCGTTTTGATACTGATGTTGTAAGCAGCGGCGATTTCCCGGTTGGTGTTGCCCTGGGCCAACCGCTTCAATACCTGCAATTCCCGATTGGACAGGGAATCCAGCGGGGACTGACCCTTGGCGCCGCGGGCCACCCGCAAGGCCAGGGACTCTGTGGCTTCGGGGGAAAGATAGCGCTGTCCGGCCAGTACCTTCCGAATTGCCTTCACCAGTTTTTCCGGGGCGGATTTTTTGGTGATATACCCCATGGCGCCGGCTTCGATGGCCCGGACCACGTACTGTTCCTCTTCGTGCATGGTCAGGATAATGACGGGGAGGTCCGGGATGTCGTCCCGGAGGCGGGCGGTGACCTCCAGACCGTCGAACTCGGGCATGGAGATGTCAATGACGGCTACGTCCGGATCCGCTTTGCGAGCCTGCTGGATAGCTGCCTTTCCATCGGCTGCTTCGGCCACGACGGTCATATCGCCGCTCTCTTCTACAATTCGGCACAATCCGGCCCGTACAATGCTGTGGTCGTCAGCCAACAGGACTTTGATCATTCGGCGCGATCTCCAATGGGAATTTTAAGTGACACAGTGGTACCCCGGCCCTGCTCGGCCGTAATGGTAAGCGTACCGCCGGCCAATCCGGCCCGTTCACGCATGCCGGCCAGCCCCAGGCCTTCTGTTTCAGACAGGTTGCCAGGGTCGAATCCCTGGCCGGAATCAGCCACAGTTACCTGCAGGACATCATTTTTAACAGACAGGGAAACATCGACGTTGGACGCGCCGGCGTGGCGGGCGACATTGGTCAGGGCTTCCTGGGTGA
The DNA here is from genome assembly GCA_964647585.1 of uncultured Desulfobacterales bacterium. GTDB lineage: Bacteria > Desulfobacterota > Desulfobacteria > Desulfobacterales > CAJINA01 > CAJINA01. The sequence continues at coordinate 122,512 of CAZYGG010000003.1, forward strand.
TGCGATAGGCGGCAGTCGCGACGCGGCCTTTGAGCCGGGGGACCTCGGAATGTTCAAAGATACAGGTGATTTTTGTGCGCTGCTCGAAATCGGCCGTATACCATTCCAGGGCATCGATCAGACCCAGGTCGTCCAGGACGCCGGGTCGCAGGCGAATGGCCATGCCGCGGACATCTTCAATGTTTTTATCGATAAGCCCGCTCATTGTCAAGGCGCGCTCAGCCGCTACGGAATCCGCCTTTTTAAGGCGTTCATACATCCAGACTGTATCCATCCGCAGGGCGGTCAACACCTGGCCGAGTTCATCGTGAAGCTCCCGGGCGATGGACGCGCGTTCCTGTTCCTGGCTGACCAGGATGCTCCCGGAAAGGCGCCGGAGCCGCTCCCGGGCCTTTTGCTCTGCGGTAATATCCGTGGAAATGCTGCATACACCGCTGGTCTCTCCCTGCGAGTCATAAATGGGAAATTTGACAGACAGATACGTATGCAGACTGTCACCGTGGGGCAGTCGCTCTTCAACCTGCAGGGGGCTGTTTTCGGTGAGGACCCGCCGGTCATTAGCGTTGATCTGGCCGGCCACTTCAGCAGGCAGCAGATCATGGTCGGTGCACCCTTGCACCGACTCATTGGTCTTTTCAAGCAACGCTTCGAAACGGGCATTGATCAGGACATACCGGAACTGTCGATCTTTAATATACACCACATCCGGCGTGTATTTCAGGATACCGGTAATTTCCCGGGTACGCTTGGCGACTTTGCGTTCAAGATCGCGGGAGTGGCGGCTCAACGCCTCCTGGGCCTCGCGCAGGTTCTCCTCGGCCCGTTTTCTTTCAGTGACATCTATGGAGACAGCCAGGGTTCTTTTGATTTTTCCGTGCCGGTCGCGGTCCGCAATGGCGGACAAGAGGACGTCGATGATCTCGCCGTTTCTTTTTACAAAGCGGTAGGGGGTGTCCTTAATGTACCCGGTCTTGAAAAACTCAGAAAAAACAGTCTCTTCAGCATATATTTTGGATTCTTCGGTAAAAAAATCAGTCAGTTTACGCCCCACGATTTCATCCGGTGAGTAGCCCATTTCTTCCGCCCAGTGATCGCTGACGCTGACCAGCCGTCCCCGTTCATCGATGGAGTGGAGCATGGCCGGGGTATGGTGGTACAGCGAGCGATAGCGCGCCTCGCTTTCCCGCAGGGCGGCCTCGGCGGCCCGGCGTTGCAGGATCTCGCGACTGGCCTTTTTATATAGAAAAAAAACCGACATGCCGATCAGGATGCAAAGCGCCAGGACAATGGGACCGGTCATCCGGATGAGCGGATCCGAAACCGTGCGGGTAATGGCCTGGCGGCTGCGCAGGTGCACCACGTGCCAGCCGGGATTGTTATCCAGTTCAACCTGGTACATGAGGTAGCGGGCACCGGAGTGATCCACAGCTTTGTCGAGGTCGGTCCTTTTAAATCCCAGCCAGTTCCAGGGGCCGCGGCCGAACTGGCGGGAACGATCGAGACGGGTCAGATCATCCGGCGCAAGCTGCCAGAGGGGGTGATAGAGCCATTGCGGGTTATTGGCAATGAAGACAATCCCTTTCGGGTCCGTTACTACGAGAATTTCATCAGCACTGGGGCCCAGTTTGCGCTCGACAAACTGGATCGAAGCCTTGATGATGACTACCCCGGCAGGCTGTTTGGCGTCATTCAGGTAAACTGGAAAACTGGAGTAGGATCCGCGTTTGCGGCTCATGATGCCCAGGGCCAAGTAGGTGGCCGGGCGGCCCTGAATGGCCTCCTGGAAATAGGGGCGGAAATTAAAGTTCTTTCCTACAAAGCTGTCCGGATCATTCCGGTTGCTGGAGGCAATGGTGAGGCCGCTGGCGTTCATCAGGTAGCAGACATCGGCGTTCAGGGTTTGACGAAAATGGTCCAGCACCGCATTGGCCGACACCCGGTCCTGGGCAGACCCGTTGTTCAGAAAGGCCTTGATAGCCGGCATGCCGGCCAGGGTACGCACGGGCCCCGTGTTCTGTGACAGAAGGGCCGACAGGCTGTTCTGCACGGCCAGAATACGGTTGATCGCCTGCCTTTCCGCTTCCTGGAAGGCGATCCGTTTCATGGCCGCGTAGTAAAGCGTACCCCCAATGATGGCGGACAGGAACGCCAGGAGGGACAGGACCAGCAGGATTTGGCGAAGTTTCATTTCGTTCAGGCTCCGTCGAGGGTTGAGACCGGCTCCCCGGCATTGACAACTACCAGGTGTTCTGCAAGGGCCGGTTCGGTGAGCACAAGAATCCTGCTCAGGGAGAAACGGCATTTGAGCAAGTCTATGTTCCCGTTTTTCTGCCCTCTAACATTTGACACAGAGCGGGGGTTGACTGCAATCGAAATTGTGTCTGCGGGTGTGTGGGTCCCGTCCAGGACACGGCACACACTGTCAAAAAAGAGTTTTGCCATCACCAGTTGCCCGAAGGCCGGATGGTAGGGACCGGCCAGAACGGACGTGCCCGGACTCAACGTCGCGGCGGCCTGCAGGCCCATGCGAATCACCCGGACACCTCCATTTTCAAAAAGCCTGTAAAGCCGCGCGGTCAGCTCAACGGCCGCATCGAGTGGTAGCGGTGTGTACCGACCGGTTTCAAACGTGGTGGCCAGGGGGCTGCCGACCAGCACCACTGCCGGGTAAATGCGGACAAAATCCGGAGACAGGGCCAGTACGCGCCGGCCGGTTTCCAGTGTCCCGGCCGCCGTGTCGCCCGGCAGGCCGGGCATGATCTGCAGGCCGGTTTCATAGCCCCCGGCTTTCAGCAGAGCCATGGCCTTTTCGGTATCGTGGGCGGTGTGGCCCCGGTGGGACGCTTTAAGTACCGGGTCGTTCATCGACTGGGCACCGATTTCAACCGTGGCGACCCGGTAGCCGGATAGCCATGCCAGCCGCTCGGGGTCGATGGTGTCGGGGCGGGTTGAAAACCGGATACTGTTTACGTCGGCCGAAGCGATGAATTCAGAGGCGATGTCCAGCTGGTGCCGCACCGATTTCTCAGGCTGCCCGAGAAAGTTGCCCCCGTAGAAGGAGATCTGGACCGGGGCGCGCGCGCCTTTTTTATAGCTGAGAAATGTGCGGATTTCCCGGCGGATCTGTTCCGGGCTTGGCAAAGCGGCTTTTTGACCGGTTATGGTGGACTGGTCGCAGAAAACGCAGCGGTGGGGGCAGCCGGTGTGGGGCAGGAAGATGGGGATGATGAAAGGTTTTGATTTGATCGAATGCGGGTGCATTTAGAGTTTTATGTTTTAGGTCTTAAGTTTTAAGAAGGGGCACTTCAATGGCTTTTGATTTTTCTTAACACCTAAAACATAAGACTTAAAACGGTTAGTCGGTTAGCTTAATAATTACAGGTGCCTATCCACCTTATCAATCCCCGGGCGACCCGGTAAAGTGTTCAAAGGCCTTACGCGCGGCATCCTGCTCTGCCGCTTTTTTGCTTTTGCCCGTGCCCTCGGTTGTGTAGTCCGCGGATTCCAGGGCAACGCAGAAGGTTTTATCATGGTCGGGGCCGGATTCGGCGGTTATCCGGTACAGGGGGGGCGGATGCCCGGCTTTTTGAATCATTTCCTGGACCCGGGTCTTGTAATCGGAAATGACATCCGGCCCGACGGACTGCTCGATCAGTTCCCCAAAGTGTCCCTGGATCAGCGCGAAAGCGGCCTCGAAACCACCATCGAGGTAAACCGCTGCCAGGATCGCTTCGTAGGTGTCTGAGAGAATAGATTTTTTATAACGACCCCGGGTTCTGATTTCACCTTTACCCAGTTGGACATGATTTCCCAGGTTGAGCTCGGTCGCGATGAACGCCAGGCTGGCCTCATTCACCAGGCCGGCGCGCATGCGGGAAAGGGATCCTTCGTCCATGTCAGGGAATTGCACCATCAACAGGTGGCTGACCACCAGGTTGAGAACCGTGTCGCCCAGGAACTCGAAGCGTTCATTGCTTGCCAGGGGACGGGCCTGTTCGTTTACGAATGAGCTGTGCTGCAGGGCTTCTTCAAGCAAGGCGGGCGACCGGAACCGGTACCCGAGAATTTGCATGAAGTTTTCCAGGTCGTTTTCAGTCATGGCTGCTAAGTGTGTAGTAGAGGTCGATGGGAACCCGCAAGTTTCCCCTTCCACTGCCCAGTTTTGTCTGCGGTTTGAATTCGCCGTGAAAATCACTGCCGCCGGTAACCAGCAGTCCGTACCGGTTGGCAATTTTTAGATAGTGTTCGCACTGCTCTTTGGTATGCCCGGTGTAATAGGCCTCGATACCCAGCAGGCCCATCTCCTTGAGCGACCGCACCATGGAATCCTCCAGGCGACCGCCCGGGGTGTCCAGCAGGGCCGGGTGCGCCAGGACGGGTATGCCGCCGGCTTGACGGATCAGCGCCATGGCCCGGGGGCAGTCAACCCGGTACTTGTCCACATAAGCCGGTTTACCCGTACCCAGGTAGTTGTCGAAGGCGGCGTTGAAGGTGGGTACGTACCCTTTGTTCAGCATGACCTGGGCGAAGTGGGGGCGGCCGATCTGCCCCTTCTGCCCGGCTGCCCGTTCAACTTCTTCCATTGACAGGTCAAAGCCAATCTTTTGAAGACGTTCTAAAATTAATGGGTTGCGATCTTCTCGGGCCGACTGAAGTTTTTCGAGGGTCCGGTTGAGCGCCCTGTTATCAAGGTCGATGCGATAGCCGAGAATATGGCAGCTGCCTTTGCCGGGAAAAAACCGGGGGCGCTCGGTGCTTATTTCAACACCGGTTAAAAAACCCAGTCCTTCCGGGATTCCCGCGGCAATTGCCTGGCGGGAACCATCGAGGGTGTCGTGATCGGTTATGGCGATGGCCCCTAATTTCAGGCCGTGGGCAAGTTCGAGAATTTCAGGCGGCGCCAGGGTGCCGTCTGATGCGGCGGAATGTATATGAAGGTCAATGCAGGCCGGGGGATCAAAGTCCAAGTGCTTTTTCCAAGGCTTCCTCTTTGGTCTTACATTCGATGCACTGTGTTGTCACCGGGCGTGCTTTCAGGCGCTCGGGGGCAATATCATCGCCGCACTTTTCACAGATGCCAAAGGTGTCTTTATCGATTCTGGCCAAGGTTTTTTTGATTTTCTTTATGAGCTTGCTTTCCCTGTCCCGGATGCGCAACATGAAGTTCCGATCCGCTTCCAGCGAGGCCCGGTCGGTGGGATCTGGAAAGTTCTCTTTTGGCGTCGTCATGCCGGATACGGTATCATCCGCCTGGTTCAACAGCTCTTCCAACTGGTCCGTCAGCAGCTTTTTAAAGTATTCGATATCTTTTTTCTTCATAATAACCCTGTCAATAGACTGATGATTTTCAAAAAAATAGATGGATAACACAATAATAATGGGCTGTAAAGTCGAAAATAAACCATTTTTCAACGGTTGTAAAGCTTTCAGATGCGAAGCTGTTTACTGGAAAATCAGGCGGTGTGGCATGGTCGGTGGGAGGGTATCAAGGATCGAGCTTAAACAATTTTCTTGTTAAATCAATGTGTTGTGATTTATCGGCATAGCAGCCTTCCGTTTTCAGCAGCATGGTGGGATCATGCAGGATTTTGTTGACCAGGGCAGCGGCCATTTTTTCAAGGGCAGCGGCCTGCTCGGGGGAAAAGTCCTGGCCACTTCCGGTTTTGGCCAGTTCCGCCCGGGTGATTGTTTCCAGCTTGTCTCGCAGGTCCTTTATGGTGGGCACCACGCTTAAACTTTTCACCCACTGGCGGAAGCGGATGGCGGCTTCATCCACGATCCGCTCGCCCTTGATCGCCTCACGGCTGCGGTCTTCAATATTTTCATCCACAATGCCGTTGAGGTCGTCAATATCGTATACATAGACGTTGGTAAGACGATTCAGGGCCGGGTCGATATCCCGGGGAACGGCGATATCGATAAAAAAGACGGGCCGGTTGCGCCTTTCCTTCATAATCGGTTTTACCTGGGACCGGGTGATGACATACTCAGGCGAGCCGGTTGAGCTGACGACGATATCGATCTGGGGCAGGATATCCGGGATCTCCTCAAAATTTATGGGTTTACCGTTGAACTTTCCGGCCAGCTCAACCGCCCGGGCAAAGGTTCGGTTGGCGACAAAAATTTCGGCGGTTCGATGGTGCCGCAGGTGCTCTACGGCCAGTTCCGCCATCTCTCCAGCGCCGACAAGCAGGGCATTTTTTCCTTCCAGGGTCCCGAATATCTTGCGGCCCAGTTCAATGGCGGCGTAGCTGATGGAGACGGCGCTGTTGCCGATTCCGGTTTCCGTCCGGACGCGCTTGGCGACAAAAAAAGTTTTGTGGAGCAGCCGGTTCAGGATGACCCCGGAGGTCTTTTGCTCTGTGGCGATGCGGTAGGCCTCTTTCACCTGTCCCAGGATCTGGGGTTCGCCCACCACCATGGAGTCAAGGCTGGCCGCCACCCGGAAGATATGTTTCACCGCTTCGTCACCCCGGTGCAGATAGAGCGCCTTTTCAAAATTGTCTGCGGGTATATCCTTAAACTCGGTCAGGAAATTTTTTACTTCGGTCAGTGCCTTTTCCGGTTCTTTGGTGGTGAAAATCATCTCTACCCGGTTGCAGGTGGAGAGCAGCACGATTTCAGATATGGATGGCTGCTGTCCCAGGGTTTGCAGGGCGGTATCGACCTGATCGTCCGCAAAAGCCAGGCATTCACGCAGATCCACATCTGCGGTTTTGTGATTCAAGCCAAGTATGAGTATTTCAGTCATATTAACAACATCTCTTCGCCGTTTCAGGCGAAGAAGAGGGTTCAAGGATTCGAGGGTTCAAGGGGCCAAGTGTTTTTCTGAAGTTTTTCACTTGAACCCGCGACCCCTTGAATCCCTATGTCCAAAACGTAGCCAGGGGCCGGATTTTTCTAAATACTAAAACTTTTCAAAGGGCCATCACTACTTGGTAAACTGCCCATGGTGCCCCGGCAGCAGGAAATTCACTCCGATAAAGGTAAACAGAATGGCTGCAAAGCCGATAATCGCCATGATGGCCGCCCGGCGGCCGCGCCACCCCACGGTCAGCCGCTGGTGAAACAGCGCGGCATAGATCAGCCAGGTTGCCACGGCCCAGATCTCTTTCGGGTCCCAGCTCCAGAACCTTCCCCACGCGGATTTGGCATACACAAACCCGGTTACCAGGCCCAGGGTGAGCATGACGAAACCCACCACGATGCTGCCGTAGCCGGTGCTGTCCAGCAGATCCAGTGACGGCAGACGATCGTAAAAAAAGCCCCGTTTTTTGGATTTTATGGAATTTTCCTGGAGGATATATAAAATACCCACCCCGCAAGCCATGGCCAGGGCGGCCTCCCCGATAAAAATCGCGATAATATGGACCACAAACCAGAAACTGTTGAAAAGTGCATTGGCCTGCACCGGCGCGCGCGGAAGCTGGTAGGCGGCCAGCATGATCAGGGCCGCGAGAGGGGCGGCGAAAACCCCCAGGACTTTCAATTTGAATTTAAAGTGAAAAATAATGAAGATAACAGCCACGGCCAGGGCCGACAGGGAGAGCGTCTGGTACAGGTTATGTACCGGGATCTGTCCGGTTCGTGCAAGATCATAGCCCACACTGGTCAGGTGGCATAGAAACCCGGTGATAAACAGGCACAGGGCAACCCGGTCCAGGTTCTTTTTCTGTGAAAACAGAAAAGCCAGGTAAGTGGCTGAGCTCAACAGGTAGAACACGATGGTGGCGGCGATGACTATGTCCATAATGGCTATCCGTATATTCTGCCTTTTAAAAACCTGGTCCCCAGGGCCAGGTCAGCGATAATTGGCTACGCCGTAAAAATTTGGTGTAAGTGCCTAAAGTGAGCTAAAGTTTAAAGTGATCTTGTATAATAAACCAGACAAAATCAGTGGAGCGGAGCGACTCAATAGCTTTAGTCACTTCACACTCAATACATTTGGCAAGCCCCTTCCAGGGGCAACCCAAGGTCTATCCCTCTATGCCAGGATGCTTTACCAGTTCATGATACCAGTACCCTTTGCCCAGAACCTCCCTGAGCAGGGCATCGATCTGCTCGGTTTGGTCTGCCTTTATCAGATCCAGCAGGCCCGCGGTAATCAGTTTTTCAAAAAGCGGCTTGTGGGCTTCCGGCGCATGTTCTTCACTGAGCAGCCGCTCCCGGATGGCGCCCATAAGGAGCAGAAAAGGTTCATATTCCTCACCGAATTGCTTTTCAAGATCTTTTCGCATTTTTTTGGCATAGGCGGGGCTTTTGCCGGAAGTCGAGACGGCGAGCACCAGGTCCCCCCGGTTGACAATGGCAGGCAGGATAAAATTACAGATTTCCGGCCGGTCCGCGATGTTGCACAGGGTGTTGAGATTCTCGGCATCGGCATGTATCCGGCGGTTGAGCACCTCGTCGTCCGTGGCCCCAATCACCAGAAATTTTCCCTGCAGGTCGGCGGCGCGATACGCTCTTTTCTCCAGGGCAATCAAACCGGCGGCGGCCATTTTTTCAAGCTGCGCAGAGGCCGCGGGGCTGACCACGGTTACTGCGGCCCCGCAATCTACCAGGGTTTTGACTTTACGGGTGCCGACCCCACCGCCGCCGATCACCAGGCAGGCGCGATTTTTGATATCCAGATTTACAGGGTAGTATCTCATGGCGATTTCTTTTTTCATGAGGGGAAGCCTATCTTCATGAGATCCTCGGCCAACACCAGGGGCCCGGACCAGTTTTGCCGGCATTGAGCGATCATGTCGACCTGATCGCATTCGGGGTAAAGATGCGTCAACACCAGGGACCGGACACCTGCCCGTGCGGCGATAAGACCGGCCTCCGGCGGGGTGAGATGCCCGGGGACTTTGTACTCGGCGGGGAAAGCGGCCTCGCAGATCAGCAGGTCGGCCCCCCTGGCAAGCCCAACCAGGTTTTCACTGAAATCGGTGTCCCCGGAGTAGACGATGGTTTTGCCATCTGCCCCGGTGATTTTATAAGCCAGGCTTTCCGGGTTGTGAGCCACCGGCAATGCCGCCACTGAAAAATCGGCAAAGTCGGAGATGGCCCCACCTCCGGCGTCCATTTCTACCAGCCTGAATTGATCGGGCGGTAATTCAATCCAATGCCCGTAGACTGATTTATAATTATCATAAAAAGAGGTGAACCCCTTTCCGGCGATAAAAGTGAGCGGCCGCTTGCGTCGGGTCTGGTCCGGGTATTTGTTGGCAAAGATAAAGGTGGCCAGCTCTCCGGTGTGATCCGGGTGAAAATGACTGAAAAAAACATGGGTGACATGGGTGACCGCGGTATCGGTTTCCGTCAGGCGCCGCATGGTCCCGGGGCCGCAATCCATCACGATCACGGCGCTTCCGGTGGTTATCATCACCGCACAGGCACTGCGCTTTACCGAAGGCACGCAGGTTCCCGATCCAAGGATGGTGACCCGGGTTGGAGCGGCGTTAATCATCTTTCAGGGTGTTTACCGGTTTGGGTTTTTTTTTGGTACTCTTTTCAATACTGCGGATAATCCAGAGGGCCACCTTGGGGTCATCCTGGGTATCCACCACCTGTTTCAGTTCGGTGTAGACGATTTCCGCCCGGGCCATGTTTCTGTGCCCGCCGGCTGACCCGAGGTGTCCGAAACTCCGTATGGCCAGACCACCGGCGTTTTTACGAATACCATCATTGCGGAAGATGATAACCAGTTTTTTATTGCACCGCCCGGATACAATGCTCCAGGTGACGGAACTGACCCGCATGAAAAAGTCGGCCACCAGGACACAGACATCCGGTGAGGAGACAGTGCCCAGGTGGGCGTAAAGCTTGCCTTTGCGACGCCGTTTTTCTTCAAGCGCAATTTTGAAATATTTTAAAAACTCGGGTTTCAGTTCCGACTGTTCGATCTTACGGGCCCTGTGCTTGTTGGCATGCCGAAACAGAAATTGAAAGGCGATGACATCTTCAAAAATGGCCTTGCGCGCAAAGTTGTCGGTATCAGTCTTAATGGCGTAAAACAGCCCGGTGGCCAACTTGGCGGACGGCTTGATTCCAGCGGCGCGCAGGTATTCCGTCATGATGCTCGCGGTGGCCCCGTAGGCGGGCCGGATGTCCGTGTGAACGGCCGCCTCGCCTTGATCGGGATGGTGATCGATGATGACATCGGCTTTGAGTGTTTTGAAACGTTCATCATGGGACGGCTGGGAGTCGACGATGATAAACTTCGAAAACCGGTCTGTTTCGATTTCCTCAAAAAGGACCAGGCGAACGCCCAACAGGCGCAGCATGGTCAGGTTGTCGGGGCGCTTGATCACATTGGTGCTCGCGATGGTGACGCCGGCCACCTTGCGCCAGAGGAGACGCTTGACCGCCATGGCACTGGCAATGGCATCCGGGTCAGCGTTAATGCCGATCAGCACCTGGTCGTCGCCGGAAAATATATCGTAAAAGCGTCTGAGTCGTTCAGATCTTTTCACTGGGGGTTTTTGTCCTTTTTCAGATTTCCCGGAATACTACGCTGAGAGGGGTGAGATTTCAATATAATAATTAGTTTTGATCTAAGCCCACCACCCCTGGTGGAGGATCTGGAAAAATCAACCAATCCGGTGAGAGATTCACCAATTTGATTTTTTAAAGGTGGGCCGCGTTTAAAGGGGAAAGTCAAAACCGAAAGGATGTTCAGCCCCTATTTTTCCGGAATCCATTAATTTTGTGGACGGAACATAAACACCGACCGGTCAAAGTCAATTGGAATTTGACAGAAAACTCGCTGATGGTGGTGGTCTACAGTGATTTGTTCTGCATGTGGAGGGAAAATTACAAGCCAGGCTAACAAGGCATAGGCTTTTATACCGATTGTCATAAATGTGTTCCGCTATTCTGTCACTCTGAGCGCAGCGAAGAGTCCCCCGCATGCCAAGGCTATCTTTCATTGTATGGGATTCTTCGTCGTTTCACTCCTCAGAATGACAGGATAGACCAAGCGGCACATATTTTTTGTAATTACTATAACTAACCTGAATTTAAGGGAATCACCACTCGTGCTGGGGCGGATTTTCCCGCAGGCTTTCGTAGAGGACGATGGCGGCTGCAGTTGAGAGGTTAAGGCTACGAATTTCTCTGGAAACGGGAATGTGGTAGGTGGCATCCGGATATTGATCCAGGATTGCTGCCGGCAGTCCTTTTGTTTCCGAACCGAATACCAGAAACAATCTGGGGGGCGCCGGCATTGACCAGAACGGGGTTGTACCGTTTTTTGTGAGCAGGACGACCTCTTCTGCGCTTACCTGAAGCGCGGTTTTAAAGCTCTCAAAATCATCCCAGGTAACCAGATTGACTTTGGGCCAGTAGTCGAGACCGGCCCGTTTAACCTGACGGCTGTCAAGGGAGAAGCCCAGGGGACGGATCAGGTGCAGGCGGGCGCCGGCACCGATGCAGGTGCGGCCGATATTGCCGGTGTTCCAGTGCACATCCGGATGGACCAGAACAACATGTCGCTCAATGGGCGGACCGGGATTTTCACGGGGAGTCGTCACCTTCAATATCCTCTATATTCAGCGAGGGTGTCCGCAATAGGGGCAAAACCGGTGATCCTCTTCAAGGGATCTTCCACAAGCGGGGCAACCGGCTTGGGGTGTCCTCGGTTCGTCGGCCGGCCCCGCGGGCATTCCGTTGACCGGCCGGTCGCACCTGTCGCAAAATATAAAAGCATCTCCTTTTTTTACCCTCAAAACCGGTATGAAAAACAGGCTGAACCAGTGATCCACCCTGTGCATCCGGGCCCGGGCCAGACCGCAGACCGGGCACAGGCGCGCCGTTTGGTCAAGGACCGTTGTTTTCGGGGAAACGCCGGCGATAAAAATCATGTGGCCATTTTAAAATGCCTGGGCTTGCAGATAATCTCCCGGATACGCAGGTCAAAAAGGGTGGATTGGTTTGCCGGTTTGACAACCAGGGCCGTGTCGGCCCCCTTGGAAGAGCCGCCGATGGTGATGATATCATTGCCCGTGAGAGTCCCCGCGTCGGCCGCCATAATGGAGACTTCCACGGCGACCTTGGTGCCCTGCCCGAACAGTTTCAGGGTGTCGGCGATAAGCAGGGCCGGGTATACGCCGCGATGCTTCTTGGCCACCGAGCGCTCGATACCAGACAGGGCATGGGTCGCCGATATAACCGCAACACCCTTTTCTTCAAGCTGTTTCCGGGTTCGGTACGGCATGATCGGTTTAAAGGGTTCAATAAAGCCGTGATGGTAGGTCACCGCCGTAATGCGGAAATTTTCAAAAATTTCCAGGGCTACAAAGGCGGTTTCACCGGAGGTGGAGGCCACGACAACCTCATCCAGCCCGAGCTCCCGGGCCCTTTCATACGCAGCAATTAAAGTGTCCCGGGTATTGACTTTTCCAGGCTGTTCAAAATACATGATAACCTCCGTTTAGATATGGATAATCTTTACAAATTGCGGTCAATGCGATTAAACATAATAGCCCTGCAAGGCGAGGTCAAGACCGCATGTTCTAACAGCTGTTCAAACAGGGTATCAATTATACCGGTGGAGGCCAACATGAAAGACATTCAACAGGAACAGCTTGATATCCTGAAGGATATGATGAAATTGAACGCCATTATCGCCACGGAACTCATCCAGCTGGTGGAAAATTCCAGTCAACAGCTGCGCGGGGTGATTCCGGACAGCTGCAAAAGTCAGCATGGCGAACTCAGAAAGCAGGTGGTGGAAATTGCCGAAAAATGGAATGACAATTGTGACATGCTCAGGCAGCATAACCTGAAACACGAATAGTCCTCTGGAAGGAGTCCCTGCAATGATCATTGATGTACACGTTCATATTTTCCCGCGCCGAATCCGTGAAAACAAGGCCACCTATTTTGCCAATGAACCCGCGTTTGAGCTGCTGTACGGTTCGGATGCCTCTAATATGGCCAGTGCCGGGGATGTCGTTGCCATGCTGGATGATCAGGGGGTGGACAAAGCGGTCGTCTGTGGATTTCCCTGGGCCAATCTGGGGACCTGCAAGATGAACAATGAATACGTCCTAAACGCCGTGGCCAAATATCCGGACAGGCTCCTGGGCTTGGGCTGCTTTGACCCCCTTACTTCACACTATGAAGAGGAGGTGGAACGCTGCGCGGCGGCCGGACTGGCCGGTATGGGTGAGCTGGCCTTTTACCGTTCGGGGATCGATAAACGCTGCCGCGACCAGCTGGCCCCGGCCATGGAAATTTGCCGTGAGCACGATCTGCCGGTCATGATCCACACCAATGAGCCCGTGGGGCACAAGTATCCGGGCAAAACGCCCAACACCCTGACCCAGATCTACGATCTGGTAAAAGCCTACCCTGAAAATAAGCTTATTCTGGCCCACTGGGGTGGCGGCATCTTTTTTTATAACCTGTTGAAAAAAGAAGTAAAGCCCGTCCTGAACAATGTCTGGTATGATACCGCCGCCTCCCCGTTTCTCTACCGGCCGGAGATCTACCGCGTGGCCGCGGACCTGGCCGGTGTGGATCGGATTCTTTTTGGTACTGACTTTTGTCTTCTCAAGCCGGAAAGGTACTTTAAAGAGATGGACCAGGCTGGGTTGTCCGATGACGAAAAGGCGGCTATCTGCGGGGGGAATGCGCAGGCGTTGTTTGGGCTGTAGAAATAGAGAGGCTAAGGATCCAAGGGGTTTACTGAACCTCTCAGATATCACCGGTTTCGCGAATTGCGTGATACAATTTATATATGTAATGGAAACATCTGTAGCTTATTCACAAAATGTTTTTAATGTTGGGTCCGGAGGCCTCACCCCAGAAATATTTTTTTCACTTCTTCTTTGAGTATCTTGCCCATGGTGTTGCGGGGGATTTTGCCTAGAAAAATAATCTCTTTAGGGCATTTCAAGTTGTGCAATTGCGTCTTGCAAAAGGTCTCGATATCTGCTTCAGACATTTCGGCGTCCGGTTTTAGTGTCACGGCCGCCACCACTTTTTCGCCCCATTTTTCATCGGGTTTACCCACGACCACTGATTCATTGACCCCATCGATCTGGTTGATGACTGTCTCGACCTCTTTGGCAGAAACATTTTCGCCGCCGGTGATAATGATGTGTTTGATCCGGTCGGTTAGATAATAGTACCCTTCGGTATCGATTCTCCCCAGATCCCCGGTCCGGAACCACCCGTCCTTGAAGGTGTCGGCCGTTTCCCGGGGCTTTCGCCAGTAGCCCGGGGTGATGGCGGTGCTTTGCAGCCAAAGCTCGCCGACTTCGCCCGGGGCAACATCGGCAAATGTTTCCGGATCTACAATTCGCACCTCCAGCCCCGGTAGGGGCAGGCCGATGGATCCGGGAACCCGCCGGCCGTTCAGAGGATTGGAAAAGTTCATGCCGGTTTCAGACATACCTTCCCGTTCCACCGGTTCCCGGCCAAAGATTCTGGTGATGCGCTCAAATTCCTTGACCAGCAATGGCGCCGAGCCGGAGGTAAACAGACGCATATGGCTGAAATCCAGAAGCTGGTCGCCAAGAAAATCCATCAGTTTTGTGTACATGGCCGGTACGGCCATGAAAACCGTACAAGGGACCGCGCCGGTACCGCGGGACAGCTCGGCCACCACTGTCTCCGGTTGGAACTGATCGAGCATGCGCACGTGGGCGCCGCTGAGCAAGGCCGTGTGCAATGCAAAACACAGCCCATGTACATGGAACAGGGGCAACGCGTGACACAACACATCGTCGGTGGTGATCTCCCAGATACCGATGATGTTGCGGGCGTCGCAAACCATGTTCTGATGGGTCAGGACCGCCCCTTTGGGGTTACCGGTGGTCCCGGAGGTGTAGATGACCAGGCCCGGATCGTCCGGCGTGACGGCGCTTACCGGCACGGTTTCCGGTGCCGACCGGAAGAAATCGATCTCCTGATAGGGCCGCGCGGTCGCTATCTCCAACAGCTGTGCGTCGGGAGCAAGGTCATGGACCAGCGCCTTTTTTTCCGGTTCGACGAGGATCAGTTTGGAATCGGCATCCCCGAGCAGATAGGCCATCTCATTTTTTTTGAATCCGGGATTCAGTGGTACGGCCATGGCGCCGATTGCCTGGATCGCAAAATGGGCCACGACAGCGATCAGCGATTTGGAGATGAAGAGAACGACCCGATCCCCTTTTTGCACGCCAAGTTCCAGAAGAGTGTTGCCAAACTGGTGCACGTCGCTCTGCAGCTGTGCATAGCTTAATTCGGTTTCGGTCAGGCCGTTGCGCAGAAACGTTATAGCCGTTTTGGCGCCGTGCTCGGTGACCACGGATTCGAGCCAGTGGTTTACGGATGCTGCTTGCATAGTTTGCTCCTCGGCAAAAACGGTCCGTGACCCGGGCACGGATCACGACCCAATCCGGGCTATCCGATCATTTTGTTCGGCAGCCATAATGCCAGTTCCGGCCAGATGCACAACAGGACGATCACCAGCAGGTCGATGATCACGAATGGGACCACCCCCAGCAATACCTGGGACATGGGCACGTCCGGGGCAATATTTTTCACGACATACAGGTTCAAACCCACCGGAGGGGTGACCAGACCGATTTCCAGATTGACGGTCATGATGACGGCAAACCAGATGGGGTCGAATCCGAGTCCCCTGATGATCGGCAGCAACAACGGGGCCACCATTAAAATGACGGCCGCCGGCGGAATGAAACAACCCAGGATGAGCAACAGGATATTGATCACCACGATAATCCCCCACTTGCCCAGGGGCAGTTTCAATATCAGTTCTCCCAGCGCCTGGGTAGCATACAAGTCCGACGAAACCCAGGCAAAAACCAGGGCTGCGGCCATGATCATCAAAATCATACTGCTTTCATTCAGCGCTTTAATAAATATTTCCCAGAGTTGGCGCGGGCGATAGACCCTGTAGATGGTAATTACAAAAAATAGCGACAGGACCGCTCCCAGACCCCCGGCTTCACTCGGCGTGGCCCACCCGCCGTATAGCGACCCCATGATGCCGATGATAATCAGCACAAACGGTAAAATCTTGAAGAGCGATAGAAATCTGTCGATCCAGGAAAACGCCTCGTGAACCTCTTTGGTTTCCAGAAAATAGGTCGATCCTGGCCGGGCAGGCACAAACTTGCGGTAAAAAAACACGATGGCGAGCCATGTGCAGCTTAATGCCACGAGAAGAATTCCCGGGATAATACCGGCTATGAAGCATTTTCCGATCGATGTCTCGGTGGCAACCCCGTATAGGATCATGGTCACGCTCGGTGGAATCAAAATGCCGAGCGTGCCGGCATGGGCAATCAGTCCGGTGGCCAGGGCCGCCGAGTACCCCCGTCGCCGCATTTCGGGAATACCGATGCCGCCGATGGCCGCGGCCGTAGCCGGGCTTGACCCGCACAGGGCGGCGAAAATACCGCACCCGACCATATTGGCAATACCGAGCCCCCCCGGGATCCTGTGGAGCCATTTGTGAAGGGTTTCGTAAAGATCTTTGCTGGCCCGGGATGCGGCAATCGGTGCGCTCAACAAAATGAAAAGCGGGATGGCCAGGAGCGCAAAGCTGTCCATGCTGCCGTGGAGCACGTAGGGCAAGGTCGGCAGCAGGTGCGGGGAGAAAATAAGAATAAAGATCACCGATATACCCGCCAACCCCGCCCAGATGGGAATCCCGGAGACGAGCAGGACAAATGCGGTTCCAAACAGGAGGATGGCCAGTACGTATTCGTTCATACCTTGCCTTTCAGTTCAAATGATCGGACATCAGTCCGATGGGGCGGCTTTCTTTTCGATATTTACATCTGCAAGTTCTGACGGGATCACATTCTCTTCGATATCGCCCTTTCGCAGCCGCCCGATTTTGCGCCCGATAAAAACGATATACTGCAGAAACAACAGGGTCATGCCCAGCGGCAGAAACAGGTACGGAATCCAAAGGGGCGGACCCCACAACGATTCGGAGTGCTCATTATGGACGACCGTCTCCCACCACATGGGCCAGGCATACCAGGCCAGAATGCCGGTCAGGATGCACGTGGCGATGGAAACCACGATCAGGGTGATTTCCCGCGTGCGGGGCGAAAGGTGGATGATCACCAGATCAACGTTAAGGTGGTGTTCATTCTTCTGCACGAACGGAGCGCCCACGAAAACCGCGAAGATCAGCAGGAACACCGAAGCTTCGATTTGCCAAATAGTCGAAATTCCCAGCAGCTTGCGGACGATGACCGCTTCGGTGACGATCAGGGCCGCCGCCACCAGGCATAAGGCAGCCAGCCAGCCGGTGATGACGGTCAGGCCGTCGGTGATGCGGACAAAAATTTGGAGGACTGTTTTCATGGTATCCATCCGAAGGTTGGGGCGATAAGTGGGCGAGCATCCTTGCGATGCACGAAAATGCCTGCGCCCCCGAGCGGCACTGCTTCTGCCGCGGAGTTTATGGGTGGTGGTTATAACCCGCCCGGGCATTTCATGTTCCGTGAGTGATGCGCCGCTTGAAATACCCGGGTCGAGCCTGTCGGCGTCTTTGCCGCCCTTTGATGGGTGATGCCTGAAAGCAGGGCGGTGCTGTCAAGGCGTCCTATTTCATGGCATCCAGCGCCAGGTCGAGATACTCCTGTCCGCCTTCAACGTTTTTCGCATACTCTTTCCACGCGGTCTGCTTGGCAAACTCGAGCCATTGGTCAAATTCCGGCTTGGTCATGTAGTGAATTTTGACGCCGGCTTTGGTGTATTCGGCAATCAGCTTGTCAACCAGGGATTTGAAGTTTGGAATTACCCAGTTGGCATTCATCCACTCGGCAACCTCCAGGAATACCTCTTGCTGCTCCGGGGTGAGGCGTTTCCAGGTTGTATCGGAAATTATCAAATTCTCGGCCATGTACCAGATCGAATAGTCCCGCGGTGCATTGATGTAGCTGAGCACCTCGTAGAGCCGGTAGGAGACAAAGGATGCCGAAGAGGTCAGCATGGTGTCCAACACACCGGTGGACAGCGCGTGGTACGTCTCTGATGACGGCATGCTGGTAATTGACGCCCCGGCTTCGCGCAGCATGAATTCAAATTTTTTGCCGGCCGCCCTCATCTTGGTACCCTTGACGTCAGCAGGCAGCTTAATCTGTCTGACTTTACTGCCGACACCACCGTCAAACCAGGCCCACACAAGATTTCTGACACCGTTGTCCTCCATCAGCTTTTCCACTTTTTTGCCAATGGGCTTGTTGCGCCAGGTCATGCCCTGGGCGACGCTGGTGACCCCGCACGGCATCAGCGTGATGGACATCTGCGGCACCTTGCCGGAGGCGTAATCCAGGGGAAATACCGACATGTCGAGCGCCCCTTTACGCAGGGCGTCCCACTGTTCTTTGGGTTTGTACAACGATTTGGCCGGATAGTAGCGAAACTTGACTTCGCCGTTGGTCTTCTTGGTGACCATATCGCCGAACACGCGCGCCATCTGGTCGCGAACATCACCGGCAGCGAACTGATGAGACACTTTCAGTGTCAGTGACCGCGCACCAACGATTCCGGGAGAAAAAATCAACATCGCAACGAACACAATCAAAAACGGCCATGGAGCGATTCTTTTCACTTGCATGTTACCCCCTTCTTTGGTTGAAAGTTGCTGGTTGTTTCTATAACGGTAGCGGCAGGCCAATAAGAACCAAGCGTGAGTTTTCAGCTTGCCGCTTTTGACTGCTCGACCAACGTTCCCAGGGCCTGGGATTGGTTTTGTAAATGTTCCCGCATCAGGGCATCGGCCCTGGAATGGTCGCGTTGTCGAAACGCTTCCAACAAATCGCGGTGCTCACGAATAGAGCACTCAAACCTCCCCGGCAGATTCAGAGACTGGAATCGATACAGCAATATTTTTTTCCTAAGGCCGTCGTCAATCTGATTTAGGGTGCGGTTACCGGCGATTTCCCGCACAAACGAATGATATTGATTGTTGATGCGGATATATTCCGCCTGGTCGTGTCGCTCAAAAGTTTCTTCGAGTTTGGCATGCAGCTTCTCCAGGCGGGAGAAATCCCTGGGCGTCATCTTTTCGCAGGCCGCACGGGCGCAGAAACCTTCCAGCAAGCTCATCACGTCGAACATTTCAGCAATTTCTTCAAATGTAGGCTTGGTGACAAAGGCGCCGCGATTGGGAACCAGCCGGATCAAACCCTCGACGCTCAAGACCCGGAGCGCCTCCCGCAGGGGGGTTTTGCTGATTCCCATGGTTTCGCACAGCGCACTTTCGTTGATCTTGTCGCCTTCTTCGAGCTTGCCGATCATGATCATGTCTCTGAGCATGTCGGCAATTTTAACGTGATATGTGACTTTTTCGAATTTCATTATATTCATTTAACCTGTAGAAATATTTTGATATATTAAGAGGAAATTTGAAATATAATAATTTATTATATATAATTTATTATATCCACCTATCTTGCTTTGTAACGGAAAGTCAACCCTTATCTAAATTTTCAGCCGATCCGCCGATGTAGTTATTGGTTGAATGTAGGTCTATTCCAGCGTATGTTTCCATCGAGGCACCTCCTAAATTAAAAAGGTGAATGTTGTAAACCCCTGGTATCATAGCAGGGGTGATATGATACCAGGGCGGTGCCGGGTAATCCCGCTTGCCGGCATGTTCAAAATAGGCTGAAAAACAGTACGGATGTGTTGGCTGGAATAGCTATGGGCCTAAAAAAAGGCGGGAAAACCTGACCTGCGGTATTTGGATCCTTTAATGCAAAACTGTTTTCTACTGAAAAAGAGCGCTGAGTTCTCTGACAATCTCACGGGCCTTGTTTTGGTATCTAGGTGGCAGCAGGATCATTTCAAGTGGCCGGTTGGGAACGAACCCACTTTCAGGTTGGATGCGGCCCGTCCTGAGACCGGCAGAAGATACCAGCACCATATCTATTAAATTTCCGGTGCAACCGGAGGCATCCGCGTGCTCGATGAACTGCATAAAAACCGTATGGATGGCCAGCAGGTAGTCGCTCATTTCCGCCTGGCCGCCTCTTTGGCAGACGGACGTGGACACCATGCAGCGACAGGTAAAGGGCCGGGCCGCATAGATCGGGCAATGCCCCTGGGTTAGAAACGGGCAGGGACGCCAAGCCGGGTCACAGGCTTCGTCCGGCGGCGGGTCTCCTTTCCTACAGAGATAAGCCAGGGTGTTGGTGGTTGTAAGTGGTTGAAAACGCGGGAGTTGTTTAACTGGATCTATTTTCTCAAGTAACTCGCGCTGGCCGGTTTTCGCCAGGTACCTGGCAATCAGGGCGGCCTCCTGAGACGTAACGGACACATTACGGGTACAGCACAGATCACAGCCGGCCCTGCAAGCTAAATCCAACTTTTCCATAAAGGCATCATGCAGGGTGTAGATCTTTTCAAGGGTTTCAAGCTGCCTCGGGATGAGTTTATCAGTAGCGTCGTTCATGGCTGGTGTTTTTACACAAAAGATACAATAAGGGAAGTGTTTTACGTTTCAGAATCATATGTTAGGGGTCTACTGAGCAGTTTTCAGAATCCATTTTGAAACAGGTCTAATCGTATTGTGGGAGCGGCATCTTGCCGCGATGCGTTTTCCGGCAAAACCCAGCATATTTCGCGGCAAGATGCCGCTCCCACAAAAACCATATATAAACGATCTCCAACAGCGTATAACAATCAATACCAAAACTGGCGATTTCTAAATTTTGCGGAGGGACACCATGCCAAGCACTGTCTATTTTTCAGACCTCAGGGCCTCATTTAAAGAAAACCTGGTGACCCGGATAGGCCGGCTCATGGAAACTGCCGGTTTAGCTGGAGCAGTCAGTGACCGGGACCTGGTGGCGGTGAAGCTCCACTTTGGGGAACTGGGCAACACTGCCTATATCCGGCCGGTATTTTTAAGAAAAATAGTACAGACGATTGCCGCCGCCGGTGGTCAGCCCTTCCTGACGGATGCCAATACCCTCTATTCCGGCACCCGCAGTGACGCCCCGGCCCACCTGACCACGGCCATTCAAAATGGATTTGCCTATTCCGTGGTGGACGCTCCCCTGGTGATCGCGGACGGCCTGCGCGGCAAATCGGAAACCGCCGTGACCGTAGACCTCAAAAATTTCAAGGAGGTCTATATCGGCAAGGAGATCGTGGAGGCGGATGCCCTGGTTTCCGTGGCTCATTTCAAGGGACATGAACTCTCCGGTTTCGGGGGAACGCTGAAGAACCTGGGCATGGGCTGTGCGTCCCGCAAGGGCAAGCTGGCCCAGCACTCCACACTCAGCCCCAAGGTCAAGCGGAAAAAATGCGTTGGCTGCGAGGAGTGCCTGCCCCACTGCTCCCAGCAGGCCATTGCCATGGTGGACGAAAAGGCGGCCATCGATCCCGAAAAATGCATCGGCTGCGGCGAGTGCATCCTGATCTGCCCCAATGAAGCCATCCAGATCCAGTGGAACCAGTCCGTCCCGGTGTTTCTGGAAAAAATGATGGAATACACCGCCGGGGTTCTCCAGAACAAGCCGGACAAGGCCCTGTTTATCAACTTCATCACGGATGTCTCTCCGGCCTGCGACTGCTATCCCTATAATGATGCTCCGATCGTAAATGATATCGGTATCCTTGCCTCCACCGACCCGGTGGCCATCGACCAGGCATCCGTGGACCTGGTAAACCGGGAGCACGGGCTGCCGGGGTCCTGTCTGAAAAAAAATACAGAGCCGGGCGGGGACAAGTTCGGCGGCATCTATGAAAATGTGGATTGGGCCTACCAGCTGGAATATGCCGAAAAAATCGGGCTGGGGAGCCGGGAATATCAGTTGGAATCGATTTAGTAAAAACTGAACATCGAACGCCGAACACTCAACAGCGAACTTTGAACTGCGGTACGCCTGCGGCGGCCAATTTGAACAATTAGATTCTGAAAAAACACGTGGAAACTGTAGGAGCGGCATCGATCAGATGAACTGGCAGCATGCCTTCTTCGAAGTTGGACGTTCGATGTTCAATGTTGGATGTTCGGTTTTGTTTTACTTGTCTTTTAATTCCCTGCGTCATCTTCCGCTTCCGCCTTCCGCCGAAACCGATGCGCCACTATCGTGTCCATGATCATCTGGGTCAGGTGGTAACAGATGCCCGGGATCAGGGCCATGGGGTAGTCTGCAGCAAAATAGCCGGCCCAAACCAGGTATGAAACTGTCAGTGTTTTCTGAGACGTGTGAATGGTGAAGGCCGCGGTGGACGGCCTGTCCAGAGTTATCAATCGGGAGATACCGAAGTTCATAGCCAGGATCAGGATGTGCAGGCCGATCATGAAACAGAAAACAAGCAGCAGCACCGGGCCAACCTTGAGAAGTTGACCAGTGGAACTTGACACCGCGTTGAGAATGATCAACAGGACGATGGACTGGTTGAAAATTGAAAAAAACTTTCCATAAGGAGCAACGACTTTTTTTAGCTTCGGCTGCAGCAGTTGCCCGATCAGGGTGGGAATAAGGACCTTGATCGTCAGCCCGGTGAGCATCTGGATGACAGGCAGATCGATCACCGTGTCACCGAACTGAAGAAACAGGTTCAGGACGATGGGAATGGTCAGGATCGACAAAAAGTTGCACAGCACACAGATAAACAGGCTCAGGGGGACATTGCCCAGGGCAATGG
>CAZYGG010000004.1:0-105485 GCA_964647585.1 uncultured Desulfobacterales bacterium
CCAGCATCTCCTGGGTGCCGACATCCATCGATGCCTTTACCGGATCCGCCACTTTGGGTTTCTTCACTTTTTTATCTTCTGCCATTAGAGGTTCCTCCTCACAGTTTTGTTTTGGCAATTATGATTCAAACGTTTTCGCAACATGTAAAACCGGTCCGTCTGATTTAGTAAAGCGGGACTCTCCGGTGAACCCATTTCAGGTTGTCGAGAATCTTCTGGACCTGGTCTTTCTGCTCGGCCGCGGCGGTCATGGGTACTTCTTCTTCGTCACCGGCAGCAGCGGCACGTTTGGCATCCATAGCTTCACGCTCAGCGGCCCGTTTCTGCCGCAGTTCGTCCTCGGCAGCATCCCGTTTGGCCCGATCAGCAGCCGCAGACGCTTTCTTGGCATCGGCATCGGCTTTGGCCTTGGCTTCCGCATCGGCCTTGGCCTTGGCCTCGGCATCCGCCTTGGCTTTGGCGTCGGCTTCGGCTTTGGCAGCCGCATCGGCTTCCGCCTTGGCTTTGGCGGCGGCTTCGGCTTTGGCCTTGGCTTCCGGATCTTCCGCCGGAGCAGCCGCGGGCTCTTCAGCCTTGGGGGCCGCTTTCTTAGCAGCCTTCTTGGCAGCCGCTTTCTTGGGCGCAGCCTTCTTGGCAGCGGCTTTCTTGGGCGCCGCTTTCTTAGCCGGGGCAGCCGCTTTCTTGGCTTCCTCCACAGTCAGATCCGGCTCAGGTGCCAGGGCAGCAAAGTCGATGTCAACATCATCTAGCTGCTTGGTGATACCGGCCACGTCCGCCGCACTCCCGCCGTCACTGACCAGGTCAATAAAGGCCTTGGTCATGCGGATCGACTCCGGATGACGCATGATCAGCACGTTGGAACCGGCCATGAGGTAACTCACCGCACCCACGGCTTCCATCAGGATACCGCGCCGTTCAGGGTCTCCCAGAACGGGGGCTTCTTCCACCGTCTGTTTGGCTTCCTTACATTTCCAGACCTCGTTGGCCAGGTTGTTGATCATGGGAAACTGCAGTTTGTCATCCCCCTGGGACATGGCGGCCATGCCCAGACGTTCCATCACCGAATAGCTGTACTCCAAGCCATAGCCCAGACCACCGGTGGTGGGATCGACAAGGATGCGATCCATGGGCATACCCAGATTTTCAAGCAGGATGTTGACCTGTTTGGCGAGGTTTACGTCGATGGGAGAAGAGGAAATGATGGTGTGGCCATAACCCATGGCCGCAGCACCGATTGCCTTGTGGTTTTTGTCTTCGACCGGGCCGATGGTCAGCTCGGCGCCTTCGTGGTCTTCGCAGATCTGTTTGAAGATCGCTTCGTCTTTTTCGATGTTGGCTGTACCCCAGAGGATCAGCGGCACATCAATGGCATCCAGAACCTTTTTAACCGTGGCGGATACGTCGGCGGGACTGGCGTCTTTGTCATTGGGATCGGCACTTTTCAACTGCAGCACGATCATTTCAGCGCCGAATTCGTCCACGCACTTCTTGGCCCAGGCAGCCGCGTCGCCAACCACGTCTTTAAACGGCGCCAGGGCGGCTTCGGGCCAATCTTCCGGCTCCGTGTCCCAGATTTCCATGGCGATTCTGGGTTTATTGGGCATTTCCCCTTCGAATTGGTAAAATGGGTAGCATGTTTCGCCCCCCACTGTAACGGCTTTGTCTCCCTTGCCGATGGAAATCGGCTTGATACCGCCGGCATAGGATTCTTTGTAGAATTCGAAACCCAATGTCTGTCTCCTTTGTCAAAGATTAACGTTTCATTCAGCTACACTCATCTATATCTCTAGTCGGTGTCTCCACAGCCGGTAAAGCGCTGCACTGATGTGGTTTATCAACCCCCTTTCAAAATGAATTTTTTTTTAGCGTCTATACACCTAATTTGGCAGGTGTTATGTCCTGGAAAATTGTCGGGCAGCGAGTGGTTCTGCATCCATGCAAGTGATGGCACCCAATCCGGGGAGGGAATGCATCCAACTACTATATGTGCCCCCCTTAGCCGATCTTGAGCACTACCGGTTGTACATGGTGATTACTACTGGCCACCGGTGTACTTTTGCTTGTTTAATCAGACGGGTAGTGACACTCCTGCCATGATTAACCAAGTATTACCAATTATATAAGGAAGGCCTTTTTGTCAATAGAACAGTCCGCTGAATCTCATTTAAAAATTCAAGCGTCCTAAATTGAATCCGCCCGGCGCTGGTCCATCCGCTGCTTCACACGGGGAAACTGGTTCATGTCCGTGTGCGGCAGAAAAAGGGCCGCAATGTAATTGTCCATGTAGGAAGGTGTTTCGGAGAGTTCAAAGCTGGTCATCATACGGGTCACCGCCACCACATCCCGCCGGATATGGTTGGTCAGCGCGCTCATTTTGGCCCCCATCAGGGAGCCGTTGCCGATGAAAGTGACCCGGTCGGGATCGATTTCCGGTAACAGTCCGATAGTCATGGCTTTTTCAAGGTCCACATAGGAGCCGAAACCACCGGCCAGGATGATGTGATCGATATCCGCGATACTCATCCCCACCTCCTCCAGCAGGGTCAGGCAGCCGCTGTAAATGGCCCCTTTGGCACGGATGAGATTTTCGATATCAATTTCCGTGAGAGCCACATCCCGATCGATCTGGGTATCCTTTTGCCAGGCCAGGACATATTCATAGATCCCGTTGCGCTCCCGAATCCGGTCCGTATCGAGATCCCGGTTGAATTTACCCTGGTTGTTGATGATGCCGTATTCAAAAAGCGTCGCTACCATGATGATCAAACCGGAGCCGCAGATACCCCGCGGCCGGACACTGCCCACCGTGATGTTCATGGGCTCCAAGGTAACGGGATCAATGGAGAAATCCTCGATGGCCCCTTTGGCCGCCCGCATGCCGAACTCGATCCCGCCCCCTTCAAAAGCCGGGCCGGCACTGCAGGCCGCGCAGGCCATCCAGTCCTGGTTGCCGATGACGATTTCGGCATTGGTCCCGATATCCAGGTAGAGCGTCAGGGCCTCGGCCCGGTACAACCCGGAACCCATCACCCCGGCCACGATATCCCCGCCCACGTAGCTGGATACCTGCGGATAGACCAGGGCGGTTACCTGGTCGCCCAGGTCGAGTCCGAGGTCGTTGGCCCGGACCGGCGGATAGAGGGTGGCGGACGGTACATACGGCGCCCGGCGAATATAGCGGGGGTTCACCGCCAGAAAAAGCTGGGTCATGGTGGTATTGGCCGCAATGGTAATGGTGGAAATATCGCCGGCATCGATGCGTGCTTTTTTAACGATCTTACCGATAATCTTGTTCATGGTCTGGATGACGACCTGATTGAGTTTTTCCAGCCCACCCTCTTTTTCAGCAAAAACGATGCGGGTGATTACATCCTCGCCATAACTGATCTGACCGTTGAAATCACCCTGTTCCGCCAAGATTTCACCGGTTTTCAGGTCCAGCAACTGGCCATAGACGGTGGTGGTCCCGATGTCCACGGCGATAGCGAAATTGCGGTCAGTTGTATCCCCGGCCTGGATATTGATAATGCGGGTCTTACCTTTCTTACGCACGGGTCGGGCCAGGGTAGCAGTAACTTTAAAATCAGACTGGCGCAGGATATCCGGCATGCGTCGAATCACCCGCAGGTCCACTTCCAGGCGGTGTTCGTCGTGCTGCAAATCCAGAAAACTCACCAGGCGGGTCACATCCGGCAGGTGGTCCTGTTCATTCGGTTCGGGCAGCTCCAGGTAGATTTTTTCCACCGCCGGAAGAAACAGTCCCTCTTCTTTCAGTTCATCAAAGTCCATCTGCTGGATACGGGCGGTCTGCCGGGGGGCCACCTGGGTGCCGAGGGCCGACGTATCGACCGACGATTCCACGGGGATTCTCACGGTCAGGTCGCTTTTCACCACGGCCTGGCAGGCCAGCCGATACCCGGCGGCCAGATCCTCCGCGCTCAGCCGTTCAGATTCACCACCGGCAACGGTCCCGGCTTCCACAATGACCCGGCACTTTCCGCACACCCCCTCGCCCCCGCAGGAGGCATTCACATGGACCCCGGCTTCCATGGCAGCCCGGAGAAGAGACTCGCCGTCGTTCACGGTTATCTTGCGGTTATGCGGCAGAAAGGTCACTTCATGCTGGCTCATTGTATATTCTCCATGGAAGTATTGAGGGGTTCGCTGAATGTACACTTTAACTCCACCATATCGCCGTCGTATGAGCTCGTCATTTTATAGGGAAGCGTTTTAAACAGTGCAATCATCCCTTTGTTGCCCGGAGAGGTATAGGCCACCAGCCCTTCTATTCCGTTTTCATGGGCCGCCTCCGCCAGTTTAGCGATGAGGATCCGGCCCAGGCCATGGCCCTGCCATTGCTTGCTGACGGAAAAGGCCACTTCCGCCACGTTCTGGGTCTCTTCCAGGAGGTACTCACCCACGGCCACGACGCTACTGAAACCGACCTCCCCTGTTAAGGCCACTACGGTGAGATCTTTAACGTAATCTATCTGCGACACCTCTTGGATTTCCTTGGTCAGAAAGCAGGTTTTCTCATGAAAAAACCGTGAGACCACATCGCTCTTTTCGAGGTTGTAGAAATGCTCCTGGATCCGGCGCTGGTCAACGGGCTTGGCCGGCCGGAAGGTAAGGGATTCACCGGCAATCTCCAGGGTACTTTCAAGCTTGGCCGGATAGATGCTGCCGTACATGGCTTCCGAAAGGGTTCGCGACCGGCTTAACAACCCTCTCTCTTTGGCTTCCTGAAACAGTTCATCCCTGAAGTCCGGATGGGCAATACTGATCATGGCCATGGCCCGCTCCTGTAAACTTTTGCCAAACAGGCTGACCATACCATATTCGGTGACCACGTAATGGACGTCACCCCGGGGTACGACCACTGCCATGTCATCGATCATCGGCACAATACGGCTGGTTTTGCCCTGGTGGGAAGTCGCCGGCAGCATCAGGATGGACTTGCCCTTCTCGGACTGGGCCGCCCCCCGGATAAAATCCAGCATACCGGTGACACCGGAAAAATGGTTGTAGCGCAGGGCGTCCGCCGCCACCTGGCCGGTGAGATCCATGGATTCCGCGACACATATCGAGACCATATTTTTATGCCGGGCGATAATGGCCGGGGCGTTGACATAATCGGACGGCTGAAAATCGATGGCCGGGTTGTCATCTAAAAAATCATACAGCCCCTGTGATCCGATGGCCCCGCTGGCCACCAGTTTCCCCTCCTTGTATCCCTTGGCCCGGTTCGTAATAACGCCCTCGGATACCAGTCGCATAATCCCGTCCGTCAGATACTCGGTATGGATGCCCAGATCCCGTTTACCGGTCAGTGCCAAAAGAAGAGCATGGGGTGCGGCCCCCGGATCGATATGGATGGTGGAACCGTCCCCCACCAGCCGGGCCACGAGTTTGCCGATCATATCGGCCGATTCGATATAAGGCGGCTCCTCCACAGTCAGTACCGGCTCTTCGTGTTCCACGATCACATCGACATCGTTGACATGCACGAAACTCCGGCCGATGATGCGCGGCATACGGGGATTGACCTGGGCGATGACCAGGTCCGCCGACTGGGCGGCTGCCAGGGTAATATCTACGGAAACCCCCAGGCTCATCCAACCAAAATCGTCCGGGGGGCTCACCTGGATTAGGGCCACATGGATCGGCAGGTGCCGTTGCTTGAAAAGGCGGGGTACGGCGGAGACATTGATCGGTGTCAGAAACCGCATGTTCCGGGCAATATCTTTGGGCTTGGCAGACCCGAGATAAAACGAGCGGATATCGAAGCTTTGCGCATCGCCCTTGTCCGCAATCATGGTCAAAGGGGTGGATTCCAGGCTCATCAACCGGATTACTTCGATATTGGTAAACTTCAAAGCGTTGCTGGCCAAGATACTAACCAGGTGTTGCGGCTCTCCACAGGAAGAACCGATAAACACCCGCTGGCCGGGCTTGATGGCCCGAATCGCTTTTTCGCCATCACGGAGCTTTTCGATATAGGCATCAGCCCAGTAGCTTGCCATTTATCATTCCTCAATTAGGGTAATAAATGAATAAGATTAATGCATGCATCCTGGTTTGTAAAGCATCCCGGCAGGCAAAAAGGTTGATTAAATCAATCAATTACAAACCAGAAACTGAACCGGCATCAGAAACTGCTAAAGTGATGAAAAGTCCGAAATCCGGAATGTTCTCAAGGCACACGCCGCAATTTCGAAGCTCGAAACAAAAGGGCAAATCATAATGACCGAAAGGAATAAACAAAACCTATCATTACAGATAAGTAGCCTCTGTTTTTGTCATTTGATTTTTTGGATTTTGAATTTGTTTCGATTTTCGTGCTTCGTATTTGCGGCGTTCGCCTTGAAAACCGTGCGAAATTAGTTACCCTCATTAACCCGATAGCAAGCGGGCTGTTTTCATTTACCATATTTGTCTGACGCAACACTATCCTCCCCGCAATTTCCGCAGACGCGACTGCAAACGGCTGAAACGACTTTCTATTTTATTGTTATTGATACCAATGGCCAGAGCCTTGCGGGTGCCCACCAGGACCACAAGTGCCCGGGCCCGGGTAATGGCGGTGTATATCAGGTTGCGTTGGAGCAGAATATAGTGCTGGGTCAGCACGGGCATCACCACCACCGGGTATTCCGAACCCTGGGACTTGTGAACTGAAACGGCGTATGCCAGAACGATTTCATTCAGTTCGCCAAAGCTGTAACCGACTTCGCGTTCATCAAAACGGATGTGCACGGTCTCGGCCGGGGCATCAATGTGGGCAATGATGCCGATATCGCCATTGAAAACATCCTTGTCGTAATTGTTTTTTATCTGCATCACTTTGTCGTTGACACAATACTGCAACTCTCCCCGGGCGACCCCGGACGCCCCCGGATTCAAGCGTTTTTGGAGTTCCCGGTTTAGATTTTCAGCTCCCGCCACCCCTTTGTGCATGGGGGTCAACACCTGGATATCGCTGCATGGGTCCACGTCGAAATGACCGGGAATTCGCCTCTGTACAAGATCAAGAATGGTTTCCAGAACCTGTTGGGGATCTTCTTGTTCGATAAAGTAGAAATCGGATTCGCTCCCCGGCGGATGGGCTTGGGGCATTTTGCCCCGGTTGACCCGGTGGGCGTTGACCACGATCCGGCTGGCCCGGGCCTGCCGAAATATCTCGGTAAGGGTCACCACCGGCAACACCTCTGAGCTGATGATATCCGTGAGTACATTCCCCGGTCCCACCGAAGGCAGCTGATTGATATCACCCACCAGGATGATCCTGGCGTGGACGGGAACGGCCGATAGAAGGTGCCGGGCCAAGACGATGTCCAGCATGGAGGCTTCGTCAATGATCAGCAGATCGCAAGCCAGCGGGTTGTCCGGGTTCTTCTGGAAGCCGCCGGCTTTGAAGCTGAATTCAAGCAGGCGGTGAATCGTCTTAGCCGGCAGCCCGGTGGTTTCCTGCATGCGCTTGGCAGCCCGACCGGTGGGTGCGGCCAACTGCGCCCGGGTTCTGTGGCGGGCATAAATTCTTAAAACCGCATTGATAATTGTCGTTTTCCCCGTCCCGGGCCCACCGGTGATGACCATCACCTTGCTGCGCAGAGCACACCTGAGGGCTGCTTGCTGGTTGTGAGCCAACTGCAGGCGCAATCGTCCCTGCACCCACGCGATCGCACTATCGGGATCCGGGACCTGGTTGGCCGCCGGAGCCGTGATGAGATTTACCAGATGCTCGGCCGTTCCGGTTTCCGACTTGAAAAGCCGGCTTAGAAAAACCGGCTGCCCCTCGACCGATTCCATGACCAGACGACCGGTCGCCACGGCTGCCTTGAGGGCGGCGGACACCACTTCGGGGCCAACCCCCAGCAGATCACCCGCCCGCTCGGTAAGAAGTTCCCGGGGATAGTAAACATGGCCCTCTTCTGCAAAACGGTTGAGCAGAAACAAGAGCCCGGCGACCGCCCGACGGGGATCATCCCTGGGAAACCCCGTCTGGCTGGCGATTTTATCAGCTATCTTAAATCCTATACCGGTAATATCCGTGGCCAGCTGGTAGGGATTGCTCTGCACGACCGCGATGGCATCACTGCCGTAACGGGCAAAAATCCGGGCGGCGAAACCCGGACCGACCCCGTGTCCCTGCAGAAAAATCATCACATCCCGGATCTGCCGCTGGGCCATCCAGGCGGTTTTGATTTTATCCACCGTCCGGGGGCCGATGCCTTTTACCCGGGTGAGCTTTTCTATATCCTTATCTATGATTTCCAGGGTGTTATTGCCAAAGTGGTCCACGATCCGG
Organism: uncultured Desulfobacterales bacterium; assembly: GCA_964647585.1. GTDB lineage: Bacteria > Desulfobacterota > Desulfobacteria > Desulfobacterales > CAJINA01 > CAJINA01. Next base: position 8,309 of record CAZYGG010000004.1, read on the forward strand.
GCGGCCATACTTTTTCCGATCCCCTTTATCAGACCCGAACCCAGGTACTTGCGGATACCGTCGGTCGTCGCCGGAACAAGGGTCCGGCTTTCCGTAACCTTGAACTGGTCCCCATATTTGGGATGGTTGCTCCATTCCCCGCGCAGGGCCAGCATTTCTCCCGGGGTGGGCGCGATAAAAGTGCCGACCACAGTCACCGGTTTCCCACTGTCCAGCAGGTTAATACGGGCCACCGTGTAGCCGGTTTCGGCATTGGTGTAGGTGATTCGTTCCAGCTGGCCCTTTAATTCGGAAAGCATTTGTATTTGAATCCAATTTCTATATTGAGAATAACTGCTTCTCTCTGACTTAACCTGAGAAAGGGTTCCAGGATTCGAGGGGTCGAGGGTTCAAGGGTTCAAGGGTTCAAGTGCTAAAACCCGAAACCCTTTGAACGTCCAACATTGATGAAGCCGTAAAAAAGTACCAAGCCCGTCACTCCGGCGAAGGCCTGAGTCCAGAAGGTTCCGAAATCACTGGATCCCGGCCTTCGCCGGGATGACAAAATAGGGAAAAATTCAACTCTATACGATTTCATCGAATTTGGACGCCGCAGGCGACCGCAGTTCAAAGTTCAATGTTCATTGTTCGATGTTCAGCGTTATGGTCTTTCATCCCTCGGCCCCTTGACCCCATGGTTTTTCGCCACCCAGTCCGGGACCTGGATATCTTCCGTTTTATCCCGGGGCGGGATGTGGGGCTTGATATCGATCAGAGGACTGCCGTCACGGGCATCGATTGTATCAATGGTAATGGTGCTGCCCGCAACAGCCAGGATTCGGCACCGGGTAACAGCAATGGGGTTCGGCCTGACAGGCGCGTGGGTGGCGAAAATACCGGTGAGTGGATTGGTTTTATCACCCCGGGGATGGACACGCAAAGCGCCGCGGTCGACCGGGTTGTCATTTTCATGCAGCCAGTACAAAACATCGATGTGGGAAAACTGTTCAAGTCCCAGGAACGCATCCTGGTACTTCTCGTCCACTTCTATGCGACAGGTGTTGTCGCTGTTCACGATCCTGCCAATAGAAAAAAGCTGAAAGTTCTCACGCATGGCCAACTCCTGTTCGGTCTGCTGATAAGTGATTTTTTATTTGAATTCAACATACATGAATTCCCGCAGGTTGTCGAATATCCCCGCCGCCGGCCCGCCAACCGGTTTCGGTTGCTATCCCTATCAAAATCGGGATCGGGATCGGAATTGGTCGCAAAGGATCCTGGCCCAAAGGCCAGGCTTTGAGGTACCCCTAAAAGGGGCTTCACGTCCAAAAACACAACGGTAAAACCATGCATCGCGCCAAGGAAACCGTTAAATGGTCCCGCTCCGCGGGATAAAACCGGGGTCAACACCTAAAAGTCTGAATGGTTTATGCGCGTTAGCGCAAATAAATGTTGGTTTTGATTTTCTTTGCGCCTTTGCGTCTTGGCGCGATGCATGGTTCCGGTTTTGACCTTCTCTGACCTGGTCCTGAGAGACTGTGGAAATCCGATTTCGATCCCGATTTCGATTTCGATTTCGATTTCGAGGGTTGATTCGTAGCCACGGATGGCTGTTTACATCACGGCAACGATAAGATACGTAGTGGCCGACCCCGTACCCTTTTGATAAGGAATCAACATGCAAACGATAGACCTCAGATCAGACACCCTCACCCGGCCAACCGAAGCGATGTGCAAAGCAATGGCAGCAGCCGAAGTGGGCGATGATGTCTTTGGCGAAGACCCAACCATCAATCGCCTGGAAGCACTGGCCGCAGAGAAAATGGGCAAAGAGGCGGCCCTTTTCGTTGCCAGCGGCACCATGGCCAACCTGGTCAGCCTCTTGACGCATTGCGGTCGCGGGGATGAAGTGATCTTGGGCGACCAGGCCCACATCTTTTTCTATGAACAGGGCGGCTGCGCGGCTCTGGGGGGGATTCACCCACGCACGGTTCCCAACCGGCCGGATGGCACGCTGGAAGTCGCGGCCATAGAGGCAGCCGTCCGCACCGAAAACGTCCATTACCCCATCACCCGGGTTGTCGCTTTGGAAAATACGCATAACCGGTGCCTGGGCACCCCGTTGTCCCTGGCGTATCTGGATGAAGTCAAAGCGCTGGCAGATAAACACGCCCTCAAGATTCATGTGGACGGCGCCCGGATCTTCAATGCGGCAGTCGCCCTGGAAGTCGATCCGGCCGCCCTGGTACAGCATGCCGACTCGGTGAGTTTCTGTTTAAGTAAAGGCCTCGGGGCCCCGGTGGGTTCGCTGGTCTGCGGCAGCCGGGCATTCATTGCCCGAGCGCGGCGCAATCGTAAAATCGTCGGCGGGGGCATGCGCCAGGCCGGTATTCTCGCCGCGGCGGGGATAGTGGCAATCGAAGAAAACGTCAACCGCCTGGCCGCTGATCATGCCAACGCCCGCACACTGGCCGCGGGCCTGGCAGCCTTGCCCGGTATCGTTCTGGATCCCGGGAAGGTCTTCACCAACATCGTGTTCATCCGGGTCGGCCACCCCACGTTTTCCGCGGAAACCCTCGCCGCAGCCCTGGAAAAAGAGGGCGTGCAGACCCTGGCCCTGGGTCCGGACCTGCTGAGAGCCGTTACCCATTACCACATTACCGCCCAGGATATCGACCAGGTCCTGGAAGTCTTTAAAAACGTTTTACAGGCTGCTTAGCGCAGTTGCTATATACAGTAGCGACAGGCCTGCCTGTCATTCTGAGAAGCGGAGCGACGAAGACTCCCTCACCACGGGCCACGGCCTTGGATTGGGGAGACTCTTCGCTACGCTCAGAGTGGCAGTAAAACAGCAAAATAAAAACCCCTGTAAAAGCAATTTAGCATGACTTTTACAGGGGTTCCAAGACTATTAGACAGACGCCTTTATCCTAACACTTAAAACATAAAACTTAACACCGATGAATTTGATCTATCAAATTCATCAATGTTTAAAACTGCGCTGACCGGTGTACACCATGGTCACGCCGGCGGCGTTGCAGGCCTCGATGGACTGGTAGTCGTTTGCGGAGCCCCCGGGCTGAATGACTGCGCCAATCCCTTCGTTGATACCGACATCCACGCCGTCGCGGAACGGAAAAAACGCATCGCTGACCATGGCGGCGCCGACCAAGCCACCTTTTTCAGCGGCCACCCGCGCATCGATTTCGGCCTTTTTGTCCGCATCTTTAAGGTCGTTGTAAGGCGTCTGATACGTCTCGAAGCAGTAGCGGTCGGCGAGCTTGCGATAGGCCTTGTCGCGTGCGATTTCAGCCACCCCGACCCGGTCCTGCTCGCCGGTCCCGATGCCCACGGTCACCTGGTCCTTGACGTAGATGACCGAATTGGAGGTGAGGCCGGCTTCTACGTACCAGCCGAATAGCATATCGTCATACTGCGCATCGGTGGGCTCATTCGCGATGCGATAAGTCGTCCCCTGGTAGTCGCATTCGGCCAGCTTCAAATCCGCTTTGGAACGGGCCGCGGCGACAAAAGACCACTGGGTAATGACACCCCCGTCAATGAGGCTCTTGAACTCTACGCAGCGCTGGCCGACAAAAGATTCAAGCCGGTCTATATTACCGATCTTCACGACCCTGAGATTTTTCTTCCGACCGAGGATATCCATCACGCCCTCTTCAAAATCCGGGGCCACCACGACTTCCGAGTACTGGTTGCTCACTGCTTCCGCCGTGGCTTTGTCCAGGGGCCGGTTCATGGCAATACAGCCGCCGAAAGCCGCCACCCGGTCGGCCATATTGGCCTTTGTATAGGCATCCTCCAGCGATTCACTGCGGGCCACGCCGCAAGGATTGTTATGCTTGACAATCACCACCGCCGGCCGGTCCGTAAGGTAACGCAGAATATTCAGGGAATTATCCGCATCGGTCAGGTTGGTCTTGCCGGGGTGCTTGCCCGACTGCAGCAGTTCGATATCCGCAGCCAGGTACTGCCCCGGCTGGATGGTTTCCACCTCCCCGAGAACCAGGTTGCCGTTCACCATCTTGTACAGGGCTGCTTCCTGGCCCGGGTTTTCACCATAGCGCAGCCCTTTCTCGACACCGTCAATGGTCCAGGTGACCTTTTCATAGAAAAGGGTCTGGCGGTTGCCGTTTTCCACGAAGCTGACCTCCATCTCCGGGGGGAAATGGTCATCCATGATGGTGCGGTACATTTTTTTCAGATCTTCGGCCATGGGTTCTTTCTCCTTATATGGATCATGTCGGGTAACAGGGTTTCACATCCTCAAACGGGGTTTTCGCCAGATAATCCGCAATGGCCCGGTCATAAGATGCCGTATGTTCGAAGGCCTTTCCGGCAAGGCGGTAACGCATAGCCAGAGAGGTGCAGCCTTCGGTTTCACGAAGCTGGGCCAGGATATCGTTATAATCGCCCGGGTTGGTCACGGAGGCCACCCTGAGCAGATTCTTGGCTGCCGCCCGGATCATGCAGGGCCCACCGATATCGATGTTCCCGCGGGCCTGTTCCGGCGTTACATCCGGCTTGGCGATGGTTTCCTTGAAGGGGTAAAGGTTCACCACCACCATATCTATGGGGACAGCCGCGGTTCTTTGCAAATCGGCCTGGTGGGAATCATTGTAGGTTTCGGTAAGCAGCCCCAGGTAAATCTTGAAATCCAGGGTCTTTACGAGGCCGCCCTGGGTTTCGGGCTGGCCGGTATACTCGGAAACCTGGGTCAGATGCGCTTCAAAACCGCTGCCCAGGATCTCCTTGATACGGCCGTAGGTACCGCCGGTTGAAAAAAAGCGAACCCCAGGGGCAAGGTCGAGTAGCCCGGGAATGAACGCGTCCAGCCCGCTCTTGTCGGAAACACTGACCAGCACATGCTGCAGTTTAACCAGATCGTCGGCTTTGTTCACAACGTTTATACTCATAATGTATTTGCCGGGCAGTCTGCGACGGCAAACTTCCTCCTTTCGCTGGGTAATTTCAGGTTACAGGCTTCGGTTTCGGGGTCGGGGCCGGATTGATTGGGTGCCGGCTTCTGGTACCCTTCTTAGTCCAGACATAGCCCATCCGTCAAGGTGGTAGCAGCAATCTCAAAAAAGGTTTGCCTGCGGCCGGGCAAATGGCCCCGGCAATCCGGAATCAGAGGGTCCGGCCCAGGTCGCCATCACCCTATATTTATTTGACATTATTTTAAAAATTTACTATCTTGCAACAACTTAGCTGCTAAAATCACGGCCCTATCCGGCTGCTGAAAACCAGCAGCATACTAAAAGTTAATGCAAAAACGGAGTTTGGTTCCCCGCAAAATACGCGGGGGCTGCGACAAGTGTGGCAGCCGCAAGGTTGCCCGCGTTGCGGGACTTCCCGCCGGTTAATCCTCCTATGTGGGTCGCAACCCGGAGGAATACTGGCGTATGGCGAGGCGTTGAACCGAGCGCCCAGCGCCGAGATAGGCCCAAAGACCTTTTTGAAATGACTTCCGCTGCCAACCTCAACCTGTCGAGCGAGCGCCATGGCCAGTCAAGAAATACATTTAAAAGCCCTAGAAGCCCTGGTGGCACTCAACGCCGCCATCAAGAACATCCGGCTCTATCCCCCGGCCAGCGCCATGGTCCAGAAATCGATGGAGCGGGTACTTTCGTTCCTGGAGACCATCTTTGAATCCGAGGCAGAGCTGACCGTTTCCGAATCCGAAAAGAGCCTGTTAATATTGGGGACCCCGCTCACCGAAAAAGAGCAGGAAAAACCGCAGGTAACCGCCTTCATTGCCACCCTCCTGGATTTTGGCATTAAAAGCCTGGCCTTCAAACAGGGCGTAACCATCGCAGAGCTCGAAACCATTTTGCAGGCTCTCAACCGCAAAGCGGAAGATGTAAATGCCGACGGGGGGCTGCAGTCAGTTTTGGCCGACAGCAACCTGCCCCATATCGTCCTGGACGAAAAGGTTTACATGGCCGTGGAACAGGGCCAGGCGCCCATGGCCGGTATGGATACTGCCGGTGATGAAATTGTCAAATTCATTGCCAGCGGTAACGCCGCCTCGGAACAGGAGATGGAACAGATAAAGGAACTGGCCAGGGACCCGAATTGGGTGGCCAATGTTTTATCGGCCGGCATTACCCAACTGCAGGGTAAGGGCGATGGCTCCGGCGGGTCCAACGTGGCCGGCAACCTCTAGCACCTTGTCGAAACGTTTGAATCCGTCACCGATAGTAAAGGGAAGACCGCTATCGCGCAACAGGTAGCCGACACCGTGGTTGGCCAGGACGATGAGGCCCTTATCCCGGTACTTGCCCGGGACTATGCGGGCAAGCTGGGCAAAACACTGTTCAGTCAGATTGTTGACCGGATGCCGGATGACCAGTTTGAAAGAATCGTCTCAAAATTAAAAGGGCTCACAGCTACCGGTGACCAGACTGCCTCGCTGGCCTACCAGAACCTGTTAGTTTCCGAAAAAGGCCAGCAGTTCAGTGCGAACCTGCGCGAGCGGACCGAAAAGGATGGCACCCTCCAGAAAAAGAAAATAATGGCGTTGAAGACTGGCCTGAACAACCTGTTGCAGGGAAAGCTGGATTGCCTCGCCGATCCCGATTTTCTGGCAGGCCTGCCGAACATGGCCGCCCAGCTTATCGAAAATGACAAGTTGGAAACCGCTGAAACCATTATTGTACAACTCGCCGTCGGACTGGCCAAGGCCGCCCCGGAATCCCGACCGAAGATATACCGGGCTCTTAAGAGTGTCAGCCAGAAACTGCCGGCAGACAAACAGGCGCTGCTGGCCGAAAAGACGATGGGGGACCTGCTCGCGTGGATCAAGGTCGAGACCACCCCGACGCAGGAATACAAACAGGCCTGTGACGACATCACGCAGCAGGCCCTTGGCCACTTGAAAAACCACCAGTTCGAGCAACTGAATCCCATTCTCGAAATATTCAACGACAAGGCGGGCGGGAAGCCGGTCGATGACCAGGCGCTCAGGCAGCACGCTGAAAGCGTCCTTACGGAAATCGGCAACGATTATGCCTGGGACCTGTTTCTGAATAAGTTTGCTCTGTTTGAAAAACAGCTGAAGAATCCGGCCATCCACGCCCAGGTACTCCTGGGGATTGCCGCCCTCGATCGGCTTCTGGATGCGCTGGAAAGTAGTGCCGAAATGTCGGACAGGGTCCGCCTGGTGCGTATTATCACCGAGATCGGCAAACCCGCGGTTGGTGAAATATGCGCCCGGATTGAAAAGGGCGGGGCCTGGTACTACCTGAGAAGCCTGGTGACCCTGCTGGGCAAAATCGGCAGCCCGGAAGAGATAGAGATCCTGCAGTCCCTGTTAAGCCACAAAGATTTCCGCATTACCCGCGAAGCCCTTAACAGTATCTTCAGCATCGGGGGGGATAGACGGGGTCCTGTTCTTCTGGAGGCGCTGGCCACGCTCGCCGACAAGGAAAAAGTCAGTATTGTTGCCATGCTGGGCGCCCTCAAATACGAAGAGAGCGTTACTGCTTTAGTCAAGATCCTGGGATCGAAACCCGCTGTGGATGCCAAAACAAGGGAACAGCTTTTTGAAAAAACCTGCATCGCCCTGGGCCGCATTGGCGCAGCCAGCGCCAAACCGTATCTGGAAAAAGTCCACCAGGGTCAAGGTCCCCTTAAAAAAGCGTATACCTCTAAGATCCGGGATGCGGCCCGTAAAGCTCTGATTCTCATAGAAAAGGCCGCCGTGCAAAAACCGGCCGCCGCGCCCGAAGCTGAAAAACCACAACCGCCCCAACCCACGGCACCCCAACCCGCTGCAAAGGCGTCAGAACCAGGCGATCAGGTGGACGCACGTGAAGCCCAGATCGACAAACACGTGGCTGCCGGGGAAACCGAGGCAGCCGTAAAACTGCTGTTTGAGCTGATCGTTGCCGCCACCCGGAAGAAGAACTTTACTAAAGCCGAAGAATTGCGGGACCGCCTGTACGATGTGGATGCCATGGCCCTGACGGAAATCGTCAAAGCCGGTGAAATCATCGAGCAGGAAAAGTCCGAGTCCATTGACCAGGACCACCTGGCTGTCTGGCCCGAGCTCTACGACAAGCTGAGCAGCGAGGAAGCCAGCGCCCTTTTCTATGCCCTGGAAGAGGTTGCCTATGAAGCCGACCAGACCGTATATGCGCAGGGACAGAAAAACGAAAACCTCTATTTCATTACCGAGGGCAGCCTTAAACTGGTCTACCGGGATGGTGAAAAGGAAACCCTGCTAAAGACACTCGAAAAGGGGAACATCGCCGGGCACACGACTTTTTTTACCATCAGCATGTGCACCACGTCGATGATCACACTCTCCAGTGTGAAGATGAACGTGCTCTCCCAGGCGGCAATGGAACCATGGCAGAATGACTTTCCCGCCTTGAAATCCAAACTTGAAGATTACTGCCTGAAACTTGAAAAATCCCGAGACATTATTAAAGCAAAGGGCATGGATCGCCGCAAGCATCCGCGTTTTGACGTCAAAGGCAAAATCCTGGTTCAGCTTTTAAACCGGAAACGGCTGCCCATGGGAAAACCCTTCAAGGGTGTCTTCGCCGATATTTCCGAAGGCGGTTTGAGCTTTTTTATCATCACTTCCAAGCAGGAAACCGCCCGCATGCTGCTGGGCCGGCGCCTGGGTCTCAAATTTCTCATCCCCACCCGGGCGGCCCCCCTGAAAACGTTCCAGCATGGGACGGTTATCTGCGTCAACTATCACCTGAAGAATGACTACTCCATCCACGTCTCCTTCGATGACGAGTTGCCGGGCGGAATTGCCGGAGCCATAAAACGGTTGAAAAACGTGAAAACCGAATAGCTCTTTAGCAATGTTGTTCTTTATTTATGCCACGCGTTGCTGGCATATGAACGCTGCCTGGCAATTGCGGCCTGACAATTGCGGACAGATTACTCTGCAACCAGGTAAAACCGGTAGCTATTTCAACATATCTGTCTTCTTAGGGAATTTCTGATATTTAGCTGGCCCACCTTATACGCCAGTTTCGGTGGCGTTAGTGAGGACAGGGCGTGTTTATTGAATTATTTGATAATTTCAGGTTTTGGTCATGCATCTGTATGGGCCGAAATTCCGTAGGAATTGACAAAATAGTCTTTTTTATATAACAAAATAGCCACTCCCACCCGAACCAGTTCCAAAATCAATCATATCGGCCACATATTTAGGGCTCATTTTATGAATTGCCCAGTATGCCAAATTGAGATTCCCGAAGATTCGAAGTTTTGCAAAGAGTGTGGCCATCCTTTAATTGAGATCTTTGATGCAGAAGAAGCCCCACGGATAATAGACAGCGAACGGAAGCACGTTACTATCATGTTTTCTGACTTGTCGGGATACACAGCCATTACCGAAAGGCTCGATCCTGAGGAAGTCAAAGCGATCATGAGCTATATCTTCGGAGAAGTAACGCAGATAATCCACAATTATGATGGATTCATTGAGCGGTTCATTGGCGATGCTGTGATGGCTATTTTTGGCGTGCCAAAAGTACATGAGGATGATCCCGTCCGAGCGATAAGGGCCGCCAGGGAGATACATGCTTTTGTGGAAGGGTTTAGCCCTCAAATTGAAATTAGAATTGGAAGGCCGCTGACAATGCACACGGGCATTAACACCGGCCTTGTTGTGACTGGCGAAGTAGATGTTGCCAAAAGGACGCATGGTTTGACCGGAGAGGCCATCAACCTGGCCTCAAGAATGGAAGGCCTTGCCAATGCGGGCGAAATCGTCGTCGGCCCTGCCACCTATCGCCGGTCAGAAGACATTTTTTCGTTTCAGGCCCTAAAGCCAACCAAAGTCAAGGGCTTCGCGAACCGAATTCGACCCTATAAAGTCTTAAGCTTGAAAACGCATACTAAAAGACCCCGTATAGGTTTGGAGCGCCGGATATACTCTGAGATGGTTGGGCGCGAAAGAGAATTGAATAAGCTGGAGTTGCAGTTGGCCAAGGCGATTGATGGTGATGGCTCAGTTGTAAACATCATTGGCGAGGCGGGCATTGGGAAATCAAGGCTTTTTTCGGAATTTAATAATCTGGACTCATTACAGCGTGTGATACTTCTTGAAGGCAAGGCGATATCCATAGGTAGGAACCTGGCTTTCCATCCGATCATTGACCTTCTCAAACACTGGACGCGTATCGGGGAAAATGACAGCGAGGCCAGTGCTTTAAGTAAACTTGAATCTGCCGTTCAGAACGTGTGCCGGGAAGATGCGGAGGAGATTGTTCCTTTTCTGGCGACCCTTATGGGCATGCAGCTTTTTGGCCGGTATGCTGAAAGAATCGCAGGCATCGAAGGTGAAGCCCTTGAAAAATTGATCTTGAAAAATATCAGGGAACTACTATCGAAAGCGTCTGAACTTATTCCGCTTGTGATTGTGATGGAAGACCTGCACTGGGCAGATACAAGCTCCATAGAACTCCTGGAATCTTTATTTCGCCTGGCAGAATCTCACAGCATACTTTTCGTCAATTTATTCAGGCCTGATCATGCAGAAACAGGGGAAAGGATCGTTGCAACCCTAAAAGAAAAGCTGTCTGTCTATCATGTTGAAATCGTATTGCAATCGCTGGATAAAAGTATGAGCGAAAAGTTAATCGACAATATGCTTAACATCCGGGACCTTAACTATCCCATCAAAAATAAGATTATTGAACGTGCCGGCGGGAACCCTTTTTTCATTGAAGAGATAGTCCTTTCGTTTGTTGATGAGGGGTATATCGTCCCACAGGAAGGGAAATTCGAGATCAGCAACAAGATCGCCATGATGGTCGTGCCGTATACCATCAACGATGTCCTTAACGCGAGAATAGATCGCCTGGAGAAAGAGACCCGGAACCTGGTGAAAATCGCTTCAGTGATTGGTAAAAATTTTTTTTACAGAATCCTGACAAATGTGGCTACGGCAACAGATGATATTGACAGCCACTTGGCATACCTCAAGAAGATCCAGATAATTATGGAACGGATGCGGCTGGATGAGTTGGAATTTTTTTTCAAGCACGCCCTGTTCCAGGAAGCTGCCTATAAATCCATTTTGCATAACAAGCGAATAGCCCTGCATCTACGCGTTGCAAGAACTATTGAAAGTCTGTTCAAAGAACGTCTGCATGAATTTTACGGCATGCTGGCGCTGCACTATAACCGGGGCCGGAACGATGAACAGGCCGAATACTATCTATCCATGGCAGGGAAAGAAGCACTGAAATCATCGGCTTCAAATGAAGCGCTGCATTATTATCAAGAGGCCCTGAACCTGTATTTGAAAAAATCCAGCACCGATGCCGATCCTGAGAAGGAAGCCATGTTGGAGAAGAATATCGCCTTGGCCCTTTACAACCGCGGGCAGCACGAGGAGGCTGTGGGACACTTTGACCGGGCTCTGGATCATTATTGGGGCAAATTGTCGAAGAATGTATTTTCAAGAACAATCGAGGTTTTGTCCTCTTTCTTGCACGTTGTCACAGCATTGTTCATTCCATCCTTGAAGTTTAGAAAAACGCCAACCCAACGAGATCTCCAAGTATTCGACCTCTTCTACAAGAAATGTAAGGCCCTGGTCATAACTAATCCCAAGCAATCCTTTTTTGAATTCTTATTCCTTCACAAAACAATTTCTGCTTTCGATCTTAAAGAACTCGAAAACGGGACGGGCGTATTCGTAAGTGCAAGCCCGCTATTCTCTTTTTCCGGCCTTTCTTTCGGATTGAGCAGAAGGGTATTGGATTTCGTTAAGCCCAGGGTTAGTAGAGATGCTGTCAGACCTTACACAATCTATAAGTTATGTGAAACCATACATAATTTCTTAGAGGGGAACTGGGAAAAAATAGGAAATTATGATGAGGATTTGATAAACCAAACCTGCAACATTGGAGAAATATATGATGCCACCCAAATTCTGTACTGGCATGCTTTTCCCTGTATTTATCAGGGATCCCTCGAGATCGCCGAATCGATATTGAATCGATTGGAGGACATCTTTCAAGTTTATCAATATAACCTTGCAAAGACCTTCAAATATGAATTGAAATCGTGTTTGCTGATGGAGTGCCACAGATTTAATGATGCGCTGATTGAAATTAAGGAGGGAATTGATTTTGAGGCGAAGGCGGGTCCAGGGTTTTGGAAGCTTTATGTTTACGAAGCGCGGATATACACTTCAGTCGGCGAGATTGAAAAAGCGGAAAAATGCCTGGCGCAAGCGAATAGGATCTGCCACCAGATTAGACCAGTTCCCTTTCAAATGGCAGGACTCTGTAGAGCTGAGCTGGAGTACAATCTGTATCGAGTAAAAGAAATGCTGAGAAACGGCAATAAAACAAAACTATCCGAATATCGGAAGAAGGCCGGCAAATCAGTTAAGATGCTCTTAAGAAATGTACGCAAAGTAGCTCAATATCGTACGGAAGCGTACAAACTGACTGGAGAGTTTTACTGGCTGATGAACAAACAGAAAACGGCCCATGCATGGTGGCGCAAGGCCATTGAGGAAGGCGAACGCCTCGGCGCCCGTCTTCAGCTCGCAGGCGTTTATTTTGAATTAGGAAAACGATTACTCGGGCCCGAAAGTAAGTACAGGGTTCTTGACGGAATCAGAGCGGAAGATTACCTGGAAATGGCGAGATCATTGTTAGAGGAAATGAAACTGCAGTCTTATTTAGATGAACTGAATCAATTCACCAGGGGATAAGAGCCTGAATGGATATTGGGATTACAAATTTGCTGTCATTCTGCGCGCGTGTCGATTTTGGCACGGTGAACCTTTCCCGAGAAGAGGAAGCCTTTCGTGGGGAGCTCAACCGGGTGATGTTGTCACTCTGTGAGTGCTTGCCTGAATCCAGGCAGACCGAGGCAACCTTATTCTTGATGAAATACTTGCAGGCCTCTTTCAGCGGCGGCCCTAATTTTGTCAACTACTTCTACGCGCCGGCATGGTCGATCCTTTTTTGGCTTCATCGATCCTGTCCGGATAACATAAAACTGGACCCAGAATATGTGCAAGCTGTAAAGACCGGGCATACCATGGCCATGTTCCTGCATGCTTTCGACGACCATCTTGTTGACGGTCAATTACCCATTACACACCTGGCCTTGCTCATCAGGAGCCAAGCCTGGATGATCATGAACCGGGCTTTTGACCGATTAGCCAGTGACGTTGAGAGGGGACCGGCAATTGTTCATAATTTTATAGACGACTACTATGCGAGCATCGCCACTTCCGGCGGCACGAATTCCCTGGGTAGTTATTGCGATCTTTTCAGGAAACAGATGGCCACCTGTTTGATCGTCCCCATCCTCCTGGCAAACAGGATAAGCACCGGCAAAGCGTTTTCACGATCCATTCAGGCAGCTTACTGCTCTTTCGGCATTGCCTGGAGGCTGCTCGATGATCTACAAGACCTTGAAAAAGATATGATGAAGGGCGTCCATTCTTCCATCTATGTCTGCCTTAGTGAAGATTTAAGGCGTTGCTGGGATAAAAGCACTGAAGAGAAAAAAAACCAGAATAACGGCTACGTGCAAAAATTATTGCGTTATGTTCAGAAAGAAGGGGTCATTGACCGCATAAAGGCAAGGACATGCAGCGAGTTGGACTCAGCCGCTGCTGTCGCTGACGCATGCAGCCTGCCAGAGCTGGCAGGTGAGTTTCGCTCTCTTTTGAAACCATTGAAAGAAGGGCAGCACCTTTCATGAAGGGAAACACTACAGAGGGAATCTTTCCGGGGGTGGGGCAAGAAGCACTGTCTATCGAGGTAACATCGCGCTGCAACAGTTCCTGCTTACACTGTTTTGCCCGTTCCGCTATCTCCAGACGCCCCAGCCTCCCCGTCGATATAGTCAAGGAGATCATTGCCGAAGGGCATGCTGTTGGATACCGTCACCTGCATATTACCGGCGGCGAACCGCTACTCTGGAAAGGCCTGTTTGAGGCCCTGGACTATGGATTTGAGGTGGGATATGAAACCATCTTTGTGAATACCAATGGGACCCTCATTACAGAAGAGATCAGTAAGAGACTTGCCAAATACGGTAACTTTTCGATCTCGGTCAGTTTGGATGGACCCGAAGACCTGCATGACCGCATACGGGGAGAGGGATCACACAAAAGGGCAATGCGGGGCATTGAGAAGGCGCTAAATGGGGGGAACGATTGTACAATTTTCACAACAGTTACAAAAGGCCTGCTGCCGGAGTTGCCGCACTTTGCAAATGATCTGTACACAGAGTTTCCAACCATCGACTGTCTCATTCTCATCCAGCTCATTCAAACAACCAATGGCGGGTTTCCCCTGTCAGAGGAGCTTCTTGATCCGGATGACTTCATACGCTTGGTGAGAATGGCGGCGCTTTTGAATATCGGCGGTTTGCGTACAATCGTGAAGAAGAATCCTGCCGCCAACGTCGTTTCTAAATTGATGCAGATGCCATGGATCCCGAAGGTTCCGCCCCTCTACCGGGAGGGCTGCATGATTGTATTTGCAAACAGGCATATCGGCGTGGTGCACTCAAGCAAGAAAAGCTTCGGCAGATACAGGACCGGTATGATACGAAAAGTTCTGGCTTCCGATGAGTATCAAAAAACCGTCGCGTCGGACCAAGAAACGTGTCTATTGTGTAAATATACCCAACTCTGTCAGGCAAACGGAATGATCCGTCCCTCACGCGGGTACGGAGATCTTTACACCGATAAACCCTATTGCCGGCGAGTACTGGAGACGATTGAATCGACTCAAGCTGTTAAGGTGCGGAAAAGAAAGGAGGGATATATCTGACCGGAAAAAAAAGACAAGACCATGGATGGCTCTGGTAAACTGCAAAGGCGCTTTTCAGATTCGAAACGGTCGGGTTCGACAAAAGGCCCTTTGTGGCTCGCGGGGTTTAACAACCTCATGAATCATAATGTGCAAACACAAAAGAGAGGAGAAAAACATGGATAGTGACAGAGAAAAAAAAGATTTTATAAAGTTCATTATGGATGCAACCCTAGATGCGGGACTGGCGACAAGATTTCTTAGAGAAAATACCGCTTCGGGTGTTCACGAATTCTTCCAACAAGAAGGGTACAAAGACATACCCCTCGAAGATTGCGAAGATATACTAAACGCTTCAACTTCCGGGCATGGGCGGGGTATTGACGATGCCGGCAACCCTGTAGACCTCAGTGACGCTACAAAAAGTTACTGATAGAAAAAAACTGTTATTTAAGCTCTGGGGAAAAACGATCTATACGATGATGCTCGCGGCATTGATCTCGGCCTTCGATCCAGTGTCCGTAAAAAGTCCGGGGCTAGCCGTAGAAATAAGTATTCGTACGAACTATGATCTCACGGGGAAGGCAACCTGAAGCTAAAGCGGGTTCAGCGCGGTTTTGTTCGGAGGACTACTATTGGTTTCACAAAAGTTCAATACCGAAGAGCGGGTAACGGATTGCGACGTAATGATTGTCGGGGCCGGTCCGGCAGGCATATCGACCTGGCTGCATTTGAAAAAGTATGCGCCGGAACTGGCTGACAACACGGTTTTGATCGAGAAGGCCGCTTTCCCGCGACACAAGTTGTGCGCCGGCGGGGTCGGGGCGTGGAGTGCAGATGTATTAGGGCACCTGGAGGTTGATTTAAAAATCCCATCGCTGTTTGTAACTGATGTAGAGTTTCGGTATCGAGATGAAAGCTGGCTATATAAAAGCCCAACTCGTTTCAGGATGGTCCAGCGTGCGGATTTTGATTTTGCCCTGGCAAAATCGGGTGTCAATCGCGGCATGGCGTTTCATGAAAACGAAAAATTCATCGCGGCAAGCCGTGAGCGGGATACACTGGCGGTATTGACCAGCCAAGGAAAATATTACGTAAAAGCCCTTGTGGGCGCAGATGGGTCCCTTTCCATGGTGCGTCGCAAGATGATGCGGCCCCATCAAACCTGCCTGGCAACAACGCTGCAGATCTCGGCGCCGGTAAATCCGAAATATGATCCGGAATTTTCCCTGAAGAAATTGCTGATTGATTTTTCACCGGTCGACGCAGGTCTTCAGGGGTACACGTGGCATATTCCCTGCCTGCAAGATGAGGCGCCCAGCATGAATCACGGTATCGGAAATTTCCGATTCCACCCCGAAAGGTCGCGGCCGGACATGAAAAAGATATTCAGCCGGGAATTAAAAACACGCCATATTGATAAGAGACCCGAATCCTGGTCCAGTCACCCCATCCGATGGTTCTCAAACGAAGTACCGATTTCACGACCCAGTGTCCTTCTGGTCGGCGATGCCGCCGGCATTGAGCCCGCGTTCGGCGGGGGGATCCACATGGCCTTGTCTTATGGTGAGATCGCAGCCAGGACCCTGATTCAGGCGTTTCAAAATAAAGATTTCACATTTAGGCACTATAAGCATACCGTCATGTCCCATTTTATGGGGGGGCATATCAGGGCTTGTACCCGTTTGGCAAGCAAGATATACGGCGGAAAAAAGAATCCATTAAGAAGCCTGGTACGCCATTTTTTAGCGGGTCGGTTTGGCAGCCGGAATCTATTGTCTCTCCTTCTTGGACCAGACAACGCCGGATACAACCAGGCTGCGTCCAAAGGGGCCAACATACAATAACAGTTTAACACCACAGTGCCATTGAGGCTCCCAGGTCGCATGCCGGTGAAGCCCTGGCCGACGGTTAAACCAGCATGAACTTGATGTACCGATAGCCCCTGCATTTTTCTACATGGATTATTTTCTGCCTCCGGGATTCAGTAGAATGACCAAAGCAATGCCCGGTTTCAGTAATACCGATACGAAGACAGATATTTCATATCAAAGGATTTATGCGTTGCGGCAATGCCTATCACCCAGAAATATACCCGAATTTAGTCCCTGTAATTTTTTTGATTTGCCTTTGTTTTTCCACCGCCTGTACACATCCTGTCAGGCGATTGGTGTTCCAACCACACAAAATACAGTCGGTACCGCCATTTTCTAAAGATGTGGCTCACCTTGATCGGTTTTGGCTGAAAACAGAACAAGGTGACGTTGAGTGGTGGCTTTTTGAGGGATACGGGGTTGATGCCCGCCACAGTGGCCCTGCCGTTTTAATGGCTCATGGCAATCGTGAATTGATCGATTTTTACATGGGTCGTGCCAAAGCATATCAAAGCATGGGCTACACTGTGCTCTTAGGCGAATATCGCGGATATGGGCGAAGTGCCGGAGAGCCGAGCAGAAAGCGCATTGAGCGTGATTACAGGCGATATTATGATCAATTAATATCTCTCCCGACAGTAGACTCTGAGCGCATTGTGTTCCATGGTCGCTCATTGGGCGGTGCTGTATTGAGTGAGCTTTCCCGACAACGACCACCGGCTGCCATAATTGTGGAATCAACATTTACATCTATCAAGGCAATGGCGCATGGAGCACCTGATTTCTTACTTTCGGACAACTACGACACCCTCTCCGCGCTATTGGACTTTCAAGGTCCAATCTTGATCATCCATGGCACTGAAGACGATGTAGTGCCTGTCGAACACGCCCTGGAAATGAAAAGACGAATTCCGACTGCCGAATTGCGCCTTTACAACTGCGGCCACAGCGATGGGCCGCCGGTATGGGAAAAATACTGGAAAGATATTTCTAAATTTCTTGATCAGGTATGGTCAACTGGCAAGAAGCCCTGATTGAAGAGTACCCTGCAGCAAGCTGCAGGGGATGCGCTCGCTGATTCGGTCCACAATTTACGTTCATGAACCCTGAATTATCAAAGAACCGCTCAAGGCATCTTCATGTTCCTATAGCCGTCCTTCAATTTCACTGATAAAACGCTCAAAGAAGGCTTCCATGAAAGTATGACGTTCGGCAGCCAGCCGCCGGCCTTCGTTTGTGAGCATACGGGTATGGATGTGGCGCAGCTTGACCAGGTACTCCCGGTAGCCCGTGTCGTTTTCCGAGTAGGCCGGAGCGGCGGTCACGTCGATATCGGGGTTGTGCAACCGGGCCCCGACCTCACCGGCAAACAGGTAGGCCCGGGCAACCCCCACCGCGCCGATGGCGTCCAGTTTATCGGCGTCGAACAGGATTTGGGCCTCAAGGGTCTCAGGCGCGTGGTTCTCCCGGAAACGGTGCGACCGGACACAGTGCACGATATTCTTTTTTTCTCGCCCGGATAGCGGCATCTCTTCCAGGATGACCGCAGCCAGGCGAGCCCCCTCACTGGCATGGCACCGCGCGCCGGAAGAACGATCCTGGTGACAGCGACCGATATCGTGCAGATAGCCGGCGATACAAAGAACTTTCAGATCGGCCCGTTCGACTCGGCCGATGTGTTCGCAAAGCGCCACAACTCGCAGGGTGTGGTCCCAGTCGTGACTCCCCGAGGCCCTGAGAAAGAGCTTTCGGGACTGGTCTTTTATCGAGGCGATCAGGTCAGCAGCGGCCGCAGGGTCGGATTCGGGGGCGCCCCCACCTCTCGCGTGGTTCCGGTCGTCCACTATCAGCCGGACCTCTTACCGGTTATTTCGTTAAGGGTGATTGCTATCACCGTGGTAATTTTCAACTTGTTATCCGGATATTCGCCCCCCTGGCCGCCATAATGTTCCATGATAACATCCAGAGCCTCTATTTTTCCGGTTTCATCTTCGATAAATCGAGCCTCTCCGAAGGCAATGACACTTTCAAAGCGTTGCCCCCATTCGCAGTTTGTTTCCCCCCGGACAATTTCACGCGGGTTACTGAATTCAAGGCAGACCCGGGGGTTGGCCTTGAGCATGTCAATCTTCCGGCCCTGCCTGGCGGAATGGAAGTAGACGGTATTATCCCTATAGCCGAAATTCAGGGGAACCACATACGGCTGGCGGTTGTCGGCCAGGGCCAGGTGGCAGACCTGGGCCTCCCGGATGAGTTGCTCGATCTTATCTTTATCCTTGATTTCTTTATCTTTTCTGCGCATTAAACACCTCCGGTAAAAATTTCTGAAAAATGATACAAGAGCCCCGACAGGTTGTCAATTACATCGCTTGCTAAAAACCTTGATTTTACGTTCGATACCAATTAGTAATTTCTTTTTTAAACCCGGTAAGGTCCCTTAAAATGAATAAAAAAATTCTGGTAATCGACAACAACAGAATCATTCTCAACTTCATGAAAAAGCTCCTTGAAAAAGAGGGCCATGCGGTTGCTACGGCCGAGGACGGCCTGAGGGCCATCAACCTTCTGGACGACTTCCAGCCGGATATCATATTTACCGATCTGATCATGCCCAATATCGAGGGGGACAAACTCTGCGAAATTGTCCGCAGCAAGGGATTGCATGACAACTGCTACCTGGTGCTCATGTCCGCGGCAGCCGTGGAAATCAATTTTGAAGACGTCGATATTTCCGCGGATGCCTTTATGGCCAAAGGACCTTTCAATGAGATGACCCGCAACATTCTGGAAATCATCAACCACCACGACCCGGGAATAGTTACCCCCATGACCAAACCGGTTATGGGTACCGATTCGGTGTCCCCCCCGGCAGATGACCGTGGAACTGCTCTCCAGAAACAGCCATCTTAGAACCGTGCTTGAAAGTATATCTGAAGGGATACTTGAAATTTCCGCGGGCAAAGTCGTCTATGCCAACCAGACGGCCTGCCGGCTCTTCGGTCTCCCACAGGAAAAGATGCTTTCAGTCACCCCGGAAGCCCTGTTTGAAAATAGCGCGGCCAACCGGGTTAGAAGACTGCTGGACACGACGACCACGACCGCAGTCGCGATTGGGACCCGGGTACCCCTCCAGCTTCTGAAAAAAAGAGTCCGGCTGCGCTGCCTGCCAGCCATCGGTGAAAACACCGTCATTTTGATGCTCTCGGACGTTACCGAGCGCTTAGCCATCGAAAAAGAGCTGCACAAATACCGTGATCATCTGGAGCGCCTGGTGGAAAAACGCACGGCCGATTTGACCAGGACCACCAAAAAACTTCACCAGGCCCAGAAACTGGAAGCCATCGGCACCCTCGCCCGCGGTATCGCCAACGACCTGAACAATGTCCTCGCAGGCATCATCAGCTATCCGGAATTACTCCTGGCGCAAATCGGGCCGGATGACACCCTGGTCGCGCCACTGCAGACAATTAAAAAATCAGGGGAAAAAGCCGTCGCCATCGTGCAGGACCTCTTGAACCTGGCCAATCGCGGTGTATCCGCTTCTGAAGTTGTCTCCCTGAACGAAACCATTCTGGCCAGTCTCGACAGCCCCGAGTTCCAGAAACTGCAAGCCTATCACCCGACCGTAAAGGTGCAAACTGACCTGATGACCGACCTCCCCCATATGCTGGGGTCTCCCCGCGACCTTTCCAGGGCACTGATGAACCTGGTGTCCAACGCGGTCGCGGCCATGCCCTCGGGTGGCGGGATCACCATCACCACGCAGGTCCGGCACCTTGACCGCCCCCTAGACGGCTACCCTGACATTGATGCAGGCGAATATATAGAAGTAACCGTAACCGATACCGGCGTGGGAATTTCTGAAAATGATATCACGCGTATCTTTGAACCGTTTTACACCAAAAACGAGATGGGCCGCAGCGGCACCGGCCTGGGCATGGCGGTTGTCTGGGGAACTGTGAAAGACCACCAGGGTTACATTGACGTTGAAAGTATCATGGGGCAGGGCACCACCTTCAGCCTCTATTTTCCCGTACCCCGGCAGTTACCCGAGAAGAAACCCGCAACCGTATTGCTTGAACAACTCAGGGGCAACGGAGAATCCGTGCTGGTGGTGGATGATATGCCGGAACAACTGGAAATCGCTACCGGCATGCTGACCGAACTGGGGTACCAGGTCGCCAAGGCCGACAGCGGTGAAGCGGCCGTGTCCTACCTGCAGACCCACACGGTCGACCTGCTGCTGGATATGATTATGACACCGGGCCGCGACGGCCTGGAAACCTACCGGAAAATTCTCACGGCCCACCCTCACCAAAAAGCGGTTGTTTCCAGCGGCTTTTCAGCCACCGACCGCGTCCGTGAGGCGCACGCGCTCGGGGCCGGGCAATTCCTGCGCAAACCCTTTTCCATACAGGCACTGGGGATCAGTGTTAAAAAAGCCCTGCAGGGTAAAACCAACGAAGCCTAACAACCCTGCCATCTATTTTATGCAAAAGATGCCCCTTGTGGCCGGACACCCTATTCCAGTGACATGACCCCCAACCAGCGTTCATATTCGGTAACCACGGGAAAGCCGCGCTTTTTCAATAGGGCCATGATGGGCCCGGCATTGAAACGAAGATAAGGATTCACTTCCAGTTCATCCGCCAGGGTGGAATGAATGTGGGCGTTATCGTACTTTTTCAGGTAGGCATCGATTGCGACATTATCCGGTTCAACGATTTTGGCAAAGGCCATTGCATAGCTGACATAATCGTGTCCCGCATAAACCCGGGTTGCCGCCGGATAGGCCAGCAGTTTCTTTATGGACTCGTAAAAGGCCTTGAGATCTCCGCTGAAACAATTTCCCACCGTACCGTTAAACAACGTATCACCGGTAATCAGACAGTTTGCCACGCTGAAGGAAAGCGAATCGTCGGTATGCCCCGGAGTTTCGATCACCTCTACAGTCAAGTTATCGATGGCGACCTGTCCCGCCTTGAGCAGCATTTCCCGGGAAAGGTATTCAGCCCCCGACAGCTTGACCAGGTCACCGGTGCCGGCCGTGTGATCCGGATGTTTATGGGTGTTGATCACGTATTTCAACTGCAGGCCGCGCTTTTCCACAAAATCAAGAATAGCCTGCCCGGCCCCGCCGTCAATGGCCAGGGCGGTTTCATTTCCATAAACCAGGTAACCCAGATTGTCGGATGAATAGCGAAACTGTCGGATGCCCATGCTGCCTCCAAAGCCATGCAATCGTGTCGGGGTATTGTAACCGTTGGAAGATAAACGACGATCAACCTAATAAGCATAACGCCTGTGGGCTGTCAAGCAAAGGGGCCGCAGCCGGTCGACCATCAGAACCTGCGACCTTACACCATCCGTTCAGGTGTAGATCTATAAAAGGTGCTAAAAACCGGCAGACGTTACTTATTATTGTTCCATCATGAAATGCAGTGCTTTCTTAACCTGTTGAATTTTAATTTGTTAAGTGTATACTCATCCAGACCTGCCCGAACGAGAGAAAAGTTCAAAAATAACTGATTCTCACTAAAACCGCGATAGCGACAGAATAAGAAGTTGGGTTTGAAACCTTACCGGCCCTGTTATGGTCAATTATATTTAAAAAGACCACATGAAATTAAATTGTGACGATCATATATGAAAGCTATTTTGCACACAAAATTCGGACCACCGGATGAACTTCAGCTCAAAGAGGTAGAAAAACCTGTCCCTCGGGACAATGCAGTCCTGATAAAAATACATGCGGCATCGGTAACTTCCACGGACTGTAATGCTCGTAATTTCACATTTGTCTCGAAAGTGTTCCAACTCCCCGCGCGACTATTCTTTTTTGGTATTTTCAGACCAAGAATAAACATACTGGGGATAGACCTGGCTGGCGAAATCGAGGCGATTGGCAAAGCTGTAAACCGATTTAAAGTAGGTGACCAAGTTTTTGGGACCTCCGGCATCGCTTTTGGCGCCCATGCCGAGTACACATGCATGCCCGCAGATGGGGTGCTGACAATAAAACCGGCCAACATGGCCTGGGAGGAAGCCGCTTCCGTTTTTCTCGGGGCGCATACAGCGCTATTTTTCCTTAGAGATAAGGGGAATATCCAGGCCGGACAAAAAATACTTATCTATGGCGCCTCCGGAGGTATAGGTACTTTTGCAGTACAACTAGCTAAATATTTTGGAGCCGAAGTTACCGGGGTTTGCAGTACCAAGAATTTAGAAATGGTGAAATCCATAGGAGCCGATAAGGTCCTTGATTATACGAAAGAGGACTTTACCAAGAGTGTTGCGGCCTATGATCTTATTTTTGACACGATAGGCAAGACTTCTTTCTCAAACTGCAAAAAAGCACTGAAGAAAAAGGGTGTTTTTCTCACGTCCTCAATGGATCTGCCAGAGATCATACAAATAGTATGGACTTCAATGACAGGCGGCAAGAGAGTCAAAGGCGGGGTAGCGATCGAGAGAGTTGAAGATCTGCTTTTCTTCAAAGACTTGATTGAGTCAGGAAAGTTAAAACCAGTCATAGACCGGTGCTATCCGCTGGAACAGACTGCCGCGGCTTTCCGGTATGTTGAAAAAGGACACAAAAAGGGGAATGTAGCCATAACTGTGGCGCACAATAGCAGAACCTGAAAAAGTGAGTGCGCCTATTCTGGCAAGCCGTTTGAGAAAACCATAATGGATACAGACTTTATTATGGAAAACGCTGAATACCCAGACCAGAAACACTTGCGACGATAAGAATCGCCTACATTGCCTTTTGCATTGAAAACAGCGTTTCCGGGAGGGCGCTGTTCGAGGCGTTTAGAAAAGTCCCGACGATTGATCCGGAATACGTCCAATTCTGCTGTGCCGAGTGGTTCTGGAAACACCAGGTTAATTCTTATGCGTTACAGGTGGAACCGGAAAGGTTTAAGCGTCTTGATAAAACAAGCCTTGATTACCGGGAAGCATTGCATATAGAGACAGTCCGCAACGAGTTCTTTATCCGGCTTGAAAAATTACTGAGTGCCTATCAGTAAAGATCCTGGCCCAGGGGGCCAGGCTTTGGGTTGCCCCTGGAAAATAATATCAGGCCATGCACACCCGCCGAATCTGCGGCAGATCACTCTTTCCCTGGAAAACCTTGTCAATCCCGTCCTGCTTCAGGGTGGTCATACCATCCTGGATGGCCTGCTTGCGAATCTGGTCGACCAATGACTGCTTTTCGATCAACTTCTTAATGGCATCCGTCCCCATGAGCAATTCATGCAATCCCATACGACCGCGATAGCCGGTGTAATTGCACGCATCGCAACCATTGGCCCGGTAGAGGGTCAGGTTGCCCTTGTAAGCAGGCAGCTGTGTTTTTTATATAACTGCTCACCGCCATACTCCGCGACGATCTGGTGGTATTCTTTTTCCGTGGGATGAAAATTCTGTTTACACACCTCACAGAGGGTGGGTGCCAGACGCTGGGCCAGAATGGATAAAATCGCGTCGGCAAAACTGAACGGCTCCATGCCCATATTCAGCAACCGGGTGATGCTCTCCGGGGCACTGTTGGTATGCAGGGTTGAAAAAACCAGGTGCCCGGTAAGCGAAGCCTCGATCCCTATCTGGGCGGTTTCACTGTCACGCATTTCACCCACCATAATGACATCCGGATCGGCCCTGAGAAACGCCCGCAGAGCCGCCGCGAAATCAAATCCTATTTTGGGCTTTACCTGGACCTGGCTGAGACCGGCCTGGGTGATTTCGATGGGGTCTTCGGCCGTCCAGATTTTCCTTTCCGGTTTATTGATGTGCCCCAGGGCGGAATGCAGGGTGGTGGTTTTCCCGCTGCCGGTGGGGCCACAGACAAACACAATGCCGTAGGGATTTGAGATCGAGGCGACAAAATTATCATAATTGCGCTTTGAGAAACCGAGACTGCCCAGCGGCATCGGTTTGCTGTTGGCCAGAATACGAATGGCAACCGTCTCCCCGCTTCCCTGGGTCGGGACTGTGGCCACCCTGAGTTCTACGTCCAGTCCCCCGTATTTTTTAAACTTGATCTTGCCGTCCTGGGGGATGCGCCGTTCGGCAATATCAAGGTCGGCCATTATTTTCAGGCGGGATACCACGGCCGACTGGTGCTTGTGAGGCAGGGTTTTATATTCCGTGCAAAAACCGTCGACCCTGAAGCGGACCTGGGTGTCCCGCCCGTCCTGCTGCGGTTCAATATGGATATCCGATGTTCCCCGTTCATACGCGGAAACGATAATATCGTTCACCAGTTTCGCCGCCTCACTGCCTTCCTCAAAGAGGACCTCTGCGACCGCCGCAGATTCCTCGGAAGCGGCAATCTCAGCCAGGGTCGGTGCTTCCCGGGAACCGGTCGCGTCTTCCTCAACGGTTTCTCCGGATGCTCCCCGTTTGCCATCTTTCCGTGAGGCCGACCGGACCAGGGTCGCTGTTCTCATCTGCAATGCTTTCTCGCAGCAGTCAATATACCTGAGGATCTCTTTTTTTAAGGCAATACAGAACCCGACCTGCTGGTCTGAGAAAATCGACTTGATCTCATCGACCCGCTGCAGGCTGTGAGGGTCGTCTATGGCCACCATGACACGCCCTTTTTCTACACAGAGCGGGACCCAGGTATTGTTTTTTAGAAATGACGGCTTCAGATTTTTGAAAAGGTCGATATCGACCGGGGTGCCGTCTTTGAAGGATACAAAGGGTACCCGGTAGTAGGCTGACAAAGATTTTCCAAGATCTTCCCGGGAAATACCGTGACCTCTGATAAGTGTTTCTTCAACCGGTTCTTCCCGTTTACCAGCGGTAATCAGCGCTTTGTGCAGATCCTTGCGACTCAGGAGAAACTGTTTCAGGAGATAGTCAAATTTTTCGATTCTACCCTGGGCACTGCGTTTCTGGTTGTAGAAAGCAGCTCCCAGATGCCGGGCCAGCGTCGCAGCGGCCTGCTCCTCCTGGTCTGAAAACGGCTGGCCATCTTTCCGGTTCAGGGCCTGGATGGCACCGAGTGTAAAGGTTTTATAGGCAATCGGAACCACGAGAATCTGGTGGGTGGCAAAGCCGGACCGGGCATCCCAGCGACCGTCAAATTTTATTCCAGGGTCTATACCGGCAAGTTCCAGGTTGTCGTAGGCGTCCGCGACTCTCAAAACTTTCTTTTTACCCACGGCATAACCGACAATACTGTTCGGGGTAACCGGCAGGCGGATTTCGTTCAGGTCTTTACCTGATTTTACGACAGTCACCAGTTCACGCTGGCGCCCGTTATAGGAAAAAACGCTCAGGCGTTCAGCGTTCATACAGGCGGCCATTTCCGGAATCATGGCGGCGAGCGTGTCGGGGAGGTTGCGCGCCTTGTCTATGCGGGTACAGATGTCCTGCAGGTACAGGCCTTGTTCGAGATTTTCCCGGGTCATCACTGAATTTGTTTGCATCGGTGTCGCCCCCGAATAGCCATCCGTAAATCGCCCGATGAAACAGATCCCACCCAATTTTTTTCGACGCAAGTTACATGCCAGACGACGGCAATACCCACAATTGAGATAAGTACCTGTATTTACATTTTTATTTTGAATACCCGGTCACAGGAAAACTGTGACAACCTTCAGATAAATAGTGATATTTCACCACCGGAGTTAAATATCACCGCCCCGCTTGAAATAAAGGCAACTGAAAATTTTCCCGGAACCCGCTCCCGGGAAAATTGTAGCCGATAGATCCACATTACCCCACCAGTGGTATATTGAGTAAAAAATGAATTAACTAAACAAAATTATTAAGAAAAACATTATACAAATCATACTTTTTTTCTTGACATTTCCGGGAATTTGTACTTTTACTCCATTATAGTGGATAAAAGTGGAGTTAAAGGGTGATCTATGTTTCGGGGAAGCAGCTTTCATACAATTGACGCGAAGGGGCGCATCATTGTTCCCACACGTTTTCGCGACGCGATAAAGGCCGGTGGATCCGGCTCGGTGATGGTGTCCCGGATGGACGCCTGCCTCGTCTCCTACCCCCTTGACGAATGGCGCAAAATTGAAGCCCGCATTCTATCCCTGGCCGAAAAAAGCGACAGCATGCGCCGTTTCCGCCGGGTCTTTGTCGGTGGCGCATTCGAATGCCCCGGTGACCGCCAGGAACGCATTCTGCTCCCGCCCACGCTCAGGCAGTACGCTCAGCTTGAAAAGGAAATCGTCATGGTGGGCGTTCTTGACCATTTTGAAATCTGGTCCCGCAAAAACTGGGAACAGGAAAATCTGGACATGGAAGCCGACATGCAAACCGAGGAGGTCCGCAACGAAATAGCCAGACTGGGGCTATAATTCCATGCCTTACCACCACATATCCGCCATGCCGGAAGAGGTGGCCCGGTTTCTCGACTGCCGCCCGGGGCAGTGCGTGGTGGATTGCACCCTGGGCGGTGCGGGCCATGCGGCCGACATCTGCAGTAAAATTAGACCAGGCGGCACCTTTATCGGCATTGACCAGGACACGGATGCCATTCGCAACGCCGAGAAAGTGCTGCCGACGCAGGGCATCAGGCGGCATCTGGTCCACTCGAATTTCTCCAGGCTGCCGATTATCCTGCAAGACCTGGAAATCGCAGGGGTTGACGGCATCCTGATGGACCTCGGCATATCGCTCCATCACATTGAAGGCAGCGGGCGCGGTTTCAGTTTTCGTAAGAATGAACCCCTGGATATGCGGATGGACCCGGACTCAGAACTCACGGCCCGCGAGATTATAAACACACAACCGGAGAAAGCGCTTAAAAAGTTGTTTTTCACACTGGGCGAAGAGCGGCTGGCCGGCCCCATCGCCAGAAAAATTGTGGCCGAACGTGCCCGGGGCCCGATAGAAAAAGCAGACCACCTGGCGAACATCATAAAGTCGGCGGTTCCGACCGCCCTGTCTTCGCAGCGGATTCATCCGGCAACCCGTGTTTTTATGGCACTGCGCATCGCGGTCAACCGTGAGTTGGAGCACCTGGAAACTTTTATGGCCGGGGTTCCCGAGCTGCTGAACCCCGGCGGCAAAATCTGTGTCTTGTCATTTCATTCACTGGAAGACCGGATTGTGAAAACACAACTGAAAACACACGCGTTCCCTTGCACATGTCCACCAAAGCTGCCGGTTTGTTCTTGCGGGAAAGAGCCTCTGCTGCGGCTGCTCACCCGCAGGGTTGTCAGGCCGTCCGCGGAAGAGGTGAATCAGAACCCTATGGCCCGCAGTACCCGGCTCCGAGCCGCCGAGAGACTGTGACCGGTTGGACTGCATATGAACCGCAAGTTTACTAAAACAAAAGTCCCGACCAGAAGCCCCCTGGTCATCGGCTTCTGGGTTGTCATGATGGCGGCCCTGATCGGGGAGCTGTTCTTTTCCACATGGTGCCGGGTGCAATACACCCGCACAGGGTATGACATTACCGCGATAACCGCTCAGAACCGGGAGCTGTTTACCGCGCAGCGTAATTTGAGAATTGAACTGGAGCGGCTTAAGTCCCCCAAGCGAATTGAAGCCAAGGCCCTCTCCCTCGGCCTGATGATACCGACCCCTGAACAGACGCTGAGGTTCCGATGAAAGCCGTTAGCTATAAAAGAATCCGCCTACGGACAGCGCTGGTCGGGGCTGTGTTCGGGCTGCTGCTCGCCGGGATCGGCGCCAAGGCGATTCATGTACAGATCGTACACGGCACCTGGCTTTCCGATAAAGCCCTGCGGCAATACCAGAAATCTTTCAAGGCCATCGGGCAACGCGGCACCATCTTCGATGCGCAGGGCCGGGAACTTGCGGTCAGTATCAATCTGACCTCGATCGCCGCCTATCCGGCCCGGATAAAAGATAGGGCGGCTACGGCCGCCGCGCTGGCGGGGATTCTGAAAACAGACCGCCGTCAACTGACAACCCGGCTGACCCAGGGAAACAAACCTTTCGTCTGGCTCCAACGGCACGTCAATCCCCGGAAAGCTGAAAAAATCAGGAAGCTGGCCGTTGCGGGACTTGATTTTATCCCCGAACATAGCCGCGCCTACCCCCACCGGTCGGTGGCCGCCCAGGTCATCGGCTTCGCCGGGATAGACGGCCGCGGCCTTGAAGGAGTTGAGTACCTCTATAACAACCGTCTAAAGGGCGACCTGGGCAAATACAAAATCTTCAAAGATGCCCTGGGGCGCAGATTTGACGATCCATCCGGGAAAAACCGGAGTATCCGGGGGCACAATCTCTATCTGACAATCGACCGAACCATCCAATACAATGTCGAAAAAATTCTCCTGCAGACGGTCAACCGGTATAAGGCCCGCTCCGCAATGGGAATCGTTATGGTGCCCCAGACCGGGGCCATTCTCGCCATGGCCAATGTACCGCTTTTCAATCCCAACAGCCACAATCAGTCGCCCAGCTGGCACTGGCGCAACCGGACGGTGGCCGATCGCTTTGAGCCCGGTTCAACCATGAAGATATTCAGCATCGCGGCCGCCCTTGAGGCCGGTGCTTTCAGGGCGGACACCCGCCTCTACTGTGAAAACGGCGAATATGCAATCGGGCGCAACATTGTCCACGACACAAAACCTCACGAATGGCTGACCGTTACCGACATCGTACGCCTTTCGAGCAACATCGGGGCCGTCAAGGTCGGCGAAAAAATCGGGCCGGAGCGGCTTTACACAACCCTTAAAGAATTCGGTTTCGGGACGCGCACCGGCATCAACTGCCCCGGCGAAACCACCGGCCGGCTCGCTTCCTATAAACGGTGGTCGAAAATCGATGCCGGCGCCATCTCGTTTGGTCAGGGCCTGTCCGTATCCGCCCTGCAGCTGGCCGCGGCGACCGGCGCCATTGCCAACGGCGGTGTCCTCATGCGGCCGTACATCGTTGCCCGGGTCACCGATACCCGGGACCGCGAGATCGAAGCTTACGGACCAAAGCCTGTCCACCGGGTAATCTCGGCCGGCACCGCGGCCATTGTCGCGCGCATGATGCAATCAGTTGTTGCAAGCGGCACCGGAACACTGGCCGCGCTGAATGAATACCAGGTGAGCGGCAAGACCGGCACCGCCCAGAAAACGGATGAAAGCGGCGGCTATGCCAATGATAAGTTTATCGCGTCGTTTACCGGTTTCGTACCTGCCGAAAAGCCTGAACTGGTAATCCTGGTAGTGGTTGATGAGCCGCAAGAGAACCACTATGGCGGTACGGTCGCCGGACCGGCCTTCAGAAAGATAGCGGAAACCACGCTTGATTATTTGAACATCGCCCCGACCAAGGGGCACCTGAATCTGATCGTCTCCCGGGAAAGCGAGGCCACGGGTTGAAACTGTCAAAACTGATAACCGCGATTGAAACAGCGCCGGATGGTTTCATCCCCGGCAATGATCCGGATATCGTTTCGATCCACTACCATGCGGGGGATGTCAGGCCGGGCGGCATTTTTGTGGCCATCCCCGGCCTGACGGCGGACGGCCATGATTTCATCGCGCAGGCTGTGGAAAAAAAGGCCGCGGCCATCGTGGCCGCCAGGCCGGTGGCCGCCCCGGTCCCGGTTGTCGTCACCGGGGATACGCGGGTGGCCCTGGCCCAACTGGCTGCCAGATTTTATGGTGATCCGGCCGCAGACCTGGTGCTGATCGGACTGACCGGCACCAACGGAAAAACAACAACGGCCTATATCATCGAAAGCATCCTGACCCGGGCGGGATTGGCAACCGGTGTCATCGGGACTATTGAATACCGCTACGCGGGCCGCCATTTTGACAATCCCATGACCACCCCGGAATCCAGCGACCTGCAGCGCATACTCAGCGAAATGAAATCCGCCGGTATCACCCATGTGGTCATGGAGGTCTCCTCGCACGCCCTGGACCTCAAACGGGTACATGGCTGCCGGTTTACCGCCGCGGTCTTCACCAACCTGACCCGGGACCATCTCGATTACCACCCGGACATGGCGCACTACTGGGCCTGTAAACAGCGCCTTTTCACCGAACACCTGGAAACCGGCCGGGGAGCCGCCATTATCAACAGCAACGATAAAAAAGCCGATGACCTCATCGCGGCGCTGCAATCTGAAGAATCCACCCCGGTTATCCTGACGGCCGGTGACGCACTCGATTCAAAAATCCGGCCTTCCGCCTGTACGGCCTCGGGTACCGGGATGTCCGTTACGCTGGCTACCCCCTCCGGCCCGTTGGACATCCGGTCCCCGCTGGTCGGCCGCCACAACCTCGAAAACGTGATGAGCGCCGTGGGCGTGGGCCTGCACCTGGAACTTGCCCCGGACGCTATCCGGCAAGGCGTTGCCGCCCTCTCCGCCGTCCCCGGACGCCTCGAGCCGGTTGCCAACAATCGAGACCTGTATGTTTTCGTGGATTACGCCCATACGCCGGACGCCCTGGAAAATGTACTCCTGGCCCTGGCACCGCTGCGTAAAACACGCATGATCTGCGTTTTCGGCTGCGGCGGCGACCGCGATCGAGCCAAACGGCCCCTGATGGGCGCCATTGCCGGACGCCTGGCGGATGTTTCCGTGGTCACCTCGGATAACCCGCGCACGGAGGATCCGGAAGCGATTATTGCCGAAATTCTAGCCGGCAGTCTAGGCGCAAACAGCTCCCGGTTAGAGACGGCTGATCTGCACGCCGGGGTCGTCCAGACCGGGTACCTGGTTGAACCGGACCGGCGCCGGGCCATCAACCTGGCCATCGGCCTGGCACAGCCCGGGGACATTGTCCTGATCGCGGGCAAAGGGCACGAAACCTACCAGATCCGGGGTACGGAAAAATTTGATTTTGATGACCGCGCCGAAGCAAGCGCCGCGCTGCGGGATGCCAACCCTGACAGCCCGGCGGCGGACGGCTGGTCCGTCCCTGATCTTCTGGCGGCGACCGGGGGAACGCTGGTGAGCGGCAGCCGGGACCTGACCTTCACGGATATCGCCATCGACTCACGCACCATTGCTGAAAACGCTGTTTTCTGCGCCATCCGCGGGGAAAATCACGACGGACACCGGTTTACAGCCCAGGTCCTTGAAAACGGCGTCAAGGGTATCCTCTGCGCGGATGACCGCCTGGACGCGCTGGCGGATCTACGCAGTCGCTACCCGCAGGCAGCCTGGATCAGTGTACCCGACACCACGGCGGCGCTGGGCCGGCTGGGACGCTATCATCGCAGGCGCACCGGTGTGCCGGTGGTCGCCATTACCGGCTCTAACGGTAAGACCTCCACCCGCAACATGATTGCCGCCGTGCTTTCCCAGCAGTTTTCGATCCTGACGACCGCCGGTAATTATAACAATGATATCGGCCTGCCCCTAACCCTTTTACGCCTGAAACCGGATCACGCCTGGGCCGTTATCGAACTGGGCATGAACCACCCCGGGGAGATCGGTTACCTGGCCGGGCTCTGCGAACCTCAGGTGGGGGTCATCACCAATATCGGCCCGGCCCACCTTGAATTTCTCGGTTCCCTGGACGGCGTCAAACGCGCCAAGGGTGAATTGCTCGAAGCGCTCCCCGCAAATGGGCTGGCCATTTTAAATGGAGATGACCCTAAATGCCGGGAACTGGGGAAAACATGCCCCTGCCCGGTTGACTACTTCGGTTTCACTGAAGAGGCCGGCATCCGGGCCAGCGATATCACCCCCCAGGCGGCCGGGCTGTCGTTCAATCTCGATCTGCCGGAATCCCGGCAGGCGGTCCGGATGAATGTCGCCGGCCGTTTCATGGTGGCCAATGCGGTGGCCGCCGCGAGTGTGGGCCGGCACCTGGGCCTTTCCGGCGAACAGATCAAAGCCGGACTGGAATCGTTTTCACCGGTAAATGGCCGCCTGAATGTAAAACTGACACCGTCCGGCATGAACATTATAGACGATACCTATAATGCCAATCCCGGCAGCATGGCCGTCGCCATCGATACCCTGATCCAGCGGGCCGGCCAACATCCACGGTTTCTGGTGCTGGGGAATATGGCCGAACTGGGCACCCACGCAGCGCAGCTGCATTATGAACTGGGCCAGAAGGCGGCGTCCGCGACGGCAGCGCGCCTTTACCTGGCCGGTGAAAATGCCGATTCGGTGGCCGCCGGGGCGGATGCCGGCGGGATGCCAGCCGATGCCATTTTTATCGGTGACCACCAGGCCATCATCGCGGACCTGAAACAAAACCTTAAACCGGGCGACTGGGTCCTGATCAAAGGCTCCCGCTCGATGCACATGGAAACCGTTACCGCCGGCCTGATTGATTGAAACCAGTACCCGCAAACGGCTCGCGGAGAGAGCCTGAGAAAAACATATGATCTATCATTTTCTATACCCGCTGCATGAGATCATTTCGGCCTTTAATGTGTTCCGGTACATTACGTTCCGGACCATTTATGCCAGCCTCACGGCCTTTTTGATCTGCTTTCTGCTGGGCCCCTGGGTAATCCGCCGGCTCAAGCAAATGCAGGTGGGGCAATATGTCCGGGACGACGGCCCCGAATCGCACCTTGACAAAGCCGGGACCCCCACCATGGGCGGCACGCTGATCGTTTTTGCGGTCACCGTGTCCACGGTCCTGTGGACGGACATTACCAATTTTTATGTATGGATCGCCCTGCTGGTCATGGTGGGCTACGCGCTCATCGGTTTCGTGGATGATTATCTGATGCAGGTCAAAAAGCAAAGCAAGGGCCTGGGTGCCAAAAGCAAAATCCTGCTGCAGACGGTTCTCGCACTCGTTGCGGGCACCCTGCTGTGGGCCCACCCCGACTTCTCGACCCAGGTAACCATACCCTTTTTTAAGAACGTATCGCCGGATCTCGGGTGGGGCTATGTCCTGTTTGCCGCCCTGGTCATTGTGGGGGCATCCAATGCCGTCAATCTTACCGATGGCCTGGACGGTCTGGCCATCGGCCCCCTGGTGGTTGCTTCGGCGGCTTACATGGTTTTCGCCTACGTCACCAGCCACGTGAAAATTGCCGAATATCTGCAGCTCCACTATGTGTCCGGCGGCGGTGAGATTACGGTTTTCTGCGGCGCCCTGGCCGGTGCGGGGCTCGGGTTTCTCTGGTTCAACGCGTACCCGGCCCAGGTATTCATGGGGGATGTGGGTTCCCTTTCCCTGGGCGGCGCCCTGGGGACCGTGGCGGTGATTACCAAGCAGGAAATCCTGCTGGTCCTGGTGGGCGGACTGTTTGTGGTGGAGACCCTGTCGGTCATTTTCCAGGTGGGATTTTTTAAAATCAGCGGGGGCAAGCGTATTTTCAGGATGGCCCCCCTGCATCACCATTTTGAACTGAAGGGCTGGCCGGAACCCAAAGTGATCGTCAGGTTCTGGATCGTCGCCATTGCCCTGGCGCTTTTATCGATGAGCACCCTTAAACTCAGGTAGATGCTGCGTGGAACTTGCTAAAAAAAATATCCTGGTGGTGGGACTTGGAAAGTCCGGATTGGCAGTGGCCCGGTTTGCCGCACATAAAGGCGCCACCGTGACCGCGACGGACCTTAGCGATGCTGCCGCCCTGGCGGCGCAGATTCCCGAACTGGAAAAAACGGGCACACGCCTGGTCCTCGGCGAGCACCCGCCTGACATTTTTAAACAGGCCGACCTCATCGTGGTAAGTCCCGGCGTACCGCACACCATCCCCCCGCTGGCGCTGTCCCGGAAAGCAGGCATCCCGGTCATGGGTGAACTGGAATTCGCTTTTCGCTTTATCCATGAGCCCGTGGTGGCGGTCACCGGCACCAACGGCAAGACCACCACGACCGCCCTGCTGGGAGAAATGCTGGCCCGTTCCGGAAAACAGGTTTTCGTCGGCGGCAACATTGGCAATCCCCTGATTGAGTATGTTGAAAAAAACGCCGCGGCCGATGTGGTGGTCCTGGAAGTCAGCAGTTTTCAACTGGACACGGCCAGTACTTTCCGGGCCCATGTGGCCGTGCTTCTCAATATCAGCGCGGATCATCTTGACCGCTATGACAACTTTGCCGCCTACGCGCTTTCTAAAGGAAGAATCTTCGAAAACCAGGCTCCGGAAGATACGGCGGTTATAAACCGGATGGATCCGGAAGTAAAAAAGCTGACCGCAACCTGCCGCGCGGCCGTAAAACCCTTTTTCCACACCGGCCGCAATGGCACGGCGACCGATGCGGGCGCGGAGATATTTACAGACCGCATCCTGATCCGCACGGGGGCCGAACCACTGGTCCTGGACCTGCAGCGGGCACCGCTCACCGGGGCGCATAACCGCGAAAACATCGCGGCTGCGGCCCTGGCCGCCCTGGCGGCCGGCGGGACCGCCGCCGGGATCCAGGCAGCCATTGATGCCTTCCGGGGGCTGGCCCACCGCCTGGAAGCGGTAGCCACCGTAAACGGCGTCCTCTACGTGGACGACTCCAAGGGCACCAACGTGGACGCGGTGGCCCGGGCGCTGGAAGCCTTCGACCGGCCCACGATCCTGATCATGGGCGGCCGCGACAAGGGCGGCGATTACACCGTTCTCCAGCCGCACCTGGAGAAAACCGTAAAAAAGCTGGTGGTCATGGGCGAAGCGGCCGCCACCATTGAAACCCAGCTGGGGGCCCTGACCCCGGTCCAGAGTGCCGGTGATATGGCCCAGGCCGTCCAACTGGCCGCCGCGGCATCCGGTCCGGGTGACGTCGTCCTGCTATCCCCGGCCTGTTCAAGTTTCGACATGTATGACAGCTACTCCCAACGGGGAGAAGATTTTCGCCAACAGGTAAGCGAGTTGACATGACGTACCCCGGTTCATTTGACCGGGCATTGGATGGCCTGGGCAGAAACATCTACCCGGCACCAAAGAGTGGAAAGTGACTAAAGTTTAAGAATCGCTTCACTCTGCTGGTTTTATAAAATCAGTAGAATGCCATAACTTTAGTTCACTTCAAATTTTAGATCACTTTAGTCACTAAACGATTGTTTTTCAGGTATAACTTCAAGACCAGCGTGAAGGCTGAATATGAGCGGCACCGATAAACCCAATATGCCTCCTCCGGAGCCCATGGCCTATGATGTGGGGCTGTTGTTTCCGGTACTCTTCCTGGTGGGTATCGGTATTGTGATGGTCTACAGTGCCAGCTCAGCCCTGGCCTTGAAAAAATTTGGATCGGACTTCTATTTCCTGAAGAAGCAGGCCGTGTTTTCCCTGCTGGGCATTGTTGTACTGGTCCTGTGCCGGCATTTCCCGTACCGGCTGTTGAAACCCCTGGCCTATCCGATCCTGTTCACCGCTTTCGCCTTGCTTTGCATCGTCCACATTCCCGGTTTGGGAGTCAACGTCGGCGGGGCCACACGCTGGATCAGGCTTTTTGGTTTTTCTTTTCAACCATCTGAATTCGCCCGCCTGGCGCTGGTCATCTACATCGCGTATTCCATGAGCCGTAAAATCGAGGATATCAACGATTTCTACATCGGCTTTTTGCCCCATCTCATGGTGCTGGGCATCTTCACCGCGCTGATTATCATCCAGCCGGATTTCGGGGCCATCGTCATTCTGGGCGCGATTACCTGGATCATGCTTTTTGTCGGGGGAGTACGGGTGGTGCACCTGGGCTCGGTCCTGCTCTTCCTGTTTCCGTTTGTCTATCTGTTCATGGTGAGCGCCGCCTACCGGACACGCCGGCTGTTGAGTTTCATGGACCCCTGGCAGTACTCAACCAACGAGGGTTACCAGACGGTGCACTCATTGATGGCTTTTGGCTCCGGCGGCATCTGGGGCACCGGGATCGGCAAGGGGGTTCAAAAGCTTTTTTATCTCCCCGAGCCACATACGGATTTCATTTTTTCCGTTATTGGAGAAGAGTTGGGCCTGGTCGGGGTCATGGTCATCCTGCTGCTGTACGCCATCATTTTATTCCGGGGCGTCAGCATCGCCCGCAATGCCCGGGACGAATTCGGGGCCTATATGGCCGTGGGTATTACCACGGCCGTCGGCCTGCAGGTCTGTATCAATATGGGGGTGGCCCTGGGGCTGCTACCCACCAAGGGGCTTACTCTCCCTTTTTTAAGCTACGGCGGCAGCTCCCTGATTATCAGCATGGCTTCAATCGGAATTTTGATGAACATAGGAAAATCAAACTGATGCCTGGCACAGATACCAGCCCAACGATCAATGCCGGCCGGGACCCCGGCAGCCCCGCAGGGCAACCCCTGCGCCTGGCCATCGCCGGCGGCGGTACCGGCGGTCACCTCTTTCCGGGCATCGCCATTGCCAGAGAGTGGCTGGGCCGCAATCCGGAAAGCAGTGTGCTGTTTGTGGGTACCGATCGGGCATTTGAAAAAAAGATACTGGCCGAATCCGGTTTCGCGCATGCCTCCATTACCGCAGCCGGGATAAAGGGGCTGGGCCTCTTCAAGAAGATCAGGGCCCTGGGCTGCATCCCGAAAGGTATCGCCCAGGCCGCCGGAATCCTGGCCCGGTTCCGACCCCACGTCGTTCTGGGTGTGGGCGGTTACAGCTCAGGCCCGGTGGCCCTGGCTGCCTGGCTGCGCCGGATCCCGGTTGTACTGCACGAACAAAACCTGCTGCCAGGCATCACCAACCGGCTGCTGGCACGCGTTGCCCGGCGCATCTATCTCTCCTTTGAGCAGACCCGCCTGGACCGGGGAAAAGCGCGGACCCTTTTAACCGGCAACCCCGTCCGGGCCGAATTCCTTTCCGGCAACGACCGGAAAAGCCCGGCGGGAAAACCGTTTACCGTCCTGGTATCCGGCGGCAGCCAGGGCGCCCATGGTATCAATACGGCAGTCTGCACCGCGCTGGGGTATCTGCAAAATCCGGCAGCCCTGTTTTTCATCCACCAGACCGGGCCGGCCGATGTGGATGCAGTGGAAAAAGCCTATGCCCGCCAGGGTATTCAATGCGAGGTGCGGCCTTTCTTTTTTGATATGGCCGCCCGGTACCGCGCCGCCGATCTGGTCATCTGCCGGGCCGGGGCAACCACCGTGGCAGAGATTACCGCCATGGGTAAAGCGGTTATCTTTGTTCCGTTTCCCTTTGCGGCGGATAACCACCAGGTTTTGAATGCCAGAACGCTTGTGGACGCGGATGCCGCCCTGATGGTGGAGGAACGCGATTTAGACGGCGCGATCCTGGCAAAGTGGATGGATCACTTTTACGACAATCCCGGGCAACTGGCCCGGATGGCCGCCCTGGCAGCCACCAAAGGCAAACCAGACGCCGCCGGGGCGATTGTCGACGACATTTACGCATTACTGAAACTTGGGAAGGGCTGACCCTATGTATCAGAAAAAATACCATATCCATTTCGTAGGCATCGGCGGCATCGGGATGAGCGGCATCGCCGAGCTTCTCTTAAATCTTGGCTACCGGGTTTCCGGCTCAGACATTCAGTCTTCGGATATCACCCGGCGACTGGAAAAGCTGGGTGGCACGCTTTATGCCGGTCATGCCGCCGACAACCTCAAAGATGTGGATGTGGTGGTCACCTCTTCGGCCATCGACCCTGGCAACCCGGAGGTGGCCCTGGCCCTGGAAAAAGCCATCCCCGTCATTCCCCGGGCGGAAATGCTGGCCGAACTGATGCGTCTGAAATATTCCATCGCGGTTGCCGGGGCGCATGGCAAGACTTCGACGACCTCTCTGGTGGCGGCTATCCTGGACAAGGGCCAGTTGGACCCGACGGTGGTCATCGGCGGAAAGCTGAAGAGTATCGGGGTGAACGCGGTGCTGGGCCAGGGTGATTTTATCGTCGCCGAAGCAGATGAAAGCGACGGCAGTTTTCTCAAATTTTCTCCGGCCATCGCGGTTGTCACCAATATCGACAAGGAACATCTGGATTTCTATAAAGACCTGGAAGCCATCAAATCCGTTTTCCTTGATTTTATCCACCGCATCCCGTTTTACGGACTGGCGGTGCTGTGCCTGGACAACGAAGCGGTCCAGGACATTATCCCCGGCATCAAAAATCGGTACACCACTTACGGGCTCAGCAGCCAGGCGGACCTGCAGGCCAAAAACGTCCGGTTCGACGGTCTGTGCAGCTGTTTTGACCTGTATCACCATGGTCGGGACCTGGGTGAAATTTGCCTTAACATGCCCGGGATACACAACATCTACAATTCCATGGCCGCCATCGCGGTGGGATTGGAGTTGGAAATCCCGTTTACCACCATCAAAGCCGCCCTGGAAACCGTCCAGGGTGTCCAGCGCCGCCTGGAAATAAAAGGTGAATCCGGTGGGGTCACCGTCATTGATGACTACGGCCACCACCCGACCGAAGTGAAAACCACGCTGCTGGCCCTGAAAGAGTGCTGGCCCGACCGACGCAAGGTGGTGGTGTTCCAGCCCCATAGATATACCCGCACCCAGGCCCTGTTCGCTGAATTTACCCGGGCTTTCTATCAATCCGATGTGCTTCTCGTGATGCCCATTTACGCGGCCAGCGAGCAGCCGATTGCGGGTGTGGATGCGGCTTTGCTCTGTGCGGGCATCAAGGCCCACGGCCACAAGGATGTCCGCTGCGTCAGCGGGCCGGAAGAAGTCGTCCAACTGCTTGCAGGGGTGCTGGCACCCGATGATATCCTGTTAACCCTCGGAGCCGGCGATGTCTGGAAAATTGGAGAACAGGTACTCACTGAAAATAACTGACAGGCCCATATAGGAAAAGATGGTAAAGAAAAAGAAATCACTGCGCAAAAACAAATCCAAAGCCCGGCAGGCCGAAAAGCGCGCCCGCGTTCAGCGCCGGCTGGCCCTGGGTTTCAAAACCTTCGGCGGCATCCTGGCGCTTCCGCTCCTGGCCCTGTTGTTTATCTTTGCCCACGACCTGATCACCCAGTGGGATCACTTTAACGCGCAGACGATTCAGATTACGGGAAACCGTCACCTGACGGATAATCAGGTTCTTGAACTGGCCGGCATAGACCGAGGGCAGAACATTCTGTCTGTGAATCTGGGGTTGGCCCGCAGAAGGCTTATCAGCCATGGGTGGATCGCCGACGCCGCGGTTCACCGCAAATTACCCGCGGGCCTTGGCATTAAAATTCGCGAACATACCCCGGCGGCCGTCCTCGATATGGGTCCCGGTTTTCTCATGGACGCCCGGGGTACGGTTTTCAAAAAGCTGGGCCAGGGTGAATCAGCCGGGCTGCCGATGGTCAGCGGACTGGCCTACGCGGACCTGGCCGTCGGGAAACCGCCCGTGACACCGTTGATGCATGCGGTGGTAAGCCTGCTTGAAATGAGCCGCGGCGCGGCTGCGGCGATACCGGGGAAACGGCTTAAAAAGATACAGGCCGATCGGGAAACGGGTCTGACCCTGACGCTAACCGGCCGCCCGGCAACCATAAAGATCGGGTATCACCGCTATCCCGAAAAACTCCACATGCTGAACCTCATCAGTAAATTTGCAGCCAAAATGCAGAACCTGGCCACCATTGAGTCAATTGACCTGAACAACACCAACCGGATTGTCCTCGGTCCGGTTACGCCGGATACGGCCTTAGTGAATAACAAGGAGGTTTAAGATGCAGCCACAGGAAGAAATTATCGTCGGTCTGGATGTCGGCACTACCAAAATCTGCGCGGTAGTCGGCGAACTGTCCGGCAGCGACATCAACGTTATCGGCATTGGGACCCACCCCTCCATAGGCCTGCGCAAAGGCGTCGTCGTTAATATCGAATCCACGGTAGAGTCCATCCAGAAGGCCGTGGAAGAAGCCGAACTGATGGCGGGCTGTGAAATATCCTCGGTTTATGCCGGTATCGCCGGCGGGCACATCACGGGATTCAACAGCCGGGGCATCGTGGCGATAAAGGGCCCGGAGATCACGGAAAATGATGTGGAAAGGGTTATTGACGCGGCCCGGGCGGTGGCGATCCCCATGGATCGTGAGGTCATCCATGTCCTGCCCCAGGAGTTCATCGTGGACGACCAGTCCGGGATCCAGAACCCGGTGGGTATGGCCGGTGTCAGGCTCGAAGCAAAAATCCACATCGTTACCGGGGCCGTCACGTCTGCCCACAATATTGTCAAATGCTGCAACCGCAGCGGGCTGGATGTGTGCGACA
The DNA here is from genome assembly GCA_964647585.1 of uncultured Desulfobacterales bacterium. GTDB lineage: Bacteria > Desulfobacterota > Desulfobacteria > Desulfobacterales > CAJINA01 > CAJINA01. The sequence continues at coordinate 48,984 of CAZYGG010000004.1, forward strand.
TCGTGCTGGAGTCCCTGGCCTCCGGGGAAGCGGTTCTGACCGCCGAAGAGCGGGAACTGGGCACTGCCCTGGTGGATCTGGGGGGCGGTACCAGCGACCTGGCGGTCTTTTCCGGCAACAATATCAAACACACGTTCGTACTCGCCCTGGGCGGCAACACCATTACCAACGATATCGCGGTGGGCCTGCGGGCCCCCATTGGCGAAGCGGAAAAGATAAAGAAAAAGTTCGGAACCTGTATCGCCGGAAAAATCAGCGGAGATGAAACCATCGAGGTCCCGGGTATGGGCGGCCGGGAATCCCGGCAGCTGCCCCGCCAGATACTGGGCGAAATCCTGGAGCCGCGCATGGAAGAAATCTTCACACTGATCAAACGTGAAATCTACCGGGAGGGCATGGAAAACTCCCTGACCTCGGGCGTTGTCCTGACCGGGGGCTCGGCCCTGCTCCACGACGCGACGGAGGTGGCCGAATCGATTTTCAACCTGCCCACCCGGCTGGGTACGCCCCGGGGCATCAACGGCCTGGTCGATGTCGTCAACAACCCCATGTACGCAACCGGGGTGGGTCTGGTTCTATACGGCGCCAAAAACCAGTCTACGTCGAAAAAATTCCGGATTCGGGACGCCAATATATTCAACCGGTTGATCGGCAGAATGAAACGGTGGTTCAAAGATGTGATTTAATGACGCTGAAATCGACAGATACGACCTCAGCGGTTTTAAGTGTTACGTTTTAAGTTTTAAGCCAATAACCAAAGAACATAATTATGACAATCGGTATGTTTCGTTTCGTAGTGTAGTCTGATTTGCATATTTTTACACGGACCACGGTCCGACAACAGCCGCCGCATGCGGCGGCCTAATGTACAGGAGGTGGGGGTATGGACGAAGTCTTTAAGTATGTCGAGAAAGAGAAGTCTGCAAAGATCAAGGTAATCGGTGTTGGCGGCGCCGGCGGAAACGCCGTCAACAACATGATCGATTCCAAACTTCAGGGTGTGCGTTTTATCGCGGCGAACACGGATGCCCAGGCCCTGGATGTTTCGAAAGCCCAGGACAGAATCCAGATCGGCGAACTGCTCACCGAGGGGCTGGGGGCCGGCGCCAATCCGCAGGTGGGCCGGGATGCCGCTGTTGAAAACCTCGATGAAATCCGCGCAGCCCTGGACGGCAGCCACATGGTTTTCATCACAGCCGGATTCGGGGGCGGCACCGGGACAGGCGCGGCGCCGGTCATTGCACAGGCCTGCAAGGACCTGGGCGCACTTACCGTGGCGGTGGTTTCAAAACCGTTTTCCTTTGAAGGCCGCAAGCGCGCCCGACAGGCCGAAGAGGGTATCAGCGCGCTCAAAGAGGTTGCCGACACAGTGATCACTATCCCGAATGACCGCCTGCGGGGCCTGGCCTCCAAAAACGCCCGCATGGTGGACATGTTCAAGAAAGCCGATGAGATCCTCCTGCACTCCGTCAAGGGAATCACCGATCTCATTATGATCCCGGGTCTCGTCAACCTGGACTTCGCGGATGTAAAGACCACCATGCAAAAGGCGGGACTGGCCATCATGGGCATCGGTATCGCCAGCGGCGAGAACCGGGCCGTGGAAGCCGCAGAAAGGGCCATTTCCCATCCGCTGCTGGAAGATATCTCCATTGCCGGCGCCAAGGGAGTTCTCATGAACATCACCTCCTCCAGTGATCTTACCCTCGAAGAGATGACGGAAGCGTCGGACAAAATCTATGAGGAAGTCGGAGACGATGCTGAAATCATCTGGGGCCAGGCCATAGATGAGTCTCTGGGTGACGAAATGCGGGTAACTGTCATTGCCACCGGCATCGGCGGCCCGGAAAAGCGGACCGCACGTGGCTTTAAGGACATCACCCGGGGAAAGGTGCGCGATTTCACACCGGCCGACATGGAGAACGCAGTGGACCTGGATGAACCGACCTATATCCGCCAGCAGGAGGCTGTGGGTGAATCATCGGGTGCCACCTACCGCGGATACAAAGGCATTGTCATCGACAACGATGACCTGGATGTTCCGACGTTCTTGAGAAAGAAGGCCGATTAGTGTTCGCCCAGAGCGGCGTTTTCGCATCATCAAACATGAACGGACAACCCCGGCAACATGGCCCGAAAAACCGTAAAAAAAGCGTGGCAACCACTGCGTGGCGAATCAGGCGTGGTGCAAAAGCAGCATGCCGGCCGTCTCACGGTTGCCCTGGTATATCCCAACACTTACCCGGTGGGGATGTCCAATCTTGGTTTTCTGACGGTTTACCGCCTGCTCAACGGGTTCGATCACGTTGTCTGTGAGCGGGCATTTCTCCCTGCCGGTAAAGATGGCCCGGCCCGTGGAATTCACACGGTCGAATCCGGCAAACCGATCAGTGATTTCGATATCGTGGCCTTCAGCCTGTCGTTTGAAAACGATTATCCGGCAATTCTGACAGTACTTGAAAAAGCAGGCCTCCCCCTGGAATCCGGCGACAGAGGAACCCCCCACCCCCTTGTCGTGGCCGGGGGGGTCGCCTGCTTTCTCAATCCGGAACCGATTGCGGCTTTTATCGACTGTTTCCTGCTCGGTGAAGCCGAAATTAGCCTGCCCCTTTTTCTGGACACTTATGCCCCTCAAACCGACCGACAGGCAACCCTGGCACGCATCGCCCGCCAGGTCCCGGGTGCCTATGTCCCCGCATTCTATTCACCGTCCTACCATAAAGACGGCACGTTAAAAGGACTGGAGGTTCTCCCGGAAGTCCCCCGAACCGTCAAGCCACCGCGGTTGAACAACCTTGCCGATGAACCGGCTTTCAGCAGCATCATCACCCCGGACACCACGTTCAAGAACACCTATCTACTGGAAGTTGCCCGCGGATGCCCCCACGGGTGCCGCTTCTGCAGCGCCGGATTTGTTTACCGCCCCCCGCGTTTCCAATCCCTGGGGGCCCTTAAAGCGTGCCTTGAGCAGGCCGCCGAACGCACCTCTAAAGTCGGCCTGGTGGGCACGGCTGTCTCAGATCTGCCCTGCCTGGCCGACCTGTGCCACTTTGCCACGAACAAGGGGCTGCAGGTTTCGTTCAGCAGCCTCCGGGCCGACGCCCTCGACGACAACCTGGTGAAAACCCTGCACGCCAATAAAGTAAAAACGGCCACCATTGCCCCGGATGCAGGCTCGGAACGTATGCGCTGCATTATAAATAAAGGTATCAGTGAAGCCCAGATCCTGAAGGCCGCTGAAAAACTCGTCGCCGGGGGCATTCCCAATCTCAAACTCTATTTCATGGTGGGCCTTCCCTGGGAAACCGAAGCCGATGTCCGCGCCATCGTAGAACTCACCGGAAAAATAAAGCAGCAGTTTCTGAAAACCAGCCGCAAATTGAAAAAAATCGGTTCGATAACCGTCAGCCTCAACGCCTTTGTCCCCAAACCTTTTACCCCCTTTCAATGGTGTCCCATGGATGACCGAAAAAGCCTCCAGTCAAAAATAAAGACCATTCGAAAGGCCCTGCAAAAGATCCCCAACGTCCGGGTCCAGGCCGAAAACCTGCGCTGGTCTTATATCCAGGCGCTGCTGGCCCGCGGAGACCGGCGGGTTTCCGGGTTGCTGAAACAGGCCCATGCCGGCGGCGGCAACTGGTCGCGCACCTTCAAGGAAACCGTGGTTGGTCCCGATTTTTATGTCACCCGGGAAAGGTCGACCGATGAACGTCTGCCCTGGGAGTTTATCGACCACGGACTGAAAAAGGCTTTTCTGGTGAGAGAATACCAAAGGGCCCGTGCCGGGAAAACATCCGCGGCCTGTCCACTGGATAACTGCCATCTTTGCGGAATCTGCTAGGTTGTATAGAATCCTGGCCAAGCGGGCCAGGCTTTGGATGGCCCCTTGCGGGGGCTTCTAACCAATTATCTCTGACCTGGCCCTGAGGACCAAGCTTTTAGGGCTGAATAAAAGGTCCGCTTACCCAACGCGTTCCAGCAGATGCCCAGTCGCCGGACGCAGCTTTCCCAAAAACCTATTAAACTTAATAAGTTCGGTTATTTTTTAGTATTTTCTCCCCGCCTGTCAACCTGCAAAAAGGACTTGAAACCATCTGCTCATTATGTTAGTCGTGCTGTTGATTTATCAAAAATCCTTCTTTCCAAACGCCAAAAGAATTGAAAGGATCGGACCGTAAATGACTTCGAAAAGCGAGTTTCAACTGGCCCTCCGACTGGCGCTCATTCTACTGGTCGCAGGGTTGTTCTGTTTTGCTGCATTTCCCGTCACTCCCCCGGAAAGACCTGTAAGATTGGCCTATCAAACCAAAGCCGGCAAGGTCATTTTTGACCACAAAACACATTTGAGTGAGACCGGTTACGGGTTGAATTGCGGGGACTGCCACCATCACACCGGCGAAGGTGAGGCCGAGACTGAAGAGCACGGGAACTGCGGCGTCTGTCACGCCGGGCCCGAGGAGGCTGAAGTGGTCAGTCAGACCTGTAATGAATGTCACGATCCTGAAGACTACGATCTTGAGGATGTGGCCGCCCGGGCAGACGCCTTTCACTCCCAGTGTATCACGTGCCACAAAGATTTTGAGGCCGGACCGGTTGAATGTGCCGCCTGCCATGTCATGTAGCCAGGTGGTGAACTTTTCAAACAGCTGCGCCTTTCACCCACAAGCGGCAAACTTTTAAAAGGCTAAACTATGCTGACAAGATCATTTTTTGGTTTCTCGAAGCCCAGAATTAAAAACCTGATAACCGGTGACGTCTACCGCCCACCTGAGACGATTACCGTCCCCAGTGCGGTGACCCTCCTGGTGGAAAAACCGGGCATTGCCACGGGACCGCCCCTGGTTCAGCCGGGCGAGGCGGTAAAAACCGGCCAGAAACTGGTTCTGTTTGAACAGGCCGATACGTATGCCACCGCACCGGTCACCGGCCAGGTCACCCAGGTCACGACCCGCGCAGGTGATTTTGGTAAGACCTATGTTGAGATTTGCCTGGAAACCGGTGATGCAGACCAGCCGGATGAAAGCTTTGCAGCGGTCTGCGGCGACACCCCGACCCTGGAAACCCTGACCGGCTACCTGGCCAATGTTCCGGGGAAACCGTGCCTCGAAACACTCAATGACCCCGACAAACCGATAAAAAAGATCGTGGTCAACGGCGCCGACTCGGATCTGCTGGTGGCCACGCGTCAATACCAGGTGAAAAACCAGGCGGACGATATTCACCACGGCGTCGGCATCCTCAAAACAGTCACCGGGATCGAGGATATCGTCATCTGCCTCACCCAGGATGTCACCCAGAATATCGGGCACCTCGGAGCCGAACCGGTAGGGGTCAGCAACGACTACCCCGGCACCCTGCCCCTCATGATTATGAAGGACGCGCTGGACATGGAAGTTCCGGCTGGTAGCTCCTGTGAGGATCTGGGGGTTTTCTTTGTCAGTGCGGAAGCCGTGGCAGCCATCGGCCGCGCTTTTTCACAAAAGGCAATTCCGGTTCAAAAAACCGTTACCGTTGTTGATAAAAGCGGTCATATTCAGCTGTATACGGCAACCATCGGGACACCGCTTGCGGCAGTATTTGAAGCCATGGGCATGGAACTGGCCGAGGGCGACCGTATCATTTGCGGAGGTCCCATGACCGGTGCGGCCATCTACTCCGACCAATTTCCGGTCATGCCCGACACCGATGCCATCATGGTTCAGCCTGGCGCGGATATCCCGCTGACTTCGGATTATCCCTGCATCAACTGTGGTGACTGTATCCCCATCTGTCCGGCCAGAATCCAGGTAAACATGCTGGTCCGCTTCCTGGAAGCCGGCCAGTACCAGGAGGCGGCCGACCTGTATGACCTGCAATCCTGTGTGGACTGTGGTCTGTGCGCGTTTGTGTGCCCCTCGAAAATTCCTGTTTTTCAGTATATCAAGCTGGCCAAATATGAACTCGATCGGCTTGAATCAGCGGAGGCTGCTAATGAGTAATCAGAAGAAATTGATCGTCTCCCACGCCCCTTTCTGGCACAATGGGAGCAATGTGACCGAACGCAGTTATGCCATGCTGGTTGCGGCCATGCCGGCCGTCATCTGCGGTATCCTGCAGTACGGCATGCCGGCCATCGCCGTGGTCTGCTTTTCCGTCGCCACTGCCATGGGCTGGGAGTGGTTGATCAACCGCACCATGAAACAGGCGCCCACCATTGGGGACGGCAATGCCGCGGTGATCGGCCTGCTGATGGCTATGCTGCTGCCCGCTACGGTTTCCTGGTGGGTCGTACTGACCGGCACGTTTATCGCGGTTGTGCTGGGCAAGCAAATTTTCGGCGGCATTGGCGCCAACCCCTTTAATCCGGCGGTCATGTCCATGGCTATCATGTCCGTGGCCTGGCGGGGCCTGCTGGATTTCGATATCGCCCTGGCTCACTACGATTTCGGCTACAATATGCTCTACCCGCTGGGGGTTCTTAAAGCCTTTGGCGTTGCGGGCATCGATTCTTACAGTTACGGGGATCTGCTCCTGGGACGACAGGCCGGCGGCCTGGGTTCCACGTTCGGCCTCGGACTGATCATCGGCGGGCTCTTCCTGATTGCCCGTGGTTTTATTCGCTGGGAAATCGCCGGCAGCTTTCTGGCCGGTGTGCTCGTCACCGCGCTTTTGTTCAATATGTCCGATCCGACCCAATACGCCGATCCGATATTCCACCTGCTCACCGGCTACACGCTGATCGGGGCTTTTTTCCTGGCCACCGAGGATGCCTCTTCACCCGTCAATCCCATCCCGATGCTGATTTACGGCGCCGGTTGCGGCGTGCTCACCGTGCTGATCCGGAATATCGGCAATTATGCCGACGGGGTGATGCTGGCCATCCTGCTCATGAACGCCATCAATCCGCTCCTGGATAGAATCAGACCGCAAGCGATAGGAAAGGTAGGATAACATGGGTGAAATTATTAAGATGATCGTGGTATTGACGTTCCTCAGCTCCTTTTCCGGGGGACTGCTGGCCTATGTCAAGGAAAACACCGAAGAACGGATCGAGAACCAGGTGCTCCAATTTGTAAAGGGGCCCACGCTGAAAAGCCTTTTCAAAGATGCGGAAAACGATCCCCTGACGGACCGTTTTACCATTGACCGCGACAAGCAGAGTATGACCTTTTTCGTCGCCAAACTCGACGGAAAAACCCAAACCGTCGCCTTTGAGACGTCCGGTAAAGGCTACGGCGGTGATGTCGGCCTGATGGTGGCCGTGAACGTGGCCACCGATAAAATCTACGGGGCGGGGGTCACCACCCACAGTGAAACCGCGGGCTTAGGTTCCATGGCCAAGGACGATCCGAACTTTGCCGCCCAGTTCGCCGGGCAGCCGATCCTGGAAACAATCCAGGTGACCGGTGACGGTGGCAAGATCAACGCCCTTTCCGGGGCGACCATCACATCCCGGGCTGTGTGCGCCGCCGCTACTCAGGCGGGTGCAACATATAAGAGCCTGAAACCGGAAATCGAAGAAAAGCTCAAATCACTTACCCCATAGGGAGATAGTAATGGCAAAGTCTGTTACCCACGAATTTATAAAAGGTTTCTGGGAAGAAATTGCGCCTTTCCGACTGGTTCTCGGGTTGTGCCCGGTACTGGGTGTAACCACCAAGGCTCAATTCGGTATCGGCATGGGTCTGGCCACCACGTTCGTGCTGGTCTGCTCCAACCTGCTGGTTTCATCCCTGCGCAATGTGATTCCCAGCAAAGTCCGGGTTCCATGCTTCATCATCATCATCGCCACGTTCGTCGTCCTGGTGGAAATGCTTATGCAGGCCTATACATATGAACTCTTCCTGCAGCTGGGTATGTTCATCCCGCTGATCGTGGTGAACTGTATCGTCCTGGGAAGGGCCGAGGCCTTCGCCTCCAAAAACGGCTTGGTGCTTTCACTGGCGGACGGGCTGGGGATCGGCCTGGGCTTCACCATTTCCCTGGGCGCCCTGGGCGCTTTCCGCGAAATTTTGGGGGCCGGGACCCTTACGATCTGGGGAGACCCGCTGTTCAACCTGGTCACTATCTTTCCAGGATTTCAAGCATTCGCTTTCATGGTCCAGGCCCCCGGTGCCTTTGTCGCCCTCGGCCTCATGCTCTGCGGTATGAACATGTTAGGTCAGAAATAGGAGGATTCCCATGGGTGATTATATCGTCCTGATTATTAGCTGCATTTTCGTCAACAATATCCTGCTGGCCCAGTTTCTGGGCAACTGCCCGTTCTTCGGAACCTCCAAGAAAATGGAGACTGCCGTCGGCATGGCCATGGCCGTGGTATTTGTACTGGTCATGGCCGGGGTGATCTCCTATATCACCTACCACATGATCCTGGTACCCGCCGGCCTGGTCTACCTGCGGACCATCGCCTTTATTCTGGTAATTGCCTCCCTGGTACAGTTCGTGGAGATGTTCTTGAAAAAAAGCATCCCCGCCCTGTATGCCGGGCTCGGCATTTTCCTGCCGCTGATCACCACCAACTGCGCCGTTTTCGGCGCCTGCGTGATCAATATCGATCAGGAATACAATTTCATGCAGGCCCTGGTGGCTTCTTTCGCCTATGCGGTCGGGTTCGGACTGGCGCTGGTTATTTTTGCCGGGCTACGCGAAAAGATTCTTCTGGCCCGGGTTCCCAAACCCCTGCAGGATACGTCCATTGCGCTGGTTACCGCCGGCGTCCTTTCCCTGGCATTTTACGCCTTCAAGGGAATGGTTTAATTGCAGATGTAAACAAGGGAGGTCATTTTGGTCGAAGCCGTTCTTGTTCTAATGGGAGTGGGTGCTCTCTGCGGCACCATTCTTAGCGTGGCATCCAAAGTTTTCTATGTATATGAAGACCCCCGGATTGCTGAAATCGAAGGCCACCTGGCCGGGGCCAACTGCGGCGGCTGTGGATTTGCAGGCTGCTCGGCAGCCGCGGTGGCTGTGGTTAATGGCAAGGCCTTGCCTACGGTTTGTGTTGTGGCCGGCCCTGAAACCACGGCCAATGTGGCCGAAGTCATGGACATGGATCCCGGGACGGCTGAACCGTCACTCTCACAAAACCTGTGCGAAGGCGGAAACCGGGCTGATGACCAGTACAACTATATGGGTGTGAACACCTGTGCTGCTTTGAGCACCCTGTACGGCGGTGAGCGGGTCTGCCAGGTGGGCTGCCTGGGTATGGGTGACTGTGTCCGGTCCTGTATTTTCAACGCTATTGCCATAGGCCCTAACGGCTTCCCCGTTGTTGACGAAACCATGTGTGTGGGCTGTGGTGCTTGTGAAAAAGCCTGTCCGAAGAATATCCTTAAGGTACGGACCATGTCCGAACGGCTGCTCCACTTCAACCAGGAAGACGACGCCCTGGCGCCCTGCGCACAGACCTGCCCGGCCGAGATCAATATTCCCAAGTATATCTCTCAGATCCGGGAGGGCGATTATGCCGGCGCGGTACATACCATCCGGGAACGCAACCCGCTGCTACTCTCCTGCGGGCGGGTGTGCCCGCATCCCTGTGAAGATTACTGCCGCCGGGACATCGAGGATGATGAACCGGTTTCCATCAACCAGCTTAAGCGGTTTGTGGCCGATTATGAAATGAATTCCGGAACCCGGCTGCCCATCTCCTGCGCCCCGGAAACCGGCAAAAAAGTTGCCGTGGTCGGCGGTGGTCCGGCCGGCCTGAGCTGCGCCTTCTTCCTGAGAAGACTGGGTCACAATGTGACCATCTTCGACATGATGACGGAGCTGGGCGGCATGATCCGCTACGGCATCCCCGAATACCGCCTGCCCAAAGAGGTCCTTAAATGGGAAACGGACGGCATCCTCAACCTGGGTATCGAGGCCCGGATGAACCAGAAGCTCGGCGAAGATTTCACCGTCGGCACCCTCAAAGAGGCCGGCTATGACGCCATTTTCCTGGGCGTGGGCGCCTGGAAAGACTACTCTTTAAGGGTGGAGGGTGAAGACCTCAACGGATGCTACACCGGAATTAACTTTCTGACCAACTTCGCCAGTGATCAGCAATCCGAACATCCCCAGGGTTTCCCCATTGGTAAAAAATGCGTGGTCATCGGCGGCGGCAACACAGCCATCGACTGTGTCCGCACCCTGGTGAGACTGGGCGCCGAAGAGGTTTCCATCGTCTACCGTCGGACCCGGGCGGAAATGCCTGCCAACATGGTCGAAATAGAAGCGGCCGAACATGAAGGGATAAACTTCCTGTTCCTGGCAGCCCCCACAAAAGTCATCGGCGATGAAAACGGCAATGTAAAACAGTTTGAATACCTGAAGTGTGAACTGGGTGAACCGGATGCCAGCGGCCGCCGGAGCCCGGTCCCCGTTGAAGGTTCGGAAACGCTTCTGGATATCGATATGCTGGTGACCGCCATTGGCCAGGGGCCGGATGCCTCTTTCAAGGACAAGGACAACGCCCTGGCTGACCTGGAGTTGACCCGCTGGAGCACCATCGACAACGATCCTGAAATCCTCCAGGCCAACATCCCGTACATTTTCACAGCCGGCGACTCGGCTACCGGGGCCAGCCTGGTGGTGGAAGCCATCGGCGGCGGCCGGCGGGCCGCCCGATCCATTCACCTGTATCTCATGGGCCAGGATGAGGAAGCGGAAGAACCAGTTGATGTTCCCATACCTCCGGTTCCAAACTCCCTGCTTAAAAAACACATCCCCGAATCACTATTTGAAGAAGTCCCGGGTGTGGGCAAGCAAAAACGCACCCCCATGCCGGAAATGGATGTAGCCGCCCGCATCAAGTGCTTTGAAGAAGCGGACCTGGTCATCACCGAAGAAGACGCCAAATACGAATCCAACCGCTGCCTGAACTGCTGCCGGATCTGTTACGACAAGGACGGCGACCGAGCCGCCTAAAACTTTCGCCTAAAAATATAAAAGCCGCAGTCTCTTAGAGGCTGCGGCTTTTTCTTTTATTGGCCAAGATTAAACGTACGTCATCGAAAGCTCCGTTTGCACTACTTCGGCCTACTCCTCCCCCTTGACGGGGGCGGTTGGGTGGGGGTGCTGGTGGGAATACCGCCGTAATCACAGAAAAGTATGCAACCCAGGCAAGTCACCCTCCCCCGGCCCCTCCCGTCAAGGGAGGGGAGTTTTTCTGCTTACCAGGTCGCGTATTCGTGAGTTGGTCTTACTCAAGCCCCTCCAGAAAGCCCCGCATATCATCCGGCAAAGGCGCCTCAAACGTCTTACGTTCACCTGTCTCCGGGTGCGTAACGGTCAACTGCCAGGCATGCAGCATCTGCCGCTCAACGCGTCTTACCAGGGAATCCAGACGCGCATCCTGCCGCCGGTACTGGTTGCCGGTCCGGCCACCGTACAGGGCATCCCCGACAATTGGATGCTGCCGCGCGGCACAGTGCACCCGGATCTGGTGGGTCCGGCCGGTCTTGATGTTCACCTCGAGCAGGCAGCAGGATCCATAGTTCGCCTTCACCCGCCACAAGGTCAACGCACTGCGCGGACTGCGGCTTTTGACGGACATTTTTTTACGATCCGTGGGGTGCCGCCCCACCGGCAGGTCAATCTGGCCGGTTTCGCTTTTCATATCCCCATACACAATGGCCAGATAGGTTTTCGCCACGGTGCGGGCCTTGAACTGCCCGGCCAGGTTTTCAAGGGCCGCGGCGTTTTTGGCCACAATAATGGTGCCGGAGGTATGCTTGTCCAGGCGATGGACGATCCCCGGTCGAATCTCACCGGCGATGGGCGCCAGGTCGGGACAGTGATGCAACAGACCGTTCACCAGGGTTCCGGTATAGTGGCCCGGTGCCGGGTGAACCACCAGGCCCGCCGGCTTATTGATAACAATGATGACCCGGTCTTCATAAAGGATGGATAGATCCAGCGGTTCCGGCTCAAATGAAACCACGGCCGGTTCCGGCATCTCACCGTCAACCACGTCCCCGGATTTGATCCGGTAACCCGGTTTCTTCAAGGTGGCATTCACACGAACATGGCCATCGCGAATGATACGGGCGGCATAGGAACGGGAACACTGGGAGGTATGGGTACTGATGAAGGCATCCAGGCGCAAGCCACCTTCACGCGGATCTATTTTGAATGAAAAAGTGCCGTTGTCAGGAGACTTTTGAGAAGTATTCAATGTCGGTTGGGGCCGGGGTGACCCCCTGCTATTTAGATGCCTCTTCCTCGGATTCTTCCGGCGGTGGTGCCGGCCGCTGTTCTTCAATCAGGGCATCCAGTTCAGCGGCAATGGAAGCTTCATCCGTGTTTTTGGCGGTCGACAACTCTTTTACCAGAAGAATTTGGGCGGTGTCGTAAAGCTTGCGCTCTCCAAAGGAGAGATCCTTGGTGAATTTAAGCAGTGACAGATCCCGGAACACTTCGGCCACATCATAAAGCGATCCGGTTTTGATCTTGTCCATGTATTCGCGGTAGCGCCGGTTCCAGGTCTGGCTTTCCAGGTTGCTGTTGCGCTTGCCCTTCATGACATCGTAGACCTTGGGAACATCTTTTTCATCGATGATATCCCGCAGACCAACCGAGGCCACATTCCAGGTGGGAATCATGATGACCATGCCGTTTTCCAGCACTTTCATGATGTAAAAGTCGTGGGTTTCGCCATTGACATCCCGGCTTTCTATCGCTTCGATTTTCCCCACACCGTGGGCCGGGTATACGGCCAGATCTCCGACATTGAATTTTTTTACCTCGCCCTGAGGTTCGGGGGTCTGATCGCCGTTCTCTTTTTTATCCATTTGGTTTTACCCGTGAAATTTGCTTTTTTGCTGGATTTGGTAATTGAAGAAAGCCAACTGGCGGTTGAGTGCTGTTGGATAAAATATCCTCAAATTTCGGTACAATATGAGTGATCTATACCATACCTTCGGGGATCAATCAATAAAAAAGGATTGACGCCCAAAGGGCGCCAATCCTTTTTAGATTGAACAGATTTAAATGCTGCTGATGCCCTGATTACATCAGGAACGGAACCATCAGAAGGGCCACAACATTCAGAATCTTGATCATCGGGTTAACGGCCGGGCCGGCGGTATCTTTGTAGGGGTCGCCTACGGTGTCGCCGGTTACAGCGGCTTTATGGGCATCAGAGCCCTTGCCGCCGAGGTTGCCGTCTTCGATGTATTTTTTAGCGTTATCCCATGCGGCTCCACCGGTAGTCATGGAGACCGCAACGAAAACGCCGGTTATAATGGAACCGATGAGCAGACCGCCCAGGGCGACTTTGCCCAGCACGAAGCCAACGATCAGCGGTGCGGCTATCGGCAGAAGGGCCGGAACCATCATCTCTTTGAGTGCGAACTTGGTGACGATGTCAACACAAGCAGCGTAATCCGGTTTGGCGGTCCCTTCCATGATGCCCGGGATCTCGGCAAACTGGCGACGGACTTCAACCACAACTGCGGCACCGGCGTTTCCAACCGCCTCCATGGCAATGGAAGCGAACAGGTACGGCAGCAGACCGCCGATGAAAAGACCCAGGATAACGTTTACGTTAGACAGGTCAAAAGCGATCGTGCCCGTGGCACCGTGAATGGCGAATTCCTGTGTATAGGCTGCAAACAGAACCAGGGCGGCCAGGGCGGCAGAGCCGATAGCGTAACCCTTGGTAACGGCCTTGGTGGTGTTTCCAACAGCATCCAGCGGATCAGTGATCGCGCGAACGCTCTCGTCCATCTCGGCCATTTCGGCGATACCACCGGCGTTGTCGGTGATCGGGCCGTAGGCGTCAATGGCAATTACCATACCGGTCATGGAAAGCATGGACATGGCGGCCATGGCAATCCCGTAAAGGCCGGCAAACGCGTAGGCCAGGTAGATGCTCAGGCAGATGGCCAGGATCGGCAGCGCGGTGGACTGCATGGAAACGGCCAGACCGGCAATGATGTTGGTGCCGTGCCCGGTGGTGGACGCTTCGGCAATTCTCTTAACCGGGGCATAAATACCGGTGTAGTATTCGGTGATGATAACGATGACCACCGTGAGAATCAGGCCGATCAGGGTACAGTAGTAAATGTTCATGGCGGTCAGGTCGCCCAGACCGTTCATGTACTTCACAGCGACAAAGTAAAACGCGATGCCTGACAGGATGGCGGAACCGAACATGCCTTTGTACAGGGCGCCCATGACGTAACCGCTGCTGCCCAGTCTGACCATAAAGCTGCCGAGGATGGAAGCGATAATGGAGATGGCGCCGAGAATCAGCGGAAATTCAGTAGCCATGGCATTTTTCGGAAACAGCAGACTGCCGATCAGCATGGCGGCCACTGCGGTTACCGCGTAGGTTTCAAAAAGGTCTGCGGCCATACCGGCACAGTCGCCCACGTTGTCGCCCACGTTGTCGGCGATGGTGGCCGGGTTGCGCGGATCGTCTTCGGGAATACCGGCTTCAACCTTGCCTACCAGGTCGGCGCCCACATCCGCACCCTTGGTGAAGATACCGCCGCCCAGACGGGCAAAAATGGAGATCAGGCTGCCACCGAATCCGAGGGCAACCAGGGCCATGATGTCATGCGTAAACATGTAGAAACCGGCTACGGAAGTCAGCGCCAGGCCGGCCACGATCATACCGGTCACGGTACCGCCCCTGAAAGCCATGGACAGGCCGGCCGCCATGCCGTTTCTGGCCGCTTCAGCGGTCCGGACATTGGCCAGAACGGAGACGCGCATCCCGATGTAGCCTGCGCAAAAGGACGCGATGGCGCCGATGGCAAATCCAGCGGCGGTCTTGGCGCCCAGGGTCGCGAAGATAACTGCAAAAATGATAATCCCGGTGATGCCCATGGATTTCATCTGACGGTTCAAGTAGGCAATCGCGCCTTCCTGGATCGCGCCGGCGATTTCCTGCATTCTTTCATTACCCGCGGGGGCACTTTTCACAGCCATCGCCAGGATAAGGGCAAATACAATTCCCACAATACCAACGAGTGTGCATGCCAACGGGATGTTGCTCAACAAGACTTCCATGCTTACCTCCATATTGAAAATGTTAAAATTTCGTGATGCTTTTGCTATTAAACTGATTCATGCCTGCGTTAACTCCGTCGCAAAGCACTTTAACTGCACTTTCCGAAGCCCGGTTGATGAATTCTGCCAGGTGTTCCACCTCCCGGTCGTTAAACTGCCCCAGGACGTGGTCAACCACATCAACATCTTCTCCGGAACGACCGATACCCAGGCGGAGTCGTGCGAAATCTCCGGTTCCAAGGGTATCTATCATGGATCTTATACCTCTGTGTCCGCCATCGCCCCCTTTCTTTTTTATTTTTAATCTTCCAAATTCCAGGTCGATATCATCATGAATGACCAATATCTCCCTGTATGATATGCAAAATTTTTCTAAAAAAGCGTTTACCGGCGGCCCGCTGCGATTCATGTAGCCTTGCGGCTTGAGAACGTACACGGCCAGGTCTTTTATTTCACCCTGCCCGGACTCCAGTTCGGGTGCACTGGCTGTCAGTCCGATCTTGAACCTGTGGGCCAGGTCGTCAACCACCCGAAAACCGAGATTGTGCCGGGTCTTCCGGTAATCGGGCCCAGGGTTGCCAAGGCCCGCAATGAGCTTTATCTGCGAGGATTTAGTATGCAAGGCAGCCCCCGTCAAATGTCAGCCCGATCCGAATGCTATTTTTCTTTCTCCGCGGTTTCATCCACGTCCGCGTCCGCATCCGCTTCAGCACCTTCTTCAGCACCCTCTTCACCTTCTTCCAGCTCTTCCTCTTCCTCTTCCACTTCCTCTTCCGCCATCAGGGCACTGAGGATGGTCAGGATGGTAAAGTCGACATCATGGGGGATCTCAATATCCCCTTCCAGCTTGACATCTTCGACGTGGATCGAGTCGCCGATGTTCAGTTCGGTGATATCAATTTCAATGGACTCCGGTATTTCACCGGGCATGCACAGAACCTCAAGCTCACGTCGGATGAGCTGGATCATACCGCCCATCTCGATACCGATGCATTTACCGGTGGTGGTCACCGGCACCATGACATTGATTTTCTTCTTCATATCCACTTCATAGAAATCAACGTGGAGGTAGTCACGGCTCAATGGCGAAACCTGCAGTTCTTTGATCATGGCTGTGCGCGCCTCTTTCGCCCCATCGACCGAAATACCAAAGATGGCCTGGCCGGCACTGCCGCCTTTAACAATGTCTTCCAGTTCGCCCAGATCGATTGACAGCATAACCGGGTCTGTATTGGGTCCGTACAGGACAGCGGGCAGCCGGCCCTCCCGGCGTAGTGTCCGGGACTGGCCTTTGCCTGTATCTGTCCGGGTAACGGCGTTTAATTCAAGTAACTCCAAAATAGTTCCTCCTTGATTCAATAACCTTCGGAAAGCTGAAAGAATGGGTTCCGAACCGCCCAAAGTGGTTCAGAGAAAAAACCCTTCCAGACATACCACCGGTTATTGAATGAAAATTTCTAAGATATCAGTCTCAATTCTCTCCAGCACTTCTATAAATTTGGGCCAACAACCTCACCGGGTTGCCTAAAACAAGTTCTTGATCTGTTCTATTTTCATATAATCATCGCCGCGGTGACTGGACGGGCTCGCAACATCAATTTTCACAGGCTCCCCCGGCAAAAAAGAGTGTTTGCCGATGATTATATTTTTATACAAAAAGCGACGTCACTGAATCGCCGGTTGTACTCCGTATAATTGCTTCCCCTACGAGTTCCGCAATGGAAAGCACCTCAATTTTTCCACACACCGCCGCCTTGTCACTGAGGGGGATGGTATCCGAGACAATCAGGGACTTCAACGGTGACTCTGTAATCCGATCCACGGCCGGTCCGGACAGGACCGCGTGGCTGCAGCAGGCATGCACCTCGCTGGCGCCGTGCTCCATGATGGCGCTGGCCGCCTGGGTCAGGGTCCCGGCCGTATCCGCCATGTCATCCAGGATCATGGCCACTTTATTTTTTACATCGCCGACCACCGACATCGCCTTGGCGACATTGGGAGCGGTACGGCGCTTATCAATGATGGCCAGGTCAGCCCCCAGCCGTTTGGCAAAGGCTCTGGCCCTTTCCGCGCCGCCCGCATCGGGAGACACGATGACCAGTTTCTCATGGTCGTAATTTGCCCTTATATGCTTCAATGTGACCGGCGCGGCAAACATGTTGTCCACCGGGATACTGAAAAACCCCTGGATCTGTCCGGCATGCAGGTCCATGGTGATGACCCGATCCGCCCCGGCCGTCGTGATCAAATCAGCCACCAGTTTGGCGCTGATGGGGACCCGGGGGGCTACCTTTTTGTCCTGGCGGGCATACCCGAAATAGGGTACCACCGCGGTAATTCTTTTGGCGGACGACCGGTTGAAAGCATCGATCATCAGGAGCAGTTCCACGAGGTTATCATTCACTGGATGACAGGTGGACTGAATAACAAAGATGTCTTTCAAGCGCACATTTTCATTGATTTCGATCTGGATCTCACCGTCGCTGAATGTTTTTACCTTGGCGCCCCCCATGGGCACGTTCAGGTAATCACATATCTTTTTGGACAGAACCGGATTCGAATTTCCTGAAAATATGGCGAAATCGGTCATGATTAATCCTTTACGGGTTTAAATTTAAAACTATCCCAAAACGTACAAGACGGATTTTCATCCAGTCTATCAGCCGGTGGCTGGGGCGGGAGGATTCGAACCTCCGAATGCAGGGACCAAAACCCTGTGTCTTGCCACTTGACGACGCCCCATGAGTGAGACTCGAAGCCATCTCAAAAAATCCTTTGAGATCACTTCATGCAAAGCGTCTCCACAGTCCTGCTTCCAGCCGATACGGGGCCCTTAGACCTCAGTTTAAACAAAAAAAATCGGGCATTTGGATGCACCTGAATCATTAGACCAGCAGATCCGCCACGAAAACCCCGTCACCGTAATGGGCAGCGAGGGCCTTTGCCGCAAAGCGGGCGGTCCGGGCATCAGCAAACAGCCCAAACACGCTGGAGCCGCTTCCGGACATCAACGCACCTGTAGCCCCGTTTTCCAGCAACTTCTTTTTAACAGCTGCAATTTCAGGATATCGTGCAATTACAACTGTTTCCAAATCATTATACAAATGCTTGGCAGGTATAAACCCATTTTGTTTTAAAGAGAAAGATTTAAGGTGATTTTCACATTTTGTCAATCCCAAATTCAGTTTTTTGTATACACTGGCCGTCGGAATACTAAATCCGGGATAAATCACAACCACCTTCCAGCGATCGAGCCCGTCAAATGCCGTCAGACGCTCGCCAATACCGGTTGCCAGGGCCGGCCGGCCGAACATGAAAAACGGAACATCCGCACCGATTGAAACCCCCATGCGGATGAGCTGATCCGTTGAAAAAGGCTGCCCGTAATGCTTGTTCAAACCCCTTAAGACCGTGGCCGCATTGCTGCTGCCGCCACCCAGCCCCGCCCCCACCGGGATCTGTTTTTCTATCTCGATGGCAACCCGATCGCTCGCCGGGTACTGTTCGTAGAACAACTCGGCCGCCCGCACAGCCAGGTTGGACCGGTCCTCCGGCACATCGGGAAAAGAGCAGGTGACCGAAATGGCGGTCGCGCCTGTTCGCAGAACAACCCGGTCGCTTAGACTGATGCAGCCCATGAGCGAGACCAGATCGTGGTAGCCATCCGGCCGCTTGCCGGTCACCTTGAGAAACAGGTTAATCTTGGCCGGTGACCCGAGTTCAAGGCTAACGGTCACTATTTGCTCTGCTTGACAAAGTTAATCCGCAGATCATACAGGATGTTCTGCAGAAGTTTCTCCTCCTCTGTCGAGAGATTGCCCCGGGTCTTTTCCTCAAGCATGACCAGGATATCGATGGTCTGTTTCCCCAGCTCCAGGTTCTTGACCTTCTGCCCCTGGATCGGATCTTCCATGAGCCCCAGATGCATGAGCGCGGACGCATTCAGGGAAACCACAAAGGTGGAAAAATTCATCTCCGGCAGCGGAATCTGGCTTTCAGGCCCGGAATCAGGTTCGCCTGCGGCGTCATCGGGGGCGTCTTTCATTATAAACCCCTGTTTTTCCTCTTTGTTCTCTGTCATTATTTCCCCTTTCCTCTAAAATGATGACCCTGTATAAGTCACCGTCCCGCTTAAAATTCAAGCGGAATGGCTGTCCTGACCGAGGCCAGGCCTCTGAGCTCTTCAAACACACTATCGGGAATAGGCGTGTCAGTGCACAAGAAGATAATGTTGTTGTCCCCGTCTTCCTCCTGCCCCACCTGCATCCGGCCGATATTGATATTATGGTTGCCCAGCGTGGTGCCAATTTCGCCTATGGACCCGGGCCGGTCGATATTGTAAATCAGGCCAAGGTGGCCGTTGGGGACCATTTCAAGGCGGAAGGAGTTGATGCGTACAATCCGGGGATCATTTTTGCCAAAAATAGTTCCGGAAACCAGACTCGTCGTCTCGGTGGTTACCACTTTGACGGTAATCATGTTCATGTATTCATCTGAATCGGCCGTCTCGGTTTCGGTTACCTTGATGCCCCTGTCCTTGGCAATGATCCTGGCATTTACGAAATTGACATCGTCCTTGACTACAGGCAACAGAAGACCCCTGAGGCCGGCGGTGGTAACCGGGGAGAGGTCCAGACCCTGGAAATCACCAACATATTCAATGATCACCTCTTTGAGCGCGCCAGTGGTCAACTGGGCCTGCAGGCAGCCGATTTTATCGGCAATCGAAAGAAAGGGCCCCAGCTTTTCGAGGAGCTCGCCGGTCACGGACGGCACGTTAACGGCATTGCGGATTGTCCCGTTTTTAAGATAATCGATAATCTGATCGGCGACCGCCACGGCAACGTTGGTCTGAGCCTCACGAGTGGAAGCCCCCAGGTGCGGGGTGCAGATCAGTCGATCCAACCCAAGTAACGGTGAATCTTCCGGCGGTTCGGTTTCAAATACATCCAGCGCGGCACCGGCCACCTTGCCGGACTCCATGGCCGCGTACAGGTCATTCTCGTCAACTATCCCGCCGCGGGCACAGTTGACGACCATCACCCCGTCCTTCATCTTGGCAAAGGCATCCTTGTTGATGAGCCCGGTGGTTTCCTTTAGCTTTGGAACGTGAATGGTAATGTAATCCGCCCGGGTGTATAATTCGTCGAGCGAGGCAGACTCAAACCCTGCTTTTTCAATAACTTCCGGCGTCACGAACGGATCGTATACAATGACTTTCATCCTGAGGCCCCTGGCCCGGTCGGCCACAATGGACCCGATATTTCCATAGCCGACAACCCCCAGAACCTTATTATAAATCTCGCGTCCCTGTAGCTTTTTCTTGTCCCAGCGCCCCGCCTTCAACGAAGCGGTTCCCTCGGGGATATTGCGGGAGAGCGATAACATCATGGCGATGGCGTGCTCGGCGGTGGTTACTACGTTACCGCCGGGGGTATTCATGACAACCACTCCGCATTTGGAGGCCGCGGGGATATCGACATTGTCCAGCCCGATGCCGGCGCGGCCCACTACTTTCAGGTTTTTTGCGGCCGACAGGAGGTCTTCGGTCACTTGGGTGGCACTCCTGATAACCAGGCCATCATACTCCCCGATGATATCCTTGAGTTCATCCGGGGACAAACCGGTTTTTACATCCACGTCTATCCCGTCTTCCTGCGCAAACATTTCGATCCCGATTTCACCCAGCATATCACTTACCAGAACTTTCATCGCCACTCTCCCAGTTTTTGATTAATTGTAGCTGTCAATGTGACCCCTCAACATATAAAATTCGGACTGTTTGTCAAGAATAAAGCCGGGCAGTTACACGCTATTTTACAGGTCAACCCGCATCCCTTGCCCGGCACCGACCCTAAGAAAGCCAATCCATAAAATGAATCAACTTTAAAGGCCGTTTTCTAGGCTTCAGAAAGATACCGGTTACATTGTATTTCAGTAAAAACCGCAGCACGCCCAAGGGGAAGGGGCGCTATGAGGTGAGAATGCCGCTATATAACTATGGATGCCCCCCATTTCACTTCGTGGAGACCGGCCACAGCGGGTAGGTTTTGGTTCTGGGCAAGGCCGCAGCATTCCTGGCAAGCCGAGGCGTAGACCATCTACGTCGAGGGTTGACAGGAAGCGCCTGTCCGGCATAGCTTTCGGCGACGCCGGAAGAACGCAGCCCGGGCCAATCCGTCTTCGCCAGAGGCTACGCCGGACACGAAGATGCCCCATCTCAACTCACGGTGTCCGCGGACACCTTATTGGCCGACTTTCGTCCTGCGATATTGTATATACCCATCCCGAAACGCCTCATAAGGATCGAGAGCCGCATCTTTGATGGTTTCGTAGTCGCCTATCCGGAAAGAAGTGGCGTTGACATTCTTGCCGGCCCATACGGCGTAGGATAGCTGCCACGGTTCAAGATACGAGAGCGGGTCCACCGCCCAGTTGCCCAGCCGGCCAATGCCATCCCGCAGGGTTGAGGGTCCCAGCATGGGCAGCACCAGATAAAATCCGTTGCCAAACCCCCAGTAACCGAGTGTCTGACCGAAATCCTCTTCCGGCGGATTGAGTTCCGGATAGCGCCGGGCTACGTCCGCTAAACCCAGAACCCCGGCAGTCGTATTGATGAAAAATTGACCGAATTCGGCGCCCGCATTTTTAAATTTCCCCTGCAGCAGACAGTTCGTAAACCGTACCGGTGCATAGAGATTGTCAAAAAAATTCAGAGCACATACGCGTATCTCGATGGGCACAACAACCTTATACCCGCGGGCCACCGGTTTGAGAACCCAGAAATAGAGTTTGTCGTTAAAAATGTGAATTGCGTAGTTTACCGGTTTGAAAGGGTCCGGTACGGAAATGGCCCCGCCGCCGTCATCGTCCAGGTCTTCATCGAAAAACTCCTCATCCTCGAAAAATTCCTGGTCTTCGTCCTCGCTATCTTCTTTGAATTCGGTATCCGCAGTCTCTGCCGCAAATAGAGGGGCCGGCAAGATAGCCGGCCCGGCGAGCATCAGGATTGCTAATATTACTATAATTTTCAACTGCTTCAATTCTGTCTCGCTTTTTACTCAAGCTTTCCTTTAAGTTTTTTGATGAGACTATCCGGGGTACCCTTCTCTTTTGCAAGGAACGTGTTAAACTGGCGTCTGTAATTCAGCACCAACCCGATGCCTTCGACATTTATGTCGTAAACCTTCCACTCCCCCGCTTTAAAGCGCACCTTGTAATCAACCGGAATTTCCTGATTCTGTCGTTTAATCACGGTTTTTACAACAGCCTTTTTTTTCGAAAACACCTCCTCACCAATAAAAAGCACCTGTTCATCCTGATACTCTCCCTGAATCTTGGAGATGTAGGTGTTGCCCAGCAGCTGTGAAAAGACATCGGCAAATTCTTTTCTCTTTTCAGGGGAAAAGCGTTTCCAGTTCTTCCCGAGCGCCAATGCTGAAATAAGCCTGAAATCGAAAGCCTGGCGTATAATAGCCCACATCTGGTCGGCCTGCGCGCGACGCTGGGCATCCGTTTCCACCGACTGGTCTCTCAGGAGGCTGATGCCGTCATTAATGGGCTGTCTTACCGCTTCGGTGGCCGGACCGGCAACCACGGCAAGCGGGCTGCCTAAAACCGCCAGCACCATCAAAACCAGGCAACCGGTGAGTGCTGTACTTTTCATTCCAGTATCCTTTGCTCAGTATCAAGATTAAACTTGTAAAAAGGTGTCTGCATGGATTCCGCCAACGCCATGACCTGTTCCACGGAACTGTCACCACGGGCTTGGGCAAACCCGGCATTTATGGAAAAGAAAGCCCCGGGTTCAGGCTGAACAGCGGCAATTGTGCCGGCGTTCATCGCCCCGGCCAGCTTGGCGCAAACCTGCCGCGATTGTTCCATATCCGTATGGGGCAGCTGAATCTGGATTTTATCAGGCGGTAGATAGATACATCTGTCCGCCCCGCGAACGTTGGACTGGATCTGATCAGCCAGTGTCTGCAGGGCTTTTTCAGCGCCGCTATTGTCCAGTTTCTTCCGGATTTCGTCCATATTATCAACACTGAGTATGACCACGGCAAAATCTCCCGGATAGAGCTGGTCGAACGAATCGTTTGACGGCTGATCAGCGGTCACTTCCGGTCCGCCCCCGCTGTCATCGGCCTCCTGGAGAAAGCCGGTGATGGCCGGATCCTGCGCATCGCGGATCTCAGCGGGAGTACCCTCGAAAAATATCCGCCCGCCGTCCAGCATGGCCACCCGGTGTGAAATTTCAAAAACATCCGGCACATCCTGGCTGGTAATAATCGCCGTAAAGCCCATCGCATTCTGGCATTCAGCGATGAGGCTGTATACCGCGTTCTTACGGATGGGATCCATGCCGGCAGCCGGTCGGTCAAACAATACGATTTGCGGTCCGGTTACAAGCGCCCGGGCCAGAATAACCGTTTTATTTGCCTCGCCCGACAGCTGAAAAGGAAAGTCGCGGCCCACCGGACCCAGCTCCAGCCGGTTGATGATGTCACTGACCCGCTCTCTGACTGCGCTCTCCGACACCCCCGCCTGCTCTCGCAAAGGCAGAGCAATGTTTTCAAATACGTTCAGGGCGTCTAAGAGAGCTGTTTCCCGAAAAATAGGACTGCACACCTGGGGCCAGGGTGTCCCGGCCCCGGCAGTGTCAGGTGACAATGCCTGGCCGTCATACACAACCCCACCGCTGTCCGGTTTCATCTGACCGGCAATGTGGTTTAAAACAATGCGCTTGCCGGCGCCTTGCGGCCCAACCAGTGTGGTTATCTGACCTTTATATACATTCAGGTTGAGGCCATTGAGAACAGTCAGGTTACCGAAGCTTTTATGGACATCTGTAAATTGAATCAGCAGTGGTTTCATGGGAATCCTGTTTAAGTTAAAGTCAGGGACTTGTTTGGGCAAAAGTCCTGTTATTCTACAAATTTCTGCAAAATTATATGGAAAAGACCCCTGAGTGTCAAGGTGAATACAAATCCTTTGGCGGTCGGGAACGCTTTTGAAGCAACCCGGCTGCCGGAAAATCTGCCCCGCCGGCGTATCCCCTGTAAAACAGGCCGGACATCTGGTTCCCGCCCTTCATTTCACCAGGTAAAATTGCATAATTTGACTTTAATATCAGATTGATATAGATAATTGGAGATAGCTTCATGAAACAGTCAACGTCGAGGTTCTTGAATTGGGCCGTACATTCAAACGGCAACTCATCGTTTTCACCCGCTTCCCTGTAGCGGGCGTTACCAAAACCCGCCTGATCCCCACATTGGGAGCCGCCGGGGCCGCTTTATTGCAGCGCAAGATGACGGAGCATACGCTCAAGCACGCCGGCCGCACCCGCATCACACCAGAGCCAGCCGTCGAAATCAGATTTGAAGGCGGGAACAAAGAGCGGATGCGGGCCTGGCTGGGGGACACCTATCTCTACCAGCCCCAAGCAGGCAATACCCTGGGAGACCGAATGGCATCCGCCTTGGGGGACGCTTTTCAGAACCGGGTCGATCAGGCGGCCCTGATCGGTACGGACATTCCGGGCCTTACATCCGCAACCCTGGAGAGCGCTTTCGACAGCCTCGGGGAAGCCGATGTGGTCCTCGGGCCGGCCAGTGATGGCGGGTATTACCTGATCGGGATGCATTGCGGGGCATTTCCGGCAGCCCGGAAACTGTTTGTAAACATGAACTGGGGCACAGACAGCGTTCTGGCCGATACACTGGAAATTGCCGCCATTTCAGGATTGCGTACCCGACTGCTGGAAGAACTGACCGATGTTGATGTCCCCGCTGATCTTTCGACCTGGGAGCAGGAAGTAACGAATCCTGGCCCTGAGGACCAAGTTTTTAAAGACTGAATAAACAACCACGCCTGAAACGGGTGGTTTACGTTTGTCGCTGGTAAACTTTGGGGGGGCCGTTTCTAATATGAAGGGGTGTAAATGATGCTTACTGTTGACCTGTCAGAATCGACGCTGGAACGCGCCCAAAACCCGTCTCTTTTTTTCAGAAACCATATGGCTGAAAATGAAAAGGCCAGAATGGTCATTGTCCATGGTCTCGGCGAGCATTCCGGACGGTACCTGGCCCTGGCGGATCATCTGGCCGGTCTGGGATTTTCCCTCTGGATTCTTGATCTGAGGGGCCACGGAAAATCCGGCGGCGACAGGGGTCATGTGGACGCTTTTGATGATTATACCCGGGATGTCCGGGAAATTCTGGATCAAGCCCTGATCGACAAACCAGCCAGAACGCCGGTTTTCCTACTGGGACACAGTATGGGGGGGCTGGTCGCCATCCTGGTTGCCCTTGAACACCAGGACTTGATCGACGGCCTGGTTCTCTCATCACCGGCTCTGGGCGTGGCCACACCGCTCCCCGCCGTTAAAAAAATTGCGGTCACATGCCTGGCCCGGCTCTTTCCCCGGCTGGGCATCAAAAATGAGCTCGACCCACAGAATGTGAGCCGTGATCCGGAAATCGTAAAACAGTACATCGCGGACCCACTGGTTCACGACCGGGTTTCGACCAACTGGTTTATTCAATTTTTAGGCGCCATTGAAAAAGCCTTCGACCGGGCAGCGGAGATTCAATTGCCAATCCTGGTTCAGGCCGCGGGAGAAGACCGGCTCGTAGACACGCACGCCGTGGAGGCATTCTTCGAAAAACTGACCATGCCGGACAGGGAATTGAAGGTTTTCAGTGATCTTTACCATGAAATCTACAACGAGACTGAACCGGATCGGGAAACAGTCATCGCTGCTCTGACCAGCTGGTTGACGGACAGGATATGTGAAAGTGCATGAGCAGATTCAAAGCCATCATTTTTGACCTTGACGGAACCCTGCTGGACAGCCTGGAAGACATCGCCGACTCCATGAACCTTGTTCTGAAACGCGCCGGTTTTCCGCCCCACCCTGTTGAGGCCTACAAATACTTTATCGGCGACGGGATGGATGTTCTCGTAGAAAGAGCCCTCGGACCGGAAAACACACGCCCGGCAGTGATCTCCAAATGCCTGGCCGCCCTGCAAAAGGTATACAGCGAGCACTGGGCCGCCAAAACCCATCCCTATCCCGGCATTGCGAATCTTCTCAACCGGTGCGAGGCCATCGGGCTAAAAATGGGGATTTTATCCAACAAACCGGACGATGCCACCCAGGCGACTGTCGACCATTTCCTACTGCCGGAAATATTTGCGGCCATTCACGGGGCGCGCCCGAACATCCCTAAAAAGCCGCATCCCCTGGGCGCGGAATTGATGGCCGGACAAATGGGGATGGAACCTGAGGAATGCATCTTCCTGGGGGATATGCCTGTAGATATGCAAACCGCCGTGGCGGCCGGAATGTATCCGGTCGGGGCTCTCTGGGGCATGCGGACAGCCCGGGAACTGAGCGCGGGCGGGGCAAAAATGCTCGCCGTCACACCGGCTGACCTGGCCGAATGGTTGTAAAGAGTCTTGGCCAGAGGACAAAGCTTTAGATTAATTCAACAGAGGGTGTATAACCAGAGCACTCTGTCGTAGCTTGGCCGGATTCAGGTGGATAGGCTATAGGCATTTAGGCGGTAGGGAAATCCCGGGAAATGGCTTTTAGCAATCAGCTCTTGGCGGTTAGCGATCCTGTATTACATTGTTTTTTGCATTTCAGCTAAAAGCTAATAGCCTACAGCCTAAACACCTGGAAAAGTCTCACCCGACACTGCCAAATGTCTCTGGCTTGGCATGGAGATTGAGTTTATGGTGACTGCATGAGCGCATCCGACCCACGCTATCCACCGGTCCCCCGCGTGGCGGTGGGCGCCTTGGTAATCAAAGGCGGGGCGGTCCTGCTGATCAAACGCGGCAAGGCCCCTTCGAACGGTAAGTGGGCCATCCCCGGGGGTAGCGTTGAACTGGGCGAAACCCTGCAGCAGGCGGCGGAAAGAGAAATTTTTGAAGAGACCGGGATTCGCATCCGGGCCGCCGAACCGGTGTATACATTCGATTTTATCGAACGCAACCGGCACAGCCGTATCCGCTTCCATTATGTCATTATCGACCTCGCGGCCGAGTATCTCAGTGGAAGGATCAAACCGGGTGATGACGCTGACCAGGCCGCCTGGATACCATTTGCGGAATTAGAAGACCTCGATATGAATATAAAAACCCGCTCTTTTCTGGCCGAGTATCTCCAGAAAGGTAAAACCAGTGGAACATGACCGCATAAAATGGAATAAAAGGTATCTGGAAAAGGATACGGGGGAGATGATCCCCGGAATTGTCCGTGACTACATCGACCGGGCGACGGTAGGCCGGGCCCTTGATATTGCCTGCGGTACCGGGGCCGTCAGCCTGTTTCTGGCCAAGCGGGGCTATACAGTGGAGGCGGTGGATATTTCGGATGTGGCCCTGGCAAGTTTGGCTGCCCGGCACCCGGCCATACAGGGCGTGTGTGCCGACCTGGACTCATTTCATTTAGCCGTCGGCCGCTACCGCCTGATTACCAATATCCGGTATCTGAACCGCAGACTTTTTCCCCAAATCATTGCGGCCCTGCAGCCGGGTGGCATGCTGATATTTGAAACTTTTTTGAAATCGCGTAAAAAAGAGATGGACGGGGGGTTCAAAAGAGAATATTTGCTCGATGAACAGGAATTGCCGCATGTGTTTGCATCCCTGAACATCCTTTTTTACAAGGAATCCGACAGCGGGAGTGCTGAATGCCCCCCCCGGATGGCATCCCTGGTGGGAGTAAAGCCATGAAGCCACGCACAGCGTTGACGATTACCGAAAAAGAGGCCCTGGCAAGCTACCTGGCAACCATTCAGAAAGCGGCGGAAATTGAAGAATACGAAATAGCCCTGACCGCCATGGAGAGCCTCAAGCAGATTTTTCTCGAAAAACTGATGATCATCCACCATGGCACTGACAAAGACAGCAAATTCTTTAGCTCAGACTGATTTGTTTTATACCTTCAGTCTTCAGCCTAAAGCCTAAACGACCTGACTAAATATGCCTGCTAAATCAAACTGGATCATAAGGTTCCTTAAAGGCACCTACAACCACTACAGCATGGAGCTGCCGGAAAAACCCGGCTTTCTCACCGGCTTTTTCCTGAAACGCTTCTTTTCTGGCGTAAGCATCGAAAAAGAGCAGGTGGCCGTCCTCAACAGCCTGCCGGAAGACGCAATCATCGTCTATGTCGCCAAACAAAAAAGCCGTTTTCAATACCTGCTGTATTACATGCGCTACCGCCAACTGGGACTGCCCTATCCGACCCTGGGATTTTACTACAGTATTTTTTTTCTGCAGCCCGTCATGCGGCTGCTGCGCATCATCCTGGCCGGCACGTTGCGTCTTTCGAAAAAACGGGAACTGCTCTCGCCGCTGGATAATGGCTACCTGGCCGGCGAACTAAAAAATGGAAATACGGCCTTCCTCTCCCTGGTCAGCAAACGGGATTTCCGCCGGCGTTTCGTCAAGTCGGCCACCGACCCACTGGCGTTCCTGCTACGCCTCCAACGCGACCTTCGCCGGCCCGTGATCCTGGTGCCCCAACTGGTTTTCTTCGGCCGCCAGCCTTTGCCGGCAGTGCCTTCGCTGGTAGATGTCTTCTTCGGACCGGAACAAGATCCGGGCAAATTAAGGCGCCTAGTGACCCTATTGAAGAACCCCGGCAAGAGCTTCATTGAGGTCACGGATCCCGTGAACCTCCAGGTGTTTTTGTCCGACCTGTCCCCCCCAGACGTCTCCACCGGACAGGCGGCCCGTATGTTGAGACGGCACCTGCTCACCCAGGTTAACCAACACCGCCGGGCCATTACCGGACCGGTCCGGCGCACGGATACGGAACTGAAACAGAACATTCTCATAGGGGATGACATCCAGGCGTATATGCGCAAGTACGCCGAAAGGCGGGACAAGTCCCGCTACTGGGTACATGCCGAAGCATTGGCCTACCTGGATGAAATCGCGGCCAAACCCAACCCGGCGGTTATCAAGGGCGGGGCCATAGTTGTACGCTGGCTGCTAAACAGCATGTTCGAAGGCGTCTCCATCAACACCCAGGCCCTCAACAGTATTAAAAGCCATGCGCGTAAAGGGCCGATTATTTTCATCCCCTGCCACAAGAGCCACCTGGACTCGCTGCTTGTGGCGCACATTCTTTACCGGAACAATCTGCCCGCGCCCCTGTTTTTTGCCGGACGCAATCTCGCCTTCTGGCCCATGGGCGCTATTTTCAGGCGATTGGGCGCCTTTTTTGTCCGCCGCTCGTTCAAAGCGGTCTTTTACGCCAAGGTGCTTTCCGAATACATTCGTAAAATTATCGCCAATGGTCACAATATCGGTGTGTTCATCGAGGGCACCCGCAGTCGCTCCGGAAAACTCTACGCCCCCCAGTTGGGCATGCTGACTATTTTGCTAAACGCGGTTAAAAGGGGAGCCTGTGAAGACCTCTCCTTTGTACCGGTGTTTATCGGTTACGATCGGGTCCCTGAAGAGCAGGCGTACCTCAGCGAAGTGGAAGGGCACACCAAGCCGGCCGAAAGCCTGGAACAGATGGTAAAAGCCCGCAAGATCCTGAAAAAACGCTACGGCCGCATCTACGTAAACTTTCATGAACCCTTCCTGCTCAGCGACCTGATGAGGGCCCAGAATCTGACTGTCGAAAAACTGGCCGGCAAACAGCAAAACTTGTTTTGCCGCTACCTGGGTCACCGTATCCTGTCAGCCATCAACACGGATAACGTGGCCACCCCGCATGCCCTGGTGGCCTGCGCAATCCTGCACAGTGATAACCAGGTATCCCAGGAAGAACTCGACTTCCGGACGGAAGCCGGTCTGGCGCACCTTACCTCACGCCGGGTTCACTTCTCGGATTCGCTGGTGACCAATCCGGATGGGGCCCTTCACAACTCCCTGGTGGATTGCATCAAACGGAAAATCATCGACCCCCAGGGCCTTGAAGGTGAAACTCAGGTATCGGCGACCTTCTATCGCATCAATCCCAAGAAACGGACAGAGCTGGAGTACTACAAAAATACCGTGATTAACCTGTTTATTCCCACGGCATTTACCGCCCTGCTGATCCGCGCCAAGGATGCGTTTCAGTTTTCCGCGGCCGACCTGCATGAAAACTATTCTTTCCTGCAGGACCTGTTCATCAATGAATTCACCCCCGACCCGGATCGTCCGCCGGCGTTCCTGGTGCGCAAAACCGTTAAAGCCTTTATCGATGATGCCATTATTATCCCGCACCCCACCCTGCCGGACACCTACAACATCACTGCATCCGGATATAAAAAACTGGTGTTCTTCGCCGGGCTCCTGAAGCCCTTCTTTGAATCGTATATGGTGGCCCTGGACTACCTGAGCGGCTCCGCGGAGGAAGACCGGGACAGGCAGAAAACCGCTAAAAAAATACGCAGTCTCGGTCAGAAAATGTTCAAGCACGGCGACATTACCCGCAGAGAATCTCTCTCGGTGCTCTACTACACCAATGCCGTCGACAGTTACGCGAAAAACGGCCTCAAGGGCCCCCGGGGCGCTGAAAAGTTGTCACAGTATAAAAAAAATATTACCCTGTATCTGAAAATTCTTTCAGGAGGGTAAGCGGTACCGGCAATTATTTCATCGAAACCACCCACTTCAACCATTGTAATCAATGCAGTTTCAGTCTATCATTAGCTTGGTTTTGATTATCACCGTAGGGAGGAACCCATGGAAGAACTCAAAATGGAAGCACTCAAAAAACAAATGGATTTATTGCAGGCCCAGATCACCGCTGCCAGCAACCGGCTTCCGGAAAACAAGGTTTCCATAATTGTGTTCAGTGGCGATTTGGACAAAGCACTGGCCGCCTTTGTGATTGCCACCGGGGCAGTGGCCATGGGGATGGATGTGGTCATGTTTTTCACCTTCTGGGGGACACCGCTGTTGAGAGACAGCGCGAAAAAGGCAGGCGAAAAGGATGCCATGAGCACAATGTTCGGCGCCATGCTCCCATCCGGTGCCAAAGATGCAAAGCTGAGCAAGATGAACATGAGCGGACTGGGCACTGCCATGATGAAGTCCCTGATGAAGAAAAAAAATGTCAGCTCACTGGAAGGGTTTATAGAACTGGCCGAAGAACTCGGCGTACGCATCTTTATCTGCGAAATGTCTATGGATTTAATGGGTTTCAAACGTGAAGAGATGATTGACTATAAGCACCTGACGTATGGCGGGGTTGCCGGATTTCTGGAAGAGGCGGCCAGCAGCAAAGTTCAGCTTTTCATTTGAATCATGATTGTATGGGTCGCATTCGGGAAATTGTCTGGATGTAGGCCTACACGGGCATATACGCTACTTTTAACCTGGAGGAATATACCATGAGCGAGAAAATTGATGTTGTCAAAGTATTGGACCTGAAAGGGCTGGCATGCCCGATGCCCGTCCTGAGAGTGAGCAAAGGAATCAAGGAGATAGAAGTCGGTGAGGTCATTCAGGCTGTTACCACGGATCCCGGATCGTTGACTGATTTTCCAGCCTGGGCCCGAACCAGTGGAAACGAGATTATTGAGACCCAGGAAAGCAAAGAGGAGATCAAGTTTTTTATCCGCCGCCTGGGCTGATCTAAAATAGTTGGACCTGGTTGTTGCACACTATCAAAGTGATGCCCCTCCAGCGGAGTTGAAAGCATCGGGAGACGCCTGATTGGTTCGTTTTCTTTCACGCGAAAGAAAATGAACAAAATGCTGGGTAAAACCAGTTTATTACAAATTCGATCACGACAAACACAAACGTGTGGGTTTCTCCCCGGATTGGTTGAACCTCTCCTGGTCCTCCACCAGAGGTGGCCGCTATTCCAACACACAGCCACTCGGTGAACAGAGCTGCCCCAATACCAAGGTAATCAGC
Source organism: uncultured Desulfobacterales bacterium (assembly GCA_964647585.1). Lineage (GTDB taxonomy): Bacteria > Desulfobacterota > Desulfobacteria > Desulfobacterales > CAJINA01 > CAJINA01. Next base: position 80,847 of record CAZYGG010000004.1, read on the forward strand.
AAAGTAAACCCAGGCGACGCCACCGGTTTGCTATGCATGATGCATGCTGGCAGCGCATTCGTTCTTCCCGATGTCCATGATCTCCTGGGTCTCCTCATCAACCTCTACCAGACCGGCATTAATTTCACGTATCTTGGCATACTCTTCGGGCTGCTGACGCATATTTGCCTGGATGAACTCAAAAAAGGCACCCTCATTGCCTATGGCGTAAATATCGTTGTTGCGTTTTTTGATAGCCCCCATGCTGGCGGCAAAAACCAGGTTTTCGTCGGCTTCTTCCCAGTCCATATAATGGCCCGGCAAAATCACCGTGTCGTCATCAAGGTTGAGCAGAAATTCAGTCATGGTTTTGAACAGCATGGCCGACCACGCCTCCGCCATGCCGCCCAGATCCGGTCTTCCGATAGAATCGATAAAAACTGTGTCACCGGCAACCAGAAATTTATTATCTATCCGATAGCACGTGCTGCCGGGGGTATGGCCGGGCGTGTGGATGATTTCAACTTCGGGGCCGGTATTGTTTATTCGATAACGGACACCGTCTTGAGCGGCTGTGTATGGGAATTTGGCCTCTTTGAAATCGTCGTCGGGAGCGACGATTTCCACCCCGGCGCTGCGCATCAGCATTTCGCTGCCGGATATGTAGTCGGCCTGCCGATGGGTTTCGAACGTCTTTGTAATGGTGCAGCCCTTTGATTCAGCAAAATCGAGGTAGAACTGGAAATCTTTAGCCGGATCAAACACCATCATCTCCTGGCCGCTGATCAATCCGTAACTGCAGGAAGCTTTGCCGGGGCGCCGGAACTGGTAGAGTTCATATCCGGCCGCCTGCGCGACGCGGACCGGCGCCAGCAGGTTACCCCAGGCTTTTATGCCCACCTTCAGGTTGGCGACGTCTTCAAATTCATGATTGGCAAGAATCTCGCCAACATATTTCGACGAGCCTTCTTTGGCGCAAACGACCCGCACTTTTTTCCCGCGGGGCACCTTGGCAACACTTTCTTCCTCCATTTCAACAAATTCCATGTAGGGAACGTTCACCATGTCTATCGGGTAGGGGCCTTCAACTTTGAAACGGCCAAACTCAACATCGTTGCGCACATCCAACAGTAAGAAATCGTCTTTCCTAACCAGCCAATCGAACATTTCCTTTGCTGTAAAAGATCCGATCTCCATTTTAGTGTCTCCCTTGTTACGGGTTAGTATCTGTAATCACGTTAAAAATTCTATACAAACAGCATGCATTGAATACCCCGGGGGTATGCAGTGTGCAAAGTTACTTCAGATAAAGTGCAGGTTTCCGCCACGCTGAGGTTATTGCCTTGAACCCGTATTTCAAAGTATTGCGCAATTATGATGCCAAAGCATTCAAACACCAAAACAATATTGCCTGCCGGTGCCATATCCAATTGAAAACAAATGATTTATTGTCAAGGAGGGATGGGCGTTTCCCTGTAAATCAGGAAGTATTAACTATGTGGGGAAAAGGGGGTGTCCCAGGTTGAGACATCTGAGACACTTTGATAGAGCTTCATTTGAAACAACTTCGTGAAAGGTGCCAAAAGCAAAGAGACTTTTCAAGTAACGCCATCCAAACCAATTGTCGTTCTCGGTGAAACTTTGTTGCGGCCATGACAGGTTGCTTTCAGCAAACCCGGGCAAACGTCACATATTTTTGACAATTCAGTATAGATGTTGACCAAACCGGCAGGCGGGGTTACAAAGCCCGGGTAAATAAAGGTCGGAACAATTAGGGAAGGCAAATGGGATTGCTTGAAATACACATAGCCGTGCTCTTATTTGGATTGGCCGGGCTGTTCGGCAAGCTCGTAAACCAGCCGCCAACCGTGATCGTCTTCGGCCGGGTTCTTTTCGCCATGGCATTTTTACTGCCGGCCATGTGGTATCTGAAACACAGCCTCAGACTTAACCGGACGAAGGACTATTTTGCCCTTCTGTTTCAGGGTCTTATTCTGGCAGTTCACTGGGGTGCCTTTTTCCAATCGATCCAGATCTCATCCGTTGCCGTTGGCCTGATTACCTTTTCCACCTTTCCCATATTCGTCACATTTCTGGAACCGATTTTCTTCAAGGAACGGCTGAGACCAGCGGATGTGGTCCTGGCCCTGGTGACCTTCGTCGGGGTGGTGCTGGTCGTACCCGCCTTCAGCCTGGACAACACCACGACCCAGGGCGCTCTGTGGGGTATCCTCTCCGGGCTGACCTTTGCGCTGCTTTCCATACTGAACCGTAAATATGCCCGGTCCTACTCCAGCCTGGTGGTGGCTTTCTACCAGGACGCGGCTGCGGCCCTGTTCCTGCTGCCATTTCTTTTCCTGCCGGGACCGGCTATCACCCTGCCGGACATGCTCCTGCTGGCCCTGCTGGGCATCATCTTCACGGGGGTGGCCCATTCACTTTTCATCCGGGGACTGGCCCATGTAAAGGCCCAGACTGCCAGTATCATTGCCAGCCTCGAGCCGGTCTACGGCATCCTGGCGGCTACGCTATTGCTGGGCGAGTCTCCCGCCGGACGTGAACTGGCAGGCGGCGCCATCATCCTGGGGGCGGCCTTGTACGCTACGATCAAAAAAAGGAACCGAACATCGAACGTTGAACATCGAACTTCCAAATTTGAATAAGGATGCGCGGCGCTTAACCGGTTTATGATCTCTCCTACAGTTAAAATCCTTTTTCAAGAATCTGGAAAAACATTGGCAAGCATCCATCCAAACGAGACCTGGATCACAGCCTGCTTCGCCGGGATGACACCCCTTTAATTTAGGCTGCTGTAAAATAATGGCCGACACAGGCGTACCGCGGTTCGATGTTGGATGTTGGGCGTTGAAAGTTCGATGTTAAGCTTTTCGACGTTTTGTGTTACATCTGCGTCGAAATGACTATCTAAGGAAACCCAGATGCCACACAAAATCGATCCCAAGCTTTTCGGACTCCACCATGCGACCAAGCTTGAGCAATCCGGTCAAAAACAGTTCACTATCGTCGTGAACCGGAAAAGCCGCATCATCATGAAAGACGGCCAAAAAATAGTACAAAAGGCAAACAAGATAATAGAAACAGTGCCCGGTGCTACCATCAGCCTGCGAACCAACGCCCCGGTGTGCAGCAAAACGAAAGCCATGCTCCTGGTAAACAAAGTGGAGATCATTGAATGATACGCCTGATCTTGATCGGCTTGCTGGCCGGCCTGTTTTTCAGCTCTACTTTCATCTTAAACCGGGTCATGAGCCTGGAAGGGGGGTACTGGGTCTGGAGTGCGAGCCTGCGCTACGGCTACATGATTCTCTTTCTGGTGGCGTGGTTCCTGCTTTTCAAAGGCCCCGGTGAATTGAAGAAGGTCTTTCAGCTATTTTTGAAAAACATAGGTTTCTGGACCCTGGCCGGCACGGTGGGGTTCGGTTTATTTTACGCCCTGATCTGCTACAGCGCCGACCATGCACCGGGGTGGGTAGTGGCCACCACCTGGCAGTTTACCATCATCGCCACCCTCTTTGTCCTGCTCTTTTTCGGCCGCTCTTTTCCCAGAAAAACCTGGCTTTTTTCAGCCATTGTCTTTGGCGGGGTTCTCATGGTCAACTTGAGTCTGGCGGAGAGTACCGGGCTGAAGGAACTCGTGGCCGGGGCCGTTCCTGTCCTGGTCGCCGCCTTCTGCTACCCGCTGGGCAACCAGATGGTCTGGGAGGCCACCAATGGGAATAAAAAACTTCCTGACATCAGCAGCCCGGTTTTAGACACGCCGTTTGCCCGGGTCCTGCTCATGTCCTTAGGCTCTTTGCCGTTGTGGCTGCTTTTGATAATGACGACCGCGCCGCCGCCGCCATCGACCGGCCAGTTGCTTAACACGGCCCTGGTTGCCCTTTTTTCCGGAGTCGCCGCCACCAGCCTGTTTCTACAGGCCCGCAACCTGTCGAAAACCGCAGGGGAACTGGCCGCGGTTGACGCCACCCAGTCCAGCGAGGTAATATTCGCGCTGCTCGGCGAAATCGTGATCATCGGTGCGGCTTTTCCGGATCTGTTTTCCCTGGTCGGCATCGGGATTACCTGTACCGGGATCATCTTGTTTGTCCGCTTCCAGGAACAATCCTGATAAATTCGTCCCCGACGAATTTAGCTGTGTTAGGTGTTACGTGTTAAGTGTTAAGAAAGGCCAAGTAGAGAGCCTGACCCGATCCTGAGGAATAGGCTTCAAAGTAGGAATAATAATGATCTGCGACGAAAAACTAAAACACCATATTCAGGAAAACTTGGATCATTTTCAAACCAGGACCCATTTGAAGGAAGGTGTCCAGCAGGCGGCGGTGGCCCTGACCATCGTGGATGTCGCCCATGGCTCAGGTGACTATGAGCTGCCCAGTTACACCACCCCACAACCGGATGCCGCGCTTATTTTGACCCGTCGCAGTAAGAATCTCAGGAACCATTCCGGCCAGTGGGCTCTTCCCGGGGGGCGCCGGGACAGCGGTGAGACAGCGGCTGAGACGGCCCTGCGTGAACTTTCCGAGGAAGTTGGCCTGGACCTGGCACCGGACCGGGTAATCGGCACCCTGGACGATTTTACGACCCGTTCCGGTTTTGTTATCACCCCGGTTGTGATATGGGGCGGTGAGCAGATCGACCTGGTTCCCAACCCGGCGGAAGTCGCTTCCATCCACCGGATACCGCTGACCGAGTTTCTGCGGTCGGACGCGCCGTTGATCCATGAGAGTCCGGACAGCGAGGCGCCGCTCATCTTGATGCCGGTGGGCAACACCTGCATCGCGGCACCGACAGCGGCCATGCTTTACCAGTTTCGGGAAGTGGCCCTGTTGGGTAAGAGTACCCGGGTGGCGCATTATGAGCAGCCGGCGTTTGCATGGAAATGAGATTTCTACTGAACATCGAACTTCCAACTTCGAATATGGAGGCGCTACGCTTCACTCATTATGAGTAATAGCATGCCTTGTTATCTGCCAATAAATGCGGGTTTTTATAAATTGGTCGCCGTAGGCGTACTGCAGTTCAAAGTTCAATGTTGATGAAGCCGTAAAAAGTACCAAAGCCCGTCACTCCGGCGAAGGCCGGAGTCCAGAAGTACCTGAAATCACTGGATCCCGGCCTTCGCCGGGATGACAAAATAGGGAAAGATTCGACTTTTTACGAGTTCATCAAAGGTTCGAGGGCAATAACCAAATTCAAAACCATGCATCGCGCCAAGACGCAAAGACGCAAAGAAAAACAGATTGCTTTCCCGCTACGCGGGATTAAAACTAAAAAAGGCCCTTGTTGGGGTTCGCTAAGGGTTTTTGCGCGTCAGCGCAAACCCATTCTGCCCTTGACCTTCTCTGCGTCTTTGCGTCTTGGCGCGATGAACAGGTTTTGACCTTCTTTGTATCTCTGGCAGACAAGCTGCACTTCCCGCTATTTTATATGACAATGGCGGGTCGCGCGAGAATATTGCTTTTGTTTGATGTTCATGATTTTGGAATTCAATTTGTTTGATGAATCATTATAAGGAGAAACTTTATGGCAACCTTATTTGAAGAAACGACTATTAACGGCATGACCCTGAAAAACAGGATCGTGCGTTCAGCCACCTGGGAAGGTATGGCCCAGCCGGATGGCCGGCCCACACCAAAGATGGTTGATTTTTATCGCCAACTGGCTACCGGCGGAGTGGGTCTTATCATTTCCGGCTTTGCGTTTGTCCAGCCGGATGGCAAGGCGTTACCGGGTCAGATGGGTATCCACACCGATGACTTTGCCGATGAGTATCGGGCTCTCACCAGCGCGGTCCACGCAGCCGGGGGGAAAATAGCCGTTCAACTGGTTCATGCCGGCGGTCAAACCATGAGTGAAACCATTGGCCGCAAACCGCTGGCGCCATCGGCTGTCGAAGTCGACCAGTTCCAGGAAACCCCCGCCGAATTGACCCAGGAGCAAATAGAGCAGATTGTAACGTCTTTCGGGGAAGGCGCGCGCAGAGCTAAAGCGTGGGGGTTTGACGGGGTTCAGTTCCATGGTGCGCACGGTTACCTGATCAACCAGTTTCTTTCACCGCTGACAAACCAGCGGCTGGATGTATACGGGGGCAGTATCGGAAAACGGATTCGTTTTCTCATGGAGGTATACCGGGCGGTCCGGAAACAGGTGGGCCCCGATTTCCCGGTCATGATCAAACTCAATGCGTCCGATAACCTCAAGGGCGGTCTGGTCGCCCAGGACGCCGACTATGCCGCCCGCCGGCTATCTGAAGCCGGAATCGATGCGGTGGAAGTATCCGCCGGCACCCCGGCTTCCGGGAAAAAGAACCCGGCCCGCCAAAAAATCATCAACCCGGATAAAGAAGCTTACAATCTCGAGCTGGCCCGGATGGTGAAAGGCGCGGTGAGCTGCCCGGTCATGGTAGTGGGCGGCTATCGGTCCTATGCGGTCGCGGAAAAAACCATCAGTGAAGAATTAATGGATTACGTGGCCATGGCTCGCCCCCTCATCCATGAACCCGACCTGCCCACCCGCTGGCAGCAGGGCGACGACCGCGGCACGGTTGGCTGTATTTCCTGCAACGGCTGCTTCGGACCGGGCCTGAACGAAGGCGGCATTTATTGTGTGATAAAGAAAAAGGAGCGGAAAAAGGCAGCCCCAAGCAAATGAAAAACCAGGTTGTCATCGCAGGCTGGGGCCAGGTAACGCAGCCCAAAGAGCAGGCTGAAAATCTTTGCGACCCGCTGGGCCTGATGGCCGCGGCAGCTTTAAAAGCCGGCAAAGTTACCGGGATGCCAGATACCTTGCGAAATCTTGACGGCATCCTGGTGGTCCGGCCCTTGAGTGCCCACTATCCTTCCGTGGCCGCGCAACTGGCTGAAAAAATCGGGGCGTCACCTCGCTTTACCGCGGTTTCCAAAATCGGCGGGAACTCTCCGCAATCAATGGTAAACCAGGCTGCGGGAATGATCGCCCGCGGGGAACTCGAAACCATCCTGATCGCGGGCGCCGAAGCCTATTATCCGCGGGGGACCCAGCCGGCTCCCGCCGGCAACGCCCTGTTCAAAGGCCTGCCGGAAGATTACAATGGAGACGACACCATTGGCAGCACCGACCTTGAACAGCGTCACGGCATCGTACAACCCCTGCATGGCTTCCCCCTGTTCGAAACCGCCCTCTGGGCCGAGTCCGGCCTGTCCCGGGAGGCCTACCTTCAGCGAATCGGCGAACTCTGGGCCAAATTCAGTGAAGTGGCCGTGCGGCACCCCAACGCCTGGACCGGTCTAAAACGCTCGGCAATGGAAATCAGCACACCAACCGCAGCCAACCGGTTTATCTCCCTGCCCTACACAAAATACATGAACCCGCTGGTCACCGTGGACCAGGGGGCGGCTCTCATTCTAACCAGCGGAAATAAAGCCCAACACTACACCCGCAAAGGAAATCGCCCGGTTTATTTTCGAGGCGGCGGCTACGCCGAGGACCGCCAGCGCTTTTTAGTAGAAAAAAGCGACTTTGTGTCCAGCCCTCCCCTGAAAGCCGCCGTGGACAAAGCCCTGGCACGGGCCTGCCTCAGCCTGAATGATATTGCCAGCTTTGATCTCTACAGCTGCTTTCCCTGCGCCGTCTCCATCGCCCGGCGCACGCTGGCCCTGGACGCGGATGACCCGCGCCCTTTGACGCTCACCGGCGGGCTCGGTTTCTTCGGGGGCCCGGGCAACAACTACAGCCTGCATGCCATCGCCACACTGGCAAAAGCCATTGCAACCGGAGAAACGGAAAACGGGCTGGTCACCGCTCTGGGCTGGTTTCTGCATAAACACGCGGCCGGAGTTTACAGTGCCGTGCCGGCCGATACCGACCTCGGTACGCATGACCTTGCCGACCGGAAAGATTATCTTGCAGGAGAAGAACCGGTAAAAATTACCGACCGGGCATCCGGGTCCGGCCATATCGAAACCTACACGGTGAAGTTTTCCAGGGAGGGTCAACCGGAAACAGCCGTCATCTACGGCCGGACCGCAACCGGCTTTCGTTTTGTTGCGCAGACGCCGGCTGAGCCTGACGTGATGAATCAGCTGATCCTGGAAAACCAGGTGGGTCGGTCTGTACGGTTACAGTATGATGATCGGCGTGGGGTCAATATTGCCGATATAGTGTAGCGCAGGTATGACTAAGCGGCGGGTGTCGCCTTAACAATATCTGCAGAAATCGACTTGAGCGGATATTTACCGGAGATATCCTGGTAAAAAGACCTTATGATCTGCATATCCGCCTCGATGTCGCCGGTCGGCTGGAGAACGGAACCGATCCCCCCCACTTTTCTTTTGTAATCCAAAAATCCCATTGCGATGGGAACCCCGGCGCCGTTGGCGATATGGTAAAAGCCGGTTTTCCAGTTGAGCACCCTTTTACGGGTACCGGCCGGCGGCACAGTGAGGACCAGGCTGTCATTTTTCGCAAATTGCTCAATGGACTGGGCCACCACATTATTCGCCTTTGACCGGTCAACGGGAATCCCGCCCAGCCACTTAAAAAGACTGCCGAAAGGCCAACGAAAGATGGCGTCTTTGCCCATCCAGTAAATCTTGGCCCGCAGGACAAAAGCGATAAACAGCATGTACGGCAGATCCCAGTTGGTGGTATGGGGGGCGGCAATCAGAACCAGTTTGGACGTTTTGGGGAGACTGCCCGTGGCCCGCCAGCCGTTGATCCACAAAAAAACGATTGAAAACCAGCGGACCAGGGTCCGTATGACCGGTGTATCAAAAATGGTGTAATTCAACTTTCATCCCCCTGTAACGCGTGTGGTCCGCCCAGTAAAAAACCCGGTTGCCAACCGGGTCCCTGACATATAGAAGCTACCTCAAAAAAGTCTTTTGGCCCAACCTCGGCGTTGGGCGCTCGGTTAAAATCCTCAAAATACCCGATGTATTCCTCCGGTTTTAACCTCACGTCCGCCTTGCCTGTCGGGCGTAGCTCGCAGAGCGAAGACTGGACCTTGAACCAAAATCCATTCTTGAGATAGCTTCTAGTCAAAATTGCCTGTTGATTATCCATACTATCGGGAAATAACCAGGTGATGTAAAGCTGGTGAGCCTGTTTTACAAAACTTTTACACTTTGACCCGCAAGCCCGTACGGCGACATCCCGAGAACACTCAATATATTGGTTTAAAACATATTTTACGATAGCTGCTATTGAAGTTTAGTGCATTTGAAGCTATAAAAATTTTACTGTAAAAACAATTCTGAAGGAGGATGACCATGGCAGATATGGACGGATTGAAGGCAGGCAAAAACTATCATCTTGATAAACCTCAGGAAACAGAGGGTTTTTTCCTGAAGGGCTGCGGCAACCTGGACTGGGGAATGAAAAACAGGCTGGCCCGGATTTTCAACCCGAAATCGGGGCGCACGGTGATGCTGGCCATCGATCACGGCTATTTCCAGGGGCCGACCACCGGCCTGGAGCGCGTGGATATCGACATCATGCCCATTGCCCCCCACGCGGACACCCTCATGCTGACCCGCGGCATCCTGCGCACCGTGGTGCCGGCATCCTATACCCAGCCGATCGTCCTGCGGGTTTCCGGCGGCACCAGCATCCTCAAGGAATTATCCAATGAGGAAATTGCGGTGAGCATCGAGGAATCGATCCGCCTGAACGTCTGCGCCATGGCGGTCCAGGTCTTCATCGGCGGCGAATTTGAAAAACAGTCGATCACCAACATGGCCAAAATGGTAGATATGGGCAACCGCTACGGCATTCCCACCCTGGCTGTCACCGCCGTGGGTACGGATATGGCCCGGGATGCCCGCTATTTTCGCCTGGCCACCCGGATCTGTGCCGAACTGGGCGCCACTTACGTCAAATCCTATTACATCCCGGAAGGTTTTGAAACGGTTACCGCCGCCTGCCCGGTGCCCATCGTCATGGCGGGCGGTAAAAAGATTCCCGAACTGGATGCGCTGACCATGGCCTATAACGCCGTGCAGCAGGGCGCCGCAGGGGTGGACATGGGCCGCAACATTTTCCAATCTGATTCCCCTATTGCCATGCTCACCGCCATCAAGGCTGTTGTGCATGAAAATGAAACACCCGAAAAGGCGCTCGACCTTTATAATTCGATCAAAAGTCAGGGATAGAAAATAAGGCTGATAGGCAGTAGGCCTTTAGACTGTGGGAAAATCTCGGGGGCATAGCTTTTAGCAATTAGCTCTTAGCGGTTAGCGATCCTGAACTACTCTGCTTTTTGCATTTCAGCTAAAAGCTAATGGCTAACTGCTAATACCTTCTCACCATAATTGCCAATAATGGATGGGAACTATCTAACAGCCTTCAGCCTACAGCCTGAACGCCTGAAGCAGTTATCTGCTTATAACCAATGAGAGCTGACTCTGCCCGGCATTTCGGGTGAGCAAGGTGGAACAAAAATGCGCATCGCCGTCTGGTACAATAACCGGGATATCCGGATAGAAGCGGTTGACCGGCCCGTTCCCGGGCCCGAGGAGATGCTGGTGAAAATCATCTCCTGCGGTATTTGCGGCAGCGATATTGTTGAATGGTACCGACTTCCCCGGGCACCGCTTGTGCCTGGACATGAAATCGGTGGCGAAGTCGTTGAAACAGGCGCAGCCGTCAAAAACTTCATAACGGGAGACCGGGTTTTCATCGCCCCGAAAATTCCATGCATGCAGTGCGACTATTGCCGGGCCGGACACTATCCGGTCTGCCCGCATGTCAAAGAACGGCTTCCGGGCGGATTCTCAGAATTTATCCGAGTCCCGGCGGCCCTGGTGGAAGGCGGCACTTACAAACTCCCGGAAGCCATTTCAACAGACGAGAGCACGTTCATAGAACCTTTGGCCTGTGTGGTGAGAGCTCAAAAACTTGCATCTGCTGCGGATCGGCAGACCCTCATGATTTTCGGATGCGGTATGTCCGGGCTCCTGCACATCAAACTGGCCAAGGCCAGCGGTTGCCGCGTGGTAGCTGTGGACATCCGTCCGGAACGCCTGGACTGGGCAACCCGGTGCGGTGCGGATATCGTCCTCAACGCCAGCGAGGATGTCCCCACGCGGCTATTGGCCGAAAACGGCGCCCGGGCGGATGGGATTATCCTCTGTACATCGGCAGTCCCAGCTGTGGAACAGGCCTGGCAGTGTGTGGACAAGGGCGGCTGCATTGTCTTTTTTGCGGTACCCGGTCCCGACAGGCAGATCACCATCCCGATCAATGATTTCTGGATGAACGAGGTCACCATCCTGACATCCTATTATTGCGGACCGCCCGACATTGTCCAGGCCATCGAATTGCTCTCAATCCACTCCATCCAGGTGGAGGACCTGATCACCCACCGCCTGCCCCTGGCTGAAATAGCCCGCGGGTTTGAACTGGTCCTGGAGGGGACCGAGTCGGTGAAAGTAATTATCAAGCCCAACGAGTAGAAAGTGAGTGTGGAGTGACTTAAGTGATCTTGTGCCTAAAGTTGAGGAGTCGCTATGCTCCCCTGGTTTATACAAAATAGTAAAATACCTTAACTTTAGATCACTTGTAACTTTAGTTCACTTTAGACACTTGAAATGAGGTTAACCTGTATGACAACATTCAAACACACGGGCCTGGTGTGCCGCAGCGAAGAGAACGCCGATCGCTTCTACCGGGATCTGCTCGGCCTGGAAAAGGCGGCTCCCTGGGCCCTGCCCCAGGACCTGTCGAGGTCCCTTTTTGATACGGATGCCGAACTGACTGTCATCAACTACACCGGTAATGGCATGCATTTCGAAATCTTCATCGATGCTGGATATCAGGGCAACCCGGGCAGGATCGCGCATACCTGCATAGAAGTAGCATCCCACCGGGATTTTCTCGAAACCTGCCAGACATTTGGTGTCCGGGTTAACCGGGTCCCGAAAGGTGACCGGATCCTGATCTTCGCCCGGGATTTCGACGGCAATCTTTTTGAAGTTAAATCCCGTGGGGATTAGGAGCCGGGCTTTGTGAGGGTCTGGAGTTCCAAATCGAAATCAGGATCGAAATCGAAAACTGCTTTTGGAATGGTGCCAGTTTTATAAAAGCCCGATAGCGATTTCGATCCCGATTTCGATTTCGATAGCGATAACACCTTTTTAATACTTGTCGAATGTAGGAGATAAAAACATGCACCCCCCCGTGGCAATTGTTGGTATCGGTGAACTGGGCGGTGTCTTTGCCCGGGCATTTCTGCGCGCCGGTCATCCGGTTTATCCAGTGACCCGGGGCATGCCGCTCAATGCAGCCCTGGAAATGATGCCCCCGCCGCTCCTGACGCTGATCGCAGTGGGGGAGAAGGACCTGCCCGGGGTGCTGCAGGAAATGAACACCGGCCAACGTGAATCCATTGGACTCCTGCAGAACGAACTGCTGCCGGAAACCTGGCAGTCGAACGGCGTGACCGACCCGACGGTCATCTCGGTCTGGTTCGAAAAAAAGAAGGGGATGGACGTAAACGTGCTGCGGCCGTCGCCGGTATTTGGACCACAGGCCAATCTACTGGCGGACGCCCTTGAAGACATCGGGATACCCTGCCACCGGCTGATTTCGGCTGAGAAACTGCAGATGGAACTGGTGATCAAAAATGTATTTGTTTACATGATCAACATCTGCGGCCTGAAGACCGGTGGCACCACCGGCACCCTCTGGGCGGAGCATGCCGAACTGGCCCGTCAGGTCGCTGACGAGATTGTCGATCTCCAGGAGCATCTTACGGGAGCTTCTTTTGTGCGGGACGAACTCATGACAGGGGTCGCCGCTGGAATCACAGGCGACCCGGAGCACACGTGTACGGGCCGCAGTGCACCGGCCCGCCTGGACCGGTTTCTGGCCATGGCGGATCAGGCCGGTATTGCCGCGGATACCATTCGCTCTATCTGGGAAGAAATCCGCCGGAAAAAGGTTTAAGGCGACTGCCAGAATAATGTTACGATTGTATTATCATGTCATTCTGAGGAGTAAAACGACGAAGAATCCCCCTCAATGGAGCACAACCTTTACTTGGAAGGGACTCTTCGCTACGCTCAGAGTGACATATTGTTGAAATATATTGATGATTATTGATACGAAGTGATGCATTTTTAAGCTGGAGGACACCATGGCCGTAGGCTGGGCCCGTGACGGGGCTGTGCAGGAACAGATAGATGCAAATGTATCCGATGAGGTAAAACGGGCCCGGAGCCGGATGCCGGAGGGCACCGGTGCCTCCCATTGCATCGAGTGCGAAGAGCCTATCCCGGAAGCCCGGCGCAAGACCATTCCCGGCGTACGACTGTGCGTCCACTGCCAGGCCGAACTCGAAAAACAGCAAACCGATAACAGCGGATATAATCGCCGCGGTAGTAAGGACAGTCAAATTAGATAAAGAAGACCGACCAGGAACCACGTTTTGAATTGCCCATTTAAAGGGGCACCTCGGCTAGTAACGGATTCAGGCTGATAGGTTATAGGCATTTAGGCTGTAGGAAGATCTCAGGACATAGCTTTTGGCAATTAGCTCTTAGCAGTTAGCGACCCTGAACTACAATGTTTTTTGCATTTCAGCTAAAAGCTAATGGCTAACAGCGAATACCTCCTCTCCATGATTTCCAGTCATGGAGAGGAACTACCTAACAGCCTCCAGCCTTCAGCCTATCAACCTGGAAACAAAAACCACGTAATAAGTACACTATCCCCGACCTGTCCCTGAGAAACAGGCTATAGTAAAAACGGAGACATCACCACCTTTGGGCGCGGGGGCAGCGATTATTCGGCTGCGGTAGTTGCCGCAGCGATAAAAGCGGATATCCTGGAAATATGGAAAGATGTGGACGGTTTCATGAGCGCGGATCCCAAGCTGGTCCCCTGTGTCGAGCTGATCCCGGTACTATCCTACGAAGAGGCCTCGGAGCTGGCCTATTTCGGAGCCCGCATTCTACACCCGCGATGCGTGGAACCTGTCCGGACCCGCAAACTGAATATCGCTATTAAAAACACCCTCAACCCGGATGCCGAGGGCAGCTTGATTACGGCCCGGAGCCCCCGTTTAAAAACCGTCATCAAAAGTGTGGCCCACGACTGCAACATCGGCATTTTGAAAGTTCATGCAGCCGGTGTAGGTGCCCGCCCGGGCATCCTGGCTGAAGTCGCCACCTGCATCACCGATAACGGAATCAATATTAAAGCGGTGGTCACCTCCCAGACCTGTATCAGCCTGCTGCTGGCCGGGCAGGACCTGGGCCCGGGCGTGGCCGCCCTGAAAGCCCTGCGTCCCAAACCGTTCCGGCGGCTTGAGCCGGTGACGGATATTGCCCTGATCAGCATCGTGGGCGAAGGCCTTATAACCCAGAAAGGGATCGCCGCAGATTGCTTTTCAGCCGTCGCCCGGGCAGGGGTGAATGTCGAGATGATCTCGTTCGGTCCCTCCCGGGCAGCCCTCTATTTCCTGACGAAAAAGAAAAATCTCAAAAAGGCGGTCAACGCGATTCATGCGATTTTTTTCACATGCAGTTAACACGGCAGTTGACCGTGGAGTTCATCACTCGGTATAGTAATAGCGGTTGCCCTAAAAAACCGTCGAATGAGGTATCTAACAAAAGACTCAGTCTCAGCGTAATGCTTGAGATGAATGGCATTCCAGCAACCGCTATGTGGATTTTCGTATGGTTACAAAAGAGGTCTCTTGTAACTGAGCGTGCAGATTAAACCAATTTCTTAATTCGTAGCAAAAATAAAGATGAATTCCCGCTCAACTCACTTCCTAGCGTTTGCTCACGATCCTGTGGGAGTCTGTAGGGAATTCAAAAGTGAAACCACCTCATTCAAAGTAGTATTCTGGCAAACGATATATGGAAAACAGAATCAAAACCGCTTATGAGGCCCTCATGGCCCTGGGATTTGGTAATTACGAGGCGCGGGCGTATTGCGCCCTGTTAACCCGTTCGCCGGCCAATGGATACCAGGTTGCCCAGGAAAGCGGGATTCCGCGCGCTAAAATTTATGAATGCCTGCAGCGCCTGGTGACACGGGGAGCCGCCATACAGGTGGAAAGCCAGGATGAAACTGGTCGCCTTTTTGCGCCCACCGACCCCAAGGAGTTGATAAACAGCATGGAGGACAGTCTGTCCGCCTCACTCGGCCGGGCCCGGGACGCGCTGGACCAATTCAATGATTTCCCCCGGATGGTTGAGGTCCTCTGGCGCATCACCTCCCGTCAGGACTTGGTTGACCGCGGTTTGAAGCTCAGCGGCAGCGCCCAAAAAACCCTGCATGTCGCTATCTGGTCCGAGGAATTCGAAAAACTCCTGCCGAACCTGCTGGCGGCGGCCGAAAGAAACCTGCGAATCGCCCTGGTGCTCTACGATCCCCACCCCGGACTGGTTGAACTTCAAAAACAGTGTCCTGGTGTCATCCAGCACAACCGGAACAAACGAGAGGCGATCCCGGTAATGGGCCGCCAGTTTGTCCTGGTGGCCGACCGGGAACGCTGCATTACCGGCAGCATTTTCCCCAACAACGTGGTCGAGGGTGTTTTTACAATGAACCGGGGGCTGGTCACCAACGCCGTCGGCCTGGTCAACCATGAAATCTACCTGGAACGGGTGACGGTCGCTGCGGGGAAACCGGTTACCACTATATTTGGAAATGATCTCGAGAAATTAGATCCGTTTAACCCACCTTCCGAAACAAAATCCTGAATCGGACAATCCAGAGGACCCGAACCTGCTCTCACTGAAGATGTGTCACAATGCTTATAACCGGGCAATCCCTCTATTTGTCATCCCGGGCTTGACCCGGGATCCAGTTTGTTTTCAGACACAAAGGTCACTGGATGCCGGATCGAGTCCGGCATGACGTAGAAAACTCAACGATTTTTTCTATTATCACATGGCCCCTAAGGACCAGGTTTTTAAGATCGCTTAAATCCATTGACAAACACACGTTGAATACATATAGTTACTACTATAGTAGTCACTAAAAACAATCCTACAGAAAGGAGGCTGCCATGCTGGATTTCAACTCGGATATCTACCATTTCGGCCTTTCCCAGATTCCCGACCAGACCATCATTGCCAACGAGGAATCTTTCGGCGCCCATCATTATGAAAGAATTGATGTGGTTATCCGCCAGGCCAAAGGCTGCTGGCTGACGGACGCGGACGGCAACCGGTATCTTGACTGCCTGGCGGCCTATTCCGCGGCCAACCCCGGGCATCACCATCCCAAAATTGTTTCCGCGCTTATGGGAGCCTTATCCGGGAATTACGGCTCGGTCATCTCCAATGTCGTCTATACGGATCCCCTGGGTGTTTTTTTGGGCAAGATGGCGGAAAGCGTACCGCAGCTGGCGCCCCGTTTCGGCAACAACGGCAACAAGGTCCTGCCTAAAAACGGTGGCGTTGAATCGGTGGAAACGGCCATCAAGATGGCCCGGTATTACGGCTGGAAGAAAAAGGGCATTTCCGATGGGAAACAGGAAATCATCGTCTTTGACAACAATTTCCATGGACGCATGATCTCGGTGGTCTCCTTTTCCAGCACCCCCAAATACCGCGACGGCTTCGGCCCGCTTACCCCGGGTTTTGTTTCCGTGGCATTCAACGACCTGGAACAGGTCAAAAATGCGATTAATCCGAACACCTGCGGTATCCTGGTCGAACCCATGCAGGGTGAAGGCGGCATGCGGATTCCGGATGAGAATTTTTTAAAAGGATTGCGGACCATTGCCGATGAACACGACCTGCTCCTGATGTTTGATGAAATCCAGGTGGGTCTGGGCCGCAGCGGTAAAATGTTCTGCTTTGAACATGCCGGGATCGTCCCCGACGGCCTGATCCTGGGCAAGGCCCTTTCCGGCGGCCTGGTGCCGCTTTCCGTTTTTATAACCAACCAGAAACTCATGGACCTGGCCTTTAACATCGGTTCGGATGGCTCCACCTTTGGCGGCTATCCCCTCGCCTGCGTGGCCGGAATCGCCGCACTGGACGTCCTGAAAGAAGAGCATCTCCCGGAACGCTCGGCCGAACAGGGAGAAAAGCTCCTGCTCAAATTAAAGGACATCGCCGCCCGCTCACCCCACATTAAAGAGGTACGCGGGAAAGGTCTGTTTATCGGCATTGAAGTTAAAAAGGGTAACGCCATGGAGTTCTGCCGGCAGCTGCTGGCCCAGGGGTTGCTGGCCAATGACAGCCACGGCCACACCATCCGGATCTCGCCACCGCTGACCATCACGGATGCAGAGATCGATTACATGGTTTCCAGACTGGACCGGGTACTTGTCGGCCAGTAGCGGCAGCCAGTGTTGCGTCTCACAAATATGGCGAAAAATTAGCAGCTTACTACAGATTAATAAAATTAACTAAATCCGAAATCCGGAATGTTCTCAAGGCGCACGCCGCAATATCGAAATTCGAAACAAATCTAAATGACCAAATGACAGAAACAGATGCCTACCTGTTGTAGTGATAGCTTTTGTTTAGCCTTTTGGTCATTGTGATTTGCCTTATTGTTTCTAATTTCGACATTCGATTTTCGGATTTTTTAGTTACTTATAAGCGCTATATTGGCAGTGCGCCATTAGATGCGAAACTCTAGTATGCATTTATAAGTTTGATGCGGGCCCCCGATCGGTTGGCCGCGATAAGTATGAACTCACGACCGGCGAGATTGAAGCCGTGTTTTGCCTTTTCCAGAGAGATGGCATGGTGATAGACAAAGCCTTTATCCAATGCGGGTATCAGCACGTCGATCAAGAGGCAGCCTTCCTTTTTACCTTTATAAATAAACCGGCTTGACCCCACAGTGGTTTCAGTATCCAGGGGCAGCAGGATTCTATCGGCAACCCCCGGATCGCTATTCGCAGCGGCACTGCTTGCCGGCGCGCGGAGATACCAATAGTAAGCCGGATCAATGGAACCGGAGACCAGGTAATAAACTGCCCACGTAAAAAACAGCCCGATTAAACCAAAGAATATCCGGGACTGCCAGTTGGCATTGCCGGTCCGATACATACGCCCTCCGTTTAGCTTCAGAGATAATACCCAATTGAATATTTTGTCAAGTACTTTTGAGTACCTTACAACATAACTAACTATAATTACAGGTTAGTAATATTCCATAAAGTACCCATATGTACCCTGTCCGGGCCAGTGCCTGCTTTTAAACGGCTGCCGGGTTTACAACTTTTAAAAAGGGCGCTAAGGTCGGGGGTCAATAAGCAATAATCGGGCGCGGGGGTTGGGAAAGGAGACACGCCTTCAATGCAAACGGGAAAAGTGATTGAGTACATTGTCAGATGGCTGAATGGATATTGCGACAGGGCCGGCATGAACGGCTTTACGGTAGGGGTTTCCGGGGGGATCGATTCCGCCGTGACGTCAACCCTGTGTGCCCGGACCGGCCGAAGCGTCCTGGCCCTTAATATGCCCATCTACCAGGCGACCGACCAGGTTACGCGATCATTTGAGCATATCCAGTGGCTGGAAGACACCTATGAAACAGTCCGGGGAATCGATGTGGACCTGACCCCGACTTTCAGAACGATTGAAGATACCCTGCCGGCCGAAATTCAGGACGGTCTTTCCATGGCCAACACCCGCTCGCGCCTGCGCATGCTGACGCTTTACGCCTTTTCAACCCACTACCGGATGCTGGTGGCCGGTACCGGCAATAGAGTCGAGGATTTTGGCGTTGGCTTTTTCACCAAATATGGGGATGGCGGCGTGGACATCTCACCCATTGCCGACCTGTTGAAATCCCAGGTTTATGAAATCGGAAGCGAACTCGGTATCCAGGCCGAGATCTTAAACGCCCCGCCCACCGACGGGCTCTGGGAAGATGACCGCACCGATGAGAGCCAGATCGGCGCCACCTATGATGAACTCGAATGGGCCATGGCCCATAACCCGGAT
The DNA here is from genome assembly GCA_964647585.1 of uncultured Desulfobacterales bacterium. Taxonomy (GTDB): domain Bacteria; phylum Desulfobacterota; class Desulfobacteria; order Desulfobacterales; family CAJINA01; genus CAJINA01. Next base: position 99,752 of record CAZYGG010000004.1, read on the forward strand.
TCCACGGAGGAATTAGACCCGCGCCAAAAAGAGGTTCTCTCCATCTACCAGTGCTATAACCAGGCCAATCGGCACAAGATGCTGCCGGTTCCCGTCTGCAAAATCCCGGACGAGTTGAAGTGAACACCCGGCAGACCCTGATTGAACTGAAAAACGTCACGACCCGGGTCCGCAACATCCCGATCCTGGCGGCAACTTCCTGGAAAATTGAAGCCGGCCGCCACTGGGCGGTGATCGGCCCCAACGGGTCCGGGAAATCCACCCTGGCGGGCATCCTCACCGGCAGGGTGCCGGTCATAAAAGGGCACACGGTGCGCCCCTGCCCACCGGCCGCCATCCGGTCGCTCTCTTTTGAAAAAGTCGATCGCCTCATGGCCCGGGAAGAGATCCTGGATGAAGCCCGGCATTTTGCCAACCGACCGGATGAGACCACAACTGTAAGGGATCTGGTCCAGCCTTATCCGGCTAGTGAAAACATGGCTGAGACAACCCGCATGGCGCAAACAATGGACATCCGCCACCTGCTGGGAAGCAGTATCCGCGATCTCTCTTCGGGTGAGTTCCGCAGGGTGCTGCTGACCCGCGCAATGGCCGGCCACCCGCGCCTGCTGATCCTTGACGAGCCGTACGAAGGCCTGGACGCGGGCGCGGCGAAAAATCTCGCCCGGACCCTCCCCGAGCTCATGCAAAGCGGCACCACCATTGTGCTGGTCACCCACCAGCTGGACCGAATCAGCCATCACTTCTCCCATGTCCTGTGTGTTAAGTCCGGACGGGTCACCGCGCAGGGGCCCCGTGAAAAAATCCTGATCCCGGAAAATATCGATGCCCTTTACAACCACCGGCGACCACGCCGCCAGGTCTCCGGTATAAAGCCGGCCCAGGGCAGCCCGGCCACCGGCCGGGAGCTGATCTGCCTGCAGAACACAACGGTTGCCTACGGGAAGAAGGTAGTGCTGGACCGATTGAACTGGACCTTTTGCGAGGGAGAAAACTGGGCGGTTCTCGGACCTAACGGTTCCGGGAAATCCACCCTGGTGAAACTGATAACCGGGGATCACCCCCAGGCTTACGCCAACCACATCCGTTTGTTCGGTCGCCGTAGGGGTTCCGGCGAGAGTATCTGGGAGATCAAAACGCATATCGGCCTCATCTCTTCCGAACTGCAAATCCGCTACCGCAAAGGCATTCGGGTTATTGAGGTCGTCCGGTCAGGGTTTTTCGACTCCGTTGGGCTCTATCGGAACTGCAGCAGAAAACAGAAAGCATTGGCTGATCAGTGGTTGTCGAATATTGATCTGGCCGCAAAACGGGCGCTCCCCTTTGATCAACTCTCGTATGGGGAAAAACGGCTGGTGCTGCTGGCCCGGGCCATGGTGAAGACACCCCGGCTGCTGGTCATGGATGAACCCTGCCAGGGGCTGGATCCGGAAAACCGTAAACGCATTCTGGCGATGGTGGCGCAAATCTGCAATCTGGCCGCCACGAATTTGCTGTATATTACCCACCTGCCGGAAGAGATACCACGCGCCATCACCCGGGTGCTCGAACTGGCGTCCCCAAATGATAACCGCAGGGACCGTCCGTTGACAGGTAGTGAATAATACAATGAATTTATGGATCATCTCCCGATTAGTTGTAGTTGATTAGGGCCGATAAATAAGTAATCTCCAATTGACAGGTGTTACCCCAGAGGGGTCAAGGGGTCCAGGATCCAAGGGTTCGAGTGAAATGCTAAATAATTCAGAAGTCGGGAAGTTTTCTTGGTGAACGCCCGTCATCCAGGCGAAAGCCGGGATCCAGTCCGTATAAAGGAAACGTCGCTGGATGCCGGATCAAGTCCGGCATGACGATCAAAACTCCCCGACTGCTCAAATAATTAAAAAATGTTGAAGGTCTGACAAAATCCATACGGACTTTGTTTCGAGATTGGGCCAATCAGTCGTCGCCTTCCAGTTATGCCAGACAAGAAGACTTTTTTGAGATAGCTTCTGGAATACTTTCCGGAAAGGAGATAGCATGGAAAATGAATTCGGATCGGAATATGCCTCCATTGCGGATGCTCATTTTAAGGTTAAGTATCGGGCCAGTTGTTACTGCCATGCTGTTCAATATGAGGTGTGCGCCGACCCCGTAGATGCGAAGATCTGCCATTGCTTGGCATGTCAGAAGCTACATGGGGCTCCCATGCAATGGGCGGCCATTTTCCACAAACATGATGTCAGGATAACGAAAGGTTTGGATTGCCTGAAGTTCTACAACAACGAACGCAACACCCATGAGAGAGTCCTGCCCTGCAAAGTCAGTTGTGCCTTGTGCGGAACTCCGATCGCGGATGAGGGCCGCAGGATGTGGCTTGCCTTTCCATCACTATTTGATTTTAGTGAGTTAGCAGTGTTTCCAGAAAAACTCAGACCGACTTGCCATCTTTTTTACGGTTCGCGGGTAATGGATATGGATGATAATCTCCCCAAGTGGTCAGGTCACAAAAACCATTCTGAGCGTTTGTAAATGACAGCAATAAGTATCCTACGAGTCCACCGCCTTAAGTTTCAATCAACCAACCCGGTTGCAAAACAGGCCTTTCAGGACTAACGACTCCGGACAGTCTTCTGTTATAAAAACCGACCACATCTTCTTTTGGTCGGGCTTCTGATCCTGAAAAAACCGGCGAAGACTATATCCGGTAATCCTCTCCGAATCGATTATGATCCAACAGAGGAATTATGGTCGTTGTGTGCAGTTTCGATACTGTGATTTGTAGGAAATATCAAAGGGTTCTCAATTTAGTGACAAATATCAGTAGTCACCGGTTTCGATATGACAAGTTCCAGAACCGATCCTAACATTGTCCCGAGAAACTCAATGGAGCTAAACAAAATTTTTCACTAATTTGTTTCAACGCGATATATCCTAACCGGTTTATGATAACCTTTAATACTGATCTGACCTTGTTCAGTACACTGAATTTTATCATCTACCAAAGCCCATGTCGAATGACTAATAAGTATGCTACCGGGGTCGCAGGCCTGTTCTAATCTTGCCGCGATGTTAACCTGCATACCGTGAGCAGTATAAAGTTTCCTGGTATTCGACCCAAAGTCTCCCACTGTGGCCATTCCTGTGTTGATACCGCAGCGAATCCGAAGGCTCTCGTCAATTCCGAGTTTGAACCACTTTTTTTCGAGTTCCTTCATCCGCGTCTGCATATCAAGGGCCATGTTAACACACCTGGTAGCATGATCCCTGTCATTCATATACACCGGAGCACTGAAAAAAACTAAAAGAGAGTCACCAGTTATCTGAGCAAGGGTGCCATTATATTCATCTGTTATATTATTCATTTCTGTAAGATACTCATTCAACAGCCTGGCCATATCCTCAGGCTCCATAGCATCAGTTATCTGGGTAAAATCTTTGATGTCTGAAAAAAACATGGTTAATTTTTTTCTTTTGGCCTCTGGTGTCGCGTCTTTGCTATCCGATTTGATGTTATTGACCAATTGCACTGGAAGATACCTTTTCAGATTATTCTCAATGTTAGTTAGCACAATATTCTTATCTTTCAGTTCTTTTGTTCGATCTTTTACTTTCTGGTCAAGACTTGCACTGAGAGTTTTGCCGGCAGTTATTTCTTTTTCAGCGGTATTAAGTGACCTTTGATTTATTAAGGAACTAAAAAAAAGTAAGACAGATACCGAAATGTACATTGCCGTGCCATTAATCAATGTTGCTGTCACATAATGATTTATAGGGGATACAAAGTTCGGTTTAATAAATAATGGAGTGAAAACTGACCCAACTGTAATTATAACCGCCATAATAATTAAAATCCGTCTGGAATGAAATATGGCTGTATAGGCAAGGATAGTATAGAAAAATTCTCTGTGTGTGAATATTCCGGTCTCGCAAAAACGATACAAACTCGTAAAATATGCTACACAAAAAATTAAGCTAAGAAAAAACAACATGGTTAAAGAAGCTGTTCGGAATTTTCCGCGCCATGTCGAGTACCCACATAACGCAAAACATACACTTAAAAATAAGGATGCAGCCGAGAGCCTATAATCAATTCCTCCTCCTGGTGCCTGATATTGAAAACGGAAAATCAGCATAAATAATCCAACTAAAACTCCCCAGAAGCTCCCCCAAAATAGTAGGTATGCTTTCTGCCGATCTTCATGTGAGTACGTACTATACCTATCAAAGAAGATTCTCCTAAAATCAATGAGCGTCATGGGATTCCTCCAAACTTAAGTGATTATTTCGGATATTAAGTGGAGTGGTTCAATAAGACTTGAGGGTACTGTTAACTTGCCAGAAACCTAACATATCACAACCCAATGAAAACTGGTGATAAATAGTAGTTATATTAACTTTTGATCAACAAATTTTAACTATTTTTATGACAACTCTTTTTCGTATTTTTCAACCCACCCATCAGCCCCACATTTGTGAAAGATTTCGATTGCCTTTCCCAAACTTTCTCTGTATTTCAACAGATCGCCTTTTCGCTTATAAAATTCAGAATAAAGAGCGTAATCCCTTCCTAAATGCCACACCATTCCATTTCTACTATCAGTTTCGATAGCTTTAATAATCCATTTTTCTGCATCTGGAAAAAATTGATCACCGATGTTCATTAAGATGCCGCTAATGGAATATGCGATCATTCCCTCAAGGAACTTTATCTTGTTTTGTTTCGCTAATTTAAAAACAGACTCTAAATCAATCTCCTTGTTATTTTGACTCAGCTTAGCTTTTATAGATGAAATTTTAGTTAAGTTGCCCCATGAAGGGATTCGATTTTGTTCCATTAAAATATTGCCTTGATTAAGAAAATATTCGGCTTTTTCGAAATCCCCGATGGTAAAATTCAATTCCCCAAGCCAAGTATATGCCCACATTCCGCAGACGATATTGCTGCATTTTTTATTTAAAACTATAGTCTCCAGAAGGGAATTTTTTGCCTCCGTATTTAACCCCATAAAAAAGCAGCATGAGCCAAAAATTACGTGGGCGATTTGCAGTATGAAAATATCACCGGTTTCATTTGCATGTGCCAAGACCTCTTTACTCATTTCATAGGCACGGCTAATTTCCCCAATTGTAGCTAAATTGAAGCCTGCGATAGAACTCTTTGCAAAACAAATACCCCTTACATTTTTAGCAGCGCTACTCAGATCTAACGCCATCTGATGTTGAGCCAAGCTTGTTTCAAAATCAACATTCCAGAAATAGGCAATTCCAAGATAATAGTAAGCGTACCATAGAGATAAGAAATCGCCCGTTTTCTCAGAAAGTGATTTTGCATGATTTAGCTCTTCAATACCTTTTTCGAAATCATTCTCCGTAAAAAGTTTATAGCTTCCGGTCGTCACATATATTCGAGGGAGCCTCTTGCTATAATTTAATTTCTTTGCAGCATTTACTATGGGCGAAACGGCCTGCATACCTTCAAGGTGGCAATTTAGATTTATACAGTAAGTTGCCCAAGCGGTCCTTGCATCAATAATTTTTTTCTTTACAGAATCTGTTTGTGGCAACCTCCCAAGGCAGATCAAACTCTTTTTGATGTAGGATACTGCATCGCTGTAAGCAGATTTATTTTGAGCTTGCTTGCTCGCTAATCTTGAATATTCAGCCCCTTTCTCAAAATTATTACTTAGAACATAGTGCTTAGCAGGCTGTTGAAAAATAAGTTTAGAGTTACGTATTTTTTTAAGCGTTTTTC